>NZ_CP065424.1:3330000-3935000 GCF_017809215.1 Heyndrickxia oleronia
GGACTAAGAGAAAATAAAATAAAAATTACCCCTACTAACATGATCATATCCATTAGGAGATTGACAACACCATTTGTAAATAAATCCTGCAATGAATTCGTATCATTCATGATACGAACTAGAATAGAACCTGCTGAACGTTGATCAAAGAAACGATGAGACAATCGTTGTACATGTGTAAATAGATTTTTTCTAATATCGTAGATCACTTTTTGCCCAAGCTCATTCATCCAGCGAATTCGTAATATATTCGCTAAATAAGAGATAATATACAAGCCTGCAATTATGACGACAATGAGCATTAAAAACTGCCCATCTTTCCCTTGAATACCTTTCTCAATAGCATAAACTCCGATTAAAGTAGGAATGATGAGACGAATAATCGTGTTTATAAGCATAGCTGTAAAGGATTTAGGTAGAAGATTTTTCGAATATGGTTTTAGATAATTCAATAACCTCAGCATTTGCTTCCAGTTAAATGGCTTATCAATAATTTGCTCAGTCGTATAGCTAAATCGTTCCACTGACCCTTTATTTATTTTATTTGCTTTCGCCAATGTTTTCACCTCAACCTGTCTGAGTTTGCAGAATCGCTTGCTGGTCCTTATATTGAATATGATAAATTCTTTCATATGGACCACCATTTGAAAGGAGCTCTTCATGCAATCCCCTTTCAACAATTCTACCGTTTTCTAATACTAAAATTTCATCTGCATGTTTTAATGAAGAAATACGATGGGCAATAATAAATGTCGTTCTTCCCTTCATAACTTCACGCAAACCTTCCTGAATTTTGAATTCTGTATCCATATCAACTGCACTTGTTGCATCATCTAAAATAAGGATACTTGGGTCTAAACATATCGCACGTGCAATGG
The DNA here is from genome assembly GCF_017809215.1 of Heyndrickxia oleronia. Taxonomy (GTDB): domain Bacteria; phylum Bacillota; class Bacilli; order Bacillales; family Bacillaceae_C; genus Heyndrickxia; species Heyndrickxia oleronia. The sequence continues at coordinate 3,330,879 of NZ_CP065424.1, forward strand.
CAATTCGTTGCTTTTGGCCACCTGATAATCCAAGACCTCGTTCGCCAAGCATTGTATCGTAACCATCTGGTAATTCCATAATAAAATCATGTGCTTGCGCTCTCCTTGCTGCCGAAATAATTTCTTCCATTGTCGCATTAGGTCGCCCATAAGCAATATTGGCTTTAATTGTAGACGAAAATAAAAAGGATTCTTGCAGAACAATCCCTATATTCGAACGTAATGACTTAATGGAATAATCACTTACTGATTTCCCATCAATTTTGACACTTCCTGAAACGGGCTCATAAAATCTTGTCATTAATTGAGTAATTGTTGTTTTACCAGACCCAGTAGCACCAATTAAACCAATGACCTTTCCAGGTTCCGCTTTAAAACTAATGTTTTTAATTGCCGATTTTTCATCCCCAAAATATTTTAGAGTTACATCCTGAAATTCCACTTCACCCTTAAAACGATCTGCATCATATGCATTCTCTTTATCAAAAATTTCATTATCCGCCTCAAGAATTTCAAGTAATCGTTCACCTGATGCTTTTGATTGGGAAAATAGATTGATAGTGAAACCAAGATTAATAATAGGCATTAGAATATAGCCCAATAAACTATAAAAGGCCACGAGTTCTCCTGGCTTCAAGCTACCGTTTATAACTAAATATCCTCCATATGCCAATAAAATGATAATCCCTGAATTACCTATTAACTCCATTAAAGGGAAATATTTAGCCCATATGTAGGAAGTATTGATTTGTTGGTCGCGATAATCATCATTGGAGACATTGAATTTGGATGTTTGAAAATCTTCACGTGATAAAGATTTAACTGTATTTATTCCACTAATATTTTCTTGTACATTTGTATTTAATTTTCCAAATGATTTTCTTATTCCTCTAAAAGCAGGATGGACAACTTTATCAAATTTATAAACGGAAACCGCTAGAAAAGGAAGCATGAGCATAGTCATTAATGTTAATGAAACCGAATAGTAAAACATTACACTAAAACTAATTCCTAATATTAATATAAATCTGAATGCCTCTGAGAATCCAAAGGATAGAAAAAAGCGAAACCCTTCAACATCAGCAGTTAATCTCGACATTAAATCTCCAGTTTTGGCATTATCATAATAACGAAAAGGCAAATATTGAAGTTTTTCATATAATGCATTACGAAGACGGTATACTGATGTAATTCCGAAAAGATCGCCTGTATATTGTTGAATGAATGTAGCCACTCCTTTTATTAGCATGATCAAAACAAATCCAATAGCTAAGTAAGGTATTAGTCCATATTTTCCTTTAAGTATTACTTCATCGATGGTTTGTTGCAATATGACCGGATAAACAATGGTTATTGCCGTAACAACCAATAAAAAGAACATGGATGTTATAAACAAGCGTTTGTAAGGCAAATAAAAACCTTTTAGCTTCTTAAACGTATCCATTTCATTCCCCCCATTTTTTAAAATAATTTGAACGTAATATTAAATATAACGGCTTTCGAAATATTTTTCCATGTTTTTGTTATAATTTTTACAAAATTTTTTTGTTTCATTCTTTTAGGAATAAACATACTAATTATTCTTTTTAAATTTAAATAAATTGTACAGAAGGTGCAGGTGAATTTCTTTCTGCGCTTTCTAATTCTTCACATACATAAATCACTCCAGTTAACTAAAAGATTTCTTAAATTTCACATAAAAATAAACACTAAAAACAAGGGATGCAATTTTCATAAAATACGTTTATCATTTCTAATGAAGGGAATAGAACAAATTGCCTTGTTCAAAAAGAAGCAACCCAAAATGAAAGGATGTAACAAATGGAGCAAATAACGCAAGTGGATCAAATTACTGATAAAATAACCAACTTCGATTGGACAAACTTCTCCATCGATGCAGGATTATTTATTATTAAGATTATTATTATCTATGTTGTTTATAAGATTATTAGAGCAATTGGCATGAAACTCATACATGGAAGTTTTGAAAGATATCAACGCAAAAACAGTGTTTCAGCAGGCAGATCGAAAACATTACAAAATTTAGTGGATAGTATTTTTTCCTATGTTCTTATATTTTTCTTAGTCATTACCTTATTAAAGCAGATAGGCATAGATACAACGGGAATAATAGCTGGGGCAGGTATTGTAGGACTAGCTGTAGGTTTCGGTGCACAGGGACTTGTTAGTGATATTGTTACTGGTTTCTTTTTATTATTAGAAAGACAAGTGGATGTAGATGATTATGTGACAATTGGTAGCTTTTCAGGAGTAGTTGAGCAGGTCGGTTTACGTACAACACAAATTCGTTCTACGGATGGTACATTAATCTATTTACCTAATCGTCAAATTACAACGTTAAGTAATCATACGAGAGGGAATATGCAAGCACTAGTTGATTTTACTGTCGGGAATCAACTTTCCATTGATCAGGCAATGACGGTTATCCAAAGAGAATGTGACAAAATGGCTGAATGCGAAGAAAATATTGTTGAAGGACCAAATGTGCTCGGTGTTCAATCTATTGGGAGTTCAGAGGTTGTTCTTAGGGTAATCGCTAGAACAAAAAATGGCACACAGGCTGAAATCGAAAGAAAGCTTCGTAAAATCATTAAGGAAGCCATTGACGCTGAGCTTAATAAGGTAGAAAGTGAAAATTAATCAGCACGAAATAATAAATGGGGTTGTCTACCAAGGGATTAGTTCCCTTTTTTAGACAACCCCATTTTATTTCTACATTAAAAATTTCCAATACATGATGGAAAGAAAAGTGGATATCCATGACACAAATCCAAATACTGTAACAATAACATTCTCAGACCAACCATATTTTAAACCGAAATGAAAATGGATAGGTGTCATCCGAAAGATTCTTTTTCTTGTCAGTTTATAATATGTAACCTGTAAGATAACGGATAACTGTTCTGCAAAGTATATAATAAAAAGTAAAGGAATTAAGATCTCCACCTTTTCCAGCACTGCAAGAAAAGCAAGGGACCCTCCTATAGCTAAAGAACCAGTATCTCCCATAAATGCCTTTGCCGGATAAATATTATAAATAAGAAAACCTAAAATACAAGCAATCATAATTAATGAAAAAACTTGCACCTCATGCCGTTCTGAAATGAAAAAGAAGAAAAAATAAGTAGGTATGGCAACAATACCAAGAAGTCCATCCATCCCATCCGTGAAATTTATCGCATTAGCAGACCCAACAATAAAAAACATAATCACAAAAAAATAGAGAGCACTCGGTAAAGGAATTGAGAAATTTTGTGTCAAGTGAATCTCAGGATTGATCTGAAAATATTTGACTAGAATAAATAATAATGTCGCTGTAAATAAAAATTGAAATACTAATTTCGTTTTTCCAGAAACGCCGCCTGGATCCTGACGGGACGCTTTCCAATAGTCATCTAAAAAACCGATAAAACTAAACAGCATAAAGGTAGTCGCTAAAAATATCATAAGTGGATTTTGTTTATATAATAATGCAACAAATATTCCCACTAGAAAGATACTCCCAGTCATTAATGGGGTTCCCTTCTTTAACTGATGGTCTGCTGGTAGCTCCTTCCTTATCGGCTGAGTTAATTGTAATTTTTTTAAAATAATAATTAAAAATGGACACAAAACAGTGACACTAACAAAAGAAATAGCTGCTGGAACGAATGAAATAAGCACTACTTTTCCCCCTTAATCAAACAAACATTAAAATAATATGCAGGTTTTAAAGATATGTGCAGGAAATAAGAAAAAGTGAGGAGAAATCAGTAATATAACTGATTCTCCATTATCTTCTTTTTCCTTTTTTTGCATTTAATAATCGCTGCATTCTATCTTCTTGATCGGAACCTTCTGTTTTTGGATAAGGTTTTTCTTCTTTTTTCTCTTTATGTCTTTTTTCCGTTTGCTTCTCCTCTGTTCGTCTATTTAACACTATTTTCGGCTTACTTTTTTGTTTTTTCGTATTGATTAGTGTTTGAATGGGATTTACTGTAGTTTCTTGTTTATCTTTCACATTACGATTTTTCAACTTTATAAGTGGTTGAAATCCGAATCTTCTTAATGCAATTTCAATAAAGAATACTAGAAAAGCTGTTAACAGCAACCATTCAGCAATTGGACGTCTATGATAAGATTCCCCTATAGTTGGTGAAAAAGCAGCTTGTTCATTTTCTAATTCTTTACCATTCACTACCCCTGCCAAATCTTTCAAAAATGGTTGATTTACTTCCTTTAATAAATACTCTTTTGAATATGGAATGGTAAATCCTGTTTGAAAAGCCTGTTCTGTCTCCTCTCCGGTATGCTGTTTAACCATTAAAAAGTACATACCTGGAGTATCCTCCATCTTTAATTCATATTCGCCTGGGGCAACCATTTTAGTTTGGACGTTCATCTCATTCCCCGATTGAGAAACGACTACTGCCTCTAATGGTAAAATGGCTGCTTCATTGGATTTTAATTGAAGCAATGTCTTGCCATTTTCTTCTGTTACCCTCATATCATAAGGAATATTTTCATAGGATGGAAAAGTCTTTGTGACGAGATGACTCCAAAAGTTTGGCCACTCATTCCAGCGTGCCCAATCACCTGCCCATTTTCCGCTAGTATCTGAGGTATAGGCAATTGTTTTTCCAAGCCCATATTGCCATTCTGCTAAAATCGGATCCTCTTTTTCACTTACAACGGAAACTTGAGCAGTTTGTTTAGGTGTCACTGCAATATAGGCATTCATTTGTGGAACCCCATTCTTAAAATGCTTGAGCCAATCTGGATAAGGCTGAATGACTGGATAAAAAGGATTATCCTCTATATAGGTTCTCGATGCCATAACTGTTTCACGTGATAGTATACTAGGGATTACAGTTGAGTCGGTTACGTTATAAAATCGACCTGAACCATATTCAGCTAAGCTTTCTAATAATCGAATATCCGCATCTTGTCCTAAGGCAACCGTTGAGATCGTAATATTTTCTTTTTTCCCTTCCTCAATAAGTGTTTCATAATCCGCATTAGAGGATTGTCCATCTGTTAATAAAATAATATGCTTCCTCTGTAACTTTAATGGCATTAATTCATCATAAGCCATTTTTAATGATGTATAAATCTCCGTACCACCGCCTTCAGTGACAGAACGAATTTTTTTCATTACCTTTTTCTTATCTCTGATCGGTTCGGTCTCAACTATGACCCATGGTCGATCATCAAAGGCAATAAAGCCAAGTGTATCTTCTTCACGCATTAACTCTACTGATCTTGCAGCCGCTTCTTTTGCTAAAGAAAGTTTTTGCCCACTCATACTGCCTGAACGATCCATGACAATCACTAATCCAAGAGTTGGCATTTTTTTCTTCCCTTTAATATCCATCGTTACAGGAAGAAGTTTTTCTATAGGTGTTTTAAAATAGCCCCCCAGACCAAAACTATTCTCTCCTCCTGTCATCACGAAGCCCACGCCAAATTCCTTTACTGCTTTTTCAATAATTTTCATTTGCTTTTCACCAATGGAGGTTGCATCTACATTATCAAAAATTATTGATTGATAAGGTAAGTAACCAGATAATGTGGTTGGTAATTGTTTCGCGGTGAGTAAATCTACCTGAATATTTGAAGACCTCAGGATATTCGATAATTGTTCATTACCTTCACCTTGTACAATTAGAGCCTTTGGTATTCCTTTGACATTCGACACAGCAAATAGTTCATTATTTTCTAAATATGCTTCATCATCAGCAATAATCTCTGCCTTATATACAAACATTCCAGTCTCGTCTACCTCATGTGAAAAAGTAAATTCATTTTCACCTTTATTGACTTCTACCTGTTTTTTCATTATTTCACGATTATTTAAAGAGATTCGAACAGTAGCTGCCTTATTTGTTGTACTATTAGCAATTAGTTTTAACTGGGCTTTTTCCCCTTGGTATAAAGATGCAGGAGCTTTGAATTCTGTCAATGCAACATCACTACCTGATTCACCAGATACATCCACATAATCAAGTTCAATATTTTGATGTTTTAAAAGTTTTGCTGCCTCTATAGCTTTTCCATTCGTTTCATTCCCATCTGAAAACAAGATGATTCTTCCTTTTTGATGATTAGGAATTAAGGCTGAGGCGAGCTGTATTCCTTGCTCAATATTTGTATTATCCCCGCCAACTTGTGTTGAAAATTCTTGTATTGGATCCCCCATTTTTGTTAAAGATTGCTCAACAGCTGCATGATTACCAGTCGATACAATGGCATAGGAATCCATCTTATTCTTACTTTGAACACTTTTATTAATCCATGTTAGAATTTGCTCTTCCGAACCCTTCATACTTGCTGAACGATCTACGAGAAAAATGACATTTTCTCCTTTTATCGGCAATAGCATTTCAGGTAAGGTTAAAGCAAAAATTAAAAGGGAAAAGATGAATGCACGCAATAAAACAATCCATTTCTTTTCTAACGAATTGATTCTATTTGATTTACGGTAAAACAAAATTAAGACAAATATAACGGGAATCATTAATAGAAACAGGATGGGATATTTAACGTCTATGTGCACGACTATAAACCTCCCATTCAATCAATAAAATAATAAAGGCAGCCACTGTTAACCAAAACCAAAGGAATGAATACTTCGTTGCCTTTGTAGATTGACTTACTTGATCCTTCGGCTGATTCATAACAAATGATGGTTCGACCTGCACCGACTGTTCTTCTTCATCCAAAACAACTGAAATATACATGGATTGGTCACCGGCAATAATTTGATAAAGACCCGGTTTTTTCGGGGCTACAAAGCTTTCTTTGTCCAATTGATAAGAGCTTAAAAACTTCCCAGATTCATCAAATACTTTCCAGTCAGAGTTTCCACTTGTAGACATCCATTTCTTTTCACCCGGTAGGAAAAAACCTTTGAAATGTTGTTGTTCAGATAGCCATTGAAAGGATTGATATAAAAAGATTGGAAACCCCGGCTTTAGTGGCCAATCGGAATCTTCAATTGCAAAATCAATACTGACCACACGGTTTCCCATATATTCACCTTTTTCTAACAATGGTAAATCACCACTTCTAGCAAGCGTTTCTAGATAAGGATGGTTTGTCTTTGTTCCCTTTTGAATATAGGTTTGATCAAACTCAACATATTGCAGTAATGGATCATCTATCACAGAGATAGAACGTTTAAGAGCAATTTCCTTCCCTTTTTGTGGATTGAATATAATTAAAGGTGAACGTGGCCATGTTTCTGACGATCTTCCCTCCATTAAAATAATTCCATCCGAACTTTCTTCATTCCAATCCTTTTCCGATATCTGCGTAACAGGGATTCCAATCGTCTGAAAACCTTTAATAACAAACTGATTCACTTCTCCGACCGCATATAGCTTTGAGAGTGATTTTGAATAGACAGCCGTTCTTGTATTATCAATCGGATATATATCATTTGCTACAATTTTAGCTGTATAATAATCTTTTACAACTAGGTCCGGAACCTCAATAATCTTTTGACCATTTGCTGGAATGATTAACTTTTTTGAAAAAAGTGTATCATCGTTATTCTGAATAAAAAATTCTACCTTCTGTTCTCGATTGCTTTGATTTTTAATGACCCCAGCACCAATGATTTTTTCCTTCTTCTTTGTCACTCCAAAGGATAGTAGGGATAGATTATCACCATTTTTTCCGACATTATGAACATGAAGGGGAATCTTATTCTTCATTTTCGGTACAGTATCTTTTGTTACAGCATCAGAAAAAATATGTATAGACGTATGATCTTTTCCTGTCAGCGAATCAGCTAATAGCACCGCCTTATTCATATTACTAGTTTGATAAGATAGCGATAGCTCTTTAATTTTTGATTGGATCAAGTTAAAATTTGTTTCATTTTTCAATTCAATTTTCGCTTCATTTCCAATAGTAATTAAAGTAACATCTTGTCCATTAAGTTGATTGACTAAATTACTTATTTCCTTTTTTGCTAATTGAAATCTCGTTTCTACCCCGTTTCTTGCCGACATAGATGCTGACGTATCGATAATAAAGATGAAATGCTCACCCTCTATCCCTTTTTTCAACCAAAAAGGATTAATAAGGGCAAACATTAAAAGTGTAAGAATCGCCAATTGCAGCCATAATAATAAGTTTTTTTGCAGTTTTTCAATCCATGGGGATGCTTGCCACTCATTCATTACCTGATCCCAAAATAAATTGGATGGGATTATTTTTTTCTCGTATTGTTTTCGAAATAAATAAAAAATAATGACTCCCGCTATAAATATAGTTAATAGAAAATAGATTGGATTCGTTACACCCATTACATATCACCTCATCTAATCCAACCATGGGAAATGCAATCTCGCAGAAGGATTTCATCCACTGTTTTTTCGTCATTTACTAGTAGGTAGCGAAAGCCATATTTATCACATATTTTTTTTAAGTTTTTAAGATGTTCATGTAGACGCTGCTCATATTGGCTTATTATTTTGGGACGCATACTTATATTCAATTCACTAGATGTCTCACTATCAATCAATTTCACATCACCCTGGTAATCCGGCTCTAGTTCTAGCTTATTTAGCATTTGAATAAACCAAACATCGCCATTGAGAAAAGCTAATTTCTTTAGCACTGCCTCATATTTCTCTAATGCTTCTAATCCATCTGTAATAATAATCGTCAGCTGTTTATCTTTCAGCAGTTGTGTATGCAATGATTCTGTAAATGTTAGAGAAGTCGATTCATTTGAAAGATTGATAATGTCAAATAAAGTTGCCTTCGCCTGAACAGCACCTTTCCGTTGAATGACTCGTGGATTACCATTGGCAACAGGAGTGAATGATACTTGATCTTCGTTTGATAATGCGATATAGCTAAGTGTAGCAGCTAGCTGTTTCGCTCGTTCCCATTTGCTAGGGATGATGCTAACCGACTTTGTACAGTCTAAATAGATGGCAGTTTTCACTTCCTGTTCATCCAAGTACCTTTTAATATAGTGCTTTTGAGTGCGACCATAAATATTCCAATCAATTTGTCTCAAATCATCACCTGGTTGGTAAGCACGAAAATCCGAAAATTCTAATGATGAACCAAATTTATGAGATCGTCTTAATCCTTTATGTGCACCACGTTTTCTCGTTTGAACCACTAATGTCGTTTTTCGCAGCCTTCCTAATAGTTCGTTTGAAACGCCGTTCATTTGGATACAACTCCAGCTCTCTGGGCAGCTTCGATACATTCATGTATCAATGCATCTGACTGAACTCCTGCGGCCTCTCCTTCAAAATTAAGCAATAAGCGATGTCTAAGAACAGGATTGGCGACTTGCTTAATATCACCTATTGAGACATGGAAACGTCCCGCGAACAAAGCACGTGCTTTCGCCATTTGAATAAGGCTTTGCAATCCACGAGGACCACTCCCTAATTGAACATACTGATTCACCTTATCCGGCGCATTCTCTGAAAGTGGATGAGTTGCCGTAACGAGATTCACTGCAAAATTAAGAATTTCATCTGAAACAAGAATTTCTTTTACAAGCTTTTGGATAGTTAGAACATCAGAACGCAACATCACCTTATTTAGTGGAGGATTTTCCGTACCTGTTGTTCTTAAAATAATTTCTTTTAACTCTTCCTTTGATGGATATTCGACATTAATTTTACTAATAAATCGATCCATTTGGGCCTCTGGTAGAGGATAGGTTCCTTCCATATCAATTGGATTTTGAGTGGCTAACACAAAGAATGGAGCTTCCAATGTTTTTGTATCTCCAAGTATCGTGATGGTTTTTTCTGCCATCGACTCAAGCAAAGCACTTTGCGTTTTGGGCGTAGCCCGATTAATCTCATCCGCTAAAACGATATGAGAAAATAGCGGTCCACGATGAAAGACAAATTGCTGTTTCCCTACTTCATCTGGTTCAATGATCATTGTTCCCGTAATATCGGAGGGCATGAGATCAGGTGTAAATTGAATCCGCGAAAAGGAAAGATCGATAACCTCTGAAATGGTACGAATCAGCATCGTCTTACCAAGACCGGGAAGACCCTCTAATAATGCGTGACCACCAGCAAATATAGTCCACAGCACTTGGTCAATTACTTCTGATTGACCAACTATGAATGATTGAATTTCTTCTTTCGTTTGCCTGAGCAACTCAGTAGCTTCCTGAAAAATTTCTTCTTTTGTTCTCTCTTGCATCCTTTATCCACCTCTTAATCAGGATCTAACTCGGAAAAATATTGCTTAACGATTGACTCTAGTTCTTTTGGTAATTGAACACGCTCCGTGCTATTTCTAAAAGATTTCTCATATTCCCGAAAAACCTCTTCATAGGATCGTACAGACCCTTTTAATATGGGACTATTCCCAGAAAACTGCTCTTTGCTATTTCCTTGACCAAGTCTTCCAAAGTCGTTCTCTATATTTTTTTTACCTGAAATGTTTTCAGGAATTGTAAGAAAATCTCTGGAACCTTGTCCTTTCCCAGCTCCTAATCCAGTTCCATTTCCTTGGCCTGTTCCAACTCCACCTTGTCCTTGTCCATTTCCTTGTCCCTGGCCTTGACCTCGTCCCTGACCTTGACCTTGTCCCCGGCCTTGACTTTGACCATCGCTGCTACCGTTGTTATCCTCATTAACTAGATTATCAGAGTCCATCTGATTCAAGGGATCGTTGCTAGACAAGGCAATCTGCTCATTAGACAAGATGCCATTTTTCATCATATCTTGTTGTAAACTAAGAGCGATATTTTTTATTGTCTCTTGTGATAAATTGGCGTCATTCAATTGGGCTGCTAATTGGATTGCCATCTTTAACTGCTTTTCTAATTGAGCTAATTGTTCTATTGTTAATTCATTTTGATTTGTCAGCTTCGCTAATGCCTGTTTTTGCTGTTCGGTTAACTGGTCCCAATTGTTTTTTAGTTTTTCTAACTGTTCAGTAATCTTTTTCATCTCTTTTTTATCAATGGCATTTGCTAATTGCTTTAAATTAGCACCGTTAAGCTCATTTCTTAGCTGATTTAATTGTTGCTGTTGTTCTTTTGCCTTTAATTGTTTTAATTCTAGCTGGTTTAATTCCTTAGCTAATTTTTTTAGTGCTTCCTCAGCTTTGTTTTCCTTTTTTACTTCTTGCTTCATTTTTTCCAATTCTTTTTTTACCGTTTTATTTTTTTCCTTTTTCTTTAGTTGATCGATTTTTTTCTCCGTCTTTTTCACAAGCTCGGTTTCTTTTTCTTTTTTATCCGCCAATTCCATCTTTTCATTTGGGAAGACAATAGATAATATCATCCCCCCCAAACAGACTACTACACAAAGGATAATTTGAGGATGGAGCCATTTTTTCTTCCTTTTTAAGATTTTGTTTCTCTTCTCTTTCATTAGCCTAATTGCATCTTTTCGTTGTAGTTGATAGATTTCTCCATCTTCTGCAATAAAAGATAGTGCCGTTTTTACTCGATCTTCAGCAATAAATTCGTCATAAATATTTGCAGCTTGCTTTTTTCTCGGTCGAAATTTAATGAAGAAAATACATACTACGACGAATATACAAAGGCAACCCCCAATTAAATAACGTTCTGGATAAGGAATGACTATCCAGCGTGCGAATAAGAATAAAAGGAATGAGAAGATGCCAATTCCTAATAGGTAAAACTGAATAAAACTTATAATATGTACATACCACAGTTGTCTTTCAACATCCTTCAATAACGAAAATAATTGTTTCTTCTCATTCATCTTATATCACCTATTTTTTCACTTTCATATTAGGTCTAAGCTTACGAATGCTTAAAAATAAACAAAGTAAAACAATGATTGAATAGCAAATGATATGGCTAATCCATAATGGGAAGTCAATGCCTGTAGTTCTGTAAATCTCATCAACAATTTCGGGCATAACAATACCTGCCAATACCATTGGTGCATTAAACATCGCAATAAAATAACCTGCTGGATTGGTTGGTGGAGTTTGCACCGTATAGTTGTGCATTTGGGTCATGCTTAGTACGATCATAAATAAAAAAGCTGTACCTCCTGCTAATAGAAGTGTAACTCCATATGTGGTTACAATTGATACAATGGTTTTCCGGATAATTGTCGAAAAGAATACCCCGATACTCGCAAAGACAATTATTGTAAACACATATAAACCAAATACAGCAAGCAATGTCGCAGGTGCCACTCCACCGAAGAGAAATACCATACTATATAGTGGCAAACTTGCGACAATTAATAAAAGCAAATACAAGAATGATGAAAAAAGTTTGCTTAAAATAATGCTCGTTGAGCTTTGTACAGTTGTTAATAATATATTTAAGGTTTGCTTTTCCCTTTCCCCACTAATCACACCTGCGGTTAAACCAGGTGTGATAAACAGAATAAGTGCTAGCTGTATAAAGGATAGCATGACAAATAATTCCCTACTTTGTTCAGGACGGAAATAACTGCTCCCCCTGAATTCTGTCATCAAAAGTATAAATCCGATGACAATCAATGCTATGGCTAGGAGGTATGCGAATAACCCGATAAATGTTTTCAAAGAGCGAAACCTTAGTTTAAACTCTTTATTCAAAACTGGATTAATAAGAAAGGACTTCAACCTTACTCCACCCCTTTCGTAATTTCCATAAAGACATCTTCTAAATTCGTTTCAAACTCTTTAAAGCTAATAATCTGTATTTCCTGTAAAATTGCATGTCTTAACAACTGTGACTGTTCTTCATCATTCCCATTAAAGAAAAACTGGAAGCTGTATTCATCCTCTAATTTTTCCATTTGAGATACTTTCGGATGGTCTTCAAAAAAGGCAATGGCTAGATCTCGCTGTTGATTAACCTTAACAATAATTATTTTCTCTGCTTGCAATTGCTTTTGTATCTCTGCAACAGATCCATGTGCTACAAGCTTACCATTGTCAATCACACCAATTTCATCACACATCTCAGCTAATTCTGGCAAGATATGCGAAGAAATCAAAATGGTTTTACCCATTGATTTTAATTCCTTTAGAATTTCTCTCATTTCGACTCTTGCTCTTGGGTCTAAGCCTGATGCAGGTTCATCCAAAATAAGCACTTCTGGATCATGGATCAAAGATCTTGCCAAACATAGTCTCTGTTTCATCCCACGTGATAGGACATCGACATAGGAATGCTGTTTATGTGATAAATTAACAAGCTCAAGTAATTGAGGAATTAATTTCTGCCTTGTTTTTGTATCAATTCCGTAGCTTGCACCGTAAAAATCTAAATATTCATCAGCTTTTAAGTGATCATATACACCAAAGAAATCAGGCATATATCCTATTTGTTTGCGAACTTGTTTTGGTTCCTTTGTAATATTAAAGCCATTAATATAGGCAGTCCCTGAAGTAGGAGATAGCAATGTCGCCAAGATTGAAAAAGTGGTCGATTTACCAGCACCATTTTGCCCAACAAAACCGAAAACGCATCCTTTTCCAATTGTTAAATTTAAAGTATCTAATGCAGTAAATGCGCCATATTTTTTAGTCAAATTATGAATTTCAATCATGGACGAACCTCACCTTTCACAGTTAAGTTTGGTAAAAAGACATGTGGGTCGCCTTGACCAAGCTTTAATATTTTTATCTTAAACGTACCATTTCTGTAATATCGATCTATTTGTTTATCAAATACAGTTACTTTATTTTTCTCATCGATTGGTATATATTTTTTTGCAGTAAAATCATACAGTTGATAATCTACAAAATTACTAGGCTCTATTTGTAAAGACAATTGTTGAATTTCTGTTCTGTCAGAAATCAATTGTTTTGGCAAATAATAATTAATCTCATATTCCCCATCTTCTAACATTATTTCATTGCCTCTCCCTACATTTTCTTCATAAATATTTCCTCTAATCACGGATGTTTTCGTTCTAATAGAATTTTGATTCAAAGTAAACGGACCATTGATAATTCCAGTTATTTCAAATGGTTGATAAATGAGAGAAAGATTTCGCATCTTTGCCTTCTTTTTTTCCAACTCTGCTTCAATAACCGGACTTTTGGTTATTCCATAAACGACTGGTAAACTTTCTTTATTCATACGATCTGAAAGAAATCCAGCAATCCACTCTAATCGATCTTTTTTCAATCTAAATATTTCGTCTGTGGTGACATTAGAAGGATATCCGCTCAGATTTCCATTATGAATTGGTGCTAATAAATAGGAATCAAGCATTTTTTCATTAACAGTTAATGTCTGGCCTTTCGACAATTTACCTAATTTATATGTTCGATAACCGGACCATATATACACTTCGTCAAAATCATACGGAAATTGATTTTTAATTTTACCAGTTATTTTCTGATTATTTATAGACAGTTGAACTTGAAATTGTCCTGCTTTCTTGATTTGCGTATACCCTAACAAGGATCGCGTCGACCAATATTCAACCTTATTAAATGTAATCTGATCAGTTTTCAATTTATTTTCAATGACCGCTTGTCTGGATAGGCTTTCTATACTTCCCGCACCATTTCTTACAATTGGACTTCCATTAAATTCACCTTTCGGATAAATAAATGTATAATCACCACTTGTATTTGACATTAGTGATGCTCCATAAATACCGGATAAACCACCATTGCCATCAGCCTCAAGGGATGCCATTTGATTAATTTGCGGCGATGCAATTCTATCCTTTGCACCTGTTAAGAAGATGCCAAGTGAAAAGACTATTGAAATAACAGGAATGAGCCACCATGCATGTTCACGCCTGTCCAACCTGCGTAAAATAATATAAAGAAGTGGAACAATTATGATAAAGTAACCTGCTAGTATTGATAAAATAACTCCTAATGAAAACTGTGAGGATTCAAATAATTCATTGATATCAACAAGTTCATAGGAGAAATTATCATAAAATCCCCTACCATTATTTTGCATGATCGATGGTATATATGAGCTATCTGATTGTGATAACAAACTTCCTAGCCAAGTATGATAGTTTTTCCAAGAAGAAAGTGGTTCATCTCCTAAGGAGAATGCTGTCTGGATTATTTCCCCTTTGCCAATCTGTTTGCGAGCAATCACTGGGGTAGATTCAACCTCTGTCATCACTATTGCTTTTTCATTGATGTTGCCAATAAAAATAGGTAATTGAGTAAAATCCGGATTCTCCTCATTATTCACGGTTAAAAAAGATAGATTCGTAAGCACTCTCTCACTTTTTATACTCATTGGCATATTATCTTTTAATAAACCGAAAGAATCTAAACCTTCTGGTGTGGCACCTGCAATTAGGACTCCACCAGCTTCGATCCAATCATGGAGCGATTTTTGTTGTTTCTCATCTAATTGTGTTAAGGCATATTCATCTACGATGATATAATCCAATAAATCTAACCCAAGCGAATCAGTAGGAATAAGCTTCTTCGAAAGTGGATATACTTCAACATTTCCTGCTGTAGCGGGAATCGACTTTAATTCTTTTAACCGATCAGGATTTTCACTTAAGATTCCAACCGATTTTTCATCCTGTTGGATAAATTTTGGGCTAAAGGTTCTTTTTCCACTCACCTTTACTTCATTGTCTTCTCGCCAATCTCCTTTATATAGATGAACGATCGGATTTCTTGTCAGTTCATAGCCAATATCCTCTGAAAGTCCGGGTAAAGCAACCGTATACTTCTTTGTTGTCCCAGCAGGTAATTCAACATGGATTGCTTTCATACCACCTGCATTATAGGAAGGAGCAAAGTTAACTAGAAGAGAGCCGCTAAAATCTTCACCATTATTTTTGATCGTGAGAAAGATAGGGAATCCCCTACCACTTTTGATATTTCCATTCAACCCTGCATCTACATCTATTTGTATTGTTTCTTTTGCAAAAACAGGTTTGATTGAAAAAATAGAAAATAAGAAAATGATTGCTAGAACGAATATTGTCTTTTTGGATTGCTTCATTATTTTCCCCCTAATTTTTCTTCTCTTTTTAGACGTTTATCAAACAAAAAGGTTTTCACTTTTTTTTCAATTTGAAATATTCATCTCTTATTCAATATTATTTTACATTAAATTCTGTATAATGAAATATTTCCCACAAAAAAATCTTAAATCGTGAATGATTTAAGATTTTTAACAATTAATCTCTATTTTGTTTTGACCGTTTCTCCTAAGGAAAGCCAAGATCTATTCTCCTTTTGATCAACAGTTATTGGTACTTGAAAAAATTCAGATAAATTTTGAGCATTTAATAGAGTTTTCGTGGCACCTGATTGAAAGATCTCACCATTTTTTAACAATATCATCTTTTCGAAGCATGGAAGAACTTCCTCGACATGATGAGTTACATAAATTAATGTTGGTCCATCTGGCTGTTTCGCTAAACGTTCAATGGTTTGTAAAAAATGCTCTCTTGATATAATATCTAAACCCGTACACGGTTCATCAAGAATTAATAGTTTAGGAGACGCCATCATCGCCCTAGCAATCAAAATGCGTTGCCGCTCACCTTGTGATAAGGTTTCATATCTTCGCATCGTTAAATGATCACAATTAAATAATGATAGTAATTGAAGTGCCTGATCTTTATCTTTTTTATTTGCATTTTCATACAAACCAATACTAGCAAACTTTCCACTTAGTACAATATCCTCAACAATCTCGTGATCAGGTATTTTTTGCTGTAAAGAAGAACTGACCCAGCCGATTGATTTACGGAGTTCGCGAATATCCGTACGACCAAAAGAATGATTTAATACGTGAACCTCCCCCTTTGTCGGCCATATATATCCATTAATCATATTTAAAAGAGTGGTTTTTCCAGAGCCATTAAGACCTAATAGACACCAATGTTCCCCTTCATTCACTTCCCATGAAAATTCCTTCAAAATCCACTTCTCTTCCCGTTTCCACGAAACATTCTTCATATTAATGATCACTGCATACACTCCTTACAACTCAAAATTATTCAAATAATTAGACTATTCAATGTATACTGTAACACTTTAAAGCAGTGGGGGTCAGACCCCCACTAAATAATCTGTTAATACAGAAATGGCAAAGTCTATGGCGTCTTCATTTGGTTCTAGTTTGGCGTGGTGTAGGCCATAGGGGGAGTCTACTCCTAGCCAGAACATAAATCCAGGAATTTCTTTTAGCATGTAACCAAAGTCTTCTCCTGTCATGGCTTCTTTGCATACATATAAACTTACATTTTGGTTTTTTTCCAAGTACTTCATAAAGGCTTTCGTTGGTTGTTCGTGATTATACACTTGATGATACATGGAACCATAGTCTATTTTCACTTCGCATTCGAACCCATTTTCGATGCCTTTAACTAATGCCTCAATTCTTTTCTTTACTTTTTGCATTGACTCAACAGATAATGTACGAATTGTTCCTTCTAATCTTGCGGTTTCAGCAATTATATTTTGGACCGTTCCTCCGGTTATTTTACCAATGGTAATAACAGCACTATCCAGTGGATCAACATTCCGTGAAATGATGGATTGAAGTTGTGTGACCAAATAAGAAGCAGCTACGACCATATCATTCGTTTGATGAGGATACGCAGCATGTCCTCCCTTACCCTTCAGATCAATAAACAATTCAGACGTGTTCGCAAATAATAAGCCCTCTTTTATCGCAATCGTTCCGACTGGATATTCTGGCGCAATATGCAAGGCAAGAATTAGATCTGGCCTCCACGCCTGAAATTCCACGCTTTTTAACATCGGTTCTGCCCCACCTGGACCTTCCTCGGCAGGTTGAAAAATAAACAGCATATCATCTTTAATTGGATGCTCTACTATATGTGTTAAAACCCCCAGTGCAATACTCATATGAAAATCATGTCCACATGCATGCATTCTTCCTTCATGTTCTGATGAAAAAGGAAGATTGGTTTGCTCCTCAATCGGAAGTCCATCGATATCAGTTCTATAGCCAATAGTTTTAGTGGGAGCTGTTCCAAGCACTTTCACAAAAAGACCAGTGCGCCATGTACGAATTTCATAACGATCTTTTGGCAGTGATTCAATATATTTTAGGAGATAGTTTTGTGTTTTTACTTCTTGAAATCCTAGTTCAGGTATTTTATGTAAATCACGTCTGATTTTTATAAATGGACTTTGACTCATATAAGATTCCCCTTTACAAAAAGCCTGGCAGCTGCCAGGCTTTATCTTATAAATTACGAAGTTCTTGCTTAATTTCGATTTTTGATTTTGTTTTTTCATCAATATCCTTTAATTTTTTCGCTGGTACACCTGCAACTAAAGTATTCGGTGGTACATCATTCACTACGATCGCTCCTGCAGCAACAACAGAACCTTTACCAACCGTTACACCTTCCAAAATAACCGCATTCGCCCCAATAAGAACATCATCTTCAATAATAACAGGTTTGGCAGAAGGTGGCTCAATGACACCAGCTAAAACAGCACCTGCACCAACATGGCAATTCTTTCCTACTGTCGCACGTCCACCTAAGACAGCATTCATATCAATCATTGTACCTTCGCCAATAACTGCACCGATATTAATTACTGCACCCATCATAATAACAGCGTTATTACCAATTTCAACCTGATCACGTATAATTGCACCTGGTTCAATACGTGCATTAATATGTTTCATATCTAGCAAAGGAATAGCAGAATTACGACGATCATTTTCAACGACATAATCTACAATATTTTCTTTATTTGCTTCAATAACAGCTGAAATTTCAGACCATTCTCCAAAAACAACCCCGCTATTTTCGTTAATAAAAGTTTGGATCTTACTTCCGAAATCAACTTTCTTTAGCTCACCTTTTATATAAACCTTTACAGGTGTCGTCTTTTTACTATTTGAAATAAAAGAAATAATTTCATTTGCATCCATCAGCATTAATCCCCCTACTAATTTTTAATATGTATGAAAATTACTTTAACAAACTAAATCAATATAAACAAGAAATATGTCTAAAAAGTATGTGGCTGAGTTTCTAAAAATTCATTGACGATCTCAACAAAAGCCTGAACCTGACCTAGTTCAAAGGCAGATTCATATCCTAATAACCATGTATCCCTTTTCAGACGTTGATCATGATCTCCTTTCAGAGGAATCTTATACATATTATTTGCAGATTCAGTTAATGTAATCGCAGGTAATATCGCATAACCGATTCCATTAAAAGTCATTTGCTTACATGTTTCAATTTGATCAACCACAATCGTATTCTTAGGCGTTGTTTGAAATTGACGATGCCACCAATCTTGAATTTCTTGGTAATAATTTGAATCACTTTTAAACTGTATAAATGGGCGGTCTGTCTTTAATACATCCTCGACATGCTGAATCTCTTTATCAACTAAATACAGTGTATCCTCGAATAAATGGAGTTTCGGTCCCTTCCAATCCGTAGACCCACGAAGAATTCCTATATGAACCTCATCATCATATAGAGATTTTAAAATCTCACTACTCCACCCAGTAATTAATGATATTTTTGCATGGGGATATTTTTCAACAAACTTCTTAAGTACCTTAGGAAGCCAGTTCTGACCAACGATAGACGCACATGCAATCTTTAATGTACCATGAACCTTTGACTCGAGAGATTGTATACTTTCCTTCACCTTTTCCTCTCGTTCTAATACATCATTTGCAAAGCGAATAATGAGCTCCCCTGAGGGTGTTAGTGTTAATCCCTTCTGTGTTCGAATAAATAATTTTGTTCCCCATTGCTTTTCAATATTTTGCAGCCTTTGAGACAATGCAGGTTGTGAAACAAAAAGACGTTCAGCAGCCTTCCTCATATTCATTTCTTGTGCCAGAACTGAAAGTAATTGGAATTCATTCGTTGACATGTACATACTCCTATAAGTTTTACTTATATTATATCTTAAAATAGTAGAAATTTCATGATTACTCTCTATCAAAATTAAATGGACTTTTGGTTCTATTTTCCAAAATTTATTTCAAACTTTTTCTTCTTTCTATACGTCTATTTAACGTAACACCAAAAAGATACCGTATCAAAGAAAAAGTCAAGGTGCTTTTGGAGGCGCCGAAGCAGCACATTGTAGAAAAAGGAGCTCTTTTTTCATGAAGAAAAGCAAGGCAATTGACCAATTAACACAATTCATCATTGAAAATAAGGAAGATTTTTATCGGCTAGCCTATAGCTATGTAAAAAATTCTGAAGATGCCTTAGATATCGTTCAGGAATCAATAAAAAAAGCATTAATAGCAAAAGATTTTTTAAAGGAATCCCAGTCTATAAAAAGTTGGTTCTATAAAATTGTTGTCAATACATCTTTAGATTTTTTAAGAAAAACAAAAAAAATCTCCTTAGTTGATGAGGAAACATTAGATTTCTTAAGTACCGGGAGAGAGGATAGTTATCAAAACATTGATTTAAAAAGATCACTTGAAGATCTCCCAATAAAATATCAGAGTGTCATTATCCTTCGATATTTTGAAGATTTAAAAATAGATGAGATTGCTGAAATACTTCACATAAATGTAAGTACAGTGAAAACTCGTCTATACAAAGCACTTGAAATTTTAAGGATTAAAATGAAAGACGAAAGAATTTAAAGTAGAGACTATCTCAATTATACCGGAGGCAATAAAATGGATAAAAGATTAGAAGAATTAAAAAATGAATATAAAAATACACCAATTCCTAAAGAGCTCGATGAAGTCGTAAATAAAGCTTTACAACACAAAAACAAAAAGCCATTCCGTTATCACTGGCTTGTTGGAGCAGCTGCAGCCGCAATCATTTTTACTGCAAGTGTTAATATTAGTCCAACGTTTGCAAAAAACTTATCCAAGGTCCCAGTTTTAGGTTCAGTTGTAGAGGTGATCACCTTCAAAGAAATAAATGTGGATGACGAAAATTACAATGCTCACTTAAAAGTTCCTAAAGTAAATAACCTTAACAATAAAAAATTAGAAAATAGTCTTAACAAAAAATATATAGCAGAAAATCAAAAACTATATAATGATTTTACAAAAGAAGTAGAAAATCTTAAGAAAAAAGGTGGCGGCCATTTAGGTGTAGACTCTGGATACGAGGTTAAAACAGATGATGATAAAATCCTATCAATTGAACGCTATGTTGTTAATACACAAGCATCATCATCGACAACCGTTCAATATGATACCGTTGATAAGGAAAAGCAAATCTTGCTAACACTTCCAATACTATTTAAAGATCATGACTATATTAAAGTGATTAGTGAAAATATTAAGAATCAAATGCGGGACCAAATGAAAAAGGATCCAAATAAAATTTATTGGGTTGATAATGCAGGTATCGAAGACCTTGACCTAACGGAAGCCTTTAATCAGATTTCAGCAAATCAAAGCTTTTACATTAATAAAGATCATAAATTAGTCATTACTTTTAATGAATATGAAGTTGCACCTGGATACATGGGCACTGTGGAGTTCATTATTCCAACAAAGGTCATTTCTAATGAACTAGTAGGTCATGATTATATTAAATAAATTCATTAGCTTTGATCAAAAAAGAACAAATAATTTTCGAAAATGACCTTTTGGGGATAGAAAAACTATTCTCGATTCATGTAAAATAGGTTTTGCACAAATAAACACCATTTGAGGCTGTTTAATATAAGGGGAGCCTTTATTAAACAGCCCTACATATATTAAATTTTTAATGGGAGTAACCAACATATTGCTTAATTAGTAGAAAGGGATAAACATCTATGTACCACATCATTATACTAAAGAACAAATATTCCTATAAGTTTTGGGGGCGGATTGCATGATTCAATCTGCAACACCAAAAAGAAGATATATTCTAGGTCTGGACGGACTTCGCGCATTAGCGGTACTTTCCGTCATTTTCTATCATCTAGGCTTTAAATGGGCTAGTGGTGGATTTTTAGGAGTTGTCGTTTTCTTCGTCCTCTCAGGTTATTTAATAACCGATCTCCTCGTTGAAGAATGGGACCGACATCAACACATTCACTTGAAAAAGTTTTGGCTAAAAAGGGCTAAACGTCTTCTACCAGCTATTTTCCTGTTACTGTTAATTTTAATTGGTTGGGTAAGTCTTTTTGACCGATCCTTTCTTCACTCATTGAGAGAGGATTGTCTTGCAGCATTATTTTATTTTAGTAATTGGTGGTATATATTTCACAACCAATCCTATTTTGATAGTTTTGCAAATCCATCACTTCTCAATCATTTTTGGTCACTTGCTGTAGAAGAGCAGTTTTATCTAGTTTGGCCGTTATTACTAATGCTTGGATTTCGTTTCATTCCGAGACGACTCCTTTTCCTATTGATTGTTATTATTGCAACAATATCTGCAATAGCAATGGGGGTCTTGTATCAACCTGGCTTGGATCCAAGTCGAGTCTATTATGGTACCGATACCCGTGCTTTTTCACTTTTAATTGGAGCGGCACTAGCATTATATTGGCCTAGTCAGAAGCTTGCTTTTGACATTCCAAAAGGATTAAAATATTTCCTTAACACTATTGGAGCAGTAGCACTACTAGTAATTCTATTCATGCTTTGGAGGACCAATCAATATGAAAGCTTCCTCTATCGTGGTGGTATGGTTCTTGTTTCTCTTATTACTGCCATACTCGTTGCGGTATTAGTGCATCCTGCTAATAGTATTAGTAAACTTTTTAGTATTAAACCATTGCAATGGTTAGGGGTACGCTCTTATGGGATATATTTATGGCATTATCCTATTATTACTTTAACTACACCTTCAGTGAATACCAATGGAATATCACTAATTAGAGTATTAATTCAACTAGTACTCATTATAGGTCTATCAGCGTTATCCTATAAATATATAGAAAATCCGATTCGACGTCATGGATTTTCAAACTCATTTAAGATGATGAAAAATTGGTTTGAGGATCATCACATCTCCTTTGCTCGTGTTGCAACATTAGCTGGGGCCATTCTCATATTAATGATTTCCTTAGTCGTTGTATCAAATGATCCTTCAGCAAGTGGTAATAAAAAAGAATACTCTAAAGCAGCCATGAAAGAATATGACCCAAAAGAACCTATTAAACAAATAAAAAATAAACCTAGTGAAAAAAATGAAAAACAACAACATCAAGACGTTGAGAGTGAAAATAGTAAAGAAACAACTAGTAGCAAGACTGAAAATACAAAAGAGGAAAAACAAACTGTTACTAATCTGAAAGATATCCATACGACAGCTATTGGAGATTCTATACTACTTGATGTAGCTCCATTTTTAAAAGATAAAATTCCTTCAATGACTGTTGATGCTGAGGTTGGAAGGCAAATGTACCAAGCTATTCGTATTGTTGAACACATGGTAAAAAACGGAAGTTTAGGTGATACGGTAATTATCGAGCAAGGGACAAATGGGGCATTTACAAAAGATCAGCTTGAATCCATGATTCAAACAATCGGAAACGATAAACAGATCATTTTAGTTAACACCCGGGTCCCACGTCCTTGGGAATCAGTAGTGAATTCAACCTTAAAAGAAGTTGCTCCTAAATATTCGAATGTCACATTAGTAGATTGGTATACAGCAAGTAAAGGGCATAATGAGTATTTTGCTCCAGATGGAGTCCATTTAAATAAATCAGGCTCTCAAGCATATGCTAACCTCGTACTTAATAAGATAAAAAAATAAGCCCCACTATGGAGCTTATTTTTTTGTTCTTATAAATGATTTAATTTTTGTACATGTTTTTTTAATTCTTTTAATAACGATCTTCTAGTGAAAATTCCTGCAAAATAGCCCTCTTGATCTTCGACACATAAAAACGGATGGTCTATCAGTAGACCTAAAGCTTTTTCAAAATGATCATCAATTTTTAATCTTGGAATTTTTACTGTCATAACATCTTCTACTTTTTTTTCACTTAATTTTTCAAATTCAATTCGTTCTAAGCCTAAAATAGATTCAGTAATTAAAGATGAACTAATGAGTCCATGTAGTTTGTATTTTGCATCTAATACTGGTATAGCTGAATAGCCGCTTTTAGTAAGTACTAATAGTGCATGTTCTAAACTATTTCCAACTTGAACATGTGCAACTTTTTCTGAAGGAATCACGAAATCCATGATTTTCGGTTCTAAAAATTCATTACTTTGTAAGGAAATCATTGTAAAACTCCCTTGTTATGTTTTAAGGTTTCCCTCCCTTATTTTATCATAATAACATCAACTTTGAACGAATTAACATTTTAATTATTGGCTCTTTTTTCAAACATTGTTACAATTCAAGTTAAGTTTCACCAAAAATCCATCTGAAAAAGACAGCTACATCTTTCAATTCACTAAAAAAGAGCTGCAAACTCATAAGAACCGCAAAATCCTTTTTGGCTTTTATAAAAGCAACAAACTATACCAAAAACAGCCAAATATTCTACAGCTATTTTTTAGATAAAAAAATAAAGAGCCTTTAATTAGGCTCTAGGATGGGTTCTTCTCTTCTTGTACTAAATCAAAAATTTCTATAGCGGTAATATCAATATCATCAAATTGATATTTGTTTACTTTTTTATCTTCATCATATTCCTCTAATTCAAAGGTATCTGTCGCTGGAAAAAACTTTACTTGACATAATGTTTTTCCATTTACCTCAAATCTGCGTTGTTGTATCTCACCTGTATCCTTTGCATCCTGCATCGCTTTTAATCTTTGGATAATTCCTAATAGTTGAGACATAGTAAACTCCTTTCTGTTTAACACCATCACCAATTAAGTCACCGGTTTATCATAACCTATACGAGTGACGATTACCACCCTTAATACTTACGAAAAAACAATTTTTATTTTGCCATTATTATGGCTATTTGATTATACTGTCATGTTTATCATTTATTATTTATTATAACTTATATTCTTATCATTCCCGAAACTAAAATTCTAACTACTAATTTCTTTATTCTCCAATAAACAAGGGGTAAAATTAAATATATACATATATAAACTATTTGAGGAGGAATAAAATGAGCATAATCGATGTTAATGAACGGATTAAACTAATTGATTTATTCGATCTTGGTATGAGTGAGAGAACTGGTTCATTTGTAATTCTTGAAGACTCAATAACGTTAATTGAAACCTCCGCTAGTCCGTCCATTCCATATTTAAAGCAAGGCTTAAAAGAATTGAATATTGAGCTTGATCAAATAAAATTTATTATTCTAACACATATACATCTTGACCATGGAGGTGGTGTGGGACTATTCCTACAGGATTGTCCAAATGCAAAAGTTGTGGTTCATCCAAAGGCCGCGAAGCACCTGGCTGATCCAAGTAAATTAGAAATGGGTGCAAGGGCTGTATATGGGAATCAATTTGATCAACTTTTTAAGCCTATACTACCTGTTCCAAAAGAAAGGATAATGGTCAAAAATGATGGTGAAACACTGCAAATTGGCAAAAACACTTGTTTGACATTTTATGATACTCCTGGTCATGCCAGACATCATTTCAGCATTTACGACCCTGTATCAAATGGAATGTTTACAGGTGATACCGCAGGGATTTATTATTGGATGTTAAAAGAACTTGGCATTGATCTTTATTTACCAACAACTTCACCAAATCAGTTTAACCCAACAGAAATGTTACATTCGATTAAGCTTTACCGTGAAAAATCACTCAATTATCTTTATTTCGGTCATTTTGGTTATACAAAACAAGTTGAATTTGCTTTGAATGAGGTAGAAAGATGGATAGAATTCTTTGTTGATTGTGGACGAAAGGGTTACTTCTATAGTGAGATGGACGAAGAAAGAATAGAATATACTTATATAAGACTCAAAGAAGGCATTATAAATGAGTTATTTAAACAACAAGTGCCGAAAGAACACAAAATTTTCAAAGTAATTGATCTTGATTTGAAAGTTTGCTCCATGGGATTAATTGATTATTGGAAAAAAGAAGTCACAAATAGATAGTAACCTTCAATTTAAAAGGAAGGTGAACCATCTTATGGCCACCTTCCTTTATTATATAATAGGGTGAAAGCTACTATTGAATAAATGTTTCCATCCTAAGAAAAAAGGATTCTCAGCAAGCAAAGCTACTGTATTCTTATTAAATCCAGTTTTATCTGATTCATTCATTTTCTTTAATAGTTCAATCGGTAGATCATAAAGGACATTTTCCACCTTCCACCTCCCATCTTCATTAACCAAACAAACACCTTGATATTCAGATGTATATAGAACTGGCCCCTCATTACCTAAGTTACGTTTTTCTAAAACATAATATTTATTATTATAATGGACGACTTTCGTATATTGATCATAAGAAAAAAAAGGAATATAATATCGTGCAAAATCGGTTCCAAACGTTTGATACCCATAATTGGTTTTTACTAAATTTTCTTTAAGGAACTTTTGCATAAATGAACTTGTAAAATAGGGAATTAACATTTCATGAATTTCCTTCAAATCCCGCTCTTTTTCACTTAATTTAACTTGTGCATCCAAAGACTTTTTAACTATTTCTTTAATCGCTGAATCCGTCCCCCCCATTGTTGATGCGTGAGATGCTTGTCCAAATGTCAGAAAAAGCATAATGGAAAAAATGGTAGCCATAATCCGCATATTCATCCTCCTCTGTTTGCTTTTTTTCTTCTCCCATTGTAACAACAGAAATTTGTCGATATGAAAGAAACCGTTCGTATTTTTAATACAATTACTGACATACTTTACTATTTTCTTTACCCTATTTTTCATAATAAAAAACGGAGCTGTCTGAAAATATTCAAACAGCTCCGTCATATCAATTAGAATAGGTTAGAAATAATCCCTTTTGGAACAACTACACGCACAGTGATTAATGGGTTAACAATTTGACTAATTTGCAGATCACATACTGCACTCAATAATCGATAGGAATCATTAAAAGATAAGGCTAGCTTTTTCTTAAATAAATGGACAACTGCCTCCATACCTTTATTAGACGCTTCCTCAAAAGTTTTCGCTGATGAAATAAACATAAATGAATCGGTTGTTTCAACAATAGGCATAGGAATGCTTAGATTGCTTTTTGATAAGCTCATCGTCACTTTCCCACCAATCTCTATACCAGAGCCATTTAATTCACCATCACCCATTGAAGCATGTAAATCACCTAATGCCAACAGGCCACCATCATGAAAAACAGGTAGGTATAATTTATTTCCGGTCGTAATCTGTTTTGTATCCATATTACCACCATGATCCCCAGGTGATTCACTGAAAACTTCTCCTTCTAAAGGAGCTACCCCAATTACACCAATCATTGGCTTTACAGGAAGAGCAATCTCTTCATT
Source organism: Heyndrickxia oleronia (assembly GCF_017809215.1). Lineage (GTDB taxonomy): Bacteria > Bacillota > Bacilli > Bacillales > Bacillaceae_C > Heyndrickxia > Heyndrickxia oleronia. Next base: position 3,358,157 of record NZ_CP065424.1, read on the forward strand.
AAATTCTACCTTTCCAGAACTTACATGAAATATTCTTGTATCTGCTTGTTTAACTAAGTCACCAAGGGGACCCATTCCAGGATATAGAACCATAACTCCATATTCATCTAATTGAATATCCAGAATATCAATACAAAGAGTTTCACCTTTTTGTAAATCATTGATATAAATGGGACCTGTAGCTGGATTGATATAGTCTATATTTATTTCTGTACGTAATTGATCTGGACTCGTTATTGCTCCACCGTAACAATCGTTTGTTTCAACTTGAAAAATTTCTCCCATATTGACTGAATATGAAGGTTTGTGTTTGGCAGAAAAACTGGTTATCACATTCTCTTTATTAAATATTCTCAATCATACCCCTACCTTTTTATCCGTTTTCCTATTCATTGTTAAAACGAAGAACAAGAATACTATTCTTCAGATATTTCACAGCCTTCATCCGTACAATATTCACTCTTTGATGTATTAATTATTTTTAATGATTTTTTCTCATTTTCTTCTTCCCATACCATATTTAAGGCGTTAATAAAAGTTTCAGTTGGTTGGGCACCTGAAATGGCATATTTTTGATTTAGTACAAAAAAAGGAACACCAGTTATCCCAATTTGCTTGGCTTCCGCTTCATCTTGACGTACCAACTGACCATATTCTGAGCCCTTGAGTACATTTAATGTACGTTCACGATCCAAACCAATTTCTTCAGCAAGGTCCGCCAATATTTCAATATCACTAATCTTTTTTGAATCGGTAAAATACGCCTTAAGCAGTCTTTCATTCATTTCTTGTGCCTTACCATGTTCCTCAGCAAATTTAGCTAAACGATGGGCATCAAAGGAATTAGTTGGTATCATCGTATCGAATTGATAAGTTAATCCTACATCTTTTGCTTGCTGACCTACATTCTCATTCATTTGTTTTGCTTGTTCAATAGACATGCCATATTTTTTAGCAAGAGCCTCATGTATATTTAGATCATTATCATTTTTGGTATTTGGATCCAATTCAAAGCTTCGAAAAACCAGATCAATCTGTTCTTTGTGAGGAAATTCTTGAATCGCCTCCTCTAAGCGTCGCTTCCCAATATAACAAAACGGACATACATAATCAGACCAAATTTCAATTTTCATTAATAAAACATCTCCTATCACTTTCATAGTACATGTGTATGAAAGAAACCTAACTACGACCTCTTCATTTTTTCTATCATATCATTCATACACATTAAATATCACGCAAAGTGCTTAAGGACAAGAAAAATGCATGTATTTGTTAATGCATTCTAATATGATCCGTGAAAAGTATTCTTGTTTTGATTTCTCAACAGGGGGATTCATTTCTAAAGTCCTAAATGTTGAGATTAGGCAATATACAAATGATTTTCGTTCTAAGATGGAGTGTGACAGTAACTTCAAATCAAAAAGGGAATTGATTTAACCATTGACCACCATCCATCGTAATGCATTCCCCATTTATATATTCGGCTTCATCCGAAAATAGAAAATAAGCAAGTCCTGCAATCTCTTCTGGCTTTCCTAATCGACCAAGTGGTACGCTATTCAAAGTTCTTCTTGCCGCTTCTTCTGATTCCCAAAGCTTGTCAGCACCACCTGTTCTTTCAATCGGCCCTGGTGCTATAGCATTCACACGAATTCCATATTTCCTTCCCCATTCTACTGCAAGTGTCCTTGTTAATGACAATACTCCTGCTTTAGCCGCTGCGGAATGGGCAACACCTACACCAGCATTCCAAGCATATGTTGCCACCATATTGATGATACTTCCTTTCATTTGACGTTCAATCCAATAATGTCCTACTGCACGTGAACAATAGAATGTCCCATTGAGCACAATATTAATAACTGAATTCCAGCCATTGACCGATAAATTTTCTGTATGTGTAATAAAATTCCCTGCAGCATTGTTAACAAGAAAGTCAATTCTACCAAATTTTTTGTCTACTTCCTTCACCATTCTATCGACATCATCAGGGTTTCTGACATCCATTTGTACTGTTAATATATTCGGTTGAATTTTTAAAAGCTCATTTTTTACTTTATCCAATCTTTCTAAGTTTCTACCAGTAATTACGACATTTGCTCCTTCTTTTGCAAAGCGATATGCCATATATTTTCCCATCCCACTAGAACCACCAGTTATAATTACAACCTTATCTTTCATTTTTTATACCTCCCAGCTAATATGAATGAATACTCACTCATATTGTAACATGTAATGACTGAAATTTATGAAATTTTATACAAAAAAAAAGAGCTTTCACACTCTTTTTACTTATCTTCCATTTTATTTAGCAATGATTCATTCAATCTACTTAAAGATCGAATAATTGTTTTCTTGCGATGATAACCTTTAACTGTTATCGTGATATCATTATATTCTGTATATACTTGACCCCATGATCCAGATGGTGAGAATCCATACGCATATATTTTAATCATTCCTGTTTCAGTAGGTAGAAATATTGCATCCATTTGTTCATGTGTTTTCATTTTTAAACTCCTCTCTTTGATAAGTAATGAATGAAAAAAATCGAATAGTATTATATATTATATGAAGGCACTCTTGTCATCATTTTTACTATTTTTTTAAAATTATGAGTAACAGCAACTATTTTCATAACAAAGGTAATGAATACTATAATTTGAATATACATTTAATAGAGTCATATTTCAATGATAAAGGAGAGAAGCACTTAGCGAAAATTATGGTAAGAATTTATAAAGAGCATCAGAAGACAATTGTGCGTCTCATATGCCTATAAGTCTTTCGAGAAGAAAATTTCTAAAAAAAGGAATTGGTACAATCCTATCGCTAATTGGAATCGGTAGTGGGGGATATATTTATTCTAGATATATTGAACCAAGAAGACTTGAGGTTAAACATATTACAGTAAAGCATAATAAAATCCCTATAAGCTTCGATCAAATGAACATAGTTCAATTCAGCGATACACATCTTGGCTTCCAGTATACTCTTGATCAACTAGAAGATCACGTGAACAGAATTAATTCATTAAATCCAGATATCGTTTTTTTTACTGGAGATTTAATGGACGAGCCGAACCACTTTCCATATATAAAAAAAATACCTCCTATTTTAAATCAAATACAAGCACCTTTTGGTAAATTTGCTGTTTATGGAAATCACGATCACGGTGGTTATGGAACTAATATATATATGAATACTATGAAAAATTCTGGATTTAGTGTTTTACGAAATGAAGGTACTACTATACAGCAAAAAGATGGATCTAAAATTCATATTGCGGGTATCGATGATGCTATGCTAGGTACTCCGAATCTAACTCAAGCACTAAAATCTACTCCGAAGGATGCATTTCAAATTCTTCTATCACACGCACCTGATTTAGCAGATGCAGCTTCAACCTATAATGTTGATTTTCAAATAAGTGGACATAGTCATGGTGGCCAAGTACAAATTCCTTTTTTTGGTGCATTAATAACGCCCCCTTATGGAAAAAAATATCCTGAAGGTGAATATCACCTTAATCATAACTATCCACTATATTTATATGTTAATAGGGGATTAGGAACCACTAGATTACCCCTGCGTTTTTTATCTGTTCCCGAGATTACGGTCTTCACATTAAAAGCAACCGACTATTAATGTAGCCGATTGCTTTTTTTATCATCATTTTTTATATTACTTACTACTGATTGAAAAATAAGTAATAAATGCTCGTTTAGAAAACTAATCATTTTCTTTTATTTCACTAGGCATATAAAACTTTTTGTTCAATTTCCTCCGCAGTAACAGGACGGCTGAAATAATATCCTTGAGCTTTTTGGCATTCTACGGAAACTAAAAATTGGACCTGATCTTTCTCCTCAACACCTTCAGCAATGACTTCCATACCTAAATTATGTGCCAGGTGAATAATCGTTTTTGTAATAGCTGCATCTTTTTCATTAATTTGAATTTCACGTACGAAAGACTGATCAATCTTCAAAATATCAATAGGAAAACTTTTTAAATAATTCAATGAGGAGTATCCTGTACCAAAATCATCGACGGAAATGATAACTCCTAATTCTTTTAAGCGCTGTAACATAGAAAGGGCTGCCCTCGTATCCTCCATCGCTCCTTCAGTTATTTCTATTTCCAATGAGGAAGCAGGTAATTGATTTTCTATTAACGCTTGTTGAATGACCTCCGGTAAATTTGATTGTAGGAATTGTTTGGGCGATATATTTACGGCTATCCTTATATCTTGATGCCCTTTTTCTCTCCAATTAGCTAGTTGTTGGCAAACACTATGGATAACCCATTCTCCAATAGGAATAATCAATCCAGTTTCCTCTGCTAAAGGAATAAACTGTCCAGGTGGCACATTACCAAATTTTCGATTTTGCCATCTTAATAATGCTTCAAACGTTTTAATTTTCCCCGTTTTCAAATGGACCTGAGGTTGATAATGCATAACAAACTCATTCATATCGATCGCTTTACGTAAATGTGATTCCATTAATATATAGTTTGGAAATGCTTCATTCATATCCGAACGATAAAATCTAAAATGACCTTTTCCTTTTTCCTTCACTTGGAGAAGTGCACTATCCGCATTTTTAATTAATGTTTCTGTATCGTGGCCATCTGTAGGAAACAGGCTAATTCCTATTGATGGCGTGACATAATAATCTTGAACATTAATATTATATGGGACATGAAATAAATCTAATATACTTTGAGCAAACTTTTGGACTTCCCATTTTTCCCTTTCGGCTAGTAAAACTACGAACTCGTCGCCACCCAGTCGATATACACGAAAACCTGTAGCTTTTAAATTTAATAGTCTATCAGCCGTTTCTTTTAATAATAAATCACCAGCTTGATGACCTAGGGTATCATTAAAATATTTAAAACGATCAATATCCATGTATAAAATAGCAAAATTTCGGTTTATCTTTTTTGAATTTATAATCTCATTTTGCATATGTTCCATAAGGGCTTTTCGATTCCACAATCCAGTTAAATGATCATGCATAGCCATATAATGAATCTTCTCTGTATTTTGCAATTTTTCAGTAAGATCACGAATAATGACATAAATTCCTACAACATGTTCATGGACAATAATTGGAACCGTTTTTAGCTGGGTATTGATTTTACGATTACTCATTCCAAAGAACGTACAATCGGAAATCTCTTGAGGTTCCCCTTCAAGGGTTTTCTCCATCACTCCGTAAATTTTCGATACTCCATCCTTATCAATAAAATCATAAATCGAACGATCCACCAAATCTTCATGACCCCATCCTAAAAGCTTCTGACTAGCAGGATTAGCATTTAATATCCTACCTTTTTCGTTCACCGATAAAATGGCGTCTAAATTATGCACAATCAATGATTGATAGATCTCTTTTGATTCCATTAGTTGCTTTTTTTCAATAACTGTTGAAGTAATATCGCGTGTAATTGATACGATATAACTAATTTTTCCTTCATGGTCTTTAATTCCATTTAATCGCGATTCAAAACTTCTTTTCTGACCATCTTGATCTTCTATATCATCAGAATATACAATAACTTCTCCTGTATTTATTACCTGATTATAATAATGGTATAGATGGCTTGCACGATCTTCAGGCAATACCTCTTCCAAAGACTTCCCCATATCTTCTTGAGTTAAATTGGCATGCTCATATGCTTTTTCATTGGCAAAGGCATAACGAAATTTCTTTTCGGAATCCACTTTCATGATAAAAATCATGTCAGATAACTGGGTGAAAAAAATATCTTTAATCATCTTCTCTTCAAATTGATTATTAGGATGTTTCATATATTTTGTTATTGGTCTACTATTTATCTGATCCATACTCTCATCCTTTTACCCCTGTTGTTCCAATCCATAAATGGAGAAGTTTGTGTATTGAAATTTTATCTATAACTTTTTTACTATCTATGTATTATGTCTATTTTACAAGGTATTTTTAGAAATGGGTAGGTTAAAATGAAAAAATATAACAAATTCTCATGATTTTGGAGTTGTGATCGAATTCACAGTAAAAGCACTTATGCCTTATAGTCATACAACAAACTACAAATAAAATACAACTTTAATTTCTGTAGTTTAAGGATATTCCTAAAAAGAGACAAGGCATTGTGTTGGATGAAGAATGAACGTACTTAAAGATAAAAATGAATTCAAAAAAGGGCAATCCTATAAACAGGAAAGCCCCATTTGCCATTTTATTTATTTGAGATAAATGGCCACCAATTTCCTTTACCAAGTGTTCTAACCATAACAGGTACAAAAAGTGGCAAAATAATAAATGCATAAAATAATAATCCTGATAATACAATCGTTGCTATTTGTAGCAAAGACATTACTCCTGAAGGGAGCATAGCTGCAAATGTGCCTGCTAGGATAATTGCTGCTGAAATAATGACTGTACCCATATTTTTCATAGCTATTAGTAGGCCTTCCTTAATATCCAAATGGCGATATTCCGAAAACCGATCCATTAGAAATATTGAGTAATCTACACCTAAAGCCATAATGATAACAAAACCGAAAAATGGTACGGCCCAGCTAATACCGGAATGCCCTAGTATATTAACAAATACAAACTCTGTAATGGACACCGAAGAATAATAAGTTAATAGTAAAGAAGCAATTAAATAAATAGGCATGATTAACGAACGTAGTAAAATGATTAAAATAATGGTTATTCCAGAAATCATAAACATTACTGTTCGATTATAGTCTGAATTAGACATATTTTCGAGGTCATGATTCATACTTGTAATACCTGCTATCCCAATATGAGCATTTTCAAGCTTCGTTCCTTTTAAAGTAGAATGAATTGTATTTTCTATATCATCAACAGACCTCATTGCTTTATTTGAATATGGATTTTCATTTAATACTAAATCGATTGTCGTCACCTTACCATCTTCCGAAAGATACGTATCAAATACTTGTTGATACTCCTTGTTCTCCATCAATTCATCTGGAATATAAATACCAGAATTCTGGATTGTAGTTTCCTGAGACATTTTACTTAAAAATGAATTGGCATCATTAATTCCTGACTCAATCTTTCCTAATCCTTCTGCACTTTGATTTAGACCATTTGAAAGTTGATTCATTTGTCCATCTAAGGGACTAAAGCCATTTTGAAGTTGTTTTTGACCATCTGCAATTTGTTTAAGTCCATTTGAGAACTCTGGTAATTCCTGAATGACTTGATTTTGACCTGAAGCAAGCTTCGTAATTCCAATTTCTATTTGATCAAGACCTGTGATTATGGGATCAAATCCACTTGCGAACTTTGATAAACCAGTTATGATCCCATTTAACCCCATATTCGCTTGTGATAAACCTGTACTCGTATTAGTAAGGTTTACATTTAAGGTTTTTATTCCTGGAAGTAGTTGACTTTCAAGCTGACTAGAACTCCCTTGTATCGTTAATTTAATTTTCAGATAATCATTATCGGATAATAATTCTGAGTATTTATTCTCTAAAGCTATAAAATTATTATTTAAGTTTGTTAATTCATTACTAATAGATTCTAAACCTGGATAGATTTGATTGTTATAATTCTGTGAAAGAATAGCTATACCCTTTTGCATCTTTTGGTAATTAGTTAGAAGCTCATTCGCCGCATTTTTTAATTGGATAGCTTGTTTCTTTGCTTCGATTATTCCAGCTTTAATTTCATTTGTACCTGCACCAGTTTTACGCATATTTGATTCAATTTGCGAAAGAGCATCTTGTAATCCGCCTAGACCAGATTGTAATTTTAAGGTGCCAGACTGTAGATCACCAATTCCATCTGTTGCTTCTTTTAGTTTAGGAGTAGATTCTGAGAGTGATTTTGCTGCCTCACTTAAACCTTCTTTAATTGTTCCGATCCCATTGTTCCCTTCATTTAAACCGTCGCTTAGGGTATTTACTTGATTTTTAACATATAGATCCTCCATAAGGTCCCCTACAGGTCTTGTTGCGCTTCGAACCTTCTCCACATGGATTGTCTGTGAAAGTTCATTACTTAATTTTTCAATAATCGCAAGGTATTCTTTTGATTTTACTGATTCATCATTTTCAACCACAACTTTAATCGGCATCATTTCACCGGGACCAAAACTATCTGCTACTAGATTAAAAGCTCTCACTGATTCATATTCCTCTCCAATTTCATCTAAGGAATTAAACGAAAGATCACCATCATATGAAATGATCAGTGGAACAGTAAATATTGCCACTATGCATAAAGCTATAAGCGGTCGAGTGATCGATAAATTCCCCATCCAGCCCCAAAGCTTACTTTGTGAATGTGAGATATTCCCTTTAATTGGCCAAAATAATTTCTTTTTTAAAGTAGCCATAAAAAATGGAACAATTGTAAGTAGTGAAATTAATAAAAATATTACTCCAATCGCAACTGCGGATGCAGATTGATATAATTTAAAACTTGCAAATCCGATCGATGCAAAGCCAACCATGACAGCTAAACCACTATATATTACGGTTTTCCCTGCACTTTTATATGTAGCCAAAATTGCACTTACTGTGTCATTGCCATTTGAAAGTTCTTCCTTATAACGGCTAAGCAGTAATATACAATAATCTGTGCCAATCCCAAAAAGAACAGCAACTAGAAAAATTTGTGTGAAATTCGAAAGAGGAAAATTAAGTTTATCTACTAAAAATGCGACAACTGATTGACTAACAAGATAAGTCATCCCGACCGTTACTAGTGGAATAATAGGTGCAACAACCGAACGAAATACCAATATTAAAACGAGTAAAATGAATACGACCGTGATAATTTCCGTCTTCTTTAAACCGTTCTGTGAGCTAATTATTACATCTTCATTGATTAATCCGTCACCGGTCATCATTGTTTCAACATCTGGAGTTTTTATTGCTTGATTTAATTTATCACGAACATCCTGTACTTCTTTGTTTTCCATATCAACGGATAAAATAGTTAGTACTGTCTTACCGTCTTTTGAAACGAGTTGGTTTTTTAAATCTTTTTGATCGAAGTGACTAGTAATATCATTAATGCCTAATTTTTCTTTATCTTTTTTTAAATGGTTAATTGTTTTCTCAATATTTATAGTCTGCTCAGTGTTCAATTTGCTTTTACTATGAAAAACTATGATAAAATCCTCAGAATGGGTATTTCCATTGGAATGCTTCTTCATAATGTCCTCTGCCAATGTTGACGGATAGCCATCAGGTACCGCTATTTGACCTTTTTCACGAACAAGTTGTTCCATTCCAGGTGCGGTGAAAGCTAATACTGCAGCTGCAACAATCCACAGTGCCAATACAATCCATTTGAAACGTACGATTAATTTCATCCTGTAGACTCCTTCCCATCCTTCTGAATAATTGTCAGTATTTTTTCATAAAGATTAATAAACAATTCAAAATCCCTAGGATCTAATTCATTTAAGTATGACGAAACAAAGTTTTCAATTTTCATTTCGCCATCTTTATAAACCCTATGGCCCTTTTCGGATAGATGGAGATGTATATTGCGTCGATCTTCTTGATCTCTTTCTCGAGTAATTAGATGTCTTTTTTCAAGTTTTTCAACTTTTACCGTAATTGCACTCTTATTTACTCCTAAAATTTCTGCTAATTCTGATGCTCTCATTGAATCTCGATGATACAAGATTCGTAATATAGCAAATTGCTCAAGCGAGAGGTCATTAAACACTTGATCAGACATAATAGAGGAAATTCTCTTTGTAGCAAATAAATACACATCTTCATAACGCTTGATTAATAATTTTACTTTATTTTTATCCAAATTTAGTTCACTCCCTAAACAATTAACAATATTAACTATATTTAAACCAATTTGAATTGTCAATATATTGTAAAGCAAAATGGTTTGATCAAATTCGAGCTTATTTTATCCGCATATGATTCAGAAAAGACAGTTTGTCATACACTTTGCAATAAAATAAATAAGTAGTATAATAAGGACAATTACCTAATTGAAAGGAGTTCTTTGTTTGAGTTTGTATTCTTCCACAACCTTACAACCTACAATTGTGAACCTCTCACAAGCGATATTCACTGTTAATCGCCATGCAAAAACAGCGACAAATCCAAAATATTTGTATAAATTAAAGAAAACAGCGATCGAAAAAATGCTTTTTCAAGGAAAAGCACAAAAAATCGGACTGCATTTTTCCGAGAACCCTAAATTTAGTCAACAACAGTCTGATGTTCTTGTTCAATGTGGTGAATACTCTTTCCATATTCCCCCTTCAAAACAGGATTTTGAAGCACTTCCACACCTTGGCAAGCTAGATCATTCATCTAAGAACCCAAAATGTCGAATGCCCTTAAATCAAGCAAAACAACTATTGGAAAAATACACGGGACTACAAGAAATCAATCATCGATCCAATTCCCAAAGAAAATATCCAAAGCCAACCAAACCTGTTTTTAAAAAATTAGGAGACAGTTATTAAAAAAGGCTCTTTTCTCAAGCAATGTTGCTATTGAATGCTTTAAGTTTAAATATCACTGAATGTTACTCCAATTCACTGGGAAAAGAGCAGCAACCTCCCACAAAGCACTACTGTTAAAGCCGGCAGATGGCCATATATAAAGACAACAAACGATGTGGAAAAAGCATAAAAAAAGGACTCCATCGTTGAACTGCACCTCCAATTGTTAGTTGTGTCTAACAATTGGGGTGCAGTTCACGTATGAAGTCCTTTTTCCTTTACACTTGTAACATCTCTTTACTCATCTATAGAATATACTTATCCATTTTTAAAATTAATTCCATTATTTCTGGTTTACTTACTTGATCATCCGCTCCAACTATTTCTCCTTTATGTCTCAAGCTTTCTGTAATTAGTGAGGAGAAAATAATGACTGGTAATTTGGATAGTTGATTATCTTCTTTAATTTTTTTCGTTAAATGATGTCCGTCCATTTGAGGCATTTCAATATCGGTAATGACCAATTGAACCTCTTCTTCTATACTCTTCCCATCTGAAACAATCGCTTCTAAATAGTTATAAGCATCCTTTCCATTTTCAAAAAACTCAACATTTTCATATCCTGCTTCAAATAAAGTATCATAAATTAATTTTCTTAAAAGTGCCGAATCCTCTGCAACAACCACTTTTTTAGAGGAACGTTCTCTTGTACCAAGCTTTTTAATTGTGTTTTTATTAATTCCGGTTTCAGGATTAATTTCTGTAATAATTCGTTCAAAGTCTAACATTAAAATCATATGATCATTTTGTTTTATCACGCCGATAATTTGTGTTGTATCCCCTGAATACATATCTGAAGGTTTTTCAATCTGTCCCCAAGATATCCTATGTATTTGTGAAACATTATGTACATGAAATACTACCTTTTGTTGATTGAATTCAGTAACGATATACTTTTCATTTTCTGTGGTTGCTGAATTTCCAAGCTGCAACACCTTTTTCAAGTCCACCACAGGTAATACTTCCCCACGTAATTGGATGATACCTTCAATATATGGATGTGAATGAGGAATAAATGTTACCGGAATTGGTAGAATAATTTCCTTTACCTTAATAACATTAATGCCAAATCTACTATGTCCTACTTCAAATTCAATGATTTCTAGTTCATTAGTCCCGCTATCTAATAATATTCCATTGCTAATTTCCATCTTCATACTTCCTCTCACTGATCAATCTACAGTTAATATACCATGAAAACCGGCACACGTCTTTGCCATTTTTTTAGGAATTTTTCTAAACCGAAGTTCCTATCTGTAAAAAATATAAAAACGAACACTGAATTTACGGGTATTTGTAGCAATTGATAAATTTTCAACTAAAATAAAACAGGACTTTTTACCTAAATAATTTATCCTGTAATACTACTAGCGCAGGATAAGTAATAAAAATACCGATGTCAAATAGTAAAGGGGCAACCCCAAATTACACTATCTAGCTTAAAATTCTACTCTAGAAAATGTACATTAGTGAGGTCACCCCTTAACTAGAACACTCTATTTAGAAGATGATAATTTTATCTCATCCTATTATTTAGCTTTTATAACATAAGTTCCAGCAATCATATCATGCAAGGCTTGCTTTTTTTCTGTAAACGCAGCAATAATATAGCCGATATAAAAAATACCTGAAAGAATCATTGCAAAATATCGACCCAATCCACGCCAAAAGGTAATACGATTGCCTTGAATATCTACAACCTTTAATCCAAATAGAAGCTTTCCAGGTGTGGCTTGCATTTTGGATGATTGAAAACCAGCAAAATAGGCCATTGAACCGAATAGAGCAACCAAGCAGAAAATAAAATAAGTTGCCAAAAACGATACAACTTTTGGTCCTGATAATTCCGCTTCAAATTGAGAAGAAGTCGGATTTAAAAATACAATTTCACCTATAAATATCAATGAAAAAATAATCATAAAAATGGCCAAAGGGATACTTAGAATGATACCATCGATTAAATACGCACCAAATCTTATCCAAAAACCCGCATACTCTTTTTCTTGTTTTTCTAATCCTACGTCCACTACCATTCTCCTCCTATGATGAAAACAACGATGAAAATCTAAAATGGCATTATTCGTAGATAAAATAACCATTTCTATTATTTTTCTCTTATTCTATCATGAACATTATAAAGAGTCATGATAAAATATTGTAACAGACACATCTAGTATTTATCCAATTGACAAATCCAATATAAAGCTCATTTGTAATGACTAGATGGATTTTTAATCCGAAATTTTTAAACCTCCTTAATCAGGAGTAAGTTTTAATGATTACAAGCGTTAATAATTCATAAAGGGTGAAGATCATGGAGCACTTACTTAATAAAAATGTTTTAGATATTGAAATCTCTGGGATTAGAAAATTTTTCAATATGGTTAACGATATAGAAGATTTGATATCCTTCACAATCGGTCAACCAGATTTCCCTACTCCTGAACATGTAAAAAAAGCTGGCATTTCTGCTATAACTAATGATTTTACATCTTATACACATAATGCAGGCTATTTAGAATTAAGAAAGGCTGCTAGTCAATTTCTATCAATAAAATACGGCCTTAATTACCGTCCTGAAAATGAAGTGATTGCGACTGTGGGTGCAAGTGAGGCAATTGACATTACATTAAGAACCATTTTATCTGAAGGGGACGAGGTGCTATTACCTGGACCAATTTACCCTGGTTACGAGCCCCTCATTCGAATCTGTGGAGGCACACCAGTACATATTGATACAAGAGATAGTGATTTTAAATTAACTGCTGAAAAAATAAAACCATTTTTAAATAAACGAACAAAATGTATTATTCTACCCTATCCTTCAAATCCTACTGGAGTCAGCTTGAATCAAGAAGAATTGAAGGATATCGCAACACTTTTAAAAGGTGAAAATATATTTATTATTGCTGATGAAATATATAGTGAGCTCGTTTATACAGATAAACACTATTCAATTGCAAACGAATTGAGGGACCAAACAATTGTTATTAATGGTTTATCAAAGTCTCACTCTATGACCGGTTGGCGAGTAGGCTTCCTCTTTGCGCCAGAATATTTATGTAAGCATATATTAAAGGTCCATCAATACAATGTATCATGTATCTCTTCCATTTCCCAAAAAGCCGCTTATGAAGCTTTAACAGCAGGAATCAACGATGCAGAGGCAATGAAAAACGAGTATTTTGAAAGACGGGAATATGTAAGTGCGAGATTAATGGAGATGGGACTACAGTTTGTAAAGCCTGACGGTGCATTTTACTTTTTTGTGAAAGTCCCTAATCATTTGCAAACTACTTCCTTTGATTTCGCATTAAATTTAGCAAATAAGGGAAAGGTTGCTGTTGTACCTGGTAGTGCATTTTCAACATATGGGGAAGGATACTTCAGATTGTCTTATGCGTGTTCAAAGGAAGTACTTCAAATAGGATTAGATCGAATAGAGAACTTTTTAAATGCAAAGAACTAGAATAAAGAGTTGTCTAGTAGGGATAGTCCCCCTATTAGACAACTCTTTTTCTTTCTATTGCCCTTTATATTTCCCGTTATTCTTTCCTGCTTTTTCCTTCTTGGCCTTATCTTTATGAATTTTATTTGCAGCAGCACTACCCATCTCATGAGCGAATTCCTCATTCAACACTGCAGAATCAAAGCCTTTTTTATTTTTTTGATCAGCATCATTTTTCTTTGTTCGTTTTGCCATTCATTCTTCCTCCAAACCGTTTTAAAGTTCTTCATTGATAGTTTGTTGAGGAAGACTCATTTTTATTCCCAATATTTTATCAATGCTTGTGTGCCGCTATTTTCTTCTCCTAATTCCACTAATTGATCATACATCTTTTTTGCTAGAGCAAGGCCAGGCAACTCAAGATCCATCTTTTCAGCCTCCTCTAATGCAATTCCCATATCTTTAATAAAGTGCTTTATAAAAAAGCCAGGTGAATAATCATTTGCTAACATCCTCGGAGCATATGTTGTTAAGGAAAAACTGCCTGCTGCACCAGCACTAATCGATTGTAAAACTTTTTCAGGATCTAATCCTGCTCTTTTTGCGTAGATGAGCGCCTCTGAAACACCGATCATATTTGTAGCTATGGCAATTTGATTACACATTTTCGTATGCTGTCCAGCACCCGCTTCTCCTTGATACACAATATTTTTTCCAAAGCATGATAGAATAGGTAGTACTTTGTCGTACACCTCTTGGCTTCCCCCAACCATAATTGTAAGTGTTCCATTTTTTGCTCCTATATCTCCTCCGGAAACTGGAGCATCTAAAGAATATAAGCCCTTTTCTTTTGCAGCCTGGTCAATCCTTTTAGCAAGCGTCGGTGTTGAAGTGGTCATATCCATAAAAATTGTATTCTTCTGGGCATTTTCCAATAGTCCCTCTGAGCCGAAATACACTTCTTCAACATCATAAGGGTAGCCGACCATTGTGATAATAACATTTGAATGCTTTGCCACTTCTTTTGGAGTATTGCACCAATGTGCCCCTTGCTCGATGAGTTCCATTGCTTTTTCTTTTGTACGGTTGTAAATCCATACATCATAACCAGCATGTAATAAATGCGAAATCATGCTTTTTCCCATAATACCCGTTCCTATAAAACCGATCATTGGCTTCATTTTGTTCAAAAGTCATTCCCCCGTTTTCAAAAATCATTAAATTGATTTAATCTTTCCACCATCTACAAGGAAACTACTTCCTGTTACATAAGAGTTCGCTTCAGATGCTAAAAATACAACCATATTCGCAAACTCCTCAGGTTTACCATAACGTCCTAATGGAATGGTTTCTTTTTCACTTTCTTCTATTTCTTCAATAGTTAACCCATTTTTCTTTGCATTTAATTCATCTAAATGTTTCACACGGTCAGTGGCAATTCTTCCAGGTCCAACCGTATTTACAAGAATATTATATTTAGCTAATTCCATTGCTAATGTTTTAGATGGACCTACAATTCCTGTTCTGAATGTGTTGGATAGAATTAGCCCAGATATTGGTTCTTTAATAGACGACGAAGCTATATTAATAATTTTTCCACCATTACGCTTCAAGAGTGGTAATGCCCCTCGAATAATACGTATGTAAGATAGTAAATTAAGTTCAAATGATTGTTGCCACTCATCATCTGTCAGATCTTCAAAACTTCCTGCTGGAGGACCACCAGCATTATTGATTAAAATATCCAATGCTCCATATTCTGTTGATAACTTTTGAATCATCGCTTCAATTTGATTTGGTTTTGTAATGTCACAACCAATATAGTCAACTTTCGCATCCCCTAGAGAAGAAAGCTCTTCTTTAACTATTTTTAATTGATCCACATTACGACTTGCAATTAGAACATTTACTCCTTCTTTTACAAATCCTTCTGCTATTGCCTTTCCCAGGCCTTGACTTGAAGCCATAATTAATGCTGTTTTTCCTTTTAATCCTAGATCCATCCAACATTCCTCCTTTCTTCTCAGTATAAACCAAGCATACGGAAAATTTCATCTATTTGAATTAATACAGTAAACAGTAATGATTAGATAAGAATTTAAACAAAAAAAGACAGATGATTGAATAATCATCTGCAAGTATAAAAAAAGGGGGAAAAAATGAGAAAGAAATGGTACCTCAAGTTACCAGTAAATTAAGTTCCTCGAGATATTTATTTTTACCACCCTTTTAATCGTATTAAACCTTTTTTCTTTTACAAATCAATTACATGGATGTAACTTTTTTTACAGCTTCAATTACCTCATCATTGGTTTGAAATTGTAAAACTTGCTCAGCTAACTTCTCCATATCCGATTTATTCAATCCACGAATTTGTGAACGAGCTTTTAAGATTGAAGAAGCACTCATAGAGAATTCATCTAACCCAAGACCTAGAAGAATCGGAATTGCAATTTCATCTCCGGCCATTTCACCACACATACCTGTCCATTTACCTTCCTTATGGGAAGCATCAATGACCATTTTAACTAGACGTAAAATAGCTGGGTTATATGGTTGGTATAGATAAGAAACTTGTTCATTCATACGATCTGCAGCCATTGTATACTGAATTAAATCATTTGTACCAATACTAAAGAAATCAACTTCCTTAGCAAATTGATCAGCTAGTACAGCTGTAGAAGGTATTTCAACCATTATTCCAACTTCAATTTGGTCTGAAACAGGTATATTTTCGGAAACAAGCTTCTCTTTTTCCTCTAATAAAATTGTTTTTGCTTGGCGGAATTCATTTAAAGTTGCAATCATTGGGAACATAATTTTTAAGTTTCCATAAACACTGGCACGTAATAACGCGCGTAACTGTGTACGGAACATATCTTGTTCTTCTAAGCATAGTCGTATAGCTCTGAAACCAAGGAATGGATTCATTTCCTCTGGTAATTTAAGATAAGGAAGTTTTTTATCGCCACCGATATCCAATGTACGAACAACGACAGACTTACCTTTCATACCTTCTAAGACTTTCTTATAAGATTCGAATTGTTCCTCTTCAGTTGGAAACTGGTCTTTTCCCATATACAAAAATTCTGTACGATATAAGCCGACAGCTTCCCCGCCATTTTCCACTACACCCTGCAGATCATTTGGTGTACCAATGTTGGCACCTAGTTCAACATGATGACCATCTTTTGAAACGGTTTTTTCATTCACTAGCTTCGCCCACTCGGCTTTTTGAATTTCAAACTTTTCCTTTTCTTTCTTATATTGCTCCACAATTTCTGGTGTTGGATTAATATGTACTTCACCGTTTAAACCATCAATAATTACAATATCTCCATTATTGATTTTAGCTGTGACTTCCTTCGTTCCAACTACCGCAGGAATTTCAAGAGAACGAGCCATAATAGCAGAGTGCGAAGTACGACCACCAATATTTGTTGTAAATCCTTTAACAAAATCACGATTTAATTGAGCCGTGTCTGAAGGAGTTAAATCTTCAGCGACAACAACTACCTCTTCATTGATTAAGCTAGGATTAGGAATTTTCACATTTAGTAAATGTGCTAATACTCGTTTTCTAACATCACGAATATCTGCAGCACGTTCTCTCATATATTCATTTTCCATTTGTTCAAACATCATAATGAACATATCGGTTGTATCTTTTAATGCACTTTCTGCATTGACTTTTTCGTTTTTAATTTTATCTTCTACAGAAGTTAATAGCTCTGGATCATTAAGTACAAGAAGATGGGCATCAAAAATTGCTGCCTTATCTGCACCCAATTTTTTATTAGCATGGTCTCGAATGGTTTCTAGTTCAGAAGTTGATGCAGCAATCGCATCTTTAAAACGAGAGATCTCTTTATCAAGATCATCTATCGTTGATTTAGCAAATGTAAGATCCGGTTCGACTAATCGATACGCTTTTGCAATAGCAATTCCGTTAGAAGCTGCTATTCCTTTTAGGATCGTAGACATTACTCAGCTAGACCTTCTTTTTTCAATAATTCTTCTAAGCTGTTTAATGCATCTGCTTCGTCACTACCTTCTGCACTAATAGTAATTTGTGCATCTTTACCAATTCCAAGAGACATGACACCCATGATTGATTTTAAGTTCACTTGTTTTCCGTTATACTCTAATTGGATTTCAGAATCAAATTTACTTGCTGTTTGTACAAGTAATGTTGCTGGACGTGCATGGATACCAGTATCTGCAATAACTTTGAATTGTTTTTGTGCCATTATAAAAACTCCTTTATCCTAT
The DNA here is from genome assembly GCF_017809215.1 of Heyndrickxia oleronia. Taxonomy (GTDB): domain Bacteria; phylum Bacillota; class Bacilli; order Bacillales; family Bacillaceae_C; genus Heyndrickxia; species Heyndrickxia oleronia. Next base: position 3,376,407 of record NZ_CP065424.1, read on the forward strand.
TAAATGATTAATGTTTCTCCATATTAAAATAAATGACCTAATTTATTTCGTCAATAATATTTTATATGAACAAACTAGATTTTCCAAGTTAAAAGAATAACACTCCTTTTTCATGATGACAAATCAATTGCTCAATAGTAGTATTACATTATTCTGAAAGGTTATGAATTCCATCATCTTGATTTTTACTTGGCTTTATTTCTTTAAGCTGTGCCTTAATACTTTTGTATTCAGTTAAAAATAAATCTACATCCGTTGCAGAAATTTCTTCCTTCCCGTATCGAACCTTTTCATATATTTCAATCCACTTATTTGTACAATTTATTTCTATTCGAATAAACCATTCTCGTGCAGATTCTGAGGTGTATCGTCCTAACTTTTTCTTCAAAGCAAGTCTCTCCAAATCATTTACACTTTTTCTAATTTGATGTGATGATTTTGAATAATTAGGATTAATTAATACCTCTGATGAAGGATTAGTGGCTTTCTTAAATAATTTCCTAATGGTTAACTCCTTTCCATCATTCCTCTCTTCATTAGATACTTGAAAACGACGGAACTTAATAAATGCCCAAATCGCGAAGAGGACAAAAGCTATGAAGATGATTAAATAAAAAATACTGCTATCTGGTTCTATTCTTTCAATGACACTTTTCCCTTGTTCAACCGTTGGTTCTCCATTCATGTTTTCCACTTTCATTTTCTCATATCCCGTGTCTGCATTATCTTTAACTAGATCAAAGAATTTAGATAAAATAGGGCCAACCGTAATAGCTACTCCGCTAAAAATAAGAGAAATTATTGAAAGAAAACCTAATCTTATCGGTCCACTTAATAAGGTTAAAACAACGGCGACTCCAAGAGGTATAATAAATATAATGACTGCCATAAGAAACATCGGTGAAACTCTTTTAAAGTTAACTTGGAAATAATTCTTAATAAAAGTTCCATAAGTTAATAAAAAAAGTTGTAATAATATAAATAATAATAGTGAATCATTTTGTACAAACTCTAAATACATTCCAATTCCATACATGGTTACACCGACAAGGATCGTTGTTAATAGTAATCCATTTCGATTATCAAAATATTCATCATCAAAATCCTCTGGCAATAATTTATAAAGTCGCCATTGACTAAAGATAACCATAATGATCATTGCCCATATTGGGATTCCGGTAATTAGTGAAGCAATAATCATAATTGGTATAGAAATGATATAGTAAAGTTTTTGAACTCTTTGTTTATTACCGGCTGTTAGGATGAAGGTAATTATTAGTGCTCCAATCATAATAATTAAAAATGCCCAACTGATTGTAAAGACATGATTATTTAAACGAACAGGAAATAACAAGATCGCTAATAAAATTGCCTCACTAATGAAAGTTTTTAAAACTCCCCAAATCCAAATCCAATTTATCCGCTTCTTTTGCATGGCACCTGACTCCATTCTTTCATTACTCCTTGTCCATTGGCATTTTCCAATTCAAAAATGGTTGATTTTTTCATTTTTAAAGACAATAGAACATTGTTACTGGCAGTATTTTGATTGCCAATATAGATGATAATTGGGACAGAAGAACCTCTTTTTTCAATATCCTTTAACATTAAATGTGGTGGAAAAGGAAAGGAGTGGATAGAAAGCATAGAAAGTATTTCAAATGCTTTTTGTCTCTGAATTCTTCCTTCACCTTCGGAAAGATAAAAATAAGGAATGTCACTATGGGTGCGTATATTTATAGCAACTGCAAAAGGTATGTTTTCCTTTACTGCATGTTCAATTAAAAAAGCTGTATAACTAATTAATTCTTCCAAATCACGATTAATGGAATGTCCTTCTGAAATATTCAAAATTAATAGCCAATGCCTAGCTCCTGAATGTGGGAATACCTTTGTTTGTAGCTGCTGCATTCTTGCTGTTGCTTTCCAGTGAATATGCTGAAAGGAATCTCCTTTAATATACTCCCGGGTTCCAACCGGTTGGAGTGGATCAAAAAATAGCGAATTCCGGACATCCTGATAACCATGAAATAAGACAGAAGGTTCTTTGAGTGATTGGACTATCTTTCTATTTGGATAAACTAATTTTTTCTTTTTAATAATACCGTTGTAATTCAAAATGATGGCCCCACTTCCAAATAAGTGGTTAACCTTTATTTCAAATTTATAGATATGTGAAATGCCTCTTTTTACCGCTGAAAAAGGAACTCTCACCTCGACCTGTTCATTCGTCCATGCCTTGAAGGGAATAGAAATTTCTAAAAAAGACCGATTTTTAACATATGGATAAGTGGTCGGTTCAATACAATCATCAAAAGCAATATTTAAGCTTCCTTTTACAATAGGAACCCCTTTATTTTTAAATGTAAATAGCCATGCACCTTCATCGTCTATGTTCATTCTTGTTATTTCTTTATCATTTTCTAAATGTAAATCTCGTCCGAGCACAGAAATATAGGCATGATGAATAAATAAGAGAATCACTGCGGTTAATAGAATAAAAAGTAGCCATTTATCCCCAAATAAAAAGGTTAATATAATGAGAATGATTAATGTTGAACGGGCAAAATTTAAATTTCGGTTAATAATTACTTCTTTTCTCCATTCCATTACACCACTCCTGACTCAACTGGAGTTGGAACTTCCTTCATAATCTCTTCGAAGATATCTTCAATTGTATTTGTTAAAGATGCTTCAATGGATAAATACAAACGATGCTTTAACACGTATGGTGCTACAACTTTCACATCGTCTGGTGTAACATACTCACGACCATGAATAAATGCATGTCCTTGACTCGCTTTTAGCAAGGCAAGTGCTGCCCTCGGGCTAGCCCCATGTTCAATTGCAGGATGCTGTCTAGTTTGTCTAATAATTAACAGCATGAATTTTTCGACATCTTCATTTACAAGAATGTTTTTTACATTCTTTCTAAGTTCTACAAACTCTTCTCTTGTTAAAATTGTCTTTACTTGTGTTAAAGGCTCATTACTTTGAAATCTTCTTAAAATATCCCTTTCTTCTTCATATGTAGGATAACTCATCGAAATTTTCATTAAAAAACGATCTAACTGTGCAGCTGGGAGCGGAAAGGTTCCCTGTTGAGATTCTACAGGGTTCTGTGTAGCAATGACCATAAATGGCTCATCTATAATAATTGTTTCACCATCGATAGTGACTTGACGCTCTTCCATTACCTCTAACAGACTGGACTGGGTTCTTGGAGTTGCCCGGTTAATTTCATCAGCTAAAAGAATGTTCGTCTTAACTGGACCAATACGTAATTCAAATTCTTGACTTTTAGGATTAAAAAACTGAATGCCCGTTACATCTGTAGGTAATACATCTGGTGTAAATTGAATTCGTTTGAACTCTCCATCCAAAGATTTAGCAAAAGTTTTAGCAAGGAGTGTTTTTCCAGTACCTGGTACACTTTCTAGTAATATATGCCCGCCTTGCAAGAGAGCAATAGTTAATAATTCGATATCTTTTTCTCTTCCGACCATAACTTTGGATACTTCTTGTTTTAATAAGAAAAGTTTATCCTTCAATTTTAATCCCCCTTTTTATCTGTATAATATAAATATACTAAATTTTTCAAAATAAGTAAAAAAGCAGCCACAAAAAAGAAGATACTTCACAAAGTATCTTCTTAACTCCTAGCATCTTCCAAATATTTATAGATTACATGACCGTTTCTTTGGGCAATCCCACGAAAGTGTTTAAAGTCTTCTTGTTCTACTAAAATCTTCCGAAAATCATAGAAATCTTTATTATCAATATATAACTCTGTTAATTCACCTTTACGTAATTGATCAATTGAAGCATTGATTTCTTCTTCCGTCAACTATCTCACCTCAATACAAGTTTAACAAAATATCTAAGAAGATTATATCATTCCTCATCTATATCAACCAATTTCCCACCATGGGGAGCGACATAATCCCTGAGCATGTTTTTCATGTTTGCAGAAAATCCATTAAAAGGAATATTATATGTACTTCCATCAATCAAATTCAATTGAATTCTCAATGGTGAGTTTTCATTTGCTTTATACACGTATTGAATCTCCTCTATTTTATCCCAGGGAATAAAAGAATGCTTTCCTAAAGAGGAGAATTCATTCATTGTAAAACCATCCTTTTGTATATAGAAATATTCATCAACTGATAAAATCAAAAACGTGATACTAATTAAACACAAAAAAATTGCCATTATTCTTAAAATCCATTTTTTGAAAATAAATAGTATAGAAGCTAATCCTAAAAAGAGAAATGCAATCATTCCAAACATATAAAATTCTGTTCCCATTCCAAAATACAAGACATCTCCAGATGAAAATAAAATAATTTTCAACGGCATAATGATAACTCCAGGTAAAAAGAATGCAGAGATAAAAAATAAAATAGCAATACAAATAAAAAAGTAACGAATTTTATCATTATTGATCATATATCATATATCCCCCTCCTAAGGACCATTTAACAATCGATTCTTCATTTTTTGATCTAACATGGTTCCTTAAATTCACTTTACTATTATGAAAAATTAACATAATAACCCCTTGTTTAAATTTTCAAAGTATCTAAAGAACAACGGAACCGTATCACTTTATCTATTTATTCATTATACTTGAAACTTTTCATAAAATGGTGCAAACTGTAAATGAGATGATTGAAAATTTATAATTCATAATTTAATATGAACGGGGGACGTCAGAGTGAAAATAGCCGATGTAGGGAATGTAATTGAATTTAAAGACGGTTTACGTGGCGTTGTTGAAAAAGTAAATGAGAATTCAGTAATTGTTGATTTAACATATATGGATAATTATCGCGAACTTGAATTAGAGGAAAAAACGGTCGTTAATCATAAAAACTATACCGTCATCAAAGAATCTATAAATGCATAAAAACGAAAAAATTGGCTAGATTTAGCCAATTTTTTTGTGGAATGAAGGAAATTGACGGACTTCGCCCCTTTTTCTAGTTAAAACTTTACATAAGCAACAACCATATTTGCAAAAAAGTAACTATTGAAGAGCCTTACTTTTAAATGACATTTTATTCATTCAAACAATGGACATTACATTTATAGCTTGTTTTTGATAAAATGTGTACATTGAAGTATTCTTATATAGAAAAGAACTATTTAATGGAGATTTATCCAAATCCCATAGTAGTCATGTATTGTTATGTCGAGGGGAGTTTCTAACATATGAAGCAAAGCGCAACAGATATAAGGCTTATAATAGGTATATTGTTAGCGCATATCTTATTATTTCTTACTTTTAATGACCGTTCAATTTTTTGGTACATATACACAGCCACCTCTTTACTATTAATTAGCTATTCAATCGTCAGTGATAAATCACATGATGAACAATCAAATGGGAAATATTTATTTCTCGGTATATTATCTGGAGTCGTACTGTATCTTGTGTTTTGGATTGGTGATTGGTTATTTTCACTCTTATCCTCTTATCTAGACAAACAAATAGGAAAGACTTATAAACTACTTTCACCAAAATATATATGGCATTATTTTGTGCTCGTATTCGTTTTGGCTCCTGGAGAAGAAATATTCTGGAGAGGCTTTGTCCAAAAAAGACTAATGTACCATATTCAAGGATGGTTACCTGTCCTTATAACAGCAATATTAAATGCCTCTATTTTCATCTATTCAGAAAACATTATCTTAATCATAGCGGCATTGGTCGGTGGTCTTTTTTGGGGTTCACTTTATTTGTGGAGAAAAAACATTCCACTTTTGGTCGTATCCCATGTCATATTTGATTTATTATTAATCATTGTCCTTCCACTCCACTAATATAGGCTCCAGATAAAAAGATTGTCATTTACGTATCATTTCACATGTATCCTACAATGATTGTGAAGTAATGGCACCATCTTTTTATCTGACAGCCTCATTTCATGCTTTCGTAAACTTATTTTCACTTCGTATCCAAAGTAAAAAAATAAAAATTAAGCTAATATATCCAAATAACGGGTACAATAATGCTAAAAGTGTTCCATAATGCACCTTACTGATTAATGTAACAACTGCAATAATGATCATGTAGATCCATAACGATTTAATAGATAAATATTGCTGGATCTGCTTTCCAAGGCCATAAACATTTCCAATGATAGAGGTAAATATTTCTCCATAAATAATAGCAACATAGATATAATAAATACTTCCAAAAGTATTTTGAACAATAATAGCCATTGGAATTTCAAATTCAGCGACATTAGGTAAAGTAATGAGTGTAAAATGACTAGATAATAGGATTAGTGTTAATAAGCCTCCGCCTATAATACCACCTATCCGTACTACCTTTTTATCATTTACCTCACTAGCAATTGGTACTAATACTGCTTGTGCGAGGATTAAATTTAAAGCAGCATACGAAAAAGGAGATAAAAATAATCTCCAACCATCTTCTACTTTAGGAATCATTAACACTGATTCAAAAAAATTTGGAGTTAAGATTGACTTTGACATGACGATAAAATTAAAAATAATCATCATCGGCACAACAAAAGTATTAACAGCAAATACGCCTTTTGTACCAATTAACATAATAAAAATCGTTAAAAAAATCGTTAAATAGATACCAATATTTTTACTAATACCTAAATGTTCTTGAAACACCGCACCTGCTCCAGAAAACATCACCCCGCATACTCCAAGTAACATCATCATCATAAATACATTCATAAACTTTGAAATGGTTCTACCAAATAAATACTCATTAAATTCTTCATATGATTTGGCTTTTAAATCAATGGCTATCAACATCATTTTTGTACCTAATGCGATAAATAGATAGCCTGCTAATAATATTGATATAATTCCAATAAACCCATAACGTGAAAAAAACTCGACGATTTCTTTTCCTGTAGCAAATCCAGCTCCAATCACTGTTCCAACATAAACAGCAGCCACTTGTAAACCATCAATATATTTCTTCATCAATAATCCCCTCGCAATAAAGTCGCACTACTAATCCATATGTACAAGCATATTCAATTACGACAAGAAAAATATTTTTTGCATTAAACCCATTTAACTCTTATAACTTTTTATTTAGTCAAAAAAGGTCAAAAAAATTATTTACAAATTTAAAAATTGGGTGTATGATGAATCCATAAGGTCAAAGATAGTCAAAATCAAATAACCTTATTTTCTTTTTATCTAATTAGTCAAAGATAGTCAAAATTAACTATTATAACAATTGCATTGCTATTTCAAGGAGGAATGCTATTATGAAATGTCAAAATTGTAATGATCGAAATGCTAATGTTCAACTAAGAGTAAATATAAATGGTCAAACTCAGGATCTACAATTATGTTCTGAATGCTATAAGAAAGAATTTGCGATGAATCATTCACCATTTGGTGGTTTTCCTTCAATGAATGATTTTGAACATTTATTTAAAGGATATAGTCAAGGCGGATCATTGCCAGCGAATAATCAGGGGTTTAAACAACAAACTCAAAGTCGGGGCGGCAATGGTCATAATGGCTTTTTAGATCAATTTGGACGCAACTTAACAAGCATAGCTAAAACAGGATTAATTGATCCGGTAATAGGGCGTGAAGAAGAAATCAATCGAGTGATTGAAATATTAAACCGCCGGAATAAAAACAATCCAGTTTTAATTGGTGAACCAGGTGTAGGTAAAACTGCGATAGCAGAGGGGCTTGCCTTGAAAATAGTTGAAAAGGATGTACCAGCTAAACTAAGAAATAAAGAAGTCTACCTGCTTGACGTTGCCTCATTGGTAGCAAATACAGGAATTCGGGGACAATTTGAAGAAAGAATGAAACAACTCATTACTGAGTTACAAAATCGTAAAAATGTTCTTTTATTCATTGATGAAATTCATTTACTAGTTGGTGCAGGTTCTGCAGAAGGCTCCATGGACGCAGGAAATATTCTAAAACCAGCTTTAGCAAGAGGTGAACTTCAAGTCATTGGGGCAACGACATTAAAAGAATATCGCCAAATCGAAAAAGATGCAGCATTAGAAAGACGCTTCCAACCAGTGCAAGTAAATGAACCTACAATTGAACAATCTATTAATATTTTAAATGGATTGAAAGAAAAATATGAGAAATATCACCAAGTAAGTTACTCAGATGAAGCAATCAAAGCATGTGTCATTTTATCTAATCGATATATTCAAGATCGCTACCTACCGGATAAAGCAATCGATCTAATGGATGAAGCTGGCTCAAAATTAAACTTAACATTAGTGACTGGCAATGAAGAGGAACTTAAGCAACGTCTTACAGAAATTGAGCAAGAAAAACAAACTGCGTTAACAAAAGAAGATTATGAAACAGCTGCAACATTGCGTGATGAAGAAGAGAAATTAGAGCAAATGCTGCAAACTGAAAATAAACATAGTCAGCCTATAGTGGACATTACTCATATTCAAGCAATTATCGAGAAGAAAACTGGTATACCAGTTGGTAAATTGCAAGAAAATGAGCAACAAAAAATGAAAAATATCGAGGAAAACTTAGCCAAAAAAGTAATCGGCCAAGAAGAAGCGGTTAAAAAAGTAGCTAAAGCGATCCGTCGCGGACGTGCTGGATTAAAATCAAAAACTCGTCCAATCGGTTCCTTCCTCTTCGTAGGTCCAACTGGGGTTGGTAAAACCGAACTTACAAAAACATTGGCAGAAGAATTATTTGGTACAAAGGATGCATTGATTCGACTCGACATGAGTGAGTATATGGAGAAGCATAGTGTGTCTAAATTAATCGGCTCTCCACCAGGATATGTTGGCCATGAAGAAGCAGGACAATTAACTGAAAAAGTTCGCAGAAATCCATATAGTATCATATTATTAGATGAGATTGAAAAAGCACATCCAGATGTGCAGCATATGTTTCTACAAATATTGGAGGACGGTCGTCTTACAGATAGTCAAGGACGTACGGTCAGCTTCAAGGATACAGTTATTATTATGACTAGTAATGCAGGAATCGGTATTAAAGAAATTCATGTTGGCTTTGACCAAAGCAATGCTATTAAGGAAACAAGTATACTTGATTCACTCGGCAGCTTTTTCAAGCCAGAATTTCTCAATCGATTTGATAATATTATTGAATTTCAATCATTAGATAAAGTACATCTATTGGAAATCGTTGATTTAATGCTCAAAGAATTGAATGAGACATTATCTGAGCAACAAATCACACTTGAGGTAACAAATGAAGTAAAAGAAAAACTTGCAGAGTTAGGTTACCATCCAGCATTCGGTGCAAGACCTTTACGCCGAGTAATTCAAGAACAATTAGAGGATCGTATTGCTGACTTTATATTAGATCATGTAGAACAAAAAGAATTAATCGCAACGATCGTCGATAATCATATTCATGTTGAATCAAAATAATCTTACAAAAAGGAGAAAAGCGTTTATGCTTTTCTCCTTTTTTATAATGGCTCTTTTCTTAAACATTGTTGCTTTTTAAGTAAAGTTATAACTATTAAATATCGACTGAGGATCGCTACACGTATCAATTTACTAAGAAAGCTGCAATCTCCATAAGAACCGCAAGAATCCTTTATTGGGAGTAATAGCCGGCAGTTGGGCTTTACAAAAGCAACTACCTAAACGAAAACAGCCTTTATAATAAATTTTGCTACTTTATTCGAATAACTCCAATTCCTACTTGTTAAAACATTAAACAAGGACAGCAAAACATTTCACTTATAATTTTTTATCGTCTACTTGATCAAGCCATGTTTGGATCGTACCAATCACGGACTGAACACATCCATCTTCAAATGGGGAAATAAGGTTCGCTTCTTTTACTAGCTCTGTAAAAGATTTACTTCCACCTTGTTTACATAAATGAATATAGTCTTTCCATGCCTCTTCATGATTTTCTTGTGATTTTTTCCAGAATTGAAACGCACAAATTTGCGCTAGTGTATAGTCAATATAATAAAATGGTGATTCATAAATATGACCTTGTCTTTGCCAAAGTCCACCATTCTCTAAATAATCGAAACCATCATAATCACGATGTGGTAGGTACTTCTCTTCGATTTGTTTCCAAGCTTGCTTTCTTTCAGCAGGGGTAGCTTCAGGATTTTCATACACAAAGTGCTGGAATTCATCAACGGCTACACCATATGGTAAGAAGATTAATGCACTACTCAAATGGGCAAATTTATACTTATCTGTATCCTCTTTGAAGAATAATTCCATCCATGGATAAGTGAAAAATTCCATACTCATTGAATGAATTTCACATGCTTCATGTGTCGGCCAATTGTATTCAGGTATTTCAAAATGACGGCTAGAATAAACTTGGAAGGCATGCCCGGCTTCATGAGTTAACACGTCAATATCCCCAGATGTACCATTAAAGTTTGAAAAAATGTATGGTGCTTTATAGTTTTCGATATAAGTACAATATCCGCCACTTGCTTTCCCTTTCTTTGCTACTAGATCCATAAGATGATTATCATTCATAAATGTGAAGAATTCATCTGTTTCTTTTGATAGCTCAGAATACATTTTCTTCCCATTATCAATAATCCATTCAGGCGAACCTTTAGGTACAGCATTTCCAGATAAAAATTGATAACCTTCATCATAAAATTTTAAAGAATCTACACCAATTCTCTCTTTTTGTCGTTTTCTTAGTTCAGTTGCAAGCGGGACAATATATTCCTTCACTTGTTCACGGAACTTCGCTACCATTTCAGCATTATAATCAATACGTGACATTCTGTAATAGCCTAACTCAACGAAATTCTTAAATCCTAATTTCTTGGCGATTTCAGTACGTACCTTCACTAATTCATCATAAATACGGTCGAATTCTTCCGCGTTTTCAACAAAGAACCCAAATTTCGCTTCAATAGCTCTTTTCCTCATATCTCGGTCCTTAGATTCTGTAAAAGGATCAATTTGAGCAAGTGTCCTCTCTTCCCCTTCAAACATAATTTTTGCAGAGGCTATAAGCTTCGTATATTCAGATGACAGCTTATTTTCCTTTTGAGCCAACGGTATAATTTCAGGAGAGAAGGTTTTTAATTGTCCTTCCGCTAAATCAAAGAGCTGCTTCCCCCATTTTTTTTCTAGTTCATCACGAAATTGAGACGATGTTAATGCCTGATAATATTCCGATCTCAAACCTTCGATATGCGGCATAATTTCATCCATATAATCGTTTTCGTTTTTATAAAACTCATCTTCCGTATCAATCGTATGGCGAATATAGCATAGATTAAACATAGTTCCTAACTCATTAGTAATATTATTGATGTTCTTCATTGCTAAGCTTTGTTCTTCCACATTTTTGGCCAGTTTGAATTTTTCAAGATCTGCTCGGAACGCAACCTCCACTTTCTCTATTTCAGGTCTTTTATATGCATAATCTTCAAACTTTACTGTCATAACACACACCCCACATTCAATATTCAAGCCTTTATTTATTCGCCATAACTCATATAAATTCCTCTAAAAAAATAAAAAAAGTATTTCTAATTTGAAATACTTTTTCCGAGTTTTTTTAAAGTATCTATGACCATCTCTTTTTCTGTATCATTTAATACTGACATGATTTGATGAATCCGCTCTTGGTGTTCTGGAAATATCGATTCCATAAATTGTTTTCCTTTTTCTGTTATATGTGCGAATGTTACTCTTCTATCATCTGGACTTGCTACTCGTTCAATATACTCTTTTTTTTCTAGCTTATCGACAACATAGGTGATACTGCCACTAGCAAGAAGAATTTTATCACCTATTTGTTGTAAGGGCTGGTCCCCTTTATGATAGAGTAATTCAAGAACCGCGAATTCTGTCGGATTCAAACCATTTTGTTGAATAAAGGCATTTGTAAATTCATTTACTGCCCGATACGCCCTTGATAATACAATAAATAATTTCAAAGACTGTTGAATATTATCCATAAGATCATTTCCTTCTACAAAATTATAGTCATTATAGGCAAGAGATGGATTCTTGTCAATACTACCGTATAGAACCTATCAGGGTTTTACCTATCATATAAGAATAAAGTATAATTATATCAATGAATAAATGATTAATATTCTTTTGCAGAGTTTTATTATATGATTAATAAATCACATTTTTAATTAGAGGGTCTTACAATGAAAAATAAACGCAAAAAATTCGCTATCTATCTTAGTATTGTACTTGCTCCAGCGATATTGTTCACCACACTTTACGGGATATATAGCTATAAAATGAATGATAAAAAATCATATAGAAATGCCGAGCGCGATGCATCCATCTATCAGAGGCAGATGGATCAAGTGATCGGAGAAACAATTAAGAGTATCGAAGTTTTGGCTATAACCTTTGAATCTAATTTTACCAATACCAATGATGTAAAAACAGCATTAAAAAAGGTCAATGAAAAAGATCCAAGATATGGCGGAATATACTTTTTAGATAAAAAAGGAAATGTGATTACTGGAACTAATGATTATTTAAAACAATACAGTTTACAAAATAAAAACTATTTGAAAACGATGGAATTAACTCATCAAACAGTTGTCTCCGATCAAGTAGAAACACTGTCAAACAATCAAAAAGTCGTTGCTATTGTCACTCCTGTTGTAAAAAATAATGACATTCAAGCTATCATCGTTGCACATATACGAATTGATTATATCGCTAATATTATACAAATGCTTTCACCAAATACATTCGTCCAATTTGAGAGCACAACTGGTATTCCGATATTTTCTACAAATAGTAATTTAGTCTTGGACCCAAAAAAAGGGATTGTAAGGACTTCGCTTGAGAAAGTACCTTGGAGAATTGCCATAGTTCCTAACACTCCAAAGATAAATCCAGTTTTTAATCATACTTTTATTTTCTTTCTAATTATCACCACGATTATCCATGGTTTATATCTGTTTTTACATTCTATTACAATTAAACGACAGACTGCACGGGAACGGATGCAAAATGAAACACAAAAATTAGAGCTAGTTGGGACGCTTGCTGCAAGTACTGCTCATGAAATAAGAAATCCGCTTACTGGGATTAAAGGACTTTTTCAATTATTATCCGAAAAATATAAGGATCCAAAAGATCAATTTTATTTTTCTATTGTGAATAAAGAAATTGATCGGATCAATGAAATTGTAAACGAATTTCTCATACTTGGAAAACCAACTATTCAAAAAATGGAGGAAATCCATTTGGATCAGGTAATAAATGATTTAAATCCGCTAATCTTCTCAGAATCCAACTTATTTAATGTTCATTATTCCTACAAAATCAATTCAGAGAAAATAATTGTATTAGCAACAATGGATCAACTTAAACAAGTAATCTTAAATATTACTAAAAATGCACTGGAATCTATGTCGGTCGGGGGGCAGTTAATAATCAATCTTGATAAAAAGGATGAGGAGGCTATCCTTTCAATCCGCGACAATGGGAATGGAATTTCAGAAGAGGATTTAAAAAAAATCTTCACTCCTTTTTTTACTTCAAAAGAAAATGGGACAGGATTGGGATTAGTTGTATGTAAAAGAATAATAGAATCATTTAATGGAACCATCGAAATAAAAAGTAAAATAAATAAAGGAACGGAAGTAATCATTACACTTCCACTACAAAAAGGGGTTGTCTGATAATTATCAGACAACCTCTTCTTATGATGAAAATGGAACAAAAAATATATATTTATCTAAGAATGTTGGACAGTGATGATAGATATAGTGATAGTTTTTATATAGCCTTTAATATCTGATATTTTTTGACCTTCCAATTGCTCTTTTTCAACTGGCTTCTATATATATGAAATGACACTTCCCTGATAACGTTTGGTTTTTCAGCTTGATGTTGGAATAAATAATGATATTCATTTAAGAGCTCGTCCAACTCCTGACTACAAGTGATGGTTTTTTCATTTGTTAAACCATAACGTTTTCCGAGATAGATCATTTGATCCCTTTTTTGTTGTATTTCTTTTAAAAATCTTTTTCTATTTTTGGTATCACTATACACTTTACATTCTCCTTCGATTATTTTCATAGGTATCTATATCAACTTCGATTCCCTTGTGAATTATCGCAGGTATTTCCATAAATGTAAATAGATTCGCAAAATTAGACATTCTTTTTAATAATCAATTATCATTCAACAAATATTGTTAGTACTTTTCGACATAAACATATTATTTTCTTAATCATTCAACATTCATTTTCTTCTATAAGAAAAACAAAGGGAATATCTAAAAAGAAAAGGGTCTGTCCGATTGTTAGACATTCCCTTTAGAAATGGGTAAATATATATGAAAGGTTGAGCCAACACCGACTTCGCTTTCGACATGAATCCTACCTTTATGATCTTTAATAATTTTAAAGCTTACCATTAGTCCTAGGCCTGTTCCCCTTTCCTTTGTTGTATAAAATGGTTCACCTAATTTATTTATTTTATCCTTCGGGATCCCTTCGCCTTCATCCTGAATAATTACATGTATTTCTTCCTCATTATCTCTTTTAATTTGGATACGAATATTTCCCCCATCTTGCATTACTTCTATTGCATTTTTAATAATATTTATAAATACTTGTTTCATTTGGTTTGGTTCACAGAAAATTTTGGGCAATGCGGATTCATGGACAAATTCAAATTGAATATTATGCATAAGAGCTTGCCCATGTAATAAATCTAATGTATCCATCATTATTTTTTGAAGATCATGGAATTGAAATTGAATAGCTTGTGGTTTTGCTAGAACAAGAAATTCCGTAATAGTAGATTCAATTCGTTTTAATTCTGAAGTAATCACTTTGAAATATAATGAATGATCTTCTTTTATACTAGATTCAAGTAATTGGATAAACCCCTTTAGTGCAGTCATTGGATTTCGTATTTCATGGGCAATCCCTGCTGCTAATTCCCCTACAACCATTAATGTATCAGATTTTTGTAATTGTTCCTGCAAGGCCCTTCTCTCAGTTACATCTCTGATTACTGTCAAATTTAAATTGGATGCTAAATTGCCTTTAGAACTAATCTCTAAGTATTTATTTATTCCTAAATGTTTGATAGGTAGGATAGAATCTGATGTTCCATTAATCGGCAATTCTTCTAGGTGCTTTTTCATTTCTTGATAAATGGTAGGGTAATGACGATAAATTTCTCTAAAATCCTTACCTATAATCTTATTTTTCTCTATACCGAGTATTTCTGCTGCAATTGGATTCATATCAACTACATGAAAATTCTTATTCCATAGTAACATCCCATCTAGTGAGCCTTCAAAAATATTCCGAAATCTTTCCTCACTGTCTCGTAAATTTTGTTCCATTTGATATCGGTAGCTACTATTTCGGAAAATAGTCATATTATACCCATCAACGAAACTCATTTTCGATGTGAATTCTAGATATTTGAATTGTCCATTTGGCATAAGAAACAACATTTCATCCCTTATTGATTCATTTTCATTGAATCTCTTAAGGATACTTTCTTGTTGATCATTGTTATAAATAAATTCCCATAGCTTTCGTTTTAAAAACTCTTCCGAAGTACATTCAAAAATATTTAAAGCGGATTGGTTAGCCATTAAAATACTGCCATCTTGACCCCAGAACACAATACCGTCGATGGCTTCTTCAAATAAACTTTTAAAAAGCTCGGCATTTTTCTTTAATTTAAATCCCTTTTGACGAGCAATTCGATATTTGCTTTTTAATTCAACTTGCTCATTTGTCACCACATTCCCCCCCTAAACTTCAAGGTATTGCTGTTTTATTGTATAATAAGTTTTTATTAAAGTAATACATATCAAAAGCACTAAATAAGATTACCACTATTTAGAATCATTCTATACAAAGTAATTTCGCTAATAGACTGAAAAATCCTGCATATGTAATTTATTGTTTCATTTGTTTTATAAAATAATATAATTGCTTAAAAAAATTCCCTCCTAAATAGCAGCAAATGTTTAAGAAAAGGGATCAATACAAATATTGAGGTTTTGCTCATCCTTCGATACAATATGTAAGTATTCAAGAAGCAATTCATAACTGCTATCTGAAAGCTGAGGTTATCAAATTATATGAAAATTATCGCAAGTACACTGAATGCAAAATATATTCATACAAATTTAGCGATTCGTTATTTAAAGGCAGCTGCGGCGCCTGAATATAATGTCGAACTCGCAGAATATACGATTAAAGATCCTGTAATGAATATTGTTTCTGATTTATTCACAAAAAAACCAGATGTTATAGGATTTAGCTGTTATATTTGGAATATCGAGGAAACGATTCGAGTGATTCAAATGCTAAAAAAAATCATGCCAGAATTAACGATTATTCTTGGGGGACCAGAGGTTACATACGATACAGTTTACTGGCTACAACGGTTACCCGAGATTGATATCATTGTAATGGGGGAAGGAGAAGAGACCTTTAAACATCTACTTTCAGAGATACAAGGTGAAAAAGATTTTTCCAGTGTTCCTGGAATCGGCTATATGGAAAATGGAAAAGTGAAAATCAATCCACAAAGGAATAAAATTGATTTACGTGAACTTCCTTCACCATATCGCTTTGAAGAGGATCTTCCTCATCTTTCAAAAAGAGTCATTTATATTGAAACTAGTAGAGGTTGTCCGTTTAATTGTCAATTCTGTCTCTCCTCTATTGAAGTTGGTGTCCGATATTTTAATCGAGAAAAAATCAAGGATGATATTCGTTTTTTAATGGATCATGGGGCAAGAACGATTAAATTTGTAGATCGTACCTTCAATATTAGTCGAAGCTATGCAATGGAAATGTTCCAATTTTTAATTGATGAGCATAAACCCGGAACTGTCTTTCAATTTGAAATTACTGGAGATATTATGCGTCCAGAAGTCATTCAATTTTTAAATGATAATGCTCCTAAAGGACTTTTCCGTTTTGAAATTGGTGTTCAATCAACCAATGATTTAACCAATGAATTGGTTAAACGCAGGCAGAATTTCGAAAAACTTACAAGAACAGTTACAATGGTTAAAGACGGAGGAAAAATTGATCAGCATTTAGACCTTATAGCCGGATTACCAGAAGAAGATTATCAATCCTTTAGGAAAACCTTCAATGATGTTTTTGCCTTACGTCCAGAAGAACTCCAACTAGGATTTTTAAAAATGCTACGTGGTACAGGGTTAAGGCTTCGTGCGAAAGAACATCAATATATTTTCATGGATCATGCACCATATGAAATATTAGGAAATAACATTCTTTCATTTGATGATATTGTTCGCATAAAACAGGTAGAAGATGTACTTGAAAAATATTGGAATGATCATCGAATGGATCAAACAATTGAGTATCTCGTATCAAATATTTTCGAAACTCCATTTGACTTTTTCCAAGAATTTGGTGCCTACTGGGAAGAAAAAGGCTGGAGTAGAATTGGTCACCAACTAGAGGATTTATTTAAAAGACTTCAATCATTTTTAAGAACGATTCCACAAGCAAGTCAACAGATTAATACTATTGAGGGATTAATGAAATATGATTATTTACATAATCAGCGTTATAAGCCGAGAAAACCTTGGTGGAGCTACGAGGTGGATAAAGCTGAACGTAATAAAGTATATAAGGCTATCGTCGAAAAACCTGATGTATTAGATAAAAATCTTAGATCAATGAACTTGTCTGAAAAGGATTTGCTGAAACATACAATTGTTGAGAAAGTTCCTTTTTCACTAGATATTTATCTAAATTCCGGTCAGATCAACCAAGCAACAGATAGTTATATGGTTGTCTATTATGAACCGAAATCAGGACAATCCTCAATTTATTCATTATGCATTTAAGTATAATTTAAAAAGAAAGCCAAGCTAAGTGTTGGCTTTCTTTTCTTTATTTTTTTCTTGATGCTTTTCTTTTTGTTCTTGTTTATATGTTAAATCATAGAACTTAATCGCATTTAAATCTCCGAATTCAACACCAAACTCTTCATTTGCTTGAACTCTTTTATTTTTATCCATTAATTTTTCCCTTTTCGTCCCTTTTTAGAGTTACGATTGGCATGTTTCATTGCTTCTTCACCGCTTGCGAATTCAGCCGAAAACTCTGACTCAGCTAGGTTTCGTTTCGGTGTCTGATTATGCTTACTAGCTGCATTTACCTCTGCTTTTCGTTTAGCCATTTTATTACCCCTTTTTGTATTTAGAATGACTTCGATTTTAGTTTTACCAAAAGGAACGATAATAAACAAAGCTCTTTTCTCCATATACTTGGGTACCTAATAAAACTAAACTTTGCAGCCTTTAACCAATAATTAGTCTTTCCTTTGGGTAATGGTAATTATTGGATTGATCTCTTCCTCCCATTAAGTACATAAGGGAAACAAGTCCGACTCGACCAATAAACATCAGGACAATTAATAAGCATTTACCAAAAATAGTCAAATCCGGCGTAATCCCTAGCGATGCTCCTGTTGTACCGAAAGCTGAGCATACCTCGAATATTAAAGAAAGTAGGCTTTGGTCTTCAGAAATAGACAGCAAAATTACAGAGACTACACAAATAAATGAAGCAATAACGAAAACAGCTAATGCTTTAAGAACATCCATTTCATGAATTTCTCTTTTAAAAATTTTAATATTTCTATTTCCTTTAGCAAAGTGGATAAAGAATAAGACAATAATCGCAAAGGTTGTTGTTCGTATTCCACCACCTACTGAACTAGGTGAAGCACCTATGAACATTAATCCAGCCATAATAAGAAGTGTTGGCGTAGAAAATTCATTTATATCCATCGTCACTAACCCTGCACTTCTTGTTGTGTTAGATTGGAAAGTTGTGTAAAAAAACGCATCATACCATTCTTTCCCTTTTAAGAAAAGATCCTTTTCAATTAAAAATATCGTAATGGTACCAAACACTAATAATATCGCATAGGTAGAAGTTGTAATTTTTGTAAATAAAGAAAAATGAAATTTCACTGCAGTTTTCTTTCGAAACAAAAATTCTTTTAATTCCATTAATACAGGAAAACCGATCGCTCCTAAAGTGATCAGAATCATATTGATAAACTGTACAAAGTAATCCTGGGCAAATGGAATTAGTGATTGTCCTGTCAAATCAAATCCTGCATTCGTTGTCGCACTAATGGACGAAAATAATCCATGGAGATAGGCCTCTTGCCAATTAGGATAATAACGTAAAAAGTATGTACCTAAAATTAATGCTCCACATAATTCAATCAAGATGATTAATAGTAATATCATTTTTAGCATTTTTACCAAACCAGCTAAATTCATCTGATTTTGATCAGTCATAATTAGCTTCCTTTGCTTTAAACCAATTTTCTTACCTAAAAGAAGCCAAAAAAATGTAGTGATCGACATAATGCCAATTCCACCTACTTGAAGAATTAGCATCAAAATAACAATCCCACTAGTACTAAAGGTTTCTGAAATATTTATTGTTGATAATCCAGTGACACTAACTGCACTTGCGGCAACAAATATAGTATCAATCAAAGGAATACGTACACCTGGCTTAAGAGCTAATGGTAGACTAAGAAAAAGAGTTGAAACAGATACCGTTAAAAAGTAATAATATACGATTAATTGAAACGGTGTTAATTTTTTTATTTTTGTTTTTAAATAATTTTTCATAGAAAAATCCTTTCAAGCTTATATCAAAAAAACTATTCATTATCTTCTCCCTCTAATATATAGAATTACCCTCAATAATTAAAGTCGTTTCCAAAAAGAAATATAATTGAACCAATTTACCATTCATGAATTTTAAGGATTTCAACCATACTACAAATACAGCTATTTACAACATATATGAAAGGGGTATTTATCAATGGCAAGAAGTAGTAATAAACTATTAGTACCAGGAGTAGAACAATATTTAGATCAAGTGAAATATGAAATAGCACAAGAATTTGGAGTAAATCTTGGTTCAGATACAGTTTCACGTGCAAATGGTTCTGTAGGAGGAGAAATTACTAAAAGATTAGTAAAACAAGCTCAGAGCCAACTATCTGGAAATCAAAATCAATAAGAACTTGCTTGTTGCTAAGCATTAGACAGAGCATACAAGCTTATACTGAGTTTTTCTAAAAAAGTGAGTCCTCCACTCCATAAAATTGGATACTTTATTTCATTAGGCAACTTGGGCATGAGTTTGGTTTTGAATTGGACTCATGCCTTTAATACTTCCTTAATCCGTTTGTGAAAAAGTAATGAATCTTTTGTAAAGCCCTTTCAAATGCTTTTTAACCATCATACTCAAATTTCCTTACCCATTATTGAACTTACTTTTATGAACTCCCATGTCATTTGTAAGAGTTGAACAACCTGTACTACCTTTATTTTTTTATGAATGATAAAATTACACCAAAGAAAAAAGCACCTCCAAATTCTAGAATCTCTAAAATTTTGGGTGCAGTTCATTAGGGCTCTTTATGGTTTTGTTTATGGTTGTTTCCTCTATTGCTGTTCTCCCAACCATTATGTTTATCGTTCCTCCACTTATTAGCGTTTTGATTCCGTTTAGAGTTTATTCCATTATTATTTTTAGAATTAGGGGCTACATTTTTGACATTAGGTGAAGGATTTTCATGTTTATTGAATCGCTTTGGTATAGAAGGCACAACTTTCCTATCTCGATTCTTTATATGCGACCAATTTTGTTCATTTCTATTCTCATTATGTATATGTACTTTTGTATCCGTTTCTTTCTGTGTTTCTTTTTTTATCTCTTTTTCAATACGCTCTTGCTTCCACTTCTTCTCTTCATCTTTCCTCATTCGTTGGACTGGTTTTATCCTCATATCCTTTTGATCAAATGGGTCGCTTTGTTTTTCGATTTTTATATTGGATATACTTGTTTTATGATTTGAATCAGCTGAACGATCTTGCTTTACTTCCTTTTTACCCTTATTTTCTTCAGAAATAAATTTTCCCGCTGATATCCCTTTTTTTTGTGCAGAAGCTCTTTCCTTCATTGATCCTTTAATCACCTTGATATTAGCTTCTTTCTTTTGAACATTATGTTGGATCTTTTGTACTTCCTTTTCAATTCGCTGCTGATTTTTTTCGTCTTTTGAAATAGAAGCAATAACGATGTTCTTTTCTGAGTTTAGTGAATCATATTGATTAATTAACTTAGTAGCAACAGGAGTAAATAATTGATTCTTCTCAATTTGAATAGTTGATAATAATTTCTCACCAGCTGAATTATAAGCATGGGTACCTATAATATGTAAATTTTCATCTAAAACAAATTCTATACTTGAATCCATATCCATGGTTACATATGCAAAAGCTTGATCCTTTTTCAAAGGATTTATAATTAAAAAGCATATAAAAAGGATAGCAGCAACACTAGATGATAAGGACCAAAACGTGAATTTTTTACGATTTGCTTTAGATTCCTCATATGGATAAAAAAAGATTTCTTCCCCAACTTCCAAAGGAGTTCCATTATTCTTTCCCTTTACAAATTCACCTTCAGGGGTCAGCATGACTAAATACTGACGTTTTATTTCTAATACGACTCCTTTTTTCATTACGTTAACCGTCCTTTTAAATACTCCTTTAAATAAACAAAATCAGAAGACATGATTAAGACTATGGCAATTATATACTTTCGATTGCGTTCCAGAGTTTTACGACTAACCTTCACTTTTTTCTCTAATAATTTTATTGGTAGACGTTTTTTTTCTTTTAAATAAGCAAAAAGCTTTTCATCTTCAACTAAGGTTTTTGCAACAGAAATTGCGCTTTCTCTTGCATCCTCATGTTTTGGAGAATGAGTGACTAAATCGTGAAAATTCAACCCGTAGGATTGTAACACTATTTCAAGTCGTAAAATCTCTTCTTTACGTTTTTCATTGTCCAGTGAACGATTATACTCTTCAATTGAAAGAGTGTCCTCATATGCAGAAGATGAGGAATCCTCATCCGGGTTGCGATCTAACCTTAAATCTTTATACTTATTTGTGCTTCTTAAATAATCAATGACTCTTCTTTTTATAATCACTTCTGCAAAGGCTAATAACGAAGAGCCTTTAGAAGTATCAAATTTAAGAATGGCATCGTGGAATGCGATTAGGCCAATGCTAAATTCATCGTCACTATTACTTATATAATGTTTACATACAGAGGAAACTGTCTTTTTTATAAATGGTTGATAATCTTGAAGAAGTTGGTTTAACAACTCTTCATCCCCATTTTGGATCGAAAAAGCCATTTCCTCCAATGTCTTTTTCTTATCTTTCACTAAAAAGCCACGCATCAACTCACCTCATCCTGCAACATATTATAGCATGGACAAGGGGCATCTTTAGTTTTCTATCTAATTACAAAATTATTTCATCATATATAATTTCGGTGGGGATGAGCAAATTTTTGAGGGTATCTGTAATTTTTTTAAGCGCTTCTCCGTAATTTATTTGCTTTTTTTCGCGATACTAAATAGCCGCTTATAGCAATAGATAGAAGTACACCCCAGAAAATTACCTTCCATACAAATGATTCAGGAAAATGCTCTTCGATAACATGAATACTTGGATGTGCAAGTGTAAAAACAACTAATTTTACCCCTACCCATCCGACAATGAGAAATGCAGATGTTTCGAGGCTAGGATATTTCTTTAATAAATTGACAAACCATTTTGCCGCAAATCGAATAATGACTAATCCTATGATCCCCCCAAAAAGCATCACTAAAAATTGGCCACCATCAATCCCACCCATTTTAAACCAACCTGTAGGTTTTAACGTAACAGCAAGGGCAACGGCTGCTAACATGGAATCAACTGCAAACGCAATATCTGCCATTTCCACTTTTAAAACAGTCATCCAAAAGGAAGATCCTTTGTTATCCTTTACCTTATCTCCTTTTTTAAATTTGTGTTTTGACTGTTTCAATAAATGATGTACCGAAATATAAAGTAGATAGGCAGCACCAATAGCCTGAATTTGCCATACATTAACTAAAAAGGAAATGAGAAATAGAGCGCCAAATCTAAATACAAATGCTCCGACTAATCCATAGAATAAAGCTTTCTTCTGTTTTTCTTCAGGTAAATGCTTCACCATCACTGCCATAACAACTGCATTATCTGCAGCCAATATTCCTTCTAAACCAACTAAAATCAATAAGACCCAACCATACTCAAGTACCATTGAAATGTCCATATAAGAGTTCTCCTCCCTTGTTTCTTCTGAACGAAAATCACCTATACAGACAAAAAAGACCCCTGCCTATTATAGGCAAAGGTCTTGCTAGACATAAATTATGCCAACAAAGCCGATGGAATTCATCCATGGAATGACGACTTTGTTTTAGATGTATAACACATCTAACGCTACTCCCCTTTGACAATTCGTCAAAAGATATTCGTTTATAATAAAAGTATAGTGGAGAATATATTAAATTTCAACTACTAATTTTCTAACTTTTTGAACTTTATTATTAAATATTGAATAATGAAACCAATTCCTAAACCGGGTATTAAGAAGATCATCGGTAAAAAGACAGGTCCGATAAAAATACCGTTGACATACACTAAAGGTGAATACATTAATCCAATTGTAACAAAATAAGCTCCAAAGGCAAAAGGAATATACTGATAGCGTTTCTCTTTATCCTGAGCCATTTTAAAGGCATCCCACATAGCAAACATATATAGACACGGGTAAAACATTAGCCATTGATAATCAATTACATTAGCGGCTTCAGCTGTTTTTCCTAAAAAGCTCAACATAATTCCCTTATTAAAATGACTGTTCACATTAATTATAAATTCAAGACTGACGAAAAATAGTCCTTTAATAATGGAACCCGATAATAATTGTGAAAATCCTGGTAGTGCAATACTCCACAAAATGGCTTCTAATGGTTCAACCTTTTTCATTTGTTCCTTATGAAAATCTCGTAGTTTCAGCTTCATCTGGTTCCGGTCGTTGAAGAAGTCTTTCATACGAAGCTTGGAGTAATTTCCCACTAGGAATACTATCATTCAAAAAATCAATCCATAAGCTTGAAAAATCCAATGTCTCTCTATCATTATTCTCCATCATTTTTTCCTCCTATTCATATCCATATAATTTCCATATTCGAAATTAATATTCCTATAAACAGAGAAGAAAAATACATTCAACCTTATCTCATTAATTTTTATCAATCATTGTTAATGTCTTACCAGTAAATCCAAAAAGAATCGTTAGCAGTGGAGATAACAGACAGAAAAAGGCAAATGGAAAATATTCTAATGTTGAAACACCTAGTACATTTGTTAAAAATACTCCACAAACACTCCATGGAACTAATGGATTGACTACGGTTCCGGCATCTTCTAAAACTCGTGAAAGATTTTTATTTGCTAAGCCAACCTTTTGAAATGATTGTTGAAAAGATTCTCCTGTTAAAATAATAGATAAATATTGTTCACCAATAAAAATATTAATACCTACAGCAGTTAGAGCTGCTGCCATAATCACAGATCCAACTTTATTTAATATCTTTCCTAATGATTGGAGTAACACTGGTATTATTCCTAACGCAAATGTTAAACCTCCCATACTTAATGCTAAAATGATTAATGATACCGTAAACATCATACTATTTATTCCGCCCCTAGTTAGTAGACTATCAATGGCTGTATTACCCGTTTCAGATACATATCCATTGAAAAGAATACTGAATAACTCTTTCCCGGAAGTAAAATGATGAAAATAGGAAAGTATAACTGCAAAAATTGAATTAAATGCTAAAGTAATGAAAGCAGAAATTTTTTTTATGGCAAATATAACTAATACAAGGATCGGAAGCAAACTATACCAATGGACTAAATTTGTCTGCATCAAACTTTCTTGATAGCTGATTAAGCGATGTAAATTAGCAGAAGATGCATTCGGTGATATGATTGCGTATACGATTAAACTAATAATAAACCCAGGAACAGTTGTCCATGCCATATTCCTGATATGTTCAAACAAATCAACCTTCAGCATCATTGACGCAATACTTGTTGTATCGGACAAAGGTGACATTTTATCACCAAAAAAAGCACCTGAAACGATAGCACCAGCGGTTATAGCTAATGATGCATCAATAGCAGAAGCAACCCCAATAAATGCTACTCCTAATGTTGCAGAGGTTGTTAACGAACTACCGATGGCCATTCCCACAATCGCTGTCGTAATAAAAGCAATCGCATAAAAGAAGTGAACAGAAACTATTTTAAATCCAAGATAAACCAAAGTGGGAATTGTCCCACTAATCATCCACGCTGAAATTAACAGTCCAATCAGAAAAAAGATAAAGATAGCAGAGATACCTGATTTTGCACCATTGGTCATCCCCTCTTCAAGTTTTTTAAAAGGAACCTTCCTTATTAACCCGTATAGAATCAATAGAAAAATTGTTAACAAGATTGGAATATGAGGCGCTGCAGAAAATTTTATAATTCCACCGCTAATTAATCCTACAATACAAATAGCAAGGATAATAGCTTCAATTATTGTTGGTGTGTAAACTTTTTTAATACTAAACACGACATTTTCCCCCTATGAAGATTTAATTCAGTTCATACAAAAAGGAGAGCATCCCCATCCCAAATTAGGGACGAAGACACTCTCCGCGGTACCACCCTAGTTAATGACCCAAGTCATTCACTCTTAAATTCCTATTTTTACATACGGTGTATTTCATTTCTATTGCCGCCTGAATTCTCAGCGCCCATTCAGTCTCTTCATGCTGCATCCAATAGAATTACTAGTGTCCGATATAGGAAAACTATATAAGCTTTTACACTTAAACGCTTTTAAGCTTTTATGCAATAAAGTATTTTAATATAATATATCATGTTTTAAAAATAAATCAAGAAAAAATTAAAAAGACACCGGTCTAAAATGATACGGAAAAGAACCTCTTAGCATGCTTAAGAAACAACAATTATTTAAATAATCGAGAACCGATTATCCATAATATTTTTTTCCATATTCATTACAATATAATTCGATGGTAAATACTTTTTCAAACGACACTCTTAGTAAAGTCAAAACACCTTCAATGCGGATAATATATTTTTGACCTCCGTCAACTAATGATGCATTATACGAAGTCTGGTCCCATTTACCAGGAACTCCTGCTTTTTGGGATGATGTTACATCTTTACTCCAATTTCAAGTAAACAACGCATTTTCTCATCAACAGTCAAATGTTCCTTCCCCCTCTCATAAAAAATTAGACAATTCTGCGAAAATTTTAGTTTCGTTAAAATAATTAATATTCTTATGTTATAGTTGAAAATGAAATCATTAGAGTAAGTAGTCAAACTAATGTAAAATGAATTGAGTATTAAATATTAAGGAGGGTTTCATGTGATTAATGCAGAGGGACTAATAGTCATTGGAGCAGTTGCATTAATTCTTTTTGGGCCAAAAAAATTACCAGAAATAGGTAGAGCGGCAGGAAAGACCATAAGAGAATTTAAAAATGCAACTAGTGGGTTACTAGAGGATTCAAACACAAAAGAAAATCATAAAAATCAAAATTTCCAATCTCAAAAGGAACAAACAAATAATATTTCAGTATCAACGGCTAATGATTTAACAGAAAATTCATCACCCAGTAGTGAAGGTGCTGAAAAAAACTTAAACAATTCAGTTTAATAACTTAGTAATTTTGGAGGGTAAAATGAAAGAATCAAATTCAAATGTTGTTTTATGGCTTTTAATGTTATTAACAGTCCTTATACTTTTTGGTGGTACTGCTCTTAGTTACTATTTATTTGGAAGATAAATAATCGCCTTCTTAAGAGAAGGTTTTTTTTGAACCTACAAACCATTAATTGTATTTTATTCCAAAAATTGTTATATTAATCACAAGTTATTAATTGTTAGTTTTAACAAATACAGCACTCAAACTGGTCAATTAAATATTTTGAACAAAGTGAAATCATTTAAAAGGGAATGACCTTAAATTTTTCTATTACATTTTACTATGCGCTGGCCCTCTTCTTTCAGTCTACTCTCCTATTATTCTTATACTTTGATGAAAAAGTTAACAAAATAAAAAGACCAGTAATTAAAAGAAAAAACGTTCGAATAAGAACGTTTCAAAAATGTTCACACCAAACTTGTCATTATCTCTAGAACACATGCAAATATATTTCCCTTATTTATGCTCTCATCTGTTTACACTAAGAATTAACTTTATCTCACGTTGCAATTTATTGAATGACTGCGCCATTTTTTTGATATTTAAAAAGAACCAGCCATGCAGATATTCAAGCTACAATGAATATATCCACATGACCGAGAAAATGGATGTATGAAAAATCCAGGTCAAAAAGTATTAGTTCTCTTGAAAGCCTTCTAATGCATCATATAATTTGATCTCTGGATGTTTATCTTGAAACCATCTAAGGGCAAAATCATTTTCAAATAAAAATAATGGTTTATCAAAACGATCTTTCACTAATAAGCTTCGTGAACTAGATAAAGATTCATTCACTTGATCCTCATTAATCCAACGAGGAATTTTCGATCCGATCGGCTCCATAATAACATCAGAGTTATATTCATTTTTCATCCGATGAACAAATACTTCAAACTGCAATTGTCCCACTGCACCTAAAATATAATCTTCCATACGGTATGTTTTATATAACTGAATCGCACCTTCTTGAACAAGCTGATGAACTCCCTTATGAAAATGCTTTTGTTTCATTACATTTTTAGCAGATACTTTAACAAAAAGTTCCGGAGAGAATTGTGGTAGCTTTTCATAATTAATTAATTGTTTTCCGGATGTAATGGTATCGCCAATTTGATAGGTGCCAGTATCATATAAACCAATGATATCACCACTAACTGCTGTATTCACTGTGCTTCGATCATCAGCAAGGAATTGCGTAGATTGTGATAACTTCATTGATTTTCCCGTTCTAGAAAGGGTTACATTCATACCACGATCAAACTGACCTGAACAAATCCGAACAAAAGCAATTCGATCTCGGTGTGCAGGGTTCATATTGGCTTGGATTTTAAACACAAACCCCGAGAAATTATCATCTGCCGGATCAACCGTACCGACATCAGACGTACGTGGCTGTGGAGGCGGTGCAAATTGTAAATAAGTTTCAAGAAATGTTTGAACCCCAAAATTTGTCAATGCACTCCCGAAAAATACTGGAGTTAATGTCCCATTGGCAATTCGTTCATTCGAAAATTCATTTCCCGCTTCATCCAAAAGAAGTATCTCCTCTAATGCCTGTTCATAAAGAGAAGATTGCTTGATTGGTGAATCTCCTTCAAGCTCTCCATCCTCATTCAACGGTAAAAATCTTTCTTGTTCTTCTACACGAAATTGTTCGATACGTTTATGATAACGATCATAAATTCCTAGAAATTCTTTCCCCATTCCAATCGGCCAGTTCATCGGATACGATTCAATACCAAGTACTTCCTCTAGTTCAGCTAGTAACTCAAGTGGAGTTTTTCCTTGTCGATCAAGTTTGTTAATAAATGTAAAAATCGGAATCCCTCTCATCCGACACACTTTAAATAACTTTAATGTTTGTTCCTCAATCCCTTTAGCTGCATCTACGATCATCACCGCACTATCAACCGCCATTAGGGTACGATATGTGTCTTCACTGAAATCCTGGTGCCCAGGTGTATCGAGGATATTCACCCTTTTTCCATCATACTCAAATTGCATTACAGAAGATGTTACAGAGATCCCTCTTTGTTTTTCAATCTCCATCCAATCTGACGTTGCAAATTTACCTGATTTTTTTCCTTTTACCGTCCCTGCTGCACGAATGGCTCCTCCAAACAATAGTAATTGCTCAGTTAAAGTTGTTTTTCCGGCATCTGGGTGGGAAATAATTGCAAAGGTTCTTCTTGAAAGAACCTCATCTTTTAATGAAGTCATGTAGTAAAATCCCTTTCTGTTGTAAATTCTTACTCATTTAATTTAAGCATTTTTCATTTTCACATTGGATTCACCTTAACAACTATATATTTTACATTTCTCGTGTCCACTGATTAATTCGATGTCCAAGTGTGATGGCTTCTTGTTCATCTAATTTGGAACTAAGTGAATGAATGATTTGATTTAATAATTCTTCACCAAAATCATCATATGTAAATTTTGTTGACCATTCTAAGGTAGGAACAGCCACCACAAAGTATTCGTCTTTTTTATTTTCATATATAAATATGTTTAACTCAGCATCACTAAGTATAGTTTTACGAATTTTCATTTTCAATCCTCCAGTCACAAATTATATTATAAAGGAAAAAGGGGGAAGAAAAAAACAAATTCCGTGAGCCAATAAAAAAAAGACTTC
The DNA here is from genome assembly GCF_017809215.1 of Heyndrickxia oleronia. GTDB lineage: Bacteria > Bacillota > Bacilli > Bacillales > Bacillaceae_C > Heyndrickxia > Heyndrickxia oleronia. The sequence continues at coordinate 3,405,767 of NZ_CP065424.1, forward strand.
CGTAAAAAGCTGCAATCCTTTTTCGAAAGTCTTTATTTCATTTAATTTCTAATACAATAATAAAGAAAATCTGTTTTTGTTTAGTTTGTTAATTTTGTAAAAGCCCAACTGCCGCCTTTTACACCAATAAAGGTTTCATCGATTCTTATGGAGGTTGCAGCTCTTTTCTCATTGAAATGAAAGGTGTAGCAGTCTTTTGCCGATAGTTATTGGTTAAAAACTGTTGTTAAATAGCAACAATGTTTGAGAAAAGAGCCTAAGGAATAAAACTTTTTAGCTTTTCCTATGAATAGGTGCTTTCTCTCCTACTCTTCCTTTTCTCCCACTTGTCGTCTCTGCTTGTGAAAGGGAATTTAGGATAGCCTCCTCCGTTGCTTCTGCCACTGCTTGAAAAAGAAGATTCATGATTGGATGATCGTCATGTAAAACAGTGACTTGTTCTGCTGCTTTAGATGAGGAATGTTGGATGGTTTCTGCATTAGAAAAAGCAATAACAACATCCCCACTTCCGTTGTGGATATGACTTCCTATTCTACTCAAACCGACCACACATCTTTTTGCCAGTCTTTTTAACTGCCGATCTGAAACCGGAGCATCTGTTGCTAAAACCATCATAATAGAGCCATCAGGACGTTCTTTATCGTCGTCTCCTACCGAATTAGCATAACGAAATTCATCCTTACTCCCAAAATTACTCTGTACAAGTATTCCTACAGTATAGAAAGAATCCCCTTCAGAGATCAAACGTGAGGAACTTCCTATTCCCCCTTTATATCCAAAGCACATTGTACCAGTACCTGCACCAACTGCTCCTTCTTCAGCCTGTTGATTTGTTGCACATTGGATTGCTTGTATTGCATGTTCTGGTTTCACAGCCAAAAGTCGTATAGAATTTAAATAACTATCATTACATTCACCGACAATTATATTGATTGAACTTGTAGAGTCACCAATAGCAGGATTTTCAGCCAACATATATTGAAGTGTTCCCTGTAAAACTGGGCCAACACTAAATGTATTTGTCAACATAATAGGTGACTCTATACAACCTAATTCTTCCACTTGAACAAGGCCAGTTGTTTTTCCAAAACCATTTGCCACATAACAAGCAGCTCGAACCTTTTCTAAAAATAAATTCCCTTCATGTGGTAAAATAGCTGTCACACCTGTACGTATACACCCATCATTAATATCCTGATTTAATGTTATATGCCCAACCTTCACTCCCTTTACATCTGTTATACAATTTTTACTACCTGTTGGAAGATTCCCTACTTCAATCCCTAGTTCCCTTGCTTTCATGTATAATAGCCCCCTACGTGATGATTACTGTAATATTATCACTTTTAATTAATTTTTGACTTGGTTTACAGACTTTGTCATTTACTTGGATCTCATTATTTTTGATCTTCTTGACAATTTCTGTTCGACTCCACCCTTTCAGGCTTTCAGCTAACATTTTATCCAGGCGTACAGCTCCATAGGCCTGATTAATTTTAATACGTATTTGGGTGTATCCCTGTTCTCTTAAAGATTCAATTTGTAAACTATATTTATTATCATTTTCAATAGCTATTAACTCTTCTCTTACTTTCGCATGCTCAGTGTATGCTTTATAAATACTAAGCTTTTGATTCCATGTATGGTCCTTTGGACATTTAAAAATAGCATATCGATAAATATTTTTGCCGTTTGAATTATGACGTCTAATAAGAGAATCCTTAAACTCAACTGTTTTACCACAATTTTTACAATAGCGAGTAATTACTTTTTCCATTGATTGCTCAACTAAATTCCAAGATAAATCCAGCACATTCATTTTCCTTCACCTCTATAGATAAAGGAACGTAACATCTATTTGGATGGATTAGTATTAAGTTATATTGAAAAACAAAAAGAGCTTCCCTAAAAAAAGAGAACCCCTGTTAGCTTATAATACTACAGATTCGTTCCGTTCCTTTGTAATGGGAATAATAGACAGACTCCTCCCTAGGTGAAAAACATAAGTTTTCCGGAGAGTCCTATCCAATTTTTTTGATCCATTACAAAGTAGTTGTTGGCATAAACAGTAACGAGTCCTTTCTATCCAAATAGTTTAGATGTATTTTAACACAGAATTTAAAGATTAGCCATAACTTTCTGAAATCATTAAGCGTAATAGCAATTAATTAACATCCATGAGCCTTCCTTTAAACGCTTCATTTTCTTCCAGCTTTCTATAACTTTAAAAATTGCTTCTGTTTTTTCCTTAGACATTTGAAAAAAATTGCATACATCTATTAATTCCACTAACTGTTTCATCTGATAGGAGTTAATATTTTGTGCTCTATGTGGAAGAGGGGGAATATTAATTGGATTATTATCTATAATGGTCTGAAGAGCATGAGCAATAAATGTCCAATCATTGTGTTGGATATTTTTTAGTTGCTGCCAGCGTACTAAATTAGGGATATATATAAATTGATAATAAGCTGGATCATCAATTAAATTATCTACCTCTGTACTGCAAATCCCTCTAAGTAAAAAATCCTGCCGAATGTCTTGTCTCTCATTTTCAAAAATGTCATTGAGTATTTTTAAAACAAGTATATCTTGTATACATTCTAAATTTTGACCGTCCACTATTCTTTCACATTTGGAAAGAACGTTCTGAAATTGATCAACGTCCATATCAATTTCCCTCCTATCTTATAACTTTACATAAATAGCAACATTGTTTGAGAAAAGAGCTGAGGATAAAAAGAGCCCTAATTTATCGATGTAAATTAAGGCACTATTTGATTAAAATGATGATACTGGATAGCTAAGGATGTATAGAAAGGGTGCTTATTGCTCTACCATTGGTGACTGTATATATGCATATAATAAACGCTCTGTATTTAAAATAGATGTTTCATGTGTACGCTCAAATGCGTGCGATGATTCTATTCCTGGACCAACCAGCCCATGTACAATATCAAATCCTGCACGAATGGCAGCCGATGCATCAGAGCCATAAAAAGGGTAAATATCAACTTTATATTCTATTTGGTTTTCCTTCGCCAAATTGACCAAATGTTTGCGTAAACCATAATGATATGGACCACTTGAGTCTTTCGCACAGATAGAAACAGTATATTCATCTGATGCCTGACCGTCACCTAATGCGCCCATATCAACCGCCAAATATTCAACTGTTTCTGGTGTAATATTTGAATTTCCTCCATAACCTATTTCCTCATTATTTGAGATAAGAAAATGTGTTGTATAAGGTAATTCAATATTATTTTCTTTAATATGTTTGATAAGCTTTAACAAAATAGCCGTACTTGCCTTATCATCTAAATGCCGTGATTTGATGTATCCTGATTCGGTAATTACTACACGAGGATCGAAAGAAACAAAATCCCCCTCTTCAATTCCTAAAGCACGTACATCTTGTTCGTTAAATACCTTTTCATCAATTCGAACTTCAATATTATCTTCATTTCGTTCCGCCTTGCCTGCATCTTTATATACATGGACAGATTGTTGATGCATTAAAATGGTTCCTGTATATGTTTTTCCAGTAGAGGTTTCAATTTTGCAATATTCCCCTTCTACTGAGTTCCAACGAAAACCACCAATCATCGTTAGTTTTAGTCGACCATTTGCTTTTACTTCTTTAACCATTGCCCCTAAAGTATCAACATGAGCAGTAAGCATTCGATGCTGCTCATTGTTTTTACCTGGAATTGTAACGATTAGTCCACCCTTACGATTTCGATACATACTTACATTGGTCTCTTTTAAATACTGCTCACAAAAATCAATGACTTGCTTCGTATTTCCTGAGGGACTAGGTATTAAAACTAACTTCTGAATTAATTCCATTGTTTCTTTGGAATTGCCATATGTATTCATGTGTATCTCTCCTATTTTTTATTTCAACTTTTATTATATTGAAATATTTCGAAACAAAATAGTCATTCGCATTATTTTTTCGATTTTTCTAATAGTATTGTATAATTATGTAAGAGGAGGAATGCGTAATGGAACAACACCGATTTCTTTTAAAAGCAGATTGGCCCGGTGGTAGAAATGATGTTGGGTTTATAGAAACAAGTAATTTAAAAACAAAAATATCAATTCCAACAGAAATGGATGGCCCCGGAATTGGTACAAATCCTGATGAAATGTTACTTGGGGCTGCGGCTACATGTTATATCATTACACTTGCAGCAATGATGGAAAGACGAAAAATTCCTGTTGAAAGCTTAACACAAGAATCAGAAGGCATCGTTGAGGTTGATAAAGGTGTAATTACATATAAAAAAATTATTCACCGTCCAAAAGTGATCTTGGAAAGAAATTGTACAGCAGATCAGATTGAAACAGTAAAACAGCTAACAGAACGTGCAGAAAAAAGCTGCATGATTTCTAGGGCTATCCAAGGAAATGTAGAAATTGGCTTGGAGGCAATTGTGGAGCTGGCAAATTAGTGAAAATGGGATGTCTCGAAGTGAGCGCTAGCTATTTATGAGACATCCCTAAAATGATCTACCCTATTGGTAAGCGAATGATAAAGGTGGTACCTTTATTTAAGACACTTTCGACAGTTAAGCTTCCATTGTGTTCTTCAATAATATTTTTACAAATCATAAGTCCAAGTCCATTCCCAGATTTCTTTGTTGTAAAAAATGGTGTACCTATTTTATGTAACATTTCCTTAGATATTCCACATCCTTCATCACTGATAGAAATGTTTACATACTGTTTCTTTCTTTCCTCAATGCGAACAATCAATTTCCCACCATTTTTCATAGATTCTATCGCGTTTTTTATTATGTTTATAAATAACTGTTTAATTTTTGCTTCATTACAGCTAATTTGAATGGGCTTTTTAGGGTAAAAAGTATGTATTTCAATATTATGGCTATTTGTTTCTGGTTCTAAGAGAATGATGCTACTATTTATTAATTCATGTAAATGATGCAATTGATTCTTTCGCTTCATTGGTTTACCAAGGATCATTAATTCTTTAGAAATAATTTCTATCCGGTTAATTTCATTTTTTATCACATTAAAATAATGATTATTATGTATAATTCCCGACTTCATTAATTGTAAAAAACCCTTAACAGATGTTAATGAATTTTTTATTTCATGAGCAATTCCGGCTACCAACTCTCCAGTTAATGATAATTTTTCTGTGTGCTCAATATAGTCCAACATCTTTTTCTCACTGGTAATATCTTTTGATATGGAGAGAATTTCTACAGGCTGATAATTTCTATCTCTCACAATGGATAATGTTGTTTCTACCCAAATCAAATGACCATCCTTATGCATCATTCGATATTTAACGGTGTCGATGTCATGTTTAAGCTGAGTGAACTTTTCTCTTATATCTATTCGATCTGGATCAATAATAAATTCGAAACATGATTTTCCAATCATCTCACTAGGAGTAAAACCTATAATAGATTCTGACATGGAAGAAACAAAAGTATAAACACCATTTAATTTTAAACGAGCGATAATGTTATTTTCACATATCTGCCTTTTGTTTACTTTTTGCTCACAATTATTTGCATTAGGCATCAATCCTTTGCCTCCTTCCAACTGTAAATTTTCCAGTTAGATTGCTTTGATAATACTTAATAACATGGTAAATCAAACCAATGTCCTTATAACTATATTACTAAATTCATGACTTTTGAACCATATATTAAAATGATTAAATCTTGCAAGTGTTATTACTATTTCGTTGGAGACACTAATTTTATGCAAAGGAGGTGTTTTTGATGTTAAAAAGGAAAGAACTAAAACCAACCATTGCACCAGGAATGAACGATGCGGAAGAATTAAATGAAGAAGCAACCGAACAGGATATTGAAACTGGGGATTATACAAGTGTGACAACATTATCCTGGGATGAAGTGGATCCAAGTGAAACTTAACGATTTATTTTTGACAGCTACAAAAGCTGTCTTTTTTGCTTCTTTAAACGGAATTTTTTTACTACTCGCATTTGGAATGACGCAAAGTCAGGAAACATGTAGAATAACATTATCTAGATGTATGTTAGGAGTGTTAATAAATGAGACTTGCAACAATAGGTACTAACTGGATTACTTCAACTTTTATCGAATCTGCAAAAAAAACAAATCAATTAACTTTACAAGCTGTCTATTCTCGTTCAATGGAAAAAGCAAAGGAATTTGCAGCATTGCATGGGGCAAAAAATTATACGGATAATCTTCAAGAACTTGCAGAAAATCCTGAAATTGATATTGTTTATATTGCATCGCCGAATTCCCTGCACTTTGAACAAGCAATACTATTTCTTACCCATAACATCCATGTTATTTGTGAAAAACCTATTTTTCCAACTACAAAGGAATTGGAAGAAGCATATAAAATAGCTGAGCAGCATGGGGTTTACTTATTTGAAGCAATACGAAACATTCATACCCCAAATATGGAACAATTAATTAATCATTTATCTTGCATCGGGAAGGTACGGAGTGCAAATCTCCACTATATTCAATACTCTTCGAGGTATGATGCATTTTTAGACGGAAACATCCCTAATGTCTTCTCACCAAAATATTCAGGCGGGGCATTGGTTGATTTAGGAGTATATCCACTTTCACTTGCAATCAAACTTTTTGGAGAACCTGAAAACATATCCTATCATCCTGTTATTTTAAATAGTGGTGTGGATGGAAATGGTACTCTTATACTAAAATATAATGATTTTACCTGTACGATTATGTGCTCAAAAATTTCTCAGTCCTTTATGCCCTCAGAAATCCATGGGGAATCTGGAACCATTGTTTTAAACAGCGTCACACCAACAACTTTAGAATGGATTGACCATAAATCAAATAAAAGAACATCATTTGAAGTACAACAAGATGAACATGATATGATCTATGAAATTAACACCTTCATTCAAATCATCCAAACAAAAGATAACAACACATACAACGAATTAAAGCAATTAAGTACAACAGTCCTTTCAATAACAGAAAAAGCTCGAAAAGATAATAATATCACCTTCGGGGTCTGACCCCCACCACTTTAAAGCGATAAAGCAATACATACAATTTTTATTTTGGGACAACCTACTATCGAATGAGCTAGGAGGTTGTCCATGATGTATGAAGAAGAACGATTTGATCAGTTTGAGGATATTGCTAATATTTATTTAGATAAGAAATATTCAATTTGTCATTTTTGTGACGGTTATGGTTATGATATATACTCTAATATTTGCGAACATTGTTCAGGGGTAGGAAGGATTTAGTTTTTGTTTTCGTAGAAATTCACTAAAATTCTACAAATTCCCCTTCACTTATGGTACATAGTTACTATATAATGAATATGACTATATACTTAGGGGGAACAGTATCGTGATAAGAGAGGATGAATATCTACTTTTTATCAAAGAAATGGGACGCCTTTTTCAAGATTTTAATCATTGTAAAGATGAAGAGATCAAAAAAGAAATTCTCGATGATATTATGCTATTAAGTAATGTGATCAACCCAGATCATGAGCTTTCTTTTCGTGCAATCGTATAATTCTCTATAATCAATCCTAGTGATGTTTCTCCATTACTTTCTCAAATAATTTTTCCTCCAAAAATACATCAAAAACTATAATAAATATAGCTTATTTTATAGGAATTTGGTAACATGTGATTATTACATCGCCTTTTCATAAATTTTCTAGTTACTTCATAAATTTTATGAAAGGTATAAATTTAGAGATTCATTTGGGGGTATTCCTATGAAAAAGATTGCTCTTGTTGCATTTTCCGCAATTGTCTTTCTAATGCTCATATTTATTATTGTAATGGAGATCTATCCCTTTTCCTAAATAGATATACATAAAAAACCTGAATTCTTTGCAGGTTTTTTTTATGTATTTTTTCATTTATATGGCAATGATATTGAATAGAACATTATAGCGAAAGGATCGTCGGATTGTGCTAAAGCTAGCTATGGAATACTTACCATTTGTAGGGTTTGGTTTTACTACTATTGTTTTTATCATTGCTTTTAGTGCTAGTTTAATAAAAAAAGTCAAAAAAGGTTGATATTTACGAAAGCTTAATTATGAATTAACAAAATCTTAGTAATTCTTCTATACACTTACATTGTATCCAAAAAAAAGATACTTTCCCCCTTTTGGAGTGGGTTGACTTGGTTCTGCCGAGTTTACCTACTCTTAAATTTTCAATTATATTCAGCTTATCTCTTTCCAACAAGCTTCAACCATTTCACTCCTCAATTTGGATTAGCTCTAGGGTCTGCAATTAGAAAGATATTGTACATTATTCTGTTTTTTATATTGAATCAAACGATGAGCTCCCCAACCAAAATGATTTCGATCAGTAGCTTAAAAGACATGGCCAACACTAGTTAACCACCCAGTCTTAAAGCGATTGCTACTAATCACACATGGTGTATAAATGCAGCTAGTCAATCGATTCAAAGTGATATTAGACCTTTATTTACACTTGCATGTTAGAAAAAATGGGTTGGTACATCACTAAAAGATGCCATGTGAAAAAGAGTTTAAAATTCACTCCTTATTACAATCCTCCGGGAATTCCAAAAAAAGCAACCAAATGTCAAGATTGTTTAACGATTAGTACAGACATCACACCTATACTATATCTAGCATTAACTAGTCTTTTTTCAGATATAGTATTTCTTTTGAAGTCTAGCTTCTTGTTAAACAATCTTTTTTCTATGATTTTTAACCAAATTACTAATAAAATGTTCTGAACACATTTATCACAGTATTGGACATCCGTCGTTTCCAAGACAATAAAACGGAATAGGATACATTAAAAGGCTACTTTCACATAATTTTTATGCAAAAAACACTTTCATTTTTTCCAATGTGATAATGAGTATAGCATGATAATTAGTTGCAGAAAGGCCAATACAATTATAGAAGGGACTATCTTCATGAAGGTACTTTTTATCGATAGCAACGAAGTTTTAATGAACCTACTTCCAAATGGTTTTTCAAGTGCTGGACATGAGATTATGATCTCTGGTTCTATTGCAGACTTTACACATCTTTCCACGATGATGGACCAATTTTCTCCAGATTTAGTCGTAACATATGGTTGGGGACAGGAACAAACTCATGAAAAACAATATATGATAAAAACCTGTGTTCAAGCTAGACAAATTCCGCATGTCTATTGGTCAGTTGAAGATCCACTTTATACAGATAACTTTGTCGTTCCATTAATTATGGTAAGTCAACCTGATTATATTTTCACTATTTGTCCTTCCAAAATTAGTTATTTTCAATCTTTAGGATTTCGTGCTGGTTACATGGATTGGGGCGTTCAGCCAACCATTCATTACCCAACAACACCTGACCCTCAGTATGCCGTTGATATTGCAGTTATTGCTAATTCCTATGATTGGATATTGAATCAATATTCAGTCGATCAACGCATGGAATCGATACGAAATTTAGTCATTCCTCTTGTAGCAAACAATATCAGAGTTGATATTTGGGGCAAAGGCTGGCAGGAAATGTTTGCATATTTGGGACTTACTATTGATCCAACTTGGTTGCATGGTCCTCTTCCCTTCCATGAATGCAACAAGGTGTATAATTCTGCAAAAATTAATATCGGCTTTCAGAATTACACAACACAGGTAACTCAACGAACTTATGAAGTTCTTGGAGCAGGAGGCTTTTTATTATCTCAAGATACACCTGCTGTTCGGCAACTGTTTGAGCCAGGCAAACACCTTGTAGTATCCTCTTCTCCTCAGGAAACGCTAAATAATGTTATCTACTATTTACAAGCTGAAGGAGAAAGACAAACCATTGCAAATCAAGGATATACAGCAGCCCTTCAACACACCTATCGCAATCGAGTTGAATATATGCTTCAAATTCTTAGAAACGAGGGTATTTTGTCACTTTAAACTTTTAAATGTAATAGCCCATTAAATATCTGTTAAACAAACAATTTTTATATTGAAAGGATGTATTCAATGAGAGTATTTTGTTTTGATAGCAATGATGCAATGATGCATTTGCTCTCAAATGGTTTTCGTGATGCAGGTCATGAAGTATTAGTAATGGGGGCAGACAATTTAGATGCCGTCGTAAATTCTCTGGAACTTTTTAAGCCAGAGCTTGTGATTACAAATGGTTGGGGATTAGAACAAACGGTTGAAAATCAAATTTGGATAAAAAACTACGTAAAACCTAGGAATATTCCGCATGTTTATTGGTCAATTGAGGATCCTTCATTTACATCAACCTTTGTACTACCCTTAATCCAACGTACTGAACCAGATTATGTTTTTACACTTACTGCACCTATAGTTGATTATTACCGATCTCTAGGAATTAAAGCAGCACATTTAGATTGGGGCTATCAGCCATCGATTCATCACCCTGTACCACCTATACCTGAGTATAATTTTAATATTGCCTTAGTAGCCAATTCATATGAATGGGTCTTTGATACTTGGAATATTGATTACCGCATTGAATCAATGAAACAATTGATTTGCCCTTTAATAGAAAACAATGTACGTATAGATATTTTCGGAAAAGGGTGGGAAAAAATAAATCCTTATATCGATATGGAAATCAATCCAGATTGGATTCATGGGACTGTGCCCTATCTCGATTGTAAAAAAATATATAGTTCTGCGAAAATAGTCATTGGATTACAAAATTTCACTACTCAAGTCACCCAACGGACTTATGAAATACTTGCGGCAGGCGGATTCCTTTTAACATCTGACACCCCTGCAGTAAGACAGCTTTTCTTACCTGGTCGTGACTTAGTGGTGTCCTCAAGTCCCTATGAAACATTAAATTTGGTACATTATTACTTACAAAACGAATGGGAAAGAAAACAGATTAGTAGCCTAGGAACAGCTGCAGTCCAGCCCCACACTTATAAAGCTAGAGCTGAATATATTTTAAATGTTTTAAAAGCAGAGGGTATCTTACCAGCACTATAAAATACAATTAATATCTTTTGAAGAATGAAAAAAAGATATTTCTTCCAAACTCCAATAAGGAAATTAGACTTTTGTTAATAAGTGTATATGAATGAGTGGTGAATATAATTTGAAAGCAATAAAATTCGGTATTGCTGGAGTTGGAGTAATGGGCAAAAACCATTGCAGAATTTTAAGTATTTTAAAAAATGTAGATTTTATAGGTATTTATGATAAAAATCAAAGTGTTTGTGAAGACATTGCTAATACTTATCAAGTGACAGCTTTTTCTTCTTTTGAAGATATGCTTTCTAAAGTGGATGCAGTCATTATTTCTGTACCAACAACATTTCATTATAGTTATACTTACGAAGCTATTCAAAATGGCAAACATGTATTTGTAGAAAAACCGTTTGTTAGTTCATTAAAGGATGCTGAGAAATTAATTGAATTCAGCAATACCATTCAAAACTGTGTCATCCAAGTAGGACATATTGAAAGATTTAATCCAGTCATTCAAAGGTTGAATGACATAATGGATTCCTCAAAAATTATTAGTTTGGAAGCAAGTCGGTTATGTGCAACGGAACGAAATCTTGATGTAGATGTCGTTCTCGACCTTATGATCCATGATATTGATATTATTTTAGACCTTGCGAACAGTCCTTTAGTAAGTGTAACAGCCATAGCTGCTTATTCATCACAAAAGGATGCACAGCCCAATATCGTTAATGCATTATTAAGGTTTGAAAACGGGATTATTGCAAGTCTTATTGCTAATCGTACTTCCCAAAAATCCCTTAGAACGATTTCGGTTACTGAACAAGAACGTGTTCTTACAGCGGATTACTTGACGAAGGAACTTCTTGTTTATAATAGACCTATTTTCAATCAATACCTTTCAACAACGATTGATAACTCAATTGAAAAAATCAAAGTACCTCCTATTGAACCTTTGCAGGCAGAAATCCAGCATTTCATACAATCGATTCAAAACAAACAAACACCTATTATTAGTACTAGTGAGGCAACAAAGGCACTATCTGTTGCTATGAAAATAAAAGAGTCAATTAGAAATGGCAAAACCATCTTCTTCGATTAAGTATCAAATGATATGACACGGTAACAAAAAGGTAAACATATTATTCTAGAGGAATGATTTTATGAAAATAGAAGATATTAAAGGTTCATATGATTACATCGCAAGCATTGGTGATAACTGCCAGCCTGCCCATCAATTAGACCGATTACAATTGCGAAAGTCTTCCGGACCATTTGATTGGATTGCAACACGTTCATTAGATGTTATTAGTTTACTTATAAGTAATAGATTCACAAATTTCATGGATAATAAATACCTTGTCATCGATGGCCAGGATCCTGGTAGTCACTACTATAATGTCAGAGAAACATTCTATAACCTCTACTCAATGCATGATTTTCCTATAAGCAATGATTGGACAGCATCGTATACGGAAGCGAAAGCTAAATTTGATAGAAGAGCCCAACGCTTTTTACATCAATTAGAAAACTGTCAATCCATTCTACTCGTTCGATTAATGGGAACCTCTGAAGAAGCTGTAAGATTAAAATCCGTCTTATCAGGAATTGTAAAAGGAAACTTTACCATTCTTCTCATTAATTATCATGACAATAATGAAGTGTTAGATCTTAACTTGATCGATGAGAATATTTGCTCGGTCCTCATTCCTAATGACCCAAATCGATGGGAAGGGAATGATGGTGCATGGAGTGCATTGTTTAATGGAATCACATTGACTGGAAATTGATTAGGAAATAATCATTTCTAAGGCTAGCCCTTTAGTTTAGACAATAAATTTATATTGTTTAAAGCTAAAGGGCATTTTCATTATTTATAAGAGAGTAACGATTAAAATCTTTTGTAGCACTGAGCAATTTGCAGTTGTTTTATACCTGGAGTTATCCTAACCCCTCTCTTTTTATTACCTCTATTCATGAAAATAAAATTAAGCATAATACTCTTTTGATATGCTCAATATTCCCCACCGACCGCTATTAAAATTGTCAGTTTCTCTTTATATATCAATATAACCAATTTTTCCCGCAAGAAGTAAGGAATATGTTTTTTTCGTCCAATTACATAGCGATTTTATATTTAATGTTTTTCAAGGAATAAGTCTTACTCAATAGAGTCAGTAAAGAAATCGGATAAAGAAATAATTTTGTGGAAAACTAGTTTTAATTAAAATTGACTAAAGGTGACATCAAATGAATAATTACTCGAATGACAATACCGCTAGACGCTATGTAGCAAATGTAAGTGTTGTGGGTACTACTCAAGTACATTTAAGAAACCCTTATATAATCGGGTGGTGGTCTGCTGCCTTCCCGGGTTTCGGTCACCTTCTTTTATCAAAGTACATTAGAGGCTATATGCTATTTATGTGGGAAGTTATCGTAAATTTAAAATCGCATCTTAATCTTGCTATGGTTTATTCCTTTCAAGGTAAAATTGACTTAGCAAAGGATGTTTTGGATACAAGATGGCTTCTTATGTATATTCCAGTTTATCTCTTTGCTATCTGGGATAGTTATCGTACTACGATTGATCTGAATAAAGTTTATTTATTAGCAGAACACGAAAAGCATCGAATTAATTCTTTTAGTTTAGGTGCGATAGAAATCAATTATCTAGACAAAAGAAGTCCCTTTCTATCAGTAATTTGGTCGCTTTTTATTCCAGGACTGGGACAACTTTATATACACAGAATATTAACTGCCTTTTTCGTCATCATTTGGTTAGTTATATTTTTTTATTTTTCACATGCTTTAGAAGCGATCTCCTTATTATTTTTAGGAAAGGTTCAGAAGAGTATATCAGTTCTGGATCCACAATGGCTTTTATTTATTCCATCAGTCTATGGGTTTTCGATTTTCGATTCTTATATGAATACTGTTGAAAATAATAAGCTTTATGAAAAGGAACAAAGGAAATATTTACAAGAACATTATCAAGCTTCAAGCTTTCGAATGATAAAAGGGCAAAAAGTGAAGTGATTAGTATGCAATTATATTCAACATTTGAAAATAGCATTTTTTTAGAAATGGCTATAGCTACTTTAGAGAAGAAAGGGATCAATAAGGAGGATATTTTCGCTGTTCCCTTGGACAATCGTACAGAAGAAAGAAAAATGTTTGATTCTATTCATCGTTCAGATGGAACATCACTTGTTGATATCGGAATGGCACTTGCGACAGGATTTTCTGTGATTGGTGCTAGTATTGGTTTTAAACTCTCATGGGGCCCTATTTATTGGGGGTTAATTAGTGCATGTATCGGATTTGTTTTGGGATTTATTATTAGACTTTTTATTGAATGTGTAATTAAAAAGAGAAAAAGAATTTTAAAGGGAAAGCATTCTGAAGTTATTCTAATTATCAATTGTGAAGAAAATCAGGCAGAGTTTATTGAAAACATACTTTGGAGTCACTTTGCTTTAGGAGTAGCTAAAATAATGCATACGTAGAAAGGACATTTGCTTTGTGGAAATTAATCATTTTTATATTTATCATTTTTAACATAATAGCCTATGTTATTCCTAAAAATATAAACAAAATAGAAATATATGCAACATGCTTTTTTGCTTTTTCCTATGGTTTAATAACCGATATAATATTGGATTTACACTATCATCTTTATGGTTATATCCATAAAGGATTTGACTGGGGAGGATTACTCAGTACTTTTTTATACTTTCCTTCAATCAGCTACTTATTTCTTAATTTTTTTCCTTTTAAAAAGCGGTTGTTACGCAAAATATATTATGTTCTAGGATGGTCTATATTCTCTATTATTTTTGAATGGTTTACTTTAAAAACTGGATTTTTTTACTATACTGAATGGAAAATCTGGTATTCAGGTTTATTATATCCACTCATATTTTCATCACTTGTTCTCAATATGAAATTCGTTAAAAGGATTAACCAATAACTTTATAGTCAAGGCCTTAAAAAGGCTGGGGTAACCTATACGCTGACGGTCAAAATTAATCATTTTACATCAAAGTAATAACCGTAAATTTAATACTTAAGCATTTTATCATTTACAGCTGATATTTTTTTGGTTACATCACTAAATAGTTAAACACTCCCTATTAGATCATGTAGGAGTCATTACCAATTTTCTTTAAATATACTTTTAAAAAAAAGAAACTAATTTAATTGGAATAAGAAATTCTACTTTTTATTGCAATAATCTTGTTACGTAATATAACATAAAATTAGAGTATAAACGAATATCTCCAAGGGAGCCTATTATGTCAGAAAACATAGCATTTAAAAATGCAAGTATTGAAGATTTACCGATTATTGTTGATATTTATAACTCAACCGTTCCAAGTCGAATGGTAACTGCTGATACTGAACCTGTATCAATAAACGATAGATTAGATTGGTTTAATGAACATAATCCTAACAAAAGACCTTTGTGGGTTGTAGAATATGATGGCCAAATTTGTGGTTGGGTAAGTCTTCACTCTTTTTACGGAAGACCAGCTTATAATGCTACTGCCGAAGTAAGTATTTATCTTCATGAAAGTTTTAGAGGTAAAGGACTTGGGAAGAAGATTCTAAAAAAAGTTATAGAGGAATGTCCTAACCTTAGTATTGATACCTTACTTGGATTCATCTTTGGACACAACGAGCCCAGTATTGGCCTATTTTCAAGTTTCGGTTTTGAGAAATGGGCTCATCTACCGGAAGTTGCTATATTAGATGGGCTTAAGAGGGATTTAATTATTATGGGAAAAAAGATTTCTTAGCTTTATAAAATTAGTGATTGATTTGATAAATCAAGGAAAATATTGAATCTAACTCATTAAGAGTTGAATTTCCAATTGAAGGAAAAACGTAAAAACCCTAGAACCGTTAGGCTCTAGGGTTTGGTTTATGATTCTGACTGGGCTCGAACCAGCGACCCCCACCCTGTCAAGGTGGTGCTCTCCCAGCTGAGCTACAGAATCATAATAATATGCTAGGACAATAATAAATATAAGTGAATTCAATTTATATGTCAATATTTTTTTGAATAAACATAGAAAGTATTTCCTTTTTTATTTTTTCGAAGTAATATTAGTTATATGAGATAGGAGGATGAATCTTGACAACATCAAAAAGCACCATTAAAGATTTTATGTTTGATAGTAAGGAATTAGGGGAATCATTAAATATCTTGGTATATTTGCCAGCCAATTTTTCACCATTATATAAATATAATTTATTAATTGCACAAGATGGGAAAGATTACTTCCAGCTTGGGAGGATTGCACGCGTCGCAGATGAATTATTAGAAAAAGGCGAAATTGAAAACGTTATTATTGTTGGCATTCCTTATCAAAATGTTCAGGATCGCAGAAAAAAATACCATCCAGATGGTGAACAAAATGCTGCCTACATACGATTTTTAGCGCATGAGCTTGTTCCATATTTAGATCAGCACTATCCTACATTACATGTTGGGAATGGACGAGTTCTTATCGGAGATTCTTTAGGCGCAACAGTATCATTAATGACTGCTGTGAAATACCCAAATATATTTGGGAAAGTCATTTTACAATCACCACTTGTCGATGAAAAAGTATTAGAAGCCGTTCGAAACCATCCTAATCCGCAATTACTGGATGTGTATCATATTATAGGTTTAGAAGAAACAGAGGTTAAAACCACTAATGGATCAATAGAGGATTTTCTGACACCAAATCGCGAGCTACATCAGCTTTTTGAAGAAAAAGGGTATCCTAATTTTTATGAGGAATTCGATGGGAATCATACATGGAAGTTTTGGCAACCAGATTTAAAAAGAGCATTAAAAATGACTTTTTAGCATGAAAAGTGTTTATTATGTTAAATTTTCCGAAAAATTGTTATAATAGTAGTATTCTATCCAACAAATTTTAAGGAGGTAATAAAATATGAAATACGGTATTGTTATGTTTCCATCTAAACAGCTACAAGATCTTGCAAATTCCTACAGGAAAAGATACGATCCCCATTATGCGTTGATTCCTCCACACCTTACTCTTAAACATATCTTTGAATCTTCTAATGATGAAATAAAAGATATTACGGAAAAACTTACTAAGCTTACCAAACAATTCAAACCCATGAAAGTGAATATTACAAAGGTGAGCTCTTTCCAGCCCGTTAATAATACGATTTATTTCAAAGTTGAACCCACAGAAGAATTAGAGCAACTACACAAGACATTGTATGCTGAACTACCTGGTGGAGAACCTGAGTATGCTTTTGTTCCTCATATTACGATTGGCCAAAAACTATCCAATGATGAACACTCAGACGTATATGGTCAGCTTAGGATGCTTGGGATCAATCATGAAGAAATTATTGATAGAATCCACTTATTATATCAGCTTGAAAACGGATCCTGGACCGTTTATGAAACATATCGCTTAGGAGAGGAATAATTATAACGTGAAAGCTATTCAAGCAACTACTGAAGAACAATTAAATGATGCATTTAAAATTCGTAAAAAAGTTTTTGTGGACGAACAACATGTTGATGTTGCAGAAGAAATCGATGAATACGAGAATGACTCGATTCATTTTGTGCTATATGATGATCAAAAGGCGGTTGCTGCAGGTCGCTTCCGAGTTGTCGAAGGAAAAGGGAAAGTAGAACGCATTTGTGTTCTCCCTTCCTACCGTGGAAAAGGTGCAGGGAAAATGATCATGGATGCCATACATAGTTATGCATCTGGCATGGATATCAAGGTGTTAAAACTGAATGCTCAAACCCATGCCATCCCTTTCTATGAAAAATTAGGTTACCAGGTGGTTTCTTCAGAATTCTTAGATGCTGGAATTCCACATAAAACTATGGAAAAAGAAGTATAAGTAATCTTATAATTGGAGACTAGTTTGTACATTATCTATGTATATTCTCGTCTCCAAATTTATGCGATTGGCGTTCCATTGGGCACATCTAAAGTGGGCTGAAGTAAAACTACATCTCCACTTTCAGGAACACCTCCAAGAACAAGGACTTCAGATTTATAACCCGCAATTTTACGGGGTGGAAAATTTACAACTGCCACCACCTGGTTTCCGATCAATGCTTCTGGCGTATAACGTTTGGTAATCTGAGCACTCGATCGTTTAATACCAATTTCTTCACCGAAATCAATTTCCATTTTAATTGCAGGAATTTTTGCTTCTGGGAAATGTACTGCTTTGATTACTGTTCCAATTCGTAAATCCAACTTCAGAAAGTCATAAATTGTTGCCATATGTTCACTCCTATATTCAATCATCCTTCATCTATATATATTCGTTAATAAATCTTCCTTTTCCTGTTAGTTCTGGATACGATTTTTTCTTAATGTTTGGAATTTCATACACATATTTTTTTTTATTAAAAATTATTTCATCATTATAGTAAGGTGGATTCATAATTTTAGAGGTTTTCATTAGCTTGTATGGCTCATTTTGTTTAATCATTCGCAGATGGTATTGATGATATTGCGGATTTTCAACATTTAAACGATAACCCATATCGTTCCCTCCTTTTTTCCACTTTTTCCTTTAATCATACCCATTTAAAATGATTTCAAACATATGTATGGGGCTATCCCACACTACATATCTAAACCAATCCGTTTTAGATATAGTTTTTTGTGAAGACACCCCTCTAATATAAACTACTTCTTACTGTTTAACATTTTGGAAATCGTGTTCATATCCAACTTCTTTCCATCATTTACAATAGATTGAACCATCTTGTCTTCAAGTTCCTTAGAAACTGGCTTATTGGCAATTTGGGAAACTCGTTTAATGATTCCACGTACCGTATTTTCATCCTTAAAGTTCGCATTTTGCAGAGAATTAGCCAATTCAAAAATATCATTCATATTTACACCTGTTTTTTTCTCAATGCTTTTAAAGAAATTATTTTCCATGTTTTCTCTCGCCCTCCCTTTCCAACTACATTATGTTATGAAGGGAGAACATAAAAGGTGAAAGCATTTGCGGACAAGAAAGTAAGATGATACCAATATCATAATAGGTTATATGTATAAAAATAACTGTTTTCGAATAGTTTGTTGTTTTTATAAAGGCGCTAGCCGGCGTTAACACAAAAAATTTTTTCGAGATTCTTAATGGAGTTTGCAGCAATTTTCTCAGTGAGAGGTCTATCGGTCTTCAGCCGATCGTTATTAGTTAAAACTTTACTTTTATAATAACAATGTTTGAGAAAAGAGCTTAAAAAAATGGATGAAGTAAAACTTTTCGTTTCACTTCATCCTCATTCCAGCATTACATTAACAAAAGCTTGCTCCTACAATAATTAAAAGGATAAATAAAACAACAATTAACACAAACGTGCTGCCGCCTCTAAATCCTCCATATCCATAACCACCGTATCCACAACTATTTACACAACCATATCCGCCGTATCCAAACATTGACTGTTCACCTCACTTTCTATTCTCATCAATAGAATATGTTAGGCAAAGGTAATGTGTATGGGCGCCGGAAAAAAACTGCCCTGTGAATTTGTGGAAAGATAAATAAGAATGTTAGAGTACTACCCTTTAGGCTTAAAAATTAATGCACCTATAAATCCAAAGATAATAGCAGCAGAAATACCAGATGAAGTGACCTCGAACATTCCTGTTAAGACACCAACAATTCCATGTTTATCTGCTTCATTCATTGCCCCTTCAACGAGAGAATTACCAAAACTAGTAATTGGTATCGTTGCTCCGGCACCAGCAAAGTCAATTAGTGGTTCATATAATCCTAATCCTGATAAAATAGCTCCTATAACTACTAAAAGACTTAATGTATGGCCTGGTGTTAATTTTGCTACATCAAAAAGTAATTGGCCAATTAAGCAAATGATTCCTCCAATGATAAATGCCCAAAAAAACATTGCTAACATTTTTATTCCACCCTTCCGTTGCAATCGATTTACATGTATTCTATTGATACCGCGTGTGCGATACATGGAATCGTCTCATTTTGTTGAAACGATAATGGAGATAATAATGCACCTGTAGCAACAACTAGTATCCTTTTATATACGCCTTTTCTCATTTGATTTAATAAGTGCCCATATAAAACAGTAGCCGAACAGCCTGGACCACTTGCTCCAGCTAAAACAGGCTGATTTTTATTATAAATGAGCAACCCACAATCATTAAAAAAACTTTCATCAATAGGAAGTCCTTTTTGCTGAAATAAATCTAATGCAATATTGCGCCCAATCGTTGCTAAATCACCTGTAATGATTAAATCATAAAATTGAGGCTCAATATTAAGGTCTTGTAAATGTCTTTCAATTGTATCTACAGCTGCTGGAGCCATTGCTCCCCCCATATTAAAAGGATCAGAAATTCCCATATCAATTACTTTTCCAATCGTTGCTGAAGTTATCCGAGGATGAGGCTTCTGAAGATTTTCACCCGAAGCAACTAAAGCAAAGCCAGCTCCAGTAACAGTCCATTGAGCAGTAGGAGGCTTTTGGCCACCATACTCTGTTGGATAACGGAATTGTTTTTCAGCAGAAGCATTATGACTAGATGCACCTGTAATTATCTTATCTGCCCCCTTATAATTAATGAGAAACGCAGATAATGCTAAACCCTCCATAGAGGTTGCACACGCACTAAATAAACCAAGATTAGGAATTTGATTTGTTCGTGCTGCAAAGCTTGAAGGTGTAATTTGATTGATTAAATCACCAGCTAAGAAAAATCGGATTTCTTCTTCCTTTATACCAATTTTTTTTAAGAGTACTTCAACCGCATCTTCTATGAGAACTTTTTGAGCTTTTTCATATGAATCCTGTCCCATCCAAAGATCATCATGAAATTTATCAAAATCCTCTGCAATATTTCCATTCTTTTCAAACGGCCCTCCAACCACTCCGGTTGAAATGATAGCAGGATGCTGTTCAAACACCCATGTTTGTGATCCTTTTAACATTAGAATCCCCCCCATTGTATGAGGATGGTTTTAATTAATGCAATCACGAAAGCGGAAAACACACCAAATACGATAACAGAACCTGCTAATTTAAAGATATTTCCACCTACACCTAAAACATACCCCTCCGTTTGATGCTCGATTGCCGATGATATAACTGCATTTCCAAAACCAGTGACTGGAACGGCACTTCCTGCTCCTGCAAATTGGCCTAATCGGTCATAAACACCAAATCCAGTTAACAGCATTGCAAAGAATACCATGGTTGCAACAGTTGGATTTCCTGCCGTCTGTTCTGTAAAATTAAAAAAGTAAATATAAAAATATGTAACAGCCTGTCCAATCACACAGATTAACCCTCCAATCAAAAAGGCACGAATACAGTTCTGTAATAAAGGCCGCTTTATTTCGTGCTTCTTTTCAATTTTGTCATATTTAATTTGTTCTGGAGTTTTTGTTTTATTTTTATTTGCCATTTGACACACCCCTATGTTAATTCTTCTGTTAGCTTAATAATTTCTTTAAACCTTTTATTCGCTTCTTCATTAGAAATGGTTTGATCTTTTACCGCTTCTTTAAGTCTTACAGATTCAAGGAATATTTTATAATCACTCGAAACAATAAATTTTTTTCCCGGAAATTTAGCTTCCAATTGCTTCTTTAAATCTTTCTCGACTTTTTTCATTTTGAAACGATAGAAGTGTCGCACTTTATATGCAACCAAAATCTGTTTCTTTCCTTCGATTACAGCAACATCATATATCGTTTGATTGTTTAATACAGTCTGTTTTACTTCTTCAGAGAGCGATTCCTTATTTGTTTTTGTGTCAATATCAATTGGTGCTGGTTGTGTTGTTTTCATAAGGGCCAGCTTGCTCTCTTTGCTATCCTTCTGCTGATCACAGCCTATTAAATTAAATGCAAAAAAAATTGTAATGGTCAGTACTAATCCCTGTTTTCTCATTCATTATTCCCCTCAAGTAAAATTCAAAAAGTTATTCATTATTTTTAACTAAAATGGTCAAATTATGTTCATTCATAATGAGGAAAATATAGGTAGTGTCATATTATCTTTTAAT
The DNA here is from genome assembly GCF_017809215.1 of Heyndrickxia oleronia. Classification (GTDB taxonomy): domain Bacteria; phylum Bacillota; class Bacilli; order Bacillales; family Bacillaceae_C; genus Heyndrickxia; species Heyndrickxia oleronia. The sequence continues at coordinate 3,427,803 of NZ_CP065424.1, forward strand.
GCAAAAAAATAACAGGCCCGTTAGCCTGTTATTTTCCCTTTTTTTTCCCACAGCCACATCCGCTTTTTTTAATCCAGGTTCCAGTTGAGACATTCGTATTTTTTACGCTAGATGGTAAAACAGGAAGTTTTGAACTTAATTTTTTCAATTTTATTCATCCTTTCTAAAAATGAATCATTGTATATGTTTATCTTATGTTATTGACTATGACCTGTTCACGTCACTTGTCTATAATCATTGAAATAATTGATTCAATGATTCCAGCTAACCCAGCTACAGCTAATATGATGATTAATGGTTCTGCAGCTTGTGGAAAAAACCACCATAATCCATATAAAATCAACGTGCACCATATACCACTACACCAATAACAACTTAATAATTCACCTACCCATGACCTCAAGCCAGTTCCTTTGATTTTTATGTAAGTATCAATATTACCTTCATCATCAGATATCTCAATTTCCTCATGAAATGGTTTACGGATAAAAGATGTTATTTTATCAAAAACAATTAGCCGCGTTAAACGAAAACTAGCTAAACCAAACACAAAAAATAAAAGCCAAGACTGAACCATAAACATCTTCCCCTTTAAGCAAACATTCATATGATATAAATGTTCAAAAAGAATAGGTAACCTCCTACTTCAACTAGGCAATAGTCTAGTAAAAGAAAGAGGTTATAAGAAAGGATTGATATATAGGTGAATAACCCTATGCCTATTTTTCAAAAAAAGCGAGGACATTCGTAACAAAATCAGGTCAATTTCAATATTCTATTAATGTGATGTACATTACAAAAACCAAAGGAGTTGAATTATCAATGGGTTGCAAAAATCACGATGATCATACAAATTGTGTATGCGATGTTGTAAACTTCATAAATGATTTACAAGATGCTGTAGAAGAAGATGAAAATAATTGCCCAACAAATTGTTTAAATCCTGTACTAGGTGCTAATTCCCATAAAAAACATCATCATCGAAAAAATACAAGACCTTTTATTCTTTACACAGAAGATGGTCCATTTGAAGCCTTCTTCAAGCCTACAGATGGAGGATGTCATGATTGCCCATGCGAGAAGGACGGTAAAAAAATTCATGACAAAATTGATTTCTTCTGTAAATCGATTTTCTTTAGAGTAGAAAACGTTGAAGGTTGCTGCGCCGTATTACGTGTATTAGAACCTGAATGTACAACTAGCCCTTGCCCTCAAATTGATCGCCCTGAAGAAAATTTACATCTTTCAGATTCTTGTATTACAGTAGACTTAAGAAACTTCATCGCAATTCAATGCTTAGATGACATTCATTTACCAAACTGCTAACAGGAAAGATCATAAAAAAATGGTTGGTTCAAATTTATCGTCCCCTCAAACGAAAAATGACCATTACCTGGAAAGTCGATAAGAAAGATCTTATCGACTTTTCCTTTAATTTGTAGCAATTTTAATATCTAAAATATCGCTCATATTGATTTCAATAGGTCTTTCTCCCATTTTTAATTGGTCTAACTGTACTATCCCATTATTAAAGCTTAATACAACCCCTGTAAAATTCACAGACTCTGTTCTAATTTCAACGGTTAAATTAGGCAAATAACGTGGTTTATTAATTAAAAAATATAATTTTTCACCAATCTCCATTGATCTAAAAGATTTTCTACGAAATCCAGATTCAAATAATAGATGATTAGAGATTTCTTCTTGAAAAGAATCTTCCTCTTGCTCCTGATTCAATTCAGTTATGATTTCTTCAGGATTTGTTTCAGTAACGGTCTCTGACATGATCAAAGAGGAACTTTCACTATTAATTTGATCTTCTGAAGGAACTTCGATTTCAACTTCTTTTTGTAATTGTACAGTTTCTACAATAGGTTCATTTTCCATACTATCTTCTATTTCTTCCACATGTTTATCATTGGATACCTTACTTATATATGTCTTTTGCATATCGACTGGAATGGACTGCGAATTTGGCTGGATAATATATAGGAGAGGTTTTCTTTCTTCAAAATGTTTTTTACGAATACTCAACATGGCTCCTCCGTTCTATAGTAAGTATTACGTATTATGTGTATGCATTAGAATTGGGGAAGGTGCCTAGATAGGTTACTATAATGTATATGAATGACTATTTTTTATCATTACATATTTTGTAATTAAGGCTGTCTTATCAGAACTAACACATTCTTTTATAAGACAGCCCCCAGGAATTTAATATTGATTTATATTTCTAACTGCATCCAAAAATGCATCGCGGTATTTCTGCTGTTCAATGATTACTGCTTGTAGAGTAGACAATAGGGATTGATTTAATACTCTAGATTCTTCCTTATCGTCCAAAGAATTTAAGAGGAACGTATACACAAGCATTAAGGTTGAGTAGTTATCAACGTATGTTAGATTTAACGCATGACCGCCTCTACCCCCTTGTGCATGTGAATGAACAGTTGGTGTAGCCCCTTCCAATCCTTCTGCCAAATTAGCTGCAACATCTCCTGGCAAACCTAAATCGATTAATTTTTCCTTCATTAATTCTACACTATTTATTTCACTCATTCGTACCACTCCTCCTTTCTTATGAACGTCTAAGGAAAAAATATTTAAATTACATCAATTCCATCATTATCAATCGCTTTATTTTCATTTTCACTAAAGTTTTCATTTTCACTAAAGTTGCCATTTAAATTTCCATTTAAGTTATCATTAAAATTGTCATTTAATAGCCCGTTTAAGTTTCCATTTAAGCTTCCATCTAAGAAGCTAATTGGTGTATTAACTGTATTCGTTGTAATGGCACCACCTAAGCCACCATTCGCACCAGCAGCAATAGCTGAACTATTAGCTAAAATGCTGAAATTTGTGCCTGCTGTAGCAATTGCAGGTCCTCCATTACCTCCAGTTGAGCGTAAATCTCCATAACTAACCCCTTGTAATTTAACTACATCATTGCCATTTCCATTACCGTTTCCTTTACCATCATTTTCACGATTATTTTTATCATGTTGATGATCACTAGAGTGACCAGTTGAATCACAATTATAAATTCTATAAGGCTTTGTTTTTACCGACATTCCTTTCACCTCCTGTCCTTGATACCATAGTCTATGTTCTCTTAAATTCATTGTATCCGCATTTAACGCAGGACAATTGTTGGTTTTATTCGTCATTCATGAGGTTCGATAAATCAAACTCAACAATTTTTTTCTTATTTAATAGAAGTTGAATTTTACCTTCATCATTTGCTGCTTCTAATGAAGGAAGTTTCTCCTTCCATTTGACTGGATCTATATTCGCTAATTGGTTGGGCAGTTGATGCATCATGTTAAATAAATTTGTTTGCGGCAAACTGCCATTCACATTTATATCACTTAACACAGTTGCTAAGGTTTTATTCATAGTTTCCATGGTTCTTTCTAAATTACTTGTAATTGAGTTCAATAATTGTTTGACTTGCTCGTTATCAAGTTCGGTTAATTGCTCTCCATTGACATTAACTTGAACATCGCCATCCGTCCCTTTTCTTTCTTCCGCCATTAACCATCACCTCCTTATCTTCTACTTATAGGGTATTACACATTTACACAATCTGTTTCCGCCAATAGAGGAGTGCATTCGCATATTTTTAGTAGTTTGTAAGTGAATTTGCCTATTAAACTTTTATTCTGGGTTCAAAAACTAATACAGACAAAGAAAGATTCCACGTTAAGTTCGTTCTATTAAAAATAGTTATTTGTTCTAAAAATGGTTATTCTTCAACTCTTACGTATTATATAAATTAACCAAATATTCTAAGAGATTTCTAAAAAGTATGCGGTTTCCTTATTTCACCTTTCATCTAATTGAATATAGTGTATGGGAAGGAGAGATATTATGCGAATAATTCATGGACCTACTGAAATAGCGGGTCAAATAGGAATACTATGTAAGGAGCTACGAAATAATGGTCATCAGGTTGGAGGATATAATTGGTTCCACACCTATTTAAATTATAATAGCAATATTATTAATACAGATTTATTTGAAATCGGAAAAGAAATTCCGACATTTATTCATCACGCAGATCTATTTCATTTCCATAATGGTGAAACGTTTTTCCAAGGATTTTCAGACCTACCTCATATGAAGGAAGCAGGTAAAAAAATGGTCATGCATCATTGGGGAAATGATGTAAGAACGACAAAATTAACAAGGGAACTTAATCCATATCCACTCCCACCAAGCTATTTTTCCGATGAAGAAATTCACGAGCGCTTAAGTGAAATTAGTAAATACATTGATACCGCTATTGTTCAAGATTATGAAGTTTATCCATATGTAAAAGATTATTATAAGCATGTTCATGTCTTGCCTCTAGCCATTGACATAAAAAAATTCACACCTTCTTATCCTCGAAAGGATCAAAGCGAACCATTAATTATACATGCTCCAACGAATCGTGAATTTAAAGGTACAGATTACATTGATAATGCCATTGAAATATTAAAAGGTACAAAACAATTTAACTACACTCTCATTGAAAAAATGAATCATAAAGAAGCGCTTGATATGTATATGAAATCTGATATCATTATTGACCAACTTTTAATAGGAACATATGGAATGCTTAGTGTTGAAGCAATGGCGATGGGTAAAGTCGTCGTAGGATATATTCGAGAAGATGTCAGAAATCAGCTTCCATACAAGCTACCAATTGTAACGGCAACTCCAGAAAATATTCATGATGTATTAGCCGATCTAATTGATAATCCTGAAAAGCGTTTTGAGATTGGTCAACAAGGAAGAAAATACGTTAGAGATTATCATGCATCTGATAAAGTAGCACAGCAATTGATCTCTATTTATAACAATTTAAATCAATGAAATGAGGGATGGATATCGTGATTCACGAGTCAGCTATGATCGGCAAAAATGTAACAATCGGCAAAAATACCATAATAGAAGAACATGTTTCCATTGGTGATAATGTCAGCATCGGAAATAATGTAACGATAAAAGCAAATACACAAATTGGGGATAACGTTCAAATTAATGATCTAACAGTACTAGGTAAAGGAACATCTACTAATAAAAAAATGGCAAGAAAGCCATCAACAAAATTAGACCCACTTATTATTGAAAATGATGTAATTATTGGATGCAGTTGTGTTATTTATCGATCTGTTTTATTAAAACGTGGGGTATTTGTAGGGGATCTATCTAGTATACGTGAAAATGTAGCAATTGCAGAGGATAGTATTATTGGTCGGAACGTAATGGTTGAAAACAATACAACTATCGGAAAACGTGTAACGATCCAAACTGGATGCTATATCACTGCGGATATGGAAATTGAAGATGAAGTATTTTTTGGTCCATGCTGCTCGACATCTAATGACAAATATATGGGAATGGGCAACTTTGTACTTCAAGGTCCAATTGTAAAAAGAGGGGCAAAAATAGGTAATAACGCTACTTTACTTCCTGCTATCGTAATTGGGGAAAATTCAATTGTAGGAGCAGGCGCAGTGGTGACAAAAGATGTCCCAAATAATAAAACTGTAGTAGGAAACCCAGGTAAAACTTTGAAATAATAATAATAATAATTTTCTATTCTCTACTATAAATTTAGATTCCAAATTAACTCTTCAAGGGAATTTTTATTATTTTGCTACAATTCCATCCAATATAGTTTATCTGTTCAAGCAAAAAAAAGAATAAAACATAGTATGTACTATGCTTCATTTAGATGGAGCATAATTTTAAGAAAGGAGGAGCCAAATGAGTTTAAGAGACTTAATTGTTAACGGAAGCTTCGAAACAGGAACATTAACACCGTGGAATGCAATAAACGCATTTCCCACAGCTTCATTCTCACATTCGGGTTTTTTCTCGGTTTTATTATTGGGAGGAGATCTTAATTCATTTATTGCTCAATTCATCCCAGTTAATGTTGGAGAAAGTCATGAAATAAAATTTTCTCTGTCTAAAATTGGACCGAAACCATCACCACCAATTTCAATACAAGTACTATATTTCGATGAACAATTAAATTTACTTGGGTTTGGTGAGCTAATCAATATTGCTGTAGAAAGAATACCAAATGTTGAACAGAATGCATCATGGATAGAAATCTATCAAACTACTTCACCAGCTCCAGCTGAAACTTCTCAAGCCTATGTCATAATCAATAAACTTCCTCTTGCAGGAAGTGCAGATATATTAGTAGATGATGTATCTTTACTAGTAAGTGATGCAGTGGGAATACCTGGGCCTCCTGGACCAACGGGTGCTACTGGAGTCACTGGGGTCACTGGAGCCACGGGCGTTACCGGCGCTACTGGGGTCACTGGAGCCACGGGCGTTACTGGCGCTACCGGCGTTACTGGGGCCACTGGGGTTACTGGAGCCACGGGCGTTACCGGCGCTACTGGGGCAACCGGCGCTACCGGCGTCACTGGCGCTACGGGCGTGACCGGTCCTACTGGAGTCACTGGCGTTACTGGCGCTACCGGTGACACGGGCGTTACTGGCGCTACCGGCGTTACTGGCGCTACCGGTCCTACTGGTGCCACGGGCGTTACTGGCGCTACGGGAGTCACTGGCGCTACTGGCGTGACCGGCGTTACTGGCCCTACTGGAGTCACTGGAGCCACGGGCGCTACTGGGGTCACTGGAGCCACGGGCGTTACTGGCGCTACTGGGGTCACTGGAGCCACGGGCGTTACTGGCGCTACCGGCGTTACTGGGGCCACGGGTGTTACTGGAGCCACGGGTGTTACCGGCCCTACTGGGGCAACCGGCCCTACTGGAGTCACTGGAGCCACGGGCGCTACGGGCGTGACCGGTCCTACTGGAGTCACTGGCGCTACTGGCGTGACCGGCCCTACTGGAGTCACTGGCGTTACTGGCGCTACCGGTGCCACGGGCGTTACTGGCGCTACTGGAGCTACTGGGGCTACTGGAGTCACTGGCGCTACGGGAGTCACTGGCGCTACCGGCGTGACCGGCGTTACTGGCCCTACTGGGGTCACTGGAGCCACGGGCGTTACTGGCGCTACCGGTCCTACTGGTGCCACGGGCGTTACTGGCGCTACTGGGGTTACTGGAGCCACGGGCGTTACTGGCGCTACTGGAGCTACTGGGGCTACTGGAGTCACTGGCGCTACGGGTGTCACTGGCGCTACTGGCGTGACCGGCGTTACTGGCCCTACTGGAGTCACTGGCGCTACTGGGGTCACTGGAGCCACGGGCGTTACTGGCGCTACTGGGGTCACTGGAGCCACGGGCGTTACTGGCGCTACCGGCGTTACTGGCGCTACCGGTCCTACTGGTGCCACGGGCGTTACTGGCGCTACTGGGGTTACTGGAGCCACGGGCGTTACTGGCGCTACTGGAGCTACTGGGGCTACTGGAGTCACTGGCGCTACGGGTGTCACTGGCGCTACCGGCGTGACCGGCGTTACTGGCCCTACTGGGGTCACTGGAGCCACGGGCGTTACTGGCGCTACGGGTCCTACTGGTGCTACGGGCGTTACTGGCGCTACGGGTGCCACGGGCGCTACTGGGGCTACGGGTGCCACGGGCGCTACGGGTGTCACTGGCGCTACTGGGGCTACGGGTGCCACGGGCGCTACTGGGGCTACGGGTGCCACGGGCGCTACGGGTGTCACTGGCGCTACTGGGGCTACGGGTGCCACGGGCGTTACTGGCGCTACCGGCGCTACTGGGGCTACGGGTGCCACGGGAGTCACTGGCGCTACGGGTGTCACTGGCGCTACTGGCGTGACCGGCCCTACTGGAGTCACTGGCGTTACTGGCGCTACCGGTCCTACTGGAGTCACTGGCGTGACCGGCGTCACTGGCGCTACGGGTGCCACGGGTGCCACGGGCGCTACTGGGGCTACGGGTGCTACTGGGGCTACGGGTGCCACGGGAGTCACTGGCGCTACGGGAGTCACTGGCGCTACTGGGGCTACCGGCACTACTGGCGTTACTGGCGCTACGGGAGTCACTGGCGCTACTGGGGCTACGGGTGCTACGGGAGTCACTGGCGCTACTGGCGTGACCGGCCCTACTGGAGTCACTGGCGTTACTGGCGCTACGGGAGTCACTGGCGCTACTGGCGTTACTGGCGTTACTGGCGCTACCGGTCCTACTGGAGTCACTGGCGTGACCGGCGTCACTGGCGCTACGGGAGTCACTGGCGCTACTGGCGTGACCGGCCCTACTGGAGTCACTGGCGCTACCGGACCAACAGGACCAACAGGACCAACAGGACCAACAGGACCAACAGGACCAACAGGACCAACAGGACCAACAGGACCAACAGGACCAACAGGACCAACAGGACCAACAGGACCTTAAGCAACGAATATTCTATCCTATTAGTATTTAATAATTAATAAAACAAGTTATTAGGACTCTAGATAACCAGTGTAAAACTGTTTATCTAGAGTCCTTTTAAAAAATAATAAATTTTAATATAATACTTCATAATCACTAAGGATGGCTTACCATTAATAAACTACATAATGTTTTTAGGAATTCACAATAAAGTTTGATGGATCAAAGGTTCAATCATATTTACTCATGATCGTAGTATCATAATAAATCTTATTATTAGTAAGAAACCAACTTAATAATTATTCACCTTTTATGTTTATCCATTAATAAATATTTGTTTATCCATTAATAAATAATTGCAAATTATTTCTACGAGCATATTAATTATATTAGGAAATGAAGTATCCAAATATTTTTAATTTAATAATGACTTATATATCCTTATAAACTTTTGACTATTTTTTAGCATATCATGATGGTTCTCTGCAAACGCTCTCCCCTTCCTCCCTATTTCAGGAAGCATATCTATATTTTTTAACACCTTTTCCAATTCATCCTTTATCGTCTCAGGGTTAGCTATTATTATCGGAAGATCAGAAGGGTATTTTTCCTTCATATAATCGCTTATCCAACAAATGACCGGTTTTCCCATGGCCATTGTTTCAACGGCAAAAAGTCCATAACTGCCAACATGTAACTGATCTATTATAAGATCTGCCTCTTGATATATCTTTATTGCTTCCCTATGACTTTTTCCTTTAACCAAAATAAACTCAAAATTATATTGACCTTTTAACTTTTCAATAGCTTCTATAATATATTTTGTTCCTTTTATATATGGTGACGTTGGAGCGTGAGCAATGATTATTTTGTTATTTCTGTTCTCATTCTCAATAGGTTTGTAACTTTCTAAATTCACCATAGCAGGGATAACTGTAATATGTTCATAATATTCTTTTACATAATGAAATAATTCCATATCAAAAACTATGCAATCATTCACATGCTTAGAAAGTGTTTGAAGTCTCCACTTAATTTGATCCTCATTCCTATTTTTCACTAATGCATATGGATTTAATTTCTTAGCTTCAGAATAAAGACGAACATCACTTCCCCAATGCTGCATAATCACCTTTTTATCAAATTCCTTATACATTGGTAAATCTGAATAATCAAAGGTCAATGTTGTTCCCCAATGAAAATGAAAAAGATCATAAAACGGAAGTAGTTCATATGTCAGTTTTCTTAATTTCGCATTTAAAATGGGGTTGCTGTGTTTCCCAATTAAGGACCATTCGTAATCCGAATCATAATTTAAATAGTATGGATAGTAGTTTAATGTATGCGAGGCAATTCCTTGTTTTATTAAACCATTTGATAAGGTAGCCATCTGATTTGCCACTTCCATACTCCCTTGCATTACAGAAAATCTATTATTTTTTTTAGCTTTTGTTAAATTTTCTATCTTAAAAGGAAGATTCGGATCTGTTACAAGACCTAGTGACAAGCTTTTGTATGTTTCTTCAAAGTAATTTGCAGCATCTATCCGGTTAAGTAAATAATTCACCTTCCACATTAAATACACTAATTTTCGATTGTCATGATACTTTTCTAATCCTCTCCATAACCATAACCAAGAATTAGTGAGATTCTCCTTTCTTAAATAAAAACAAGCATTCAAGAAGTAATACTCTGGACTGTTAAGCAATTGGGTATCACTGTGCATCAATAATTCCTTCGTTAATTCGAGGTTATTATCTTTTATAGACGTATATACTAAATTCTCAAAATTACTCATTTCATCCCTCCCTATTCCCCTATTTATTACGTTATGAAAGCAATTCTAAGTGGTAACTGTTGAATGTCCATTTACAAAATACAATCTTCCTATAATGAAAGTGTCGTTACAGCACTATCATTCCTTTCATATGCTATAGAGAACTTTTTATGGAAAGGAGGTAACCTGTTGACTATAAAAAATTTAATAGTAAATGGAGATTTTGAAAATGGAATATTAACTCCTTGGTTGTCCACTAATTCCTTAATTACCAATCTTTATACACATTCTGGATATTATTCAGCTCTTTTACAGGGCGGCTCTGTAAATTCATATATCAGTCAATTTGTATCCATTAATTCCTTTGAGCGGTTTGAGTTCTTAATCTCTCTTGCAAAAACTAACGCTTCACCTTCTCCTCCTTTGGCCTTATTGATAATTTATTATGATGATTCATTAAATTTTTTAAATTATGGATTAATAACGAATATAACTCCAGATAAAATACCTAATGTTCAAGAAAATCAAACATGGCTAGAAATCTACCAAACAACTGGACTAGCTCCATTGGATGCTACCTATGCACTCGTTGTTGTAAACAAACTTCCATTAGCAGGAAGTTCAGATATTGTTATTGACGATATTGAATTATTATCTATCGAAGGTTCTGGAAGTACTGGGGCTACCGGCGTTACTGGAGCCACGGGTGCTACTGGGGCTACCGGCATTACTGGACCAACAGGGATCACTGGGTCGACCGGCGTCACTGGCGCGACAGGCATTACTGGACCTACAGGCGTTACTGGGCTGACTGGTGTCACTGGACCGACTGGTGTTACTGGAGCCACGGGCACTACGGGCGTTACTGGACCTACAGGCATTTCTGGACCGATGGGAGTTACTGGTGCCACGGGCGCTACGGGCGTTACTGGACCTACAGGGATCACTGGGCCGACCGGCGTCTCTGGGCCGACGGGGCTTACTGGAACTACGGGAGTTACTGGGGCTACGGGGATCACTGGACCAACCGGCCTTACTGGGGTCACGGGGGTTACTGGACCTACGGGCGTTACTGGCGCCACAGGAATTACCGGACCGACCGGCGTTACTGGATCTACTGGCATTACTGGACCAACAGGGATCACTGGGGCTACCGGCGTCTCTGGCGCGACAGGCATTACCGGACCGACCGGCGCTACTGGACCTACAGGGATCACTGGGCCGACCGGCGTTACTGGATCTACTGGTGTTACTGGCGCTACCGGCGTTACTGGGCTCACGGGCGTTACCGGACCGACCGGCGTCACTGGGCCGACGGGGCTTACTGGACCTACTGGTGTTACTGGAGCCACGGGCGCTACTGGACCAGCTGGTGTTACTGGAGCCACGGGCGCTACAGGCATTACCGGATCTACTGGTGTTACTGGGGCTACAGGCGTCACTGGACCTACGGGCGTTACTGGCGCTACGGGCGTTACCGGACCTACTGGTGTTACTGGAGCCACGGGGGTTACTGGACCTCCGGGCGTTACTGGCGCCACAGGAATTACCGGACCGACCGGCGTTACTGGACCGACTGGCATTACTGGACCAACAGGGATCACTGGGGCTACCGGCGTCTCTGGCGCGACAGGCATTACCGGACCGACCGGCGTCACTGGCGCTACGGGCATTACTGGAACTACTGGTGTCACTGGAGCCACGGGCATTATCGGACCGACCGGCGTTACTGGAGACACAGGCGCTACTGGACCTACTGGTATTACTGGAGCCACGGGCGCTACTGGACCTACTGGTGTTACTGGAACCACGGGCGCTACTGGAACTACTGGTGTTACTGGAACCACGGGCGCTACTGGACCGGCCGGCGTCACTGGCGCAACAGGCATTACTGGACCTACGGGCGTTACTGGAGCGACAGGCATTACTGGACCGACCGGCGTCACTGGGCCGACGGGGCTTACTGGACCTACTGGTGTTACTGGAGTCACGGGCGCTACTGGACCAGCTGGTGTTACTGGGGACAGGGGCATCACTGGGCCAACTGGTGTTACTGGAGCCACGGGCGTTACCGGACCGACCGGTGTCATAGGCGCGACAGGCATTACTGGACCGATGGGGGTTACTGGAGTCACGGGCATTACCGGACCGACCGGCGCTACTGGAGCCACGGGCGTTACTGGCGTCACAGGCGTTACCGGACCTACTGGCATTACTGGGCCGACCGGCGTTACGGGCGCTACAGGCATTACTGGACCTACTGGTGTCACTGGAGCCACGGGCATCACTGGGCCGACTGGTGTCACGGGCGTTACTGGAGCCACGGGCACTACTGGGCCGACCGGCGTCACTGGCGCTACTGGCATTACCGGACCGACCGGCGTCACTGGCGCTACGGGCATTACTGGACCTACTGGTGTTACTGGCGCTACGGGCGCTACTGGACCTACTGGACCTACTGGTGTTACTGGAACCACGGGCGCTACTGGACCGGCCGGCGTCACTGGCGCAACAGGCGTTACTGGACCGACCGGCGTCACTGGGCCGACGGGGCTTACTGGACCTACTGGTGTTACTGGAGCTACGGGCGCTACTGGACCAGCTGGTGTTACTGGGGACAGGGGCATCACTGGGCCAACTGGTGTTACTGGAGCCACGGGCGTTACCGGACCGACCGGTGTCACAGGCGCGACAGGCATTACTGGACCGATGGGGGTTACTGGAGTCACGGGCATTACCGGACCGACCGGCGCTACTGGAGCCACGGGCGCTACTGGACCTACAGGGATCACTGGGCCGACCGGCGTTACGGGCGTTACTGGTGTTACTGGCGCTACCGGCGTTACTGGGCTCACGGGCGTTACCGGACCGACCGGCGGCTCTGGGCCGACGGGGCTTACTGGACCTACTGGTGTTACTGGAGCCACGGGCGCTACTGGACCAGCTGGTGTTACTGGAGCCACGGGAGTTACGGGCACAACGGGAGTTACGGGCATTACTGGACCGACCGGCGTCACGGGCGCTACAGGCATTACCGGATCTACTGGTGTTACTGGGGCTACAGGCGTCACTGGACCTACTGGCGTTACTGGCACTACAGGCATTACCGGACCGACCGGCGTTACTGGCGCTACGGGCGTTACCGGACCTACTGGTGTTACTGGAGCCACGGGGGCTACTGGACCTTCCGGTGTCACGGGCGCTACAGGCATTACTGGACCGATGGGGGTTACTGGAGTCACGGGCATTACCGGACCGACCGGCGTTACTGGCGTCACGGGCACTACTGGGCCGACCGGCGGCTCTGGGCCGACGGGGCTTACTGGACCGACTGGTGTTACTGGGGCTACGGGGATCACTGGACCAAGCGGCGTTACGGGCGCCACGGGCGTTACTGGGCCTACTGGTGTTACTGGCGCTACAGGCATTACTGGGCCGACCGGCGTTACTGGGCCGACCGGCGTTACTGGGGTCACGGGGGTTACCGGACCGACCGGCGTTACTGGCGCTACAGGCATCACTGGGCCGACTGGTGTCACTGGCGCCACAGGCATTACCGGATCTACTGGTGCTAGAGGACCGACTGGTGTGAGAGGACCGACTGGTGCTAGAGGACCGACTGGTGCTAGAGGACCGACTGGTGCTAGAGGACCTACCGGTATTAGAGGACCTACCGGTGCTAGAGGACCGACTGGTGTGAGAGGACCGACTGGTGTGAGAGGACCGACTGGTGTGAGAGGACCGTCCGGTGTGAGAGGACCGACCGGTGCTAGAGGACCGACTGGAACATCCCCAAGATTAGGATTTCAAAATAATACAGGTTCTATTGCAATAACACCTATAAATACCGAAGTTACTGTTGCCAGTGTTACAGCAACACCATTAGCAAATCAAAATATCAAGATTGATAGTGCATTGACGATTGAAGTAACAACCACTGCTAACAACAGTTTTACAATTGAGATTCGATTGTATCGTGGCACCACACTGCTCCAAACAAGAGCGTTAATACGAAATCAGCCAGGAGCAGGTACAGCAAGATTTAATATGGCAGATACCTATGTGGATACTGCACCTGCTACTGCATCTACAACCTATCAGATCCGAGTTATAAGTACGTCGGAAAGTAATGTTACAGCTGTTAATGCAATTAACCGAAATTTAAACCTGCTTGTCTTCACCTAAAATGTTGAGGGTATTTTAATTACCCTCCTCCCTAATTAATAAAAGAACCAAGTACGTTTCTTTATCAATAGTATAGGTTTATATACAAGCAAAAATGATCGCATTGAGTAAATTAATAACGTAGCGGTATAAAATATGCCAATGTAAATTTTTTAAAGTTAATTCTATATAATTTCAAACAATAAAAGATTTAGAAGCAGTAAAGTTAAAAGTAAAAGATATAAAATGCAACACAATCCGCACAAAAAATAATGTGTAATAAAGGAGTGTGCTTTTATTTGGTAACGATTAGCTTATGTATGATTGTAAAAAATGAAGAAGATGTCCTAGCTCGGTGTTTAGAAACTGTAAAAGATATTGTTGATGAAATTAATATCGTTGATACCGGCTCAACTGATCGAACGGTGGAAATAGCAAAAGAATATACAGATCGTGTTTATTTTTTTGAGTGGACAGGAAACTTTGCAGACGCTAGAAACGAGTCTTTTAGACATGCTACAAAAGATTATATTTTCTATATTGATGCGGATGATGTATTACTTGAGGAAGACCAAAAAAAGCTAAAGGAATTAAAAGAATCCTTGGACCCTTCTGTAGATTCTGTTTCAATGTTTTATGATGCCGGTACTGACGAGTACGGAAATGTTACCTTGCGTTATCGGAGAAATCGTTTAGTTAAACGAGCAAGAAATTTTCTTTGGAAAGGCGATTGCCATAACTACTTAGAAGTTTATGGAAAGATTATTAATTCTGATATTGCAATTAAACACAAAAAAATCAGTCATTCAACAGGACGTAATTTAAATATATATCAAACAAAAATTGATCGTGGCGATATTTTTTCTGCAAGAGATTATTTTTATTACGGAAATGAACTTAGAGAAAATGGTCATTATGAAAAGGCAATTGAAAGCTATGATCAAAACTTGTCTATAAAAGAAGGATGGATTGAAGATAAAGTATACGCATGTATTAATAAAGCTGATTGCTATCGCTTTCTTGGGGATTTAGATAATGAGCTTAAGAGCCTATTTCAATCATTTGTGTATTCCAAAACCCCCCGTCCAGAGGCCTGTAGCCGAATCGGTTACAATTTCCAACGTAAGCGAGAATATAAGAATGCGATTTATTGGTATTCAATAGCTGCGCAAAGTGAAGCCGATACCAATCAATGGAGCTTCACGTATCCTGCTTATTATACTTGGTATCCACATTTACAAATGTGCGTTTGCTATTATAATTTAGGAGATTTTCAGAATTCATATGAACATAATGAAAAAGCTTATTCCTATCGACCAAACGATGAAAGAATTCTTCACAACAAGAAATTACTAGAAGACAAATTAAATATCAATAGTAAAAATCCTACATGAAAAAACTGCCATGTAAATGGTAGTTTTTTGTATGATAAAAGCTTAGGAGCCTTTACTCGCTAATATTATATATCCCTTCATTGAAAAATCTTGGTATCAATGAAAATGTTACATTTCAAATAATTACTATTAGACTTAATGATTGTATGTGTAGCTGCCGTTACACTACATCCTTTCTGAACATAAATTATGATGATGACAGGAAACTAAGTTAGGAGGAACAACATGATTCAATTAATAGAACTAAAAGAACAATTCCTTTCAGTAAAACATGAAATTTTAAAAGAGATAGAAAAGGTATTAGAAAGTGGTCAATATGTGTTAGGACCCAAAGTAGATGAACTCGAGAAAAAAATTGCGAAAAAACTTGGAACATTAGACGCTGTTTCTGTAGCTAACGGAACCGATGCCCTTGTTCTTACATTGGATGCATATGGTATTGGACCTGGAGATGAAGTCATCACTTCTCCTTTTACATTCTTTGCTAGCGCGGAAGCAGTTTCACGTGTAGGAGCTACTCCTGTATTTGTAGATGTTGATCAGGAATCATATACATTGGATCCTTTAAAAATTGAAGATAAAATAACTCCAGCTACTAAAGCCATTATACCTATTCACTTATTCGGCCAACCAGCTGATATGGATGAAATCAAGAAAATTGCGAAAAAACATCAATTAATCGTCATTGAAGATGCTTGTCAAGCTTTTGGGGCAACCTATAAGAATCAACCTGTGGGTTCTTTAGGTGATGCTGCATGCTTTTCATTTTTCCCGACCAAAAATTTAGGTACTGTGGGTGATGGTGGCATCATAACTACATCCGATCTCAATCTCGCGTCTAAGTTACGTAATCTTCGCACACATGGAACAACCCAAAAATACTTTCATAATTCGATTGGATATAATAGTCGACTAGATGAAATCCATGCGGCTATTTTATTAGTCCTATTAGATAAAATTGATGAATGGAATGAAAAACGAAATGACTTAGCAGCTCGTTATAACAAGGGGCTAGGAACTTCCAATCTGCTCAAACTTCCAAAAATAAAAGAAAATCGTTCCCATATTTTCCACCTATATTGTGTTGGATCTACAATACGTGAAAAAATGCTTCAAACATTACAAAATCATGATATTCATTCAGGAATTTACTATCCACTATGTCTTCATTTGCAAGAGGTCTACTCCAACTTATCATACAAAAAGGGAGATTTCCCTATAGCTGAAGATCTCTCAGAGACACTATTCGCATTACCAATGTCCCCTTTTCTATCTGAAAAAGATCAGGATCAGGTGATTTCTATATTACTAAATGAGGTGGACAATCAAGATGGCTGTTAATTTCGGATTAATCGGCTGCGGCTATATATCTGACCGTCATATAGAAGCGTTAGCTAATTGTCCTGAGGCAAAACTTGTGGCGGTTAGTGATCTTAATAAAGATCGAATGAATATTGCAATAAAAAAATATAATACTCAATCAAATAAAAATCATTCCCTTCAAATGTTCGAAAATTATACTGACTTACTAGAATATAATGAAGTAGATGCTGTGATTATTTCCACTCTTTCTGGCTTACATGCAGAAATGGCTAAAATCGCATTAATCGCCGGAAAACATGTCATTCTTGAAAAACCCATGACCTTATCTTTAAAAGAAGCGGATGAACTAATTCAACTCGCCAAGGTCAATCACTTAAAACTTTGTATATGCCATCAAATGCGCTTTAAACCAATCATGAAGCGGATTAAACAGGTGATTGATGAAGGACGAATTGGTACTCCTTATTTAGGAGTGGTTTCAATTCGAATTAATCGTTCGCCAGAATATTACCAAGAAGCTCCATGGCGTGGAGATTGGAAACAAGACGGAGGAATGCTCCTTAACCAAGGGATTCATATGATTGATTTATTACAGTGGTTTTTAGGAGATGTAAAAACTGTTTATGGAGACATTACCTCCTTTAGTAGTATGAAAGAAACTGAAGATATTGCATTAGGAATTATAACTTTTAAAAACGGGACAAAAGGATTAATTGAAGCAAATGTAGTTACCCAACCAAATAATCTCGGTTATCAGTTATCCATCTTCGGTGAAAAAGGTTGTATGTCTTTGGAAGGACCTTCATTAAATAAAATAAGCCGGTGGTATATCGAAGGTGAAGATGTGGATATTGATGAATTAGAACAACTGCTAAAGGATCATAATGAAGAGGAATACATGTATGAAAACGTGATTCAATCCATTCAATCTTCGGAGCAACTCCTGGTTGACGGGAATGAAGGAAAAAAAGCAATCGAAACCATCTTTGCCGTTTATCAATCATATTTAAATCATTTACCCGTCGATCTCCCTATACATTCTTTTTCAACAGCAACGATGAAATCCGATGGAGGTGGACGTACAAAATGAATTTTGGTCATGTTCTAGTAACTGGTGGCGCTGGTTTCTTGGGGTCCCAATTAGTTAAAAAATTACTTCCTTTATCTGATTCCATCTATATCATTGATGATCTTTCTACTGGTAATATTTCTTCCGTTCCAAAAGATTCAAAAATCACTTTTTATCATGAAAGTATCACAAATGAAGATATCCTAAATAAAGTTCTTCCAAATGTAGACTATATATTTCATTTAGCTTGTAAAAATCTAGTTTTATCTTATAACAATGTAAAGGAGGATTTTGATACTAATCTTTATGGGGGCTGGCTTCTTCTGCAAAAATCTCAGGAATTATCCCCCAAGCTAAAAAGATTTATCTATACATCCACCGCATCTGTATATGGGGATGCAAGTATTTTACCTACTCCGGAATCTTACTACAATATCAAGTTACCTTATTCAGCAAGTAAATTTTCAACCGAACATTATTGCCAAGTCTACCACCATATGTATCAATTACCAACTACAATCCTCCGTTTATCCAATGTTTATGGGCCTGGTCAACTAATTAGTAATCCTTATTGTGGTGTTGTAGCTAAATTTTTTGAAGAAGCAGCAAATGATGTACCATTAACCATCTATGATGATGGAAAACAAACTCGAGATTTCACGTATATCGATGATGCTCTGGATGCCATCCTTTTGGCTGCATCTAATGACCAAACGATTGGGCGCGTATTTAATGTTGGCACAAAAAAGGAAACAAGTATTTTAGAATTAGCTAAAAATGTTACAACCATTACCGGATTAAAAAATGTCAGATTAAATTTCCAACCAAAAAGAAGTGTGGACATTGTTCAAAGACGCTGCCTAGATAATACTCTACTTAAAAGCTATGGTTGGAGTTGTAAAAATGATCTTGTTACTGGTTTGACTAAAACCTATGCCTGGCTGAATAGAGGTGAAACCCCGTGAATATTTTTCATGGAATCGTTGAAATAGCTGGACAAATGGGAATATTGAGTGATGCTCTCAAAGCAAAAGGGCATTACTCTGTAGGTTATAATACATTTCATTCATACTTAGGGTATAAAGACCACTTAGTGAATACAGACTTAAATCAAATTAAAGCAAATCAAGAGGATATTATTAATTCGTTTGATATCTTTCATTTCCATTACAATACAACACTACATGAAAATCATGAGGATCTTCCTTATTTACAGTCAAAGGGAAAAAAAATGATTATGCATCACTGGGGGAATGATGTTAGATTCCATGACCTTGCTAAAGTAAATAATCCATATGCATATACAGGTGATTCCCCTCCAAATGAAGTTATGCACGAAAATTTAACAAAAATATCTAAGTATATTAAACATGCTATTGTTCAGGATTATGAGGTATATGATTATGTCAAAGACTACTATGAAAAAGTTCATGTCGTACCCATTGCCATCGATATCAGTAAGTTCTATCCTCATTTTCCAAAAGTGGATAAAGATAAACCTTTAATTTTACATGCACCAACTAATCCTGATTTCAAAGGCACCACCTATATCGAGAATACTCTAGCGGAATTACGAAAAACACATGCTTTTGACTACCAAAGAATAGAAAAAATGAATCATGATGAAGTTATTAAGCTATATGAAAAAGCCGATATTATTGTTGATCAAGTATTATGTGGCTCATACGGTCTATTGAGTGTGGAATCGATGGCACTCGGAAAACCTGTCATCACATATATTCGTCCAGATCTCATTACAAAATTTCCAAGTGTATTGCCAATTGTAAATGCCAATCCCGATAATTTATATAATCAAATTAAATTATTACTTGATAATCCGATGTTACGTTTAAATGTAGGTATTCTTGGAAGAGAATATGCTATGCGTGTTCATGGTCACCACGCTGTCGCTGATCAACTTCTGTCTATTTATTCACAATTATAGTAAACTGTTTTCGAAAAGTTGATTGAAAGCCTATTGACGATTTTTCCCCTTAATAAAGGATTCAATGTAATGAAATGATGAGCTATGTTTAAGAAAACAGATTAAATAAAAAAATGAAAAGCAACCTATTAAAATAAAACTATTTTAATAGGTTGCTTCTTTTTTCAAATATAATCTATTATTGCTGAACAGGTGCATATTGTTTTTTAGTAAATAAGTACATATTTTTATACTCATCAGGATGGTTCAAATAAATTTTTTTCATCGTTTGATTTGGAAATTGAAAAGCAATTAGACTATTCATCATATATCCTTCACTAACACCAAAATTGAGATAATCATATAGATGAGTATTATTAAATAACATCCCATTCCCAAAACTTATTTGAATGCCTGTATGATAATATTGTGAAAAAACGGTTGTGTTTTTTATCCAATTAGTGTCAACTTCTGTATTACCATAATAATTAGGATTAGCACATGCCACATCAAAGTTTAAAGTACTCCATTGTGCACATCCTGGAGAACCGTAATTAAATAGCCACAATGCCAGATATCCTTTTTGGTGAATATAATCATTCGTGTCTTTTACAATTTGTTCATCTCCTGTATTTATCGAACTTCGCTGCCAAACAAATCCTTTAAAAACTAACTTCTGATGTAGCCCTTCTTCCTTCTGCCAACGAAGGAGAAAGCATTCAATCCACCACTTAATGGCTTTTAAGCGATCTTCATCATTTGTAAAATCTAATTTCTCTTCTAATACTGTACCAAAGTTTTCTTGAAGGGGATGGGGGTAAGGAATGGTAACCCAAACTTCAGTAACTTCTCCTTCATTTGTATTCTGGGCTAATGCATGAAGATTAACATTTTCATCAAATAAATGATCAATCATTAACATCCAATCACTAATTCTCGCTTGTTTACCTAAGCCTGTGTGCATAGCATGGATATAATAATCATCTCTTATGCGAATGGGATCAAATATATATGAACGGAAAAATGTATCAAGTGGTTGGCCATTTTCGTAATAATATTGGCAATACTTCAATTCCTCTGTAGACCAGTTCCCCATTTCCTTATTTAATAAATCCCCCACAGGTAACACACATATATGATTGGTGATAGAATGTTGTTCGGCTGTCATATAGCCAGTAGAAATATTGGACATATTTTCTTTAACTCCTTTTCTTTAGCTATATATAGCATTTATATCTAATAATTGAACCGTGCTTTGTCCAAGGGTAGAGAGTCCAATTATTATAATGGTTACAAGCTATATACTTATTGCCTTAACTTAAAGAAACAAAAGGGACCGGAAAAATCAAAAAAGACTTCCACCACAATACAATATTCAATGTAAAAAATAGCTATAGACATTAGATATGCATTGCGCGTGGAATCATTCTCTTACTAGTAAAACAATCAAAGAGCTATAGCACTTTATAGAATGCGTACATAATGAATCGTATCTAATGCGATGTCATTATTTATTTTCAAACCATAATCTATCCATCTGGCAATTCTTACACCATTATTATTAACTTCTTCTAATAGGCCATCAGTCATTTCAGGCTGCATCCCCAATTCGATATCTAATCCAATATAACTAGCCAACTCATCCTTAAAATAAGCTTCAGCCATTAGATTTCCTCCTCCACTATTTCTGATATTCCTATTATTTGATTGAGTGGTATTAATATTGTATACCCGACAATAATATAATCCTCTTTTACCTCTAATAATGTACCAGTTATTGTCTCCGATGCAGTTTCTACATGAATATTTTTGTTTACCAAATCGTGCAGCCGTTCGCTTAAATTCACTAAGTTTGAATTTCTTTTAGTACTAGTTATTGTCTCAGATGCAGTTTCTACATTAATTTGCTTATTTACCTTCTCCTGTTGCGGTTTATTTATATTCACCAAGTTTGAATCTCTTTTAGTACCAGTTTTTGTCTCAGATACAGCTTCTATTTTAATTTCCTTATTTACCTTATCCTGTTGCTTTTCGCTTAAATTCACCAAGCTTAAATCGCTTTTAACTCCAGGTTTTGCAGCCTCTTTTTTTTCCTGTTTATTCTCCGGGTCCTTCATTTGTGTTTTTTTTCCGTAAAGTAACTCTTCCATTAAGTTCGAATTCTCTTGTATTTTTTGATCGATGATTTCTGTTAACATTTCAATATTTTTTCTTAGATAATCTGGTGTTTTCGGTTTACTAATTTGAATATTTAAGGTATTTTCTATTTCCTTTTCCCTTGATATTTTTATTGGCAGTGAACTTAAACCAAGAGACAAATTACTGGAAATTTGATTCGTAACTCTTTTCATTTCTTTATGAATCATTTTCGTAGTATTTTTCAACACTGTAATTTTCTCCATTTACAAATATCCCACTTTCAAAGATAATTTTTCATATTAAACTAACAGTGTAGCAAATTGTACTTTTATGCTAATCAAGTCATACAAATAACCCATTTCCTAACTGCTTAATTTTTCCTTTTAATAGATCGACGTCTTTATACACAGCTCTTGTATCAAAAATCGCTTTTGCATGTTGAGCAATTGCTTCTGCAGGAATTTGTGTATGATCTGTTAAAATAAGAACCACATCATATTTACTTATCATTTGTGGATTAATCACAGTACCTTTTATTCTTTTCCCGCTAATATTTACTTCCGGAACAAAGGGATCATGATAATCTACTTGTGCCCCTTGTACTAATAGTTCCTTAAAAATATCAATGGCTCTGGAATCTCTTACATCACTAATATCCTTTTTATAAGTGACCCCATAAATAAGAATAGTAGGATTCTCTTTATTTGCTATTTTAAATGTAAGCTTAACGATATAATCAACGATTTCTTTATTCATCTGATCTGATAAATGTATAAACTGACTATTTAATCCTTTTTGCTGAATAATATACTGTAAATAGAGGGGATCAACTGGAATACAATGGCCGCTTACACCAGGACCTGGATAAAACGGATGATATCCGTAAGGCTTTGTACTTGCAGCTTCAATAACCTCCCATAAATTAATGCCCAATTCATTGCATAGCATTGCCATTTCATTAATAAAAGAAATATTGACAAATCGATAAGTATTTTCTAATAGTTTCGTAAACTCTGCAACCTCTGATGAAGATACAGGTACCACATCATTATAGATATGTGAATAGAGTTCAACTGCAACCTTTTTACATGTTTCAGTAATGCCACCCACTACTTTAGGTGTATTTTCAATGCCAAAATGCTGATTTCCAGGATCTACTCTTTCCGGAGAATAGGCAAGATGAAAATCTTTACCTGCTTGTAAGCCACTTTTCTCAAGAATTGGTTGAACGATTTCTCTTGTCGTTCCAGGAAATGTTGAGCTTTCTAAAACAATTAATTGACCTTTTTGAATCCTTTTCTGAATTGATTCTGCTGCGCTTACTACATAATCCAAATTGGGTGACTTATCACGATTTAAAGGAGTTGGTACACAAATGATGACTGTGTCCACATTTGTGATCTCGTCATTATTTGTAGTGACCAAAAATCGTTTAGACTGATTTGCATTTTTTAAGCTATCATCACTTATATCTGAAATATAACTTCTGCTATTTCTAATGGATTCAATCTTTTTCTTATCAATATCAATACCAATGACTTTATAACCTTTTTCTACTAAGAGCATCGTTAATGGAAGCCCTACAAATCCTAAACCGATCACTGCTATTTTTTGTGTTTTGTCTTTTATCACTTTGTTGCCCCTTTCTGAAATGTTCTTTTACAAATTATGTTTCGTATAATTATTTCGAAAGGTACAAGACACTATTTTTCGATAAATAGTAGTTGAAGTTAGGTTTTCATGCCGAAAAAATAATGATTTTGTATGTTAATTGGCTCCTCTTATTACACTTATAAAACAATTTCCCTTAATTCACATAATGAAAGAAGAACAGGGGCACTATCCTTGTGAGGAAGCTTATTTATTAAAATTTGCGCATAATCAGTATTTTCTGGTACATTTAATGTTACTGTACGAAAACCAAACCATTTATTTTCGGATACATCACTCGTGTCAGTTGAGAAAAGGGACGTATATAAACCAATTTCTATAATTTCATGATCTTTTGTATAATAATAAATGATTATATTTATAGGTGCTCCAACCTTCTCCCCTTCTTTAGCCAACCAAGCGGTTAAAAGGTAGTTCTTATAAGGTTCAACGGTAACTTTCTGTTGAATAAATGCATTTTCCTCTCCATCCATAAACCTAATACTTCCAGAACCTCTATATCCCTTATCTTCTACTAATTCTGCATGATGAGTAACCCAATCTAGTTCCAGTGGTTCTTTAAAATCCCCATTCTTTATTAAGTTTTGTGAGGATGGTCTTAATTGAAGTGGTTGGTTTCTTGCCCATTCCCTCTCAATTTCTGGCCAAACGGTGGAAAGTGATTTTTGATAGGAAAATTTCTCAATTGCAGTTTTATGACCTTCACTAGCGATTTGTATTCTTTCTTGCTCATTTTGCAAATAATAGGAAACTAATTCTAGTGTTTCTTCACGCGAATTAGTAACTGCACAATTCACACCAGGAAGGAGTTTCTCTCGAACAGCCTTTGTATTGGAAGTTAACAAAAATCCTCCTGAGGATAATATATCTAGTGTGCGACTGCTAAGTTGATCATTACAGGTTTGTAAACTAATACAAATTTTTGCGGAGCTAAAAACAGAAGGAGTTTCCGTGAATGGTAGTTTTCCTTTAAGCATGTGTTCAGGTATCTTCTTATTTAAATAACACCAATCTAATACGTCCCAATCTCTTCCCCATATTTTCACATCTAAATCTGTATCTATTAATGGCACGACTAAATCATTTACACTCTTATAGCGTATTTCTCCGATTGTAAAATTACCCGTACCGACAACAGCTACATCACATGCATATTCCGGATTAGTAGCAGATGGTTTATGAAAATCTGGATTGGTACCAACATCAAAAAAAGTAGCTGGAATACCCATTTCTTCATATCCACGAATGGTTAATGGACTTCTAGTTAGCACAAAGGATGGTTGCATAATCTTACAATAACGCTTTGACCACCTTTCAAAATGGAGCCAATCCTCTTCGGCAAAATATAAATGAAATAATTGATATTTTTTTATTATGTCACGAATGGACTCAAGTTCTCCATCTTGATATTTATCTTGCTGCCAAACATCCCATCCCATATCGATAACCATATCCGGTTGAAAATCAAGTATTTCCTTCTCAAGATCACTAGCATCAAATTCCCCTAAATATTTTACCTCATGACCTAATTTTTCGAGTGCTGCTCCAAGTGAAAACCTGAATATATCAAAGGTCATTAGTGCTAAAATTTTCAAAATGAATTCCTCCGATAACTGAATAATCTAATTCCAGAATGTTCTATATTCTTTTGGAATACATCAAGTTTTGTTCTAATAATCAAACTTTACCTCCTTATCTATCGGGTTAATGTATTATATAAATATTAGACCTTGCCCGTAAGGTACAGTTGTCGAAAAATACAAAAATAGGTGTTAAGCCTGTAACATACAAAAAAACGGGATAGTCTGTTAATAAACTCAGACTACCCCGTTTTTTAATTACTTTGAGATTCATTAATATCCAATAATATGATACCCAGAGTCCACGTGAATATTTTCACCAGTAATACCACGAGACATCTCACTGAATAAGAACACAGCCGTATCGCCTACTTCTTCCTGTGTCGTTACACGACGTAAAGGAGCTTTCTCTTCAACCTCTTTTAAAATGGTATTAAAATCACTAACCCCTTTAGCAGATAACGTACGAATTGGTCCTGCTGATATGGAATTAACACGTATTCCATATTTTCCAAGATCACTTGCTAAATACTTCACACTAGCTTCTAGTGAAGCTTTTGCCACACCCATAACATTGTAGTTCGTCATCACCCGTTCTCCTCCTAAATAGGACAACGTAACGAAACTTCCACCTTCAGACATTAATTCTAAATTCTTTACTTCCTTTGCCACAGCAGAAAGTGAATAAGAACTAATATTTTGTGCAAGAAGGAAGCCTTCACGTGTAACATTTAAAAATTCACCGCTTAGCTCCTCTTTATTAGCAAAGGCCACACAGTGAGCAATTCCATGAATCGTACCAACATCTTCCTTAATTTTGCTAAAGCAAGAATGAATTTGTTCATCACTTGTTACATCACACTGTAAAATAATTGAGTCAGTTGTTTCTAATGATTCGACAAGCTGACGAACACTTTTCTCCGTACGTTCTCGTCCGTAAGTAAAAATTAATCGTGCACCAGCCTCATGTAAAGAACGTGCAATTCCCCATGCAATACTTCGTTTATTAGCTACACCCATCACTACATATGTTTTTCCTTGTAAAGAAAGATTCATCTTTGAATATTCCTCCTCGTTTATGTATAAGTACAATTATATTTTTTACTTTTAATGTAAATTTCGCAACAAGTTATCACAAGTTATTAGTACCTAGTACTAATATTACATGATTTAACTCCTCTTGCAAAGCAAATATATGATTATTGATAGAAAAGAAGCTAGTATGAATGAAATAACCAGCTTCTTTCAATTTTATAACCTAACACCATTCACAAAATTCTAATTCTCTCTTTAAATCATCTACATATTCGTTAGAACCGGTAACTATTAATCGATCATTCATATGCAATTCCGTATCTCCGTGCGGAACAATAGAGTCCTTTCCACGGAAAATCCGTACAAAGATGACATCTCCTGTAAATGGAAACTTCCTCAATGTCATGCCCTCGAATTCATGATTGAGCATATTAATTTCATGTAATGATGTATCTTGGTTTGTCAATATTTTCATTACACTCGGTGATTCGATCAGTGATCTCAACAAGGCTTGCGTTGAAAGCAATGTTGAAAATACCTCTACTTCTTGATTTCTTAGCATTTCTTGAAGATCCGGTGTCTCAATTCGTGCAATGACTCGTTCTACCTTCCGATGCTTTGCTTCAATAGCAAGTGGTGCATTTACTTCTTCGTCTCCAGACATTATCACAATAATATCTGATGAAAAAATACCTTCTGCTTCTAATGTAGCAACCTCATAATCATGAATTTCTTTAACATTAAAAAGTGAACTCGCTATTTGTTTTTCTTCTTTATCTAATATTGTATGGTAGAGTGTTACTTCATATAATTTCGAACTTAACTCTCTTGTAACTGATAGTGTTAGTTGGTTCGCTCCTACAAGTGAAACCTTTAATTTTCTCTCTTGTAAATTTTCCTTTGGAAAAATCTTTCGGAATAAAATCGGTGTAATGATACAAGTAATAACAGCCACTAATATGAATGTCCCACTCATTGCTGCTGTAATTGCCCCAATTCTTTCAGCAATTTTTGCTGCGGCAATGACCAATGATAATGTTGACGTTAGCAAGAATGCAGATGAGACAACAGTTTTAGTATCATACCATTTTTTCAATAAGAATACTGGAATAAACTTAGAGATTAAAAATGCTAGAATCAATAATGGAATTAATAAGAGCAAGTGTTTATCGCTGAGTAGTGACCAAAGATCTAGATCAACCCCAACCATAACAAAGAATATAGGAATAAGAAAACCATACCCAAATGAATCAAGTTGGCGAATCATTTCCTGATTCGGTGCTAACAATGAGACAAGTGTTCCTGCTAAGAATGCCCCCAAAATATTTTCCGCTCCAACAGATTCTGAAAGTGCAACAAGAACAAGTATCAGGGTGAAAACAGCTCTAGTTCCAATCTGTGTTGTTCCCCTTGAAAGCTTCTCAAAGAGAGCCCTTGTCTTAAATCGTTTTCCAATGAAATAAAGAAAAACCCCTGCAGCAAATAAAATCAATATTAACCATAAATTCCCTTCGCCACCACTCGTTAAAGAGACATAAACGGTCAGTAAAATCATCGTAACTAAATCTGCAATCACTGCAATTAACAAAATGATCTGACCAATTCCCGTTTTCATTATGTGGGCATCCTTTAATGTCGGTACAACCACACCTAATGAGATCGTAGAAATAATCAATGTTAACAACATGACATCATCCATTAATCCTATAAATACAAACAAGTAGGCAAGTAGGATAGAAACGATTAGGATACCAATAAATATGATGGTTGCTACCTTTAATCGATTTGGTTCCTTTTTCCCATTTGGTAAGGTTATTGACTTTTTCCCACCAGAAAATGCGGTGAAATCTATTTCTAAGCCACTTAAGAACATTAGAAAAATAAAACCTAAAGTCGATAATGTTTGAAGCCACATATCCTTCTCGATTAAATCAAATCCGCTTTTCCCTATTATTAAACCAACAATTATTTCACCAATTACTACAGGTATAACATTCAATTTAAAGCGGTGAAGTAACAGTGGTGTTAGGAACGCTGCTACAACTACTATTACAATTGAAGTAAGTGATCCACCTTCCATAATTCCTCCCCTTTCTTTTCTACTCTTTTCTTTATTAAGAACTAATAAAAATAGCTTGAAGATCAACAAGTCCTTCATTCCACTGAGAAAAGAGCTGTAAACTTCATAAGAACGCTGAACCCTTAATGAAGTGTAAAAAGCCAGTAGTGGAGCTTTTACAAAACAAAATGATACTAAAAGAAAACAGCCTTCTTTTTATATCTCAATATACTAACAAAACTTTTATTGCTTGTCGTTAAATAACCATTAAAATTTGTTACAATTTATTTTAACTATTTTTATATTTCCACTAATTATTGTTATTTTGCATGAAACCTAAAAGAATCATAAAAAATATAGTAAAAAATGATGTAACTAAGGAGACTTGGGATGAAAATAGATATTATTGGTGATATACATGGATGTTACGAAGAATTTTACAATCTAACGATAAAACTTGGATATGATTGGAGTTCCGGCTACCCTATCCATGACCAAAGAAAACTAGGTTTTGTTGGTGATTTAACAGATCGTGGACCACACTCATTAAAAATTATTGAAATTGTATGGAAGCTGTGGAACCAACAGCTTGCCTATTATGTACCGGGAAATCATTGTAATAAACTCTATCGTTATTTTTTAGGAAGAAAAGTTCAAATCACACATGGATTAGAAACGACCGTAGCTGAGCTTAAAGCATGCACGAACAAAGAAGAAAATCATTATAAAAAAATGTTTATGCAGTTATATGAGGAATCACCACTTTATCAAGTGTTAGATCATAAAAAACTACTTATTGCTCATGCCGGCATAAAGGAAGATTACATAGGTAAATTCCATAAAAGTGTTAAAACCTTTGTTTTATATGGTGATATTACCGGGGAAAAGCATGAAGATGGATCACCTGTTAGAAGAGATTGGGCCAAGCAGTATACAGGTAAGCCATTCATCGTCTACGGCCATACACCTGTATGTGAGGCAAGATTTGTGGGAAACACAGTGAACATTGATACTGGAGCCGTCTTCGGTGGACAACTAACTGCATTACGCTATCCGGAGATGGAAGTTGTATCTGTCCCATCCTCCATGCCTTTTGTTTCGGAGAAGTTTCGAACATTTAATTGAATTTTTTGGATAGCCTTTCCCTTATTTGTGAGATTTTTTTCTTTTGGTTGCGGACATAGGTACCGTTATTTGGTTAAATAGGGTACATCCTCTTACTTTTTCGCAAATATTGTACCTAATGTCCGTTCAACTCCTAGTTTACTGTAAGTAAACTAGGACTATTATATATATTTTTGCTTTTATAAAAGCCCTACTGCCTGATTTTACAGTTAACACTGCCCGACTAAGTATTTATAATTTACACAAATGGGAACTTGCTATGAAAGATAAATTGCTGCTTTGAGATCGGATGGCAAAATTCTAACTGACTGCAATGTAACGCTTGCCGATTATATTTTGAGATGTCTCCTCCATATAATTCATCTCCTAACAAAGGATGTCCTGTATAAGACATGTGAACACGAATTTGATGAGTTCTACCTGTGTCTAGCCATATTTTTAAATGGCAATAATCTTTGTACTGCTTTAACACTTCAAAATTCGTGCGCGCACTTTGACCATCTGCTCTTACTTCTCTTTCAATAATACTTGTGTCTTTACGGCCGATTGGTGCATCGATCGTTCCGCTTCGATTACCCATTACGCCGCTAACAAGAGCTTCATAAGTCCGTTTGATTTGGCGTTTTTGCTGCATTTGGCTTAATAAATGATGCATATAACGATGTTTCGCCACTAGAACTAACCCCGATGTATTTCGATCAAGACGAGTGACAATATGAACTGTTGCTTCTATCGACTTTTTCTGATAATAACCGATAATTGCATTGGCAAGACTTCCATTCGGATGCTCCCTGGAAGGTATAGTATTCATAAAAGGAGGCTTCTCAATAACTAATATATCTGAATCCTCATAACGAATATCTAATGCTATCTCTTCACCGATTAATGTTTCACTGCTTTTTTCTGGAGGAAAAATAATATCAAGACTATCCCCACTACATAAATGGTAGAGAACATTTTCTTCTCTACCATTCACTAAAATTCTTCCACCAGAGAATTTAATATCCGTTAGTTGTCTTCGTGATATATACTGCTCACTTAAAAATTGTTTGATGGTTTTTCCTTCATCTTTACTATCTATGAACCATTGTAATGAGTATGATGCCACTGTAATCCTCCGTTATCATTTAATCAGCAATAAATGAATCATGCACTCTTTTCCAAAATGGAAATGGACGAAAACGGGCAAATCGTATTTTTTCATCCGCGACACGGAATTGAATTGACTTTACATCTTTATGTAATAGAGTCAAATGGTCAATCGTGATCATAAAATCCTGTTCTCGCACAGGTTTTAACGTACAGGTGTGATGACCAGGAAAAATTAATGGAGAGCCAATTGTTCTAAAGACTCGATTATTAATTGATGCCATCTCAGCTAATTGAATTGCCTTTAGTGAAGGATGAATTATCGCTCCACCAAGGGCTTTATTATATGCTGTGCTTCCCGATGGAGTTGAAATACACAAACCATCTCCACGGAATCGTTCAAAATGTTGCCCTCTTACCTCTATATCCATTACTAATGTACCTTCGACGCATTTAACGGTGGACTCATTTAAAGCTAAATATCTAGTTTCTTTCCCACCATGTTGGTACCTAATAATAACTTCAAGTAATGGGTATTCCACCACTTGGTAAGGTGTTTTAGCAATGGCAATAACTAGTTTCTCTATTTCTTCTGGAACCCAGTCGGCATAAAATCCTAAATGACCAGTATGTATTCCAACAAAAGCGGTCTTATCTAATCGTGAACTATAACGATGGAAGGCGTATAGTAATGTACCGTCTCCACCAACAGATATAACGATATCTGGCTGTGATTCATCATATTCTAGACCAAAATCTTGTAAGTATGTACGGATTTTATGCATTAAGCGATTCGATTCTGCATTTCCTTTTGAAGTGATTGAAAACTTCATATCCACTCACCTTCTCCCCTAACAATTGTTTCTATTCCATAGTCTTTTTCGTTCCACTTTTATGTTTTTCTTTATTTTTCGTAAAAAATACCTGAGCCTCCTGTATTTCTTCACGGATCTCAGACATTTCTTCATCAAGTAGGAATGCTGCTTCTGCTGCTCGCTGAAGACGCATTTTTATGTCTTCAGGAAATTGCCCTCGATATTTATAATTTAATGAATGCTCAATGGTTGCCCAGAAATTCATCGCTAAGGTTCTGATTTGAATTTCGGCTAAAATTCTTTTTTCGCCATGAATCGTTTGGACTGGATATTCAATCACTACATGGTAGGATCTATATCCACTGGGCTTATTATTTGAAATATAATCTCTTTCTTCAATAATTTTAAAATCATTTCTCATTCTTATCAATTCGACTACCTTTTTTATATCATCCACAAATTGACACATCATTCGAAGACCTGCTATATCTTGCATTTCTGATTCTAATTGATCAAGAGGAATGCCCTTTTGCATTGCTTTATCTAAAATACTCGCAATTGGTTTTACGCGACCTGTTACAAACTCAATTGGCGAGTGAATATGTTCCTGTTCAAACTGAGTCCGCATACCTTTTAATTTAATCTTAAGCTCATCTACCGCTTGCTTATAAGGAGCC
Organism: Heyndrickxia oleronia; assembly: GCF_017809215.1. GTDB lineage: Bacteria > Bacillota > Bacilli > Bacillales > Bacillaceae_C > Heyndrickxia > Heyndrickxia oleronia. The sequence goes on from NZ_CP065424.1 coordinate 3,459,969, forward strand.
AAAAACTGATCCCAATGATTCATTCCCATCACCTCTAACACAAAACTCAATATGGAGACCATTTTCCTTTTCATTATCATTTTACCATATTTCTAGATTGCACACGCAAGACAACTATTGATAAAATGCATGTAGACATGAATTATACTATGAGACTATAGGAGAAAAAAATGAGTAGTGAAATTGAAATTGAATTTAAAAACATCGTTACTGAATCAGAATTTGAACATATTAAAAGTACATTTTCAGTAAAAGATCAGGATTTTCACAGTCAGGATAATTATTATTTTGATACTCCATCCTTTTTATTAAGAAAAAAAAGCTGTGCCCTACGGATACGACATAAAAAGGATGTCTATGAGTTAACACTAAAACAGCCTGCTGATGTTGGATTATTAGAAACCAATGAAATCATCACTCCGAGTGAATTTAACGAAATGATTTCTATTGGAAAACTTCCAAACAATGAAGTACGGAACAAGCTCGAAGGAATGAACATACCACTTGATGATTTAACCTATTTTGGTTGTTTAACGACCAAACGTGCTGAAAAAAAAGTGTTAAATGGATTACTTGTATTTGACATTAGTTCCTATTTAAATGTAACAGATTATGAGATAGAATATGAAGTGACTGACTATCACCAAGGAAAGAAGAATTTTCATTTATTAATGAATCAGCTAAACATTCCGATTCGAAAAACCGATAATAAAATTGTACGATTCTATAAGGCTCTTTTCTAATACTTTGTTACTTTTGTTATTAAAGGTTAACTATATCGAAAAAAAGAGCTCGAATCCTGATTTTTTAAAGGATTATTCTAAGTGCGAAAAGCAACAATCAATAAATAAAAGAGGAACAATGAAATGACAACAGTTAACCAATTTAGAACATTATTAGAGCTTCAAGCATTTCAAAATTTTTCAAACTCAACACCTTCACAAAGTTTTAATACTAGTTCACTCTTTCAAGAGGTATTAGCAAGTGTATTACAAAACTCTTTAAATTCTGCAAGCGAGGAGGACCAATCCTCCAGTCTATATCGTTCATTAAGCACTCCATTGCCAATGAATTTCAATTATACGCAGGTAAACTCTACACCAATGAATGCCGTAAAACAAATCACTGCGCCTAAAGATATTGAAGCTATTATCCAAAAGGCAAGTGAGCAATTTAATTTGCCTACAAAATTAATCCAGTCAGTGATTCATCAAGAATCTGGCTTCAACACAAATGCTGTTAGTCGATCTGGTGCAGCAGGCTTAATGCAACTTATGCCATCAACAGCCAAAAGCTTAGGGGTAACCGATGTTTTCGACGCCGAGCAAAATGTATTGGCTGGGAGCAAATATTTAAAAAGCATGCTTGACCGATACAATGGAAATGTTTCCTTAGCACTTGCGGCTTATAATGCCGGACCAGGAAATGTTGACAAGTATGATGGAATTCCGCCATTTAAAGAAACACAAAATTACGTAAAAAAGGTAACAGATCATTTTTATAGTTAATATTGACGAAAACGCTATTCCTATTGATGAATAAGAGTAGCGTTTTTTTAGTCTTTTCTGGATATTTTGCTCCAAAAAACAAAATATAATAATGAAAAAGCGATTTGTTTGAGTTATTTTACTCCCATTGCTACAATAAACGTACATGATCAATTATATATTAAAAGGAGATATTCATATGGTAGGTAAACGTATTGTACCGTATGAGGTAATCGGGGAAAAAGCACTGCATAATCTTGTTGATGCATTTTACTCTAAAGTAGCGAAACATCCCGATCTAATCCCAATTTTTCCAGATGACTTATCGGAAGTTGCACAAAAACAAAAAATGTTTTTAACTGAATACTTAGGTGGACCGAAACTTTATACTGAAGTACATGGACATCCAATGATGCGTGCGCGCCATCTTCCACATGAGATTACGCCAACACGTGCGAGAGCGTGGTTATCATGTATGAGTGAAGCAATGGATGAAATAAAATTAGATGGAACAATACGTGATGAGTTTTTTTCTAGATTAGTACTTACCGCAAGGCATATGGTCAACACACCTGACACAGTGATAGGTGAAGAAAATTGAAAGATAATCTACTTCCTAACTATCATTGCTGTTTAAATGCAGAAAAGAAGCCTTTGGAAATTTATATATTTGTTGATCCGTTATGTCCTGAATGTTGGGCATTAGAGCCAATCATCAAAAAGCTACAGCTTGAATACGGGAAATACTTCCGCTTAAAGCATGTTTTAAGCACCGATCTAACCCGGTTGAATTTCAGCTCTAAGAAGTATGAATCAATTGCACAACTTTGGGAGAAAACAGCAAATAGAACTGGAATGTCGTGTGATGGTGATCTCTGGTTTGAAAACCCTATTTCAACCCCCTATCTTCCATCTATTGCTATTAAAGCGGCTGAATTACAGGGAAGAAAAGCGGGTATCAGGTTTCTGCGAAAAGTCCAAGAGGTTTTGTTTCTGGAAAAGCAAAATGTATCGAATTTAGATATTCTTACTGAGTGTGCTCGGAGTATCAACTTAGATATTGATGAATTTTTGAATGATATCCATTCAGATAGTGCAGCAAAAGCTTTTCAATGTGATTTAAAAATATTATCTGAAATGGAAGTAAGTGAAATTCCTTCACTTGTATTTTTCAATGAAAATATTGAAGATGAAGGATTAAAAATAACCGGTCTTTATCCATATAAGGTTTATGTTCAAATTATTCAAGAAATGCTAGATGAAAAACCAGTGCCCGCCCAGTTACCATCATTGGAACAGTTTCTAAAAATATTTAAGCTTGTAGCTTCTAAGGAAATAGCAATGGTCTATGATATGTCAATTACCGAGGTAGAAAAAGAATTAAAAAAATGGGTATTACAACAGAAGGTAAGAGTAATAAAAGGGAAATACGGTACTTTTTGGAGCTATATTGATAAAGAAACTAAATAGGTTATCGATAATAATAAAAGCACAAGTGCTTTGGTAAGTCTCAACAAGCAAATGTTCCAGGAAGGGTGAACTTTACCTTTCTAAAAGCATATCGGTTCTGGATTTTCCCAATGAAGTCTGCTCTTTATTGGACCTCAAGGGGCTAGGCGATGGACCGTATCAAGACTGCCTTAACTTTAGAAACTGTACTAAAGTTTTCATATTCAATAAAAAAAGAATTTGGCTAAGCGTCAAATTCTTTTTTGTTTAAGTTTTTTTTGCTATTTAGATACTAATAAAATAGTTCGGCAAGTCCTTCACTTCACTGAGAAAAGAGCTGCAAACCATATAAGAACAATCAAACCTTTATTTTATAAGGTGTATTGGCCGGTAGTATGGCTTTTACAAAAGCTGCAAACTATATAAAAACAGCCCTTATATTTATACACCAAGGTTTTATAGCATAAGAAAAAGACCTTGCAAATACAAGGCCTTTCTCAACACGAACAAAGGGGATGGGAGAAATTTTTCACGGTCAAACAAAGGGGTATATGTTTGTTTGTGATCAACTTCACACCCTTACTATAGCATGATTTAACTTGTATGTGCAAGTCTATGTTAAGACTTTCACAATATTGTCAAAAACAAGTGATAATGCAATCCGATTGATCATATGCTTATATAAGAGAAAGAATATTCGGAAGGAGTTTACTTTCAAATGAAAAAATTTATGATTCCTATGTTCAGTGTTTTTATCCTCCTTGCATTTTGTATGAACATTCTTGGACTCATGAAGCTCCTTCCCCTTTTTATTACGAGTCCGATTCTTTTTATAGCTTTATTTATTTTTCTTCTTTACTTAAACAACCGAAATCAATTTCGTGGTTTCCATTAAGAGAGGGTACCAAATTTTGGCACCCTCTCTTTCCTTTTATTATGATAATAAGCTTTCAAGCTCATTAAGTTTTTCTTCAAACACCTTCAATGCTGCTTCAATTGGTTGTGAAGAAGTCATATCCACGCCTGCTTTCTTTAGCACTTCAATTGGATAATCTGAACTACCCGCAGATAAGAAATTCTTAATATAACGTTCAACCGCAGGTTTCCCTTCTTCAAGAATTTGAGCACTTAATGCAGTTGCAGCACTAAAACCTGTTGCATATTGATAAACGTAATAATTGTAGTAGAAATGTGGAATTCGTGACCATTCTAATCCTATTTGTTCATCAATTACAATATCATCTCCACCGAAATATTTTTTATTCAGCTCATAATATTCTTTCGTTAGCATTTCGGCAGTTAATGCTTCTCCATTTTGTTCTTTTTGATGGATTAAATGTTCAAACTCTGCAAACATCGTTTGGCGGAAAACTGTACCTCTGAAGCCTTCTAGGTAATGATTAAGTAAATAAATTCTCTTTTGCTCATCATCAATCGTTTTTAATAAATAATCATTTAGTAAAGCTTCATTACATGTAGAAGCCACTTCAGCAACAAAAATTGAGTAATCCCCATACGTATATGGCTGATTTTTTCTTGTGTAATAACTATGAACACTGTGACCAAATTCATGTGCTAAGGTAAAAAGATTATTCACATTGTCCTGCCAGTTCATCAAAATATAAGGATTTGTTCCATATGCTCCGGATGAATAGGCACCACTCCGTTTCCCCTTATTTTCAACCACATCAACCCATCGATTTTCAAAGCCTTCTTTTAAGATCTCTTGATATTCTTCACCTAATGGGGCAAGACCTTTTAAAACCATTTCTTTTGCTTCTTCATATGTTACTTTCATTTCTACATCTTTAACAAGAGGTGTATACAAATCATACATATGTAGTTCATCAACACCTAATACCTTTTTACGCAGCTTCACATACTTATGTAAAAGATGAAGATTCTTGTTAACGGTATTCACCAGATTATCATAAACACTTTCAGGTATATTATTATTTGATAATGCCGCTTCACGTGCAGATTGATAATTTCTTACTTTTGCATTGAAGTTATCTCGTTTTACTTGACCACCTAATGTACTAGCAAATGTATTTTTGAAATTACCGTATGTTTCATATAGCTTTTCAAATGCTTCTTTACGAACACGTTGATCAGCACTTTCTAAGAAACGAGTATAACGACCATGTGTGATTTGCACTTCTTCGCCATTCTCATCTTTAATGGTTGGAAATTCAAGATCCGCATTATTTAACATACCAAACGTATTACTAGAAGCATTCATCACTTCTGCTGCTTGTGCCAATAATGCTTCTTGATCTGCTGATAATACATGTGGTCTTTGGAGATTAATTTGTTCAAGTGCATGTTTGTACACTTGTAATTCACTTTTTTCATTTAGAAAACTTGCTAATTTATCCTCATCAATAGATAAAATCTCTGGAACTAAGTAAGCAAATGCGCTCCCCATTTCTGCAAGGAGACTATTCATGCGGCTATCTAAACCTTGATAAAATGAATTGGTAGTATCTTGGTCACTACGCATATGAGAGTATGCATATAACTTGCCTAATCTTTCAGCAACCTCATCTTGAAAAGTTAATGCTTCGAAAAGTTTCTCTGCATTATCTCCTAGTTTCCCCTTAAACTGCTCTGCACTTGGTAATAATTCTTTTACTTCTTTATATTCCTTATCCCAAGCTTCATCATTGGCAAAAATATCTTCTAATCTCCAAGTTAGCTCTTCCTGAACCTCATTTCGGCTTGGTAGTGATTTTGTTGTTGTATTAGTCATTATGATGCCTCCATTCTTTCGAAAATCGAAATTTATATCTATAATAACATTCTATGCGAAATGAAAAAATCCTGCAAAAAATATGATTATTCACTATATAATTTCTTTTCCATCTCTTCTTCAAGCTTTATCATATCCTCTATATTGTTTGGAATGGAAAATGATTTATTCATCTGAAACTGTCCTTTTTGAATTTCATTTAAATAACCTAAATAGGTGAGTTTTTTTAGATATTGGTAGATCATTTGCTTAATAAAATCATGTCTTATTAGTGGAAGCTGCCTCATTTTTATATGCTTTCTTTGTATACGTTTATGAAATGTCCTTTCCAGATTTGACAGAATAATCATTCCCCCTTTTTTTGTATGAATAAAGGCGTCGGACCAAAGATAATATTGCCATTCGATTGGGTGAGACTTACATATGCCCATGAAATTTACGGGAATACCAATTTGAGGCGGCAATAGCAAAGGAGAATGGTTGTTATAGTAAATAGCATTTAAGAAAGGATCCTTTAAATTTTTCGCATAGATCATCTTTTTTTGCACCCATTTTCTCTTTTCATTTAACCAGAAACGATAATCAATATTGATGGAACTGGTTGAAAAATTAAATGGAAAGTCAAGCTTTGAAAGTGGAAGTGTTGTTTGACTTGCTAATACTTTTGTTATGGTCACGGGGGTAAGATGGGATAGCAGGGAGAAATTTTTTGTATTGGGGTCATAACTAAAAAGGTGTATTTGATCATCTCTATGAAACTGGGTAAATGCCCAGTGAAAGTCATTTAGCTGATATATATTCATTAAGTGGTGATTCCCTTTTATATCAAGCGTTCCACCAAAGATCCAAAAGGGTTCTATACCTACAGAAGTATAACACCTGCTTCGTTTAATCATATTATCTAACGGTATGGAAGAGCATTGATATTCAATAGCATATATTTTTCTCTTTTTCCATACCAATAAGTCTGGTCGTTGTTGTATTTTAGGTAGATACTTTTCCACCTCTACAGTCAAACCTTTATAATGTAGCCACTTAAATAAATCAATTTTTCCCTGTAGATGGAATGCACTCTCTGGTTCCGAGGTTGAACCACAAATTGCAAATGGAAGATGTGAAAAATGAGGAATTTTTACATTTCCTTTTTTTAAGACTACTTTCGCTTTACAATGTGGACAGAAAAAGGGTTGATCTTTATTGATTGATGTTCCTTTTTCCTGAGCAAAGATTAAATTAACTAACTCTCCAGTTTCATTTAATGCCGTTAGCATGTTTAATTGATCACCATCCTTTCTTACTACTATTCGATGGATTCAATTAAAAGTCCTACTAGAAACAGCGATTAACATAATCAGTTTTAGTTTAAAAAAACACAAACAAAAAAGGATGAGCATCTATAAAAGCCCATCCTCATTTTTTACTAATGAAAATATTTATTAATAGTTGCAAATACATTTTCATCAATAATTAGATTACCATATTCCTGGAGACGATGTACGGTTAAAGACGATTCATCTCCATATTCAAGTAGAATACTTAATAAATTATCAATATCCTCTTCCTCGAATAGATCATCTGGAAACTCAACATATAGATAATATTTATTTTTGAAAGAAAATAATTTTGTTTGTAATTCATCTAATTCAGTTCTCTTTGATAATGAGATTACATCTTCAAATTCTTTGAAGCCCAACATAAATTCTAATGTATCATTATCATCTAAAAATTGCTTAGATTGAAAATGCTCATCAAGAAATTCTTCTATCCGATCATTGATAGGTAAATCCTTTAATTTTTCCTCAGAAATTGGTAATTCAAATCGTTGACCATCATTAGAAAGCTGTGCCTTAGTAACAAGTACTTCTAGGCCTTTATCCAATGCTTGAACTTGGATCCATAAAGGACCTTCGGGAACAAATTCTTCTTCATGATGAATTTCATCCATCATTTCCCAAAAGAGCTCTTCACTTCGTTCACGATCATACCAAATTTCTTCGCGATTAAAGCCTCTTTCCTCAATATCGACATAAGATATATAAAACTTAACAGTATTCTCGTTAATTCGTTCAATTTCCATACATCTACTCTCCCTTCTATTTGAAAGTTATGAAGGGACTGTTCCCCCATAAAAAGGCCAGTGTATGATAGTTAATAAAAGTTGCTATATTTTGAAAAACTTCCACTTTAATAAATAATATTTTACACTTGTACTCCTATTTTATGATAAAAGTGAGTTAATTGGAAATAAAATATCTTCCCAATTTTAAAATCCACTAATACCCATAAAAGATGAAGTTAGCTACTTATTATTAACCTTATTAAAAGCTTCTTTTTTCTGCATGCATAGTGTTTTTTCATTAAGCTAGGTGGTGTAATTTGATGCTTTGATCAAAGCCCACCTCCAGCTTTTACACCTAATAAATGATTCAGCAGTTCTAGGGATTGCGGCACTTTTCTTAGTAATAAAAATGGTGTTGCAATCTTCAACCGATATTTATTATTTAAAACCTAACTTCATTAGAAACAATGTTTCAGAAAAGGGCATTCCATATAGACTTTTAGTAAATTTCTAACTGCCAAATTTTACAACTCACAACAGAGTGTTAGTTATGTGCTTATTGTTTTGCTAATTTTAGCTGATTTATATAAATTATTCAAGACAAAATTTTCTGTAAAATAATTGATAGACTCCAAGCATGTTATGAAACAAAACGCCTTCATCCAATTAATGCTGGTATGAAGGCGTTTGGCGATAAAAAAACATTTATTTAAATCTAATTTAGTTTACAAGTTTCTGTGCCTCGATTAATTGGTAAGTACGAACTTTACGTGGTAAGAAACGACGTATTTCATCCTCATTATATCCAACTTGAAGACGTTTTTCATCAACTAAAATCGGACGTCTAAGCAATCCTGGATTTTTTTGGATTAATTTATATAACTTTTGAAGTGGATATGTGTCTAAATCTACATTTAACTTTTGGAAAGTTTTTGAACGAGTAGAAATAATCTCGTCTGTACCGTCCTCAGTCATTCTCAAAATACCTTTAATTTCATCTAAACTAAGTGGTTCAGAAAAAATATTTCTCTCTTTATATTCAATGTTATTTTCCTCTAGCCAAGTTCTTGCTTTCCTACATGATGTACAACTAGGTGAAGTGTATAATGTTACCATTTATCATTCACACTCCTTAACTATATTTTGTATTCATCATTCAATACAAATGATGAATAAGGATTTTATATTATAGTAATAAATTTAAAATCATTGTCAATTTAGCTTATAACACACTCATTTAGATTAAAATGACTTTAAATTAAAAATCTATATTATGTATTATACACTATTTGTACAATAATGAATATAGTTTTTCAAAAAATGAGTTTCGTCCCTTATAAAAATGACAGCCCTGTGACAATAGTCATATAGATGTGTTGCCAAATAACTACACCCTACTTCGTATATTTCCTATAATAACAACACCTATTTTCTATCATTGATTATCAATCTCAATCACTATTTTATAGATCGTTTAAAATATCTTCATGATTATTTTCATTAAAAGTTACAACATCATGTACTGGTTCATATGAGGCACCATAGAATTTTTCATCTTTATAGGTATGAATGAGATTATATGTTTTTACAACCGCTTCATATATTTCCTCCTCATTGCCATGTCCTGGGGACCAATAGAGAATTTCCATTTTATTCACTTCATTCGTAGCCAATGACCTACGAGCGTAACCGATGGATGACGCATGCTCAAACCCTTCCCGTTTATAGAACTTTAATCGTTTTTCAGTATCTGAATCCTCATAGTCTACTGGTTCTACTTCAAGAATAATTGGTTTTTCCTTTTTCTTCATTTTTTCCATCAATTTATGGCCAATGCCTTGCCCACGGGATTCCTTTGAGACAAAAAGATAATCGATAAAAATAAAGTTTGGCAGTTCTGCATACATTAAAACATGATAAGGCCCCTCATCTTTATGATAAATATCCTTTCTTTCCTTTAATAGAGCTTCCATATGCTCTTTTGATTTCATTTCCTCTATGGGAAAATATTGATTGAGCTTTTCATACCAATGCATCGATTTATTTCCTCTCTATTACTTTTATGATTATATTACCCATCACATTTTCCTTTAAACCGAATTCCAATTATTTTCCCCTTTTTATTGACATTTTGTTCCCTCTCAGATATACTATGGTAAAATTTTATTATCGATATAGCTATGATAAAGAATAGTACATTTGATTTTTGCTTTTTAGAGAGTTTGTGGTTGGTGAAAACAAACAAGCAAAGCTTATGGAATGGACTTTTGAGCATCAAAAATGAACGGATTTTTTTGATCTTATTAGTTTTTGGCGATTAATCTCTCGTTAACGAGATTCCATGTTTTACACATGGTACTAAGCTGGCTAATTTTTTTAGCACTTAGGGTGGCACCGCGGATCAAACCATTCGTCCCTACTTTTATAGGGATGAATGGTTTTTTTGTTGTTTGGAGAAAAAGAACTGATCATGAAAATCCTATACAGGATTCTCATGAAATAACTCCATACTAAAATGTCAATCAAGAAACATAGGAGGAATTAACAATATGAAAACAATTTTCTCAGGGATTCAGCCCTCAGGCACCATTACATTAGGAAACTATATCGGAGCATTAATGCAATTTGTCGAGCTTCAAGATGAATATGATTGCTATTTCTGTATTGTCGATCAACATGCTATCACTGTCCCTCAAGACCGATTAGTGCTTCGAAAAAACATTCGCAGTCTAGCTGCACTTTATATCGCAGTCGGGATTGATCCTGAAAAAGTTACTCTTTTCGTTCAATCAGAAGTTCCTGCGCACGCCCAAGCTGCATGGATGCTCCAATGTGTTGCCTATATTGGTGAATTAGAACGCATGACACAATTTAAAGATAAATCCCAAGGTAAAGATTCTGTTACTGCCGGTTTATTAACTTATCCACCATTAATGGCAGCAGATATTTTACTTTACAATACGGATCTCGTCCCAGTAGGTGAAGACCAAAAGCAGCACCTTGAATTAACAAGAGATTTAGCTGAAAGATTTAATAAGAAATATAATGATATTTTCACAATTCCTGAGGTTCGCATACCGAAAGTCGGAGCCAGAATTATGTCTTTACAAGATCCAACAAAGAAAATGAGTAAGTCGGATCCAAATACGAAAGGATTTATTTCATTGCTTGATGATCCAAAGACAATCGAAAAGAAAATTAAAAGTTCAGTTACAGATTCAGATGGAGTTGTTCGTTTTGACAAGGAGAATAAAGCAGGAATTTCCAATCTGTTATCCATATATTCTATTATCGATAACCGACCAATTGATGATATTGTTTCCGAGTATGAAGGCAAAGGATACGGCGAATTTAAAAGCGGCCTGGCAGAAGTTCTCGTTAAAAAACTTTCAGCCATTCAAGAAAGATATTATCAATTAATCGAATCTGATGAGCTGGATAGAATTTTAGACATGGGTGCTGAAAAAGCAAATAAAGTAGCTAGTAAAATGGTGAAGAAAATGGAAAATGGTATGGGCTTAGGGAGAAAGAGAAGATAATAATTGGTTGGTATAAAAACTACAGATATGTCTGTAGTTTTTTTTATGCTTTTAATTAAATAATGTTGCTATTCTACAAGATTATCTCACAATAAGCAAAAAGATTAGTAATGGAAAATAGCTGTTTTTTAGATAATGTTCCTATTTAGAAGGAAGTGCCTTAACTACTAAAAAAAACTTGTAAAAATACAAGTCTTTTCCTTTTATAAGATTATACGACGAAAAAATAAAAATAAATTATTAAAAATAGAGGAGGAATTACATGAATGTTTGGAGTATTAATAATATAGAGAATATAGGGGGTGATATTCATGAAAAAATCAATAATTTCTATTGTTTCCGGTCTGGTTTTATTAACTTGCTTGTCATTTAGTCCACTTGCACAAACTGCAAGTGCGAAGAATAATGAAAATATTCATGACGGTGGTGGAACACCAGCTCCAGGTTGTAATAACAAAGGGGTTTGTCATGGTACAAATTAATAACAAGTAAAGTGATTAAGGCTGTCAAAAGCGACAGCCTAATCAATATCACCTAATTAACTTTCGGTCCATGTTCTAACTCCCATAACTTTTCAAAAAAAGGTTGTCCTTTAATTAAATTCTCACATAGATTAGAGTGTTTCTCAGTCCAGCCATTCTTCACATCTTCATACAGTCGTTTCCAGACATCCTCAAAATCCATTACTTGGATTTCCGCATAAAGTTCGGGCGACCATTCAGTATACCAGTAACGTATTTCCGCGGCGTTTTTAGAAGAATATAATTGATCTAACGCCATAAAAAGTAATTGTTTGAGTTGTCTTTCCTTTCTTGTGAGACCGCACATAATTTCAGGATTAGGTGAGAGAATATGATGCTCTTTGATCGCCTGTTCTTTTTCAAAAGTATATTTCGCCGGTTCATGTTGACCAATCATCTCATAAACTAATTGTTCTTGTCGTGGAATTAATCTACTTTTTCTTATTGGAATATTATAACCAATCGTATCTACTGCCAATATCCCTTTTCCATCAGTAATAACAAAACAATAATCCAGTTGTACACGTTCATGATTTTTTCTTAAAAAGGCTTTTTGGTATACTTCATTCATCAATTCCGAAGGAAGTTCACTCAAATCATTTTCTATGTAATTAAATAATACGGGTTCAACGAATAGAAGTGGGACCTGATCTAATAATTCTATCGTATCATCCCTTCTCCATTCATGAAAATGGCAAATATTATATCCATTTTCTTCCCCTTCAAACCAATTTACCCACACATCATGAAGATACAGCATTTTATTAACCCCCTTGCATCAACTGTTTATCCAACAGTATGGGCAAAGGGCAGTAAAAATATTCCTAACCTAACAGAATAATGATAATGTAATTTTGTTAAATAAAATTATAATAAAAATAAAAAACCCCTACCATACTGGTGGGAGTTTTACATTATTATGATTTTGGATTTAATGCATCTTTTAAACCTTCCCCAATAAAGTTAATAGAAAGAATTACCAAGGTAATAATAATGGCGGGAGGTGCCCATATCCATGTTTTATACTGTAAAACATCAGGTTCTTTTGATGAAGATAACATATTGCCCCAGCTAGGAACTTCTTGAGGTACTCCAAATCCTAAATAACTTAATCCTGCTTCAACGACAATCATGGAAGCAAATGTTAAACTTGCTTGAACGATAATTGTAGAAAGCACATTAGGCAATAGATGCTTCATAATTACCTTAACAGAAGAACAGCCAATTGAGACAGAAGACAAAACATATTCATTCTCTTTTTCTGCAAGTATTTTACTTCTCACAATCCGTGCTGCCCCACCCCAACTCAAAAAGCTAATTACCAAAATTAGAACCCAAGTTCCAGACACTTTACCAAATAATATCGTATTTAACACAATAACAAATACCATAAATGGAAAGTTTAGTACAAAATCTGTAAAGCGCATTAAAATACTATCAATGACGCCACCAAAATAACCAGCGATAGATCCGACGATTGTTCCAAATAAAATTACTAAAAAAGTACAGGACAATCCAACTAATAGGGAAACCCGTCCACCATACAGCAATCTAGTAAAAACGTCTCTTCCACTTTTATCTGTTCCTAAAAAATGCTCGGAAGATGGAGATAATGACATTTGACCTATATTAACCCTTGAGATATCTTGCGTTGTTATATATGGCGCTAGTATAGAGATGACAGCCACAATGACTAAAAATACCAAACTAACCATAGCTAATTTGTTCTTGACAAATTTCCTTCGAGCAATGGCCCATGGAGAATGGCTTTTTGGTTTTTTGCCAAGAGGTTGATTAGATTTTTCCGTTACAATTTCCATGCCATATCCTCCCTATTCCACTCGTATCCTTGGATCTACGACTCCATATAATATATCAACAATTAAATTCCCGAACAGGGTTAAAAACGAGAACATCATTGTCAATGTCATTAACACAGGATAGTCATTAGTAGTTACTGATTCAATAAACAATTGCCCTATTCCAGGAAATGTAAATATTGATTCAGTAATAATTGCTCCACCAATAAGATTTACGATATCAAAACCTAAAAAAGTTACTAGTGGAATAATTGAATTTCTTAAAATATGAACATTATAGATTTTGCTTTCCTTTGTTCCTTTTGCCCTTGCCGTTCGAACAAAGTCTTTTCGACTGTTTTCAATAATATCATTCCGTAAAAATTGAGTGTAGCTTGCCGTACCTAAAAGACCTAGAATAATTGCAGGCAAGAGAACATGATGAATCCTACTTAACCAGTATTCAAATGTTCCATCAGTTATTGTAATATCAACTGATCCATTCGATGGAAATAAATTTAGTTGGAATGAGAAGAAATAAATGGCGAAAACACCTGCAACAAAAGAAGGAATGGCTAACCCCAGATAGTTTAAACCACCGATCAGATTATCACCGATTGTGTATGGTTTTCTCCCTGCATAGGATCCCATTATAAATGCAAGAATATATGTAATTACTAGAGAGGTAAATCCTAAAAATATTGTATTCGGCAACCGTTCTCCAATCACATCGGTTACAGCCATTTTATAACGGGTTGATTTTCCAAAATCTCCTTGAACAAAATCTGAAATCCAGCGAAAATATTGTACATATATTGGATCATTATATCCTAATTTCTCACGCATCTGTTCAATATACTCAGGACTGGTATTTGTTGGATCAATTTCTCCACCGAAGGGATCCCCTGGCATTAACATAGCCAGGGTAAACACAACAATGGAGATAAGGAGTAACATTGGAATCATGCCTAATAATCTTCTAATACTATACTTCAACATGCTCATTCTCCTTATCTGTTACAACATCTTGTAGATTATTTCTGTTCCAACCACCATTCATGAGAACTATTTGTTCCATTTACGCCTAAAGTTAATCCTTTCAAACGTTTACTTGCAGCATAAACTTCATCCACTTCACCAACTGGAATCATCGGAACTTCTTCATTGACAAGTTTTTGCCAATCAACATATAATTGTTTACGTTTTTCTTGGTCAGTACCAACAATACTAACATCTAACGCATCTGCTAATAATTGATCATTATCTTTATTTACCCAACGTGGGAAATTCCATAATGCATCTGATGTCCAAGTAGCAGAAGGGTCTGGATCTGCACCTGTACTCCAACCACCAAAGAAGACTTCCATAGATTTATCTGCTTTTTCAAGCATGTCATAATAAAGGTTTGAATCTATCATTTTTAAAGAAGATTTAAGACCTACATCTTCCCAATATTGTGTAAGTGCTTTGGCACGTGCTTCAAATGTTGGGTTATCCGTCGCATAATGGCTAAAGTTTACAACAAATTTTTTCCCTTTTGGATCTTCACGGAAACCGTCTCCATCAACATCTTTATATCCTGCTTCATCCAGTAATTGCTTAGCTTTCTCAGGATCATATTCATATTGATTAGGTAAGTCACTATTATCTGCTGAAATCCAGTGTGCAGTTGGAACCGGACGGTTTACTGGCTTACCTAGGCCAAAGAAGAAAGCTTTCGTCCATTCTTCACGATTCATTGCATAAGCCATTGCTTGACGTAGTTTCTTATCTTGATATTTATCGTAATTCATGATATTTTTACTTCCATCCCATGTACCCATTCTAAAACCTACGTAGTAATAAGATAATCCTGGAGCTTTTAATACTTCCACATTATCTAATTTTTGTACTTCTTCATAGTTACTTGGATGGAATGAAGTCATATCCAATTGACTATTTTTCAATTCTCCAATGACAAGGCTCGGATCGATTACTTTTAAAATAATCTTTTCAATATGTGGTTTACCTTGCCAGTAATCATCATTTCGTACAAATTCAATTGATTCACCAGGAACAATTTTATTTATTTTAAACGGACCAGTACCAACTGGATTTTGTCTTACTTGTGGTGATTCAAGCATATCCTTTACAGCTACACCTTCGAATTCTTTTCTTGACATAGGATATGTCCAAACATTTTCTAAGTTATTCACACGAGCTTTATCAAATGTAATTTCAATATTATAATCATCAATCTTTTTCAAACCTGAAATTTCTTTTGCTTTACCATCATGATAAGCTGCAGCACCTTCAATAGTTTTTACATTTTCATATCGAGGTCCTTCATAATCCTTATCAGCAAGTGTTTCAATTGCAAATATCCAGTCATCAACTGTTAATTCTTCGCCATTATGCCATTTAACGCCTTTTTTAAATGTAAATTTAAATACCTTATTATCATCAGTTTCCCAAGAAGCAATCTTAGGAATAGGTTTTAATTGATCATCATAGGTAATTAAACCATCATCAAAAAAGTCAATAACTTCAGCATCAACCGCATCTTTATAGAAGTTTATATTGAATAAACCTTTTGGTGCACTATCAAGGGCATAAACCATCGTTCCACCTTCTTGTGGACCACTAGCAGATTCGCCTTGTTTTTCTGTATCTTTGCCTTTTCCACTATCGCTCGTTCCTGTCTTTTCCTTGCCACTACAGGCAGCAAGAAACATTGACATCACTAACATCAGTGCTGCCAATATTAATATGGATTTTTTCTTCAATGTTTTTCCCCCCAAATATTATTCTTTTCATTTATTCATAGAGTACACATGCCACTTGGTGTCCCGGCTTCACCTCCTTTAATGAAGGCTTTCTTTTTGAACATTCATCTCTCGCTACAGGACATCTTGTATGAAACGGACAGCCAGACGGGGGATTAACAGGACTAGGTACATCCCCTTGGAGAATAATTCGTTCTTTTCGTTTGCGTGGATCAGCTTCAGGAATAGCTGAAATTAATGCTTGAGTATATGGATGAAGTGGTTCTGCATATAAACTAGATTTATCAGCTATTTCTACTAAATTTCCTAGATACATTACCCCGATTCGATCACTCATATGTTTTACCACGCTTAAATCATGAGCAATAAAAAGATAGGTTAAATCAAATTCATTCTGCAACTCTTTTAATAGATTTAGAACTTGCGACTGTACAGAAACATCCAAAGCCGATACTGGTTCATCAGCAACAATTAGTTTTGGCTTTAATGCTAATGCCCTTGCAATCCCTATCCTTTGTCTTTGTCCCCCTGAAAACTCATGTGGATATTTATAATAAGCATCTTCAGGTAAACCTACTTTTTGTAATAATTCCAACACTTCGAGTTTCAAGTCTTTCATGCTTTTGCTAGTAAAGTTTCTTATCGGTTCAGAAACAATATCACCCACCATTTGTTTTGGATTTAAAGATGCATATGGATCTTGGAATACCATTTGAAAGTCCTTCCTTGCAAGTCGTAACTCTTTGCCTCCAAGATTGGTGATATCTTTTCCATCAAAAATTATTTTTCCAGAAGTAGGATTTAATAATTTCAAAATCGTTCTACCTGCAGTAGATTTTCCACATCCCGATTCACCAACTAATCCTAAAGTTTCACCTTTATTAATCACAAAACTCACATCATCAACTGCTTTAACTTCAGCAATTGTTCTTCTTAAAAACCCGCCTTTTACTGGATAATACGTTTTTAGATTTTGAATCTCTAATAATTTCTCTTTATTTTTTGTTGCTGTATTACTCATAGAACTTTCGACCCCTCTTTCGGTATGCTTGTTTCATACAGCAAGCAAGATACCTCATGACCATACTCCACTTCTTTTAATTGTGGTGATATAGTTTTGCATTCTGGTAATGCTTTTGGACATCTATTAGCAAAACGACAACCTACTTGAGGCATGTTTTTAAGTGAAGGAACGATACCATCAATTGAACTTAATTTTTCTACTTCTTCATCCATTTTAGGAATTGCTCCCATTAATAACTCTGTGTATGGGTGTTTTGGGTTATGGAATAATGTATCAACATCAGTTCTTTCAACAATCTTCCCTGCATACATTACTATTACTTCATCACACATTTCTGCAACAACACCAAGATCATGGGTAATTAAAATGATCGCCATATTATTGATTTCTTGAATTTCTTTTAATAGATCTAGAATTTGCGCTTGTACTGTTACATCTAAAGCGGTTGTTGGTTCATCAGCAATTAATAGCTTTGGTTGACATGCGATTGCAATTGCAATCATCACACGCTGCCTCATTCCACCTGATAATTGATGTGGGTATTCATCAACAATTTTTTCAGGACGAGATATACCAACACTTTTTAATAAAGCTATTGATTTCAACCTTGCTTCTTTTTTTGAAATTTTCATATGATTAAAGAGGGTTTCCTGAAGTTGATAGCCGATGGTGAATACAGGATTTAATGATGTCATTGGTTCTTGGAAAATCATTGAAACATCTTTTCCACGTATTTTGTTCATTTCTTTATCAGATAAATGTTCAATGTTTTTCCCCTCAAAAACAATCTCACCATTTCGAACAGATCCAATTCCTTTTGGTAACAGCTTCATGACGGACAAGGACATTACACTTTTACCACATCCAGATTCACCTACTACTCCGACAATTTGCTTTGGTTTTACAGTAAACGATACATTATCTACTGCATTATATTGTTCGCCATCTATCATGAACGCAGTTTCCAAGTTTTTCACCTGTAAGATTGGTGTCTGGATATCAATGTTAGTTTTTGTCTCCATGTATACACCCCAAACTCATTAATTATTCTGAATGTTATTATATTTGAATAAAATATTATTACAATACGATTACATTTGCAAGACTTTTTTAAAATTTTAAACTAGATTGAAGGTTTATTATATTGAAATAAATTGGTTATTTGTAGGATTTTATAGATTTATGTAGTAATAAACACAGAATAAAGAGGGATTAAAAATAATAGAAACTATTTGTAAATTTGTAAATGAACAAAAAAAATCCCCACCAAATATGGTTGGGAATTATTTTTATGATTTCGGATTAAGTGCATCTTTCAACCCTTCACCAATAAAGTTGATAGAAAGAATGGTTAACGTAATGATGATAGCTGGTGGTGCCCAAATCCAAGTTTTATATTGTAAAACATCTGGCTCTTTTGATGAGGATAACATATTCCCCCAGCTAGGAACCTCTTGTGGTACACCAAATCCTAAATAACTTAACCCTGCTTCTGCAACAATCATCGATGCAAATGTGATACTAGCTTGAACAATAATTGTAGATAAAACATTTGGTAGTAGATGTTTAATAATTATTTTTGAGGATGAACATCCGATTGATACGGATGATAATACATATTCATTTTCTTTCTCTGCTAATATTTTACTTCGTACAATACGTGCAACTCCACCCCAACTTAAAAAGCTGATGACAATTATTAAGACCCAAAGGCCAGAAACTTTTCCAAATAGTATAGTATTTAATACAATAACGAAAACAAGAAACGGGAAGTTCAATACAAAATCGACAAAACGCATGAGAAGACTATCAACTATTCCACCGAAGTATCCTGCTATTGAACCAACAAGGGTACCAAATAATATTACTAAGAATGTACATGATAAACCTACTAATAATGATACTCTACCACCGTACAATAATCTTGTAAAAACATCTCGTCCACTTTTATCAGTTCCTAAAAAATGGTCAGAAGAAGGGGAAAGTGACATCTGGCTTATATTAACCTTTGTTATGTCCTGTGTTGTAATAAATGGTGCAATGATAGAAATGACCATTACGATTAATAAAAAGATTAAGCTGATCATTGCAAGTTTATTTTTCATGAATTTTCTCCGAGCTATTGCCCATGGAGAAGCACTTTTTGGTTTGCTAGTCATAATTTGATTTGTTTTCTCAGTTACAGTTTCCATGTCATTCCCCCCTATTCTAAACGTATTCGTGGATCTACGACCCCGTATAATATATCAGCAATTAAATTCCCGAATAATGTTAAAAACGAGAACATCATTGTCAAAGTCATTAGTACTGGATAGTCACTTGTAGTTACTGATTCGATAAATAATTGACCTAGTCCAGGATAAGTAAAAATTGTTTCTGTAATAATTGCTCCACTAATAATTGATACAATATCAAAACCTAAAAACGTTATTAATGGAATAATTGAGTTTCTTAAAATATGAACATTATAGATTTTATTTTCTTTTGTACCTTTTGCTCTCGCAGTACGAACAAAATCTTTGCGGCTATTTTCAATAATATCATTTCGCAAAAACTGAGTATAACTTGCGGTACTTAATAAACCGAGAATTAATGCTGGTAAAATCACATGATGAAAACGACTTAACCAATATCCCACTGTTCCATCAGTTACTGTAATATCAACAGAGCCATTTGAAGGAAACAGATTCAATTGGAATGAGAAAAAGTAAATTGCGAAAACACCTGCTACAAACGAAGGTATTGCTAACCCAAGATAATTTAACCCACCTATTAAGTTATCCCCTAATGTATGAGGTTTTCTTCCTGCATAGGAACCCATTAAAAAAGCTAGTATATAAGTTATTACTAAAGATGTTAATCCTAAAAATATTGTATTAGGCAATCTATCACCAATTACATCTGAAACCGCCATTTTATAACGCGTAGACTTCCCAAAATCCCCTTGAACAAAATCTGAAATCCAACGAAAATATTGAACATAAATCGGATCATTATACCCTAATTTTTCTCGCATTTGCTCAATATATTCCGGATTTGTATTATTAGGATCTATTTCTCCACTGAAGGAGTCCCCTGGCATTAATTGTGCCAGGGTAAAAACCACAATGGAGATAAGGAGTAACATTGGAATCATGGCCAATATTCTTCTAATGCTATACTTCAACATGTTCATTCTCCTTATCTGCTACAGCTTAAGATAAATAAAATAATTATTGTTCAAGCCACCATTCATGAGGGCTGTTTGTTCCTGATACATCTAAAGTTAAACCATGAAGACGTTTACTAGCTGCATAAACCTCATCAGTTTCACCAATCGGAATCATTGGTAATTCTTCATTGACAAGCTTTTGCCATTCAACATATAGTTGTTTACGTTTTTCTTGATCTGTACCTACAATGCTTACATCTAATGCATCAGCTAACAATTGATCATTCTTTTCGTTAACCCAACGTGGATAGTTCCAAAGTGCAGTAGAAGTCCAAAGACCAGATGGATCTGGGTCTGTACCAGTACTCCAACCTCCGTAGAATACTTCCATTGATTTATCAGCTTTTTCAAGCATATCGTAGTATAGGTTAGAATCGATCATTTTTAATGTTGTTTTTAAGCCAACTGCTTCCCAATATTGAGTAAGTGCTTTTGCACGTGCTTCAAATGTTGGATTATCTGTTGCATAGTGACTGAAGTT
This sequence comes from Heyndrickxia oleronia, assembly GCF_017809215.1. Lineage (GTDB taxonomy): Bacteria > Bacillota > Bacilli > Bacillales > Bacillaceae_C > Heyndrickxia > Heyndrickxia oleronia. The sequence continues at coordinate 3,481,056 of NZ_CP065424.1, forward strand.
AACTACGAATTTCTTACCTTTCGGATCTTCACGGAAACCATCTCCGTCAACATCTTTGTAACCAGCCTTATCTAATAATTCTTCAGCTTTCTTTGGATCATATTCGTATTGATTTGGTAACTCACTATCATCAGCAGCGATCCAGTGTGCAGTTGGTACTGGACGATTTACTGGTTTACCTAAACCAAAGAAGAATGCTTTCGTCCATTCTTCACGATTAATCGCATATGCCATCGCTTGACGAAGTTCTTTATTTTGATATTTATCATAGTTCATTACATTCTTTTTACCATCCCAAGTCCCCATTCTAAAGCCAACATAGAAGTAAGATAAACCTGGTGCTTTTAATATTTCTACATTCTTAAGTTTTTTCACTTCTTCGTAGTTACTTGGATGGAAATTAGTCATATCAAGTTGGTTATTTTTAAGTTCACCAATAACGAGACTTGGATCAATAACTTTTAATACAATCTTTTCGATATGTGGCTTACCTTGCCAATAATCTTCATTACGTACAAATTCAATTGATTCTCCAGGAACAATTTTAGTCACTTTAAATGGACCTGTTCCAATTGGATTTTGACGAACTTGTGGTGATGCAGACATATCTTTTACGGCTACACCTTCAAATTCTTTTCTTGATAACGGATATGTCCAAACATTTTCAAGATTGTTTACACGAGCTTTATCGAATGTAATTTCAATATTATAGTCATCGATCTTTTTAAGACCAGAAATTTCTTTTGCTTTTCCTTCGTGATATGCTGGTGCTCCTTCAATTGTCTCAACATTTGTATAACGAGGACCATCATAATCCTTATCTGCAATTGTTTCTAAAGCAAAAATCCAATCATCAACTGTTAATTCTTCGCCATTTTGCCATTTTACACCTTTTTTAAAGGTGAATTTAAATACTTTATTATCTTTTGTTTCCCATGAAGCAATATTTGGCACAGGCTTTAAATTTTCATCATATGTAATTAATCCATCTTGAATAAAATCTAAAACTTGGGCATCAACAGTGTCTTGATAAAAGTTAATATTATATAACCCCTTTGGAGCACTATCTAATGCATAAATCATTGTTCCGCCATCTTTTGGTCCACTTGAAGCAGATTTCTTACCATCAGTTGATTCACTTGTTTTCTCTTTACCACCACATGCTGCTAGAAACATAGACATAACTAGCATTAGTGCAGTAAGTAATAGTATTGATTTTCTTTTCAAGGTATTTCCCCCCATTTTTTCTCTTTAGTTATATAGAATACATGCTACTTGATGTCCGGGTTTCACCTCCTTTAAAGTAGGCTTAACCTTCGAACACTCCTCTTTCGCAACGGGACATCTTGTATGAAAGGGACATCCTGTTGGTGGATTAGCGGGCGAAGGTACATCCCCCTGTAAAACAATTCTCTCTTTTCGTTTCCGAGGATCTGGTTCTGGAATCGCAGAAATCAATGCTTGTGTATATGGGTGTAGAGGCTCAGAATATAGGCTATCCTTGTCAGCAAGCTCTACTAAATTACCAAGATACATAACCCCAATTCGGTCACTCATATGTTTCACAACACTTAAATCATGGGCAATGAATAAAAAGGTTAAGTCAAACTCGTCTTGCAATTCTTTTAATAGATTCAGTACCTGTGATTGAACGGATACGTCAAGGGCCGATACAGGCTCGTCCGCAATAATTAATTTCGGCTTTAATGCCAATGCCCTCGCAATCCCGATTCTTTGTCGTTGACCACCTGAAAATTCATGTGGGTACTTATAATAAGCATCCTCTGGTAAACCAACTCGTTTAAGAAGACTCATTACTTCGTCTTTTAAATCTTTTAAACTCTTATTTGAAAAGTTTCTAATTGGTTCAGATACAATATCTCCAACCATTTGTTTCGGATTTAACGAGGCATACGGATCCTGAAAGACCATTTGAAAATCTTTTCTCGCTAAGCGCAAATCCTTACCGGAAAGATTAGTAATATCCTTTCCATCGAAAATAATTTTTCCAGATGTAGGACTTAACAAGCGTAATATCGTTCTTCCAGTTGTAGACTTTCCACAACCTGATTCTCCAACTAATCCTAATGTTTCACCTTTTCCAATCGTGAAACTCACATCATCAACGGCTTTAACGTTTCCTACTGTCCGTTTAAAAAATCCACCTTTAATCGGATAGTACGTCTTAAGATTTTGAATCTCCAACAGATTGCCATTTTTCAGTTTTTTATTTGAGGCTTTTTCCTCAATATTATTTACCGTCATACTCATTAAACCATTGCCCCCTCTTTTGGTTTGCTTGTTTCATAAAGCAAACAGGAAACCTCATGACCCGCTTCAATTTCCGCAAGCTGCGGTGTTATTGTTTTGCATTCTGGCATTGCTTTCGGGCAACGATTCGCAAAACGACAGCCTACTTGAGGCATCTTTTGAAGCGAAGGAACGATCCCCTCAATCGTACTTAATGTTTCTACCTCTTCATCCATTTTCGGAATTGCATTCATAAGCAATTCTGTATATGGGTGTTTTGGATTGTGAAATAATGTATCAACATCTGTTCTCTCAACGATCTTCCCTGCATACATGACGATTACTTCGTCACACATTTCAGCAACGACTCCCAAGTCGTGAGTGATCATAATAACAGCCATATCGTTCACTTCTTGGATTTCTTTCAATAAATCTAAGATTTGTGCTTGAACCGTAACATCTAAAGCTGTTGTTGGTTCATCAGCAATTAACAGCTTAGGTTGGCATGCAATGGCAATGGCAATCATGACACGTTGTCTCATACCACCAGATAATTGATGCGGGTATTCATCAACAATTTTTTCTGGTCGAGAGATACCAACACTTTTCAATAAAGCAATGCTTTTTTCACGCGCTTCTTTTTTTGAAATGCTCATATGGTTAAAAAGTGTCTCTTGTAATTGATAACCAATTGTAAAAACTGGATTCAAAGATGTCATTGGCTCTTGGAAAATCATTGATATATCTTTTCCACGAATCTTATTCATTTCTTTGTCCGACATCTGTGCAATATTTTTCCCCTCGAATACAACCTCACCATTACGAATTGAACCAATTCCCTTAGGAAGAAGCTTCATTACTGATAAGGACATTACACTCTTTCCGCAACCGGATTCTCCTACAACACCAACAATTTGTTTTGGCTTCACACTGAAGGATACATTATCAACTGCATTATATAATTTGCCTTCAATACTGAAGGCTGTTTCTAAATTCCTCACCTCAAGTAGTGGTGATTGATTTTTTAAGTTTGCTTCCGTGCTCATTCGCTACACCTCAAACTTCTTAATTATTCAGACAAGTTGCTATATTTAAATAGTATATTATTATAGTTCGACAATAATTGCAATATTTTTTTATTTGAAATATCACAATTTGCCGAATAATAGTAAAAAAACCCATATATTATGGGTTTAATCATTAAAAATATTACTAAAGTTTAAATTTTCTGAAGGAACTGAAAACAGTTTATTAATAGAATATATAGTTTTTTTATTATATTCAGAAATTATCTTATATCCTATAGCATATCCAATCATATGGGGTACAAGCTTTCTTCCAAAAAGTAAATCATCATGTAATGGATTTATCTTCTTTAATGTTAATCTACTTTCAAAGTCACTTTTCCAAAACTTTTTTAACATCTTATCACTATAGCCTTTGGTCCACTTTGCTAAATACTTTTCACCACAATAATGTTCCACTGCATACTCAGCTAACCCTTCTAATACCAAGGAGTCAAGCAATGTATAGTTCAGTGCATTCCCTTTCATATGTTGCATTCTAGTTGCATGATTATATTCATGGATGAATAATGCTTCCCATTCTTTTTCATCATCTATTTCACCTATAAAAAATAAAATTTTATCTTTAAAAGTAACCCCTGACTTTCCATTTGTTTGGCGGATTAATCCATGATTGTATTTGTTAATAGGTAAAATATAAATATCAATCTCAGGACCGCTCCAGAGCTTTTTGTATTTCTTATAATAGCGGTCCATCTTCTCCCATGCCTGTTTTTCCTTTAATACTTCTAATAAATCCTTTGAGCGTCTATGGGGCCGATACATACCAAAGAACTGCAAATATTCATAATAGGCACGAGAATTTTTAATTGTGGGATCAATTTTCTTACAAATTTTTTCTGGTTGATCCATTAACTCTTCTAACCATTGATCTGTACGAATTACCCCAATAGGACCCACCTTCTTTCGTTCTATTCAGTTTATTCTATGACTAAATAATCAAAGGGGGTCTATAAAAGCAACAAATATCCTATATTATTTTGAATCTCCAAAATTTCACAGGTAAAATAAGGGTTGTGAAGTAAAAAGTTTATGCTTTTCCTGCACCACTAAAAAAGGACAGGAATCAATATCCTGTCCAAAACATTCATATTAATATTTCTTAAATACTATCGTTGCATTATGCCCACCAAAGCCTAATGAATTACTCATTACTACGTTAACCTCTTGTTTTCTAGCACCGTCTGATACATAATCTAAATCACATTCAGGATCCGGTGTTACTAAGTTAATCGTAGGCGGGATCATACCTTCTTTAATTGCCAATACTGAAAAGATTGCTTCAACTCCACCTGCAGCACCAAGCAAATGACCAGTCATTGATTTTGTTGAGCTAACAGCTAGCTTGTATGCATGCTTTCCAAATACTTCTTTTACAGCCATAGTTTCGTATTTATCATTATACTCTGTACTTGTCCCATGTGCATTAATATAATCAACTTCGTTTGGTTGGATGTTTCCATCATTTAAAGCCGCTTGCATGGCACGAACACCACCTTCACCACCTGGTGCTGGGGCTGTAATATGATGCGCATCACCTGTTGCTCCATACCCAACAATTTCTGCATAGATGTCTGCACCACGGGCAAGAGCATGTTCTAGTTCCTCAAGAATAAGAATACCTGCACCTTCACCAATGACAAACCCATCACGATTTAGATCGAATGGTCTACTCGCTGTATTTGCATCAGGATTAGTTGATAGGGCCGTATTTGCGCAAAATCCTGCTACTGACATTCTGGTGATAGGCGCTTCTGCCCCCCCAGTAATCATAACATCTGCATCACCACGTTGAATAACTTTAAAGGCATCGCCAATTGAGTTTGTACCTGTTGCACATGCAGTTACAGTACATGAATTAATACCTTTGGCACCTAGAAAAATAGATACTTGTCCTGCAGCCATATCAGGTATCATCATAGGTACAAAAAATGGACTGACACGACGATATCCTCGTTTTTGGAACGTTTCAAATTGATTTTCAAATGTTTCCATTCCACCAATTCCTGAACCGATCCATACACCCACACGATTGGCATTGTCTTCATTAATGGTTAAGTTTGCATCCTTTACCGCCATCATTGAAGCAGCTATTGCATAATGTGTAAAACGATCCATTTTCCTTGCTTCTTTTCTTTCAATATAGTTTTCAATATCAAAATCTTTTACTTCAGCAGCAACTTTAGCAGGATATTCTTCTGCATTCACTCTTGTTAATGGTCCAATACCGGATTTACCAGCAATGATATTTTCCCATGATGTTCTTGCATCATTTCCTACTGGTGATACTGCTCCTATTCCAGTAACAACTACACGTTTATTTTCCATTTCTCTATCTCCTTCCAATTCAAGAAGATTATCATTTTATTTAAGCTCTTTTCTTACATTTATAGCAATCATATGCCAAATGAGCATTCGTTACTTTTAACATAATAACCCGAAATAAATGAAAGTTCCAGTTTTCTAGTTACCTACCCCATCGAAGTGCAATTGCACCCCATGTCAATCCACCACCGAAACCAACTAGCACAATGACATCATCATCTTTAATTTTTCCTGCTTCATATTCTTCAACTAATGAAATTGGAATCGAAGCAGAAGAGGTATTTCCATATTTATGAACGGTTTTAGACATCTTTTCAATTGGTAATTCCAATCTTTGTCTTGAAGCTTCCATAATACGGATATTCGCTTGATGGGGAATTAGAAAATTAACATCCTCTTTAGTTAATCCTGCTCGTTCAATGACATTAATACATGATTCACCCATTTGTCTTACAGCGAATTTAAACACTTCTCTACCATTCATAATAATATGATTGTTTTCATCTTCATACAAGTGTTTTCTACCAGATCCATCTGCACCTAAATCAAAGGCTAATACTCCTCTTCCCTCTGAAACCGGCCCCATTACCGCTGCACCTGCACCGTCACCAAAGAGGACAGCTGTATTACGGTCTTCCCAATTAGTAATTTTAGATAGCTTCTCCACACCAACAATCAGCACATATTTATAAGCATTTGTTTCAATAAATTGTTTAGCCGTCACTACACCGTACATAAAACCTGAACAAGCTGCGCTTATGTCCATTGCCGCCGCTTTTTTTGCACCTAAACGATCTTGAAGCATACACGCAACTGATGGAAAAGGTTGATCAGGTGTCACTGTTGCAACAAGAATTAGATCTAATTCTTCAGGTGCTATTCCTGCATCTTTAATCGCTTTTGCCGCAGCTTCATAAGCCATATCAGATGTATTCATATCTTTATCAGCAATTCTTCGTTCTTCAATTCCTGTTCTTGTACGAATCCATTCATCTGATGTGTCCATCATCTTTTCTAAGTCAAAATTAGATAATACCCTCTCAGGACTAAACTTTCCTACTCCAATGATTCCTGCATTCATAAAGAGACATCTCCTTTATAGATGTGTTAACAAGACAAATCAAAACTATATTTTTTTGCTTTTCGCTCAACTTATTATAGGCTTTGAATTCATATTATTATTCGGTTACATTTATAGTTATTATTATGACCTGCTACTAATTATAGCAGGTCGATTTTTTTTTGTCACTATTCAAGATTCGAATGCATACCCGGGACACTCGTCTATTCTTAAGACATGTATGTAGCATAATTTGAATATTAAGGAAGGAGGGAATAACCATTGAGTGAGGAAGTAATTCAAGAAAGTAGCGAGGAAACTAGAGACAATAGCGAAGGAATAGTACATCCATTTGACAGAATGTTTTTCGGTAATGTTAGAGGGGAAAGGCAAGCTCCCCCTATAAATCAAGTAAATAATCAACCAAAAGAAACAGATGATTTATTATCAAATCTCTTAAATAATCCGAAATTACAAAATATTGATTATGATAAAATGATGAATCATGTGGATAATCTGTTCAATTCCTTGAATGAATTGAAACCGATGTTTCAAAAAGTGTCTCCAATTATAAATAAATTTCTTCAAAAAGATAAATAAAAAAAGCGTAAGTGTATTGATCAAAACAGATGTACCTATAAGACGATAATTAATTTGAGTTTTCATATCCCTAAAAAAAGCTTCCATTTTCATGGAAGCTTTTTTCTTTAAGAAATATTTTGTAACTTATTTTAATGCATCATTTTTTCCAAGCTCATACGCTTCATTCATCACCTTAGTGAATAATTCCATAAAAGGTTGAAGCAATTCAAAGGAAATCTCCACTCCTGCTTGATCCAATTTTTCTTTTGCCTCTGGTAAGTATTTCATTGCTATTTGCATAAATTCCATCGATTTGTCTTGATTCATTACTCATTTCCTCCTACAAGCTAACGTTTACTTTGGTAAGTCTCCTGTTTCTTTATATTTTTTGACAAAACGTTTCATTTTCCTTTGAAATTTTTCGTCAACCCGGGGACTGAATTTCCCCATTTCTATTACACCATCTTGGAAGTCAAATGAAAGATTCCCTGATTGGAGAGTACCCTCTGCATATTTTTTTGCGACAATATCATAAAGCTTACTTGCTTGTTGAATCGTACTTGTTAGAACTGTATTTTTCCCTAAATCCGATTGATCTGAAACATAGCCTATTGCATATAGACCTTTTTCTTTAATTTTTTCAATGACCGGTACATTAAAGCCATCGCCAGCTGGGTATACCACATCTACTTCTTCATCTAATAATTTGTCCAAAAGCCCTACAGCTTTTTGTCCATCATCCCAATTATCAGTATACTTTAATAAGACGGTAATATTTGGATCCTCATATTTTGCGCCTTCAACAAATCCTTTAATTTCCGGCTGCCAACTATGTGTTGCAATAATACCTATTTTTTTTGTGGTTGACATATGTGCTGCCGTCATCCCACCAAAAAAACCCATTGCATGGCCTTCAAATCTTAAACTAGTTGTATTTTTTTGTGTTGCATCCCCATTGAAGCTAACGAAATGAATAGTAGGATATTTTTTAGCAATTTTATTAAACGTATCCGCATACTCAAATCCATGACCAAAAATTAAATTTACATTTTTTTGTTTAAATTCACTGACTGCATGTTCGATGGCAGATGCGTTTTCAATTCCTTCTTTATAATAGACATCGACATCAAAGTCATTTTGGATATTCAACAGACCCTTATACCCTTTTGTTCCCCAGACTTGATCATTGATTGTTTCAGGTACTAACATTCCTACCTTGTTAAGTTTACCTTTATCAACCCTATTTGAGCAACTTGATAAAAGTAATATACAGGCAATGATAATGAATAACTTTTTTATCATGCTTACGCATACTCCTTTTTAAAGCTCTATCATTAATATTCATAGAAATAATAAGCGTTAAATAAATTCCTTTTCTATTTTACTTCTGAAAGGAAAATATGCAAATAAATTATTATTTCCGAAAATAATGTTGTTTTTGCTTTTCAAGCGCTTGTTCAAATGACATGTTTTCTTTCACACTAATCTTTTTTGAGATTTTCTCCACTTTTTGACTTTCCAGTTGATTCTTTCGTTGAAAAGTTGGATTTAAATAGTTTGCACACTTCCACCACATATCTGTATGACCACTTTCAATTAAGACTGTCTCTCCATATAATTCCGTTCCAGTATTATTTAAAATTGTTCGGACTGCATCCTCGATATAAACGGCATCTTCCAAATCATCTATGTAATTTTGATACTGTTGTTCATTTATAAGCTGTTGAAATAAAAATTGATTTGGTTGCCATGGACCATAGATAGTTGGTAGAAAAAATTCAATCCAATGAGATTTTCTTGTGCTTTGTAATATTTCATTTTTAATCTCTTGATAGATTGTATTTTCGTTAACTCTCCATTGGGCAGGGCTAATGAAAATAATTAATTCAACTCTTGGTTCAATCAGCTGATAAAGTGTTGTAAAGCTTTTATGCCAATCCTCTACGATTTCATTATTACGTTGAATAAATAAATCATATAATGGTATAAAACAAATATATGATGAATGGTTGAGCTGTAAAGAATTATTTATCATTTCATAGGTTAGATTTGCATTTCTTCCGATTTCTAGCCATTTATCATCTGCCTGTTCATCTAACATCATCTCATGCTCCAAAGCAATCACTTCAAATCCTTCATTTAACAATTGCTTACAAAGCTCAAAGCCTATAAATTGCTGAGCAGCAAAAACTATGGCCTGCTCCATAAAAAAGACCCCCTCTTATAAATAACTCATCCTTATAAATAATCGTATGCAGCCCTTCTTTAAATTATTTTTATGTCTTCCTATATGAAAAAAGTAAAAAGGGAGCTCACACAGCTCCCGCTAGATTGTCTTATATAATACGCTCATTTTCTTGTAGGAATTTAATCATTTTTTTAGTAATATATTCGCGATTTTCTTGCAATATAAAATGATTATTTACTTGTCTTTTATGTTGTTTACGAGTTTGAATAATAGCATGAATAATACTTTGTTGATCCTTATATAAATTTTGATCGACAACTTGTATAAAACATAGTGGTTGCATTAATTTTTCATAGGTTTCCTTCATATTTAAGTTGACTTTATTCTCATTATGAGCAATTTCGATTTCCTTCATTAATTTCTTATAATAAAATTTTCTGTCCTTTTCTTGCTGCAAATGATCATCAAGTGAAATGCATGGTGAAAATAAGACGATAGAACGAATATTATTCTCCATTAATAAAATCAGTTGGGCTGCAATAAGGGCTCCCATCCCTTCTGCAAATATATGAATTTTTTTATTCAATATTTCTTTTCTCATAATAATTTGGTAAAGATTATATGCGTGATCGACCGCCTGACGATTCCCCCAGTTTTTCCCAAATAAATTAGAATAAAAAACGGTGTAACCCGCTTCTAGTAACTGATCAATCATTTTTGCTCGTCCTGTATTTTCGATCCAGACGCTTGAATTTTCATGAACGTAGTGCTGTTGATCCCCTAATATAAGTACAGCAAATCCATTAGGTCTTTTGGGATAATGTAACATACACCATTGTTGATCAAACAAAAATGTGACAAACATTATTTAAAACTCCTCTTAATAGCGATTGAAAAGTTCGTGTAAATTTAACAATCATTTTTACAGTATTGGTCATTATAATGTATGCAAGCCTTTTATCTTTAGACAGTGGATTTACCTAAAACTAGATAAATTTTAATATAAATTATATAATTTTTGTGAAATCCATTTATAAAAGTCATTAGCTATGATAATATGAAACGGAAATCTTAATAATGTTTACATTTATATACATAATTTAAAATAATCGGGGTGAATGAATTGAAATTTATCGCTACTCTTTTTTGGACTTTTATTCTTGTGCAAGTATTAGGTTATGTTGCAAGTTCAATGACGAATACAGAGTATAGTATTCAAACGATCTCCATTATCGGCGTTATTGCAACTGTTTTAATTGCGATTTTAGCAGCAGCTATTCCGAAACCAGAAGTGGAAACTCATTAATAAAAGGGATTGTCTATTAGGGGCCTGATACCATCTGAAACTACTTTATCTAGTTTTTCTAGATATCGTGTTATGGTGTCAGGTCCCTTTTCATTTTAGACAATCCCTTTATTTTTCGATTGTTACTATTAGTTCACCGTTCTCCACTGAAATTACGACAGTACTTTGTGGATGTATATTTCCTGCAATAATTTCCCTTGCTAGTTTTGTTTCTACATGATGCTGTATATACCGCTTTAACGGTCTTGCTCCATAAACAGGATCATAAGCTGATTCTGCGATTCTACTTAAAGCTTCATTTGTAATAGTTAAATGAATATATTGACCACTTAACCTAGATTGGAGTTGCTGAATCAATTTAGTGACAATACCTTTTACATTCTCAATGGACAATGGCTTAAATAGAATAATGTCATCCACTCTGTTTAAAAACTCTGGTCTAAAGGATGCTCGGAGTTGACTTAATACCTTTTCCTTCGTTTCCTCTGAAATTTCTTCTGCGATATTGTTACGCTCTAACAAGAAGACTGAGCCAATATTAGAGGTCATAATGATAACTGTATTTTTAAAATCAACTAATCTTCCTTGGGAATCAGTCACACGTCCATCATCAAGAATTTGTAATAACACATTAAATACTTCAGGATGAGCCTTTTCTATTTCATCTAATAATATTACAGAGTATGGTTTTCTTCTTACAGCTTCTGTTAATTGACCACCTTCTTCATAGCCTACATAACCAGGCGGTGCTCCAATTAATCTAGAAACAGTATGCTTTTCCATATACTCGGACATATCAATTCGAATCATATGTTCTTCACTATCAAATAAAGTTTGAGCTAATGCCTTAGCAAGCTCGGTTTTTCCTACCCCCGTTGGTCCAAGAAAAATAAATGAGCCAATCGGTCGGTTAGGATCTTTAATACCAGCTCTTGCTCGTAATACTGAATCACTCACTAATTTTACTGCTTCATCTTGGCCTATCACTCGTTCATGAAGGATTTGTTCTAGTCTTAATAACTTTTCCCGTTCACCCTCCACAAGTTTTGTTACGGGGATTCCTGTCCATCTACCAACAATCTCAGCAATTTCTTCTTCTGTTACTTCTTCACGCAATAATTTATTTTCCTTCTGATCTGCAGACATCGATTGTTCGATATTTTTCAATTCCTTTTCAAGTGCAGGAATTTTACCATGTCTTAGCTCTGCTGCTTTATTCAAATCATAATTATTTTCTGCCTCTTCAAGCTGCCTTCTTAGTTTTTCTAACTGTTCTCGTTTCTCTTGTATAACCTGTAATTCTTGCTTTTCAGCCTGCCATTTTGCTTTCATTTCATCGGCTTTTTCCTTTAAATCCGCCAAATCCTTTTGTAATAACTCCAACCGTTCTTTACTCGCCTCGTCCGATTCCTTTTTCAGGGCTGCCTCTTCAATTTCTAATTGCATTACTCGTCGCGTTACTTCATCTAATTCACTTGGCATAGAATCAATTTCAACGCGAATCGTCGCACAAGCTTCATCTACTAAGTCAATGGCTTTATCAGGTAAAAAACGGTCAGTAATATAGCGATTGGATAAAGTTGTCGCTGCAACAAGGGCTCGATCATGAATATTGACGCCATGGTGAACTTCAAATCTCTCTTTTAAACCTCGTAAAATCGAAATCGTATCCTCGACGGTTGGTTCTTCTACTAAGACTTGTTGAAAACGTCGTTCTAAAGCGGGGTCCTTTTCAATATATTTTCGATATTCATCTAAGGTTGTCGCACCAATGCAATGTAGTTCTCCTCTTGCAAGCATCGGTTTGAGCATATTGCCAGCATCCATTGCCCCATCTGTTTTACCAGCCCCCACAATGGTATGAAGCTCATCTATAAACAGTAATATTTGTCCATCACTCTTTTTTATTTCCTGAAGTACGGCTTTTAATCTTTCTTCAAATTCTCCACGAAATTTCGCACCTGCGATTAACGCTCCCATATCTAGGGAAAAGATGGTTTTATCCTTTAATCCTTCGGGAACATCCTTCCTTACAATTCTCTGCGCTAATCCTTCTACAATGGCTGTTTTCCCCACACCGGGTTCACCAATCAATACAGGATTATTTTTTGTTTTTCGCGAGAGAATACGGATCACATTCCGAATTTCACTATCTCGTCCAATAACGGGATCTATCTTTCCTTCTTTAACGGCAGCAACTAAATCCCGACCATATTTTTTTAATGTTTCATATGTCGCTTCAGGGTTTTGTGTAGTCACGCGTTGATTCCCCCTTATTTTCATGATTTCTTCCTTTAGTAAATCACTCGTGATATGATGTTTTCTTAAATATTCTACGATTTCGTTTGATTGAAGTTTCATTAGGGCAAGAATAAGATGCTCTACTGAAATATATTCATCTTCAAATTTCTTAGCTTCCTTTTCAGCCTCATTCAATAAATTCGCTAATTGAGTCGATATGTATGGGTTTTGATTGCTTCCAGTGACTTGAGGCTTTTTCGTCATCATTTGATTCAGTTTTTCTTTAATTTCGTTTGTATCAAGACCGACTCGATGATAGATACTGGTTAGGAGACTATCCGGCTTTTCGATTAATGCGCTCCATAAATGAACAATATCAATTTCTGGATTTTGGTACTCGATACTTAATTGCTGTGCGGAAGCAATGGCTTCCTGAACTGTAAATGTGAATTTTTGAATGTCCATCATTTTCACCTCACCCATATTTTATGTGAAATCACTTTATATTCCTAGTAAATCTATTTGTATGTAATCGATAGCCGCGGCTTTACAATTTTATCTGCGTAAAATTTGATATATCCGCGATTTTTTTTATATACTATTTTATTTGAAAAAAGATGACCCATTTTGGGCCACCCTTTTAAGGTTTGCGTTTATATGTCCATTGACGATTATGATTTGAAGATTCCGGAAAATGATCCCCAGCTTTTAACTTTACTTGCTTTGGATTGACAACTGGACTTCCAGTCTCTCCAATTTCAACATAAATACCGTTGTTCGGAGCTTTATCTCCTGATCTAAAACGATGACTTTGTCCCATGAGAAAATTCCCCCTTAATAAGAATCACCACAATATTTATTTTGTGTAATTTCAACAAGTTCTTACTAGGGAAAAGTTAACAGAAACAAGTTTTAAAAAATGTTTATAAAAAAAAGGAACGAAAATGTTCCCTTTATTAATCTGGAATACCTAAGGCAATTTTTGCATAGCGAGACATGCGTTCTTTTGACCAAGGTGGATTCCATACAATATTTACTTCTGTATCCTTCACTTCAGGAAGATCTTTTAATGCTAACTGAACTTGGTCCACGATTATGCCAGCAAGTGGGCAACCCATTGCGGTCAAAGTCATTGTAACAATCGCTTTCCCTTCATCAGTCATTTCTATATCATAAACAAGTCCTAAGTTTACAATGTCAATCCCTAGTTCTGGATCGATTACTTGCTCAAGCGCACCAAGAATACTTTCTTTTAAATCCGCATCCATTACTTTCACTCCTTCATCTTTCGATTATCTTCATCATATCAAAAATCGCTGAATTGTAAAATTTTTAGCTATTTATCAACCATTTTTCAAACCATTTTACTGTTTCAAGAAGACCCTCTCGTGAAACCTTGTGACCTGCAGTTTCATCCGTTAGAAAGTAAATAGTATCAGGATTTCCCTTATATTGATCTTTTACTTGATTGTAAAATGCAAATGTTGGGTCATACGGTACCATTTTATCCTTTTTTCCGTGCCAGAACATTAATGGGCGATCATTAAGTTTATAAGGTTGTAAACTTAAATCATAAGGTTCTAACGCTTGATACTGTTCTTTTAGCTGAACATCTGAGAATGGAATATGGGCACCTATTTCTTTAAAATGCTCAATTTGTGCCTTTGCAAATTTTACGTAATTCGGACTTCCCATTAAGCTAACGGCTGTACGTATCCATTCATACTGTGTCAATGCACCTAAGGTAATGATCCCACCCATTGAAGTACCAACTACGCCAATAGATTTCTCATTTGCCTGTTCTGCTTGTACATAAAAATTCTTTATTGTGTTTAATTCATGAATGGTTTGAATAATCACATCCCAAAAACGGAACATTCTTTCAGTCTGTGAAATATTGTCCTCTCTTTCTCCATGGTATTTTGCTTCAGGTAACACCACTCTAAAACCCTTTTCGGCTAATAAATAGGCATAATGTAAATTATGTTCTTTTGCGGATTCAAAACCGTGTATAAAGATGATAAATGGTAATTTTTGTTCTTTGATTGTATCTTTTACAAGATGTAAAACGGGAATCGAATCAATCTGTTGTTTCTCAATAATAACCACTATTCTCTCTCCTCTATGATGTTATCCTTCTAATTGACTGTAACATTTAGTATATTTAAATTAATAGCTATATTTTAACAGAAGCTCTTTTCTATTAACCACCCTTGTGAAAAACAACTAATGCAAAAGAAATACACATTATGTTCTATGAACTCAACTATTCGTTTAAGGAGACATAAAATGAAAAATCAATTTTTAATTGCTTTAGATTTAGATGGTACACTTTTAACCGATAATAAAACCATTTCAGAAAGAACATTAAAAACATTAAAAAGACTTCAACAGGAAGGCCATATTGTTATGATTTCAACAGGTAGACCTTTCCGCTCTAGTGTTCAATATTATCATGAATTGGAATTAAATACACCTATCGTAAACTTTAATGGAGCATTTGTACATCATCCATTAGATGAGAATTGGGGAAATTACCATAGTCCAATGGAATTAGATGTAGCCAAGCAAATTGTAAATTCATGTAACCAATACAATGTCTATAATATTGTTGCGGAAGTTTTAGATAATGTTTATTTACACAATCATGACAAAAAGCTATTAGATATTTTTCATATGGGTAATCCTAATATAACTACAGGAAATCTCAATCAAATGTTAAATGATCATCCAACCTCTTTACTCATTCACGCAGAAGAAAAACATGTCCACCATATACGAGAACATTTGAGTACGATGCACGCAGAGGTTATAGATCATCGTCGCTGGGGAGCTCCTTGGCATATTATTGAGATCGTTAAATCTGGATTAAATAAAGCTGTTGGTATCCAAAAGGTAGCGGATTATTATCAAATTGATCAAAAAAATATTATCGCTTTCGGAGATGAGGATAATGATTTGGAAATGATCGAATATGCTGGAGTAGGAGTAGCAATGGGGAATGGGATTAAACCATTGAAAGACATTGCAAATGAAGTTACTTTTTCTAATATGGATGATGGGGTTTCAGTCTTTCTGGAAGACTTTTTCAAACTAAAATAAAATGCCATTTATTTCTCGTTTTATTATTCCTAACATGATTCATACTATTTATTGAACGAACAGTCATAATTATTTCGTTCACACTTGAATGAAAAGGCGGTGTTTCGTTTGGGTAAAAGAAACAAGTCTAAACGCTTTGTTCAACAAGGAAAAGACGCAGTGGCAAAACATGCAGAGCGATTTCCTTATCGTTCCACTTTAGCTGAGGCAGAAGAACAACAAACTGAGCTTATGAAAGAGTCCTCTTTAGGAGGAATAGAATAATGGCGAATAGATTGTTTCAACAAGCGAGACAGTATGTAGAAATGGCAAAAGATGCTTCTGGGAATGGAAACCAACAGGAACTAATTTCTAAAGCAAAAAATGCCGTGTCTTCTGCATATGCTAATTCAACCTTTGCTGAACAGCAGCAATTACAAGAACTTCAATCTGAAATTGATCGACTAAAATAGCTGCCTTATGGCAGCTATTTTTTTATCCAGTTCAGTTTATTCCTTTCTAAAGAAGCCAAAAATCCCAGTCGTTTGAACAATATTAGTAAATGCATTAGGATCTACCTCTTTAATAATATGTTCTAGATCATACAATTCATATCTTGTTATAACGATCATTAACATCTGTCGTTCTTCATTAGAAAACGCACCCTTTACTGGGATCAAAGTAATTCCGCGTACCAATTTTGAATGGATAGCCCTTTTTAATTCCTCTGACCTCTTTGTAATAATCATCGCTGTAAGTTTCTGATACCTTGTATGTATAGCATCAATCACTCTTGTAGAAGCATATAGTGATAAAAGAGTATACAATGCCTTATCCCAACCATATACGGCACCAGCAGTTATAACGATTCCCGCATTTAAAATAAAAAAGTAATTTCCAACAGGCTTGTCCTTCATTCGTGATAAAACCATAGCAATAATATCAAGTCCACCTGTTGAAGCACCAAACTTCAAAGTAATTCCTACACCTACGGCAGTAATAACACCTCCAAAAACAGAGTATAATAGGATATCACTTGAAGTTTTTTGGATTGGAATCACTTCCAATAAAATAGACATAAAAATTACCGAAATAAAGCTGTATAAAGTAAATATCTTCCCAATCTTTTTCCATCCTAATATTGCAACAGGTATATTAAATAGAAACAATAATAATCCTGTTGATAGATGTAATGGTGTGAATTGAGTAATTATTTTAGATAATAATTGTGCGATCCCTGTAAATCCACTAGCATAAACATTTGCCGGCTTCAAAAAATAGTTCATTGCAAATGCATTGAGAACAGCACCAATAAAAACAACACCTAGTTTCTTTACATGTTCCCAAACCGAATCAATTTTCATAATCAACCTCCTTCTTTTATTGATTTACCCAAATCCCGTTTGTTCATACTGAAAGGATTGTGATTTTCGCTAAAAATGGTACACTAAAATGTGAACTCATAAATTTATTTATATATTTTTTAATTTTTAGGGGTGAAAAATATGGGTGTCAAAATTTTTGCAGATAGCGCCAGTGATATGCCACTATCATTTTTTCAAGAAAATCAAGTGAAATTAATACCTCTTCGCGTATACATAGATGAAACGGAATATGAAGACTTACAAACGATCAATCCTAAGCAAGTATTCAAAGAAATTAGAGCAGGAAAAATGCCAAAAACATCCCAACCTACACCACAAGCTTTTCAGGAAGTGTTCACGGAATTAGCCAAATCCAATCAATCTGGGATCTATATTGCTTTCTCCTCTGCATTATCTGGAACATATCAAACGGCTGTTATGGTCCACGAACAAGTAAAAGAAGAGTATCCAAATCTAGATCTTACAATTATTGATACAAAATGCGCTTCTGTTGGATTTGGCTTAGTTGTAAAATCAGCAGCTGAGATGGCAGCTAATGGGGCTTCAAAGGAAGAAATTATTGAGGATATCCATTTCCGCAGTCAACATATGGAACATTTATTTACAGTTGAAGACCTCGATTACCTCGCAAAAGGTGGACGACTTTCAAAAGCTTCCGCATTCTTAGGTGGACTTTTAAATATTAAACCACTCTTACATGTCGAAGAAGGGAAGCTTATCCCCATCGAGAAGATTCGCGGCAAGAAAAAGCTTCTAAAAAGAATCCTTGATGTTATGGAGGAAAGAGGAATCGATTTAGAACATCAAGTGGTTGGTATCAGTCACGGAGATGACGAAGAAGCTGCCCTTGAAATGAAAGCAATGATTGAGGAACGGTTTGGGACAAAGGATTTCTATATTAATATTATTGGTTCAGCCGTTGGATCACATGCAGGTCCCGGAACACTTGCACTATTTTTCTTAAACGCAAAGAAATAGCTTTCATATTCTCCTTTTGATAAGGGAATGTTACTAATTGAAAGGAGAATGAAATCTATGCCACATACATCAGATAACGACAAGAAAGCAAAAGATAATAATGCATTACGCCATGAAAAAAATATGATGCGTGAGAAAAATCGTAAAGCAGGTAAAAACCAATATTCGAAAAAGACGGATCATCTATAATACAGGCTCATGTGTGAGATTGAAACTAAGTTTTGATCCACCAAAAACAACACTCGTAATAAACAAGGCCATTTAAGCCTTGTTTTTTTTAGTCTCTAATAAATTGGTTGGACTTTCCACTTGTAATTTGCTATTTTTAAATATATAGGCTTTAAAGAGCCATTGTATATTATATTAGTAATAGGAGGTTACTCCATGGCAAAAGAAAGTTCTTTTGATATTGTATCGAATGTTGATTTTTCAGAAGTAACTAATGCGATTAATCTAGCAATGAAAGAAATTCAAACACGATATGATTTTAAGGGAAGTAAGAGTGAAATCAGTTTGGATAAAGAAGAGCTTGTCCTTATATCTGATGACGAATTTAAAATGAATCAATTAAAAGATGTCCTCTTTAGTAAGCTAATAAAAAGAGGAGTTCCTGTTAAAAATCTGGACTATGGCAAATTAGAAGGTGCCTCTGGTGGAACTGTTCGACAACGTGCAAAGCTTATTCAAGGCATTGATAAGGAAAACGCCAAAAAAATTAATACCATCATTAAAAACAGTGGTGTAAAAGTAAAGAGTCAAGTTCAGGATGATCAAATTCGCGTAACGGGAAAAAGTCGTGATGATTTACAAAAGATCATTGCTGCAGTACGGGAAGCAGACCTATCTGTTGACGTGCAATTTGTAAACTATCGATAGAACGAATGGGCTATTAGGCCCTATTCGTTTTTTTATTGCCTTTGATTTTTCATTTTGCATGTCTTAAAATACAGCTGTTTTCGTATAGTTTGTTGCTCTTGTAAAAGCCCAATGCCGGCTTGTACACCCCATAAAGGATTCCAGCGGTTCCTATGGAAATTGCAGCTCTTTTCCCAGTAAAATGAAAGGTGTAACGATCTTCAGCTGATAGTTAAATAGTTAACTTAAATAGGAAGAATGTTTAAGAAAAGAGCCTAAAATAAAGAAAATAACAATGATTATTTTACAAATCTTGACATAATTATTTCATCGATATAAGTGCCATCATCAAATTTAATATGTTTTTTCTTCCTTCCTTCTTCTATAAATCCCAATGATTGATATAAATGAATCGCTCTTTCATTATGAGCAAAAACTTCGAGTAGAACTTTTTCAATTTGAGGATGACTTTCTGCCCACTGTAACATTTTCATAATCATTTTCCTGCCTATCCCTTTATTCCAATAATCCTTTTGAATACTTATACCAAACATGCAATTATGACTGACTCTTTTTCTTTGTGAACGTGATGCATTTAAAAAGCCAATAATCTTACCGTTGTCTTCTGCAACTAGCATATAATTACCTATTTTTGACTGTTCCTCTATCCAGTCACGTTGCCTTTCAATTGTTAATGTAAATTCTTCAGGAGTGGTTAATAAGAACGTAGATTGGGTAAACACTAATTGTGTATGCTGGAGTAATTTTGTTGCATCTTCTAATTTAATTTCTCGAATCGTAATTTCCATTAAAAAAAGCCCCCTTTAACTTATTTTAACAAAGCTGTTTTCATCGTGTATATTGCTTTTGTAAAAGCTTAATTTCTAGCTCTTATGCCTAAATAAACACTTTAACGGTTCTTATGAAAATTATAATTGGGAAAAGAGCTTTAACAAAAAAAGGAGTGAGATTATGTCTAATCAACAATCAAAAAAAACATTACCAAAACAACATCAAACACAGCAACCTGGTGTAGAAACAGAAATGAACCCAATCCCTAAATCAATCAATCCAGGTTATAAAGGTAGTGGAAAACTTTCGGGAAAAACAGCGATTATTACAGGAGGAGATAGTGGAATTGGTAAAGCTGTTGCTATCTATTTCGCTAAAGAAGGCGCTGATATTGCCATTTGTTATTTAAATGAAGATCAAGATGCACAAAATACTAAAGAATTAGTTGAAAAAGAGGGGAAAAAGTGCTTATTAATTCAGGGAGATTTAGGAGATGAAACGCACTGCAAAACTGCTATTAAACAAGTAATTGAACAGTTTGGAAAGATAGATATACTAGTTAATAACGCTGCAGAACAGCATCCACAACAAAGTATTTTAAATATTACTAAGGAACAATTATTGAGGACGTTCCAAACGAATATTTTTTCTTATTTTTTCATGGTACAAGCTGCCCTTCCACACTTAAAAAATGGGAGTAGTATTATTAATACTGCTTCGATTACAGCATATGGAGGAAATAAACAATTGATTGATTATTCCTCTACGAAAGGAGCAGTCGTCTCTTTTACAAGATCACTATCACTTTCTCTTATAGGTAATGGAATTCGAGTGAATGGTGTCGCACCAGGTCCTATTTGGACACCACTTATTCCATCAACATTTTCCTCTGAACAGGTAGAACATTTTGGAGCGGATGTACCAATGAGTAGACCGGGACAACCATTTGAACTTGCCCCAGCATATGTATATTTAGCATCCGATGATTCTAGCTATGTTTCAGGTCAGATTATTCATGTGAATGGTGGTACGATCATAAATGGTTAGCGGATAGAAGGAATAAAAAAATGAAAAGATAGGGATGCTCATTTTAATACCAACCCTATCTTTTCATTTTTTATTGTACTTTTTTGTTCTTTCCGCGTTTACGGACAGTAACGACAAATAGTATAAATGCGACCCAGATAGCAACAAGGACGGCAATCATTACGTAGTTAATACCTGTTTTCTCTACAACATTGTAGATTTCGGATGTTTCCCTGTCTAATGCAAGCTTGAAAACACCATTATCTTCTCTTTCAATTCCCCCACTAATTAATCCTCTTAATTCCTTATTATCTTGTAATTTATCTTGCGAAATGTTGACTATTTGAGTTTTATCCGTATTATTGATTGCAACAATATTGATTTTGCCTTTGTATTCTCTTTTAAAAACCACCATTCCATCTTTATCATAAATGGTTTTCATCGTTCCCCTTCTAAGGGCTGGTTGCATCTGACGAATTTCCCCAATCATTGTCATGTAATCGATTAATTCTTTATCCGCGCGAAAATTCATCATTTGGCGATTTTCTGGAGCATTACCACCATCGACAGCAATCTCTGTTCCATAATAAACGATTGGTATTTCAGGCTGTGTATATAAATAGGTCAATGCCAGCTTCCATCTTGTACCAGGAAAAAGATTATTATTAACCATATCCCGTGTATATCGCTTCATATTTGGATTATCATAAAAAGCACCGATCAAATTTGCATTTTTATATGTTTCTTTATGTTGATTTATGATATCAAGTACTGGCTTAATTGGCTGATTAATATTGGAAAAAGCATCACGCATCGGTTGATTTAAGTTATGATCCATCATTCCGTCAAAGCCTGCTTTTTCATGATTTTTAATTAACGAATTTGAACTAACTTCTCCCAGTAAATATAAATCACTCTTTTTTGATTTTACAGTTGAAGAGAATTCCTTCCAAAATGATTCCGGAAAATGATCAGCGTCACTTAGAAAATATCCATCTATATCTGTTTGATTAACCCACCATTTAGCTGCATCAATTAAATACTGTTTCACTTGAGAATTTTCCTGATTCAATACAGGCAATTGATCTTTTGTTGTTCCATTAAACCAGTCCTTTTTAGCCGAATCTTGGACAAGTGAATTTTCCGGGCTTACTTGATAAGTTGGAAAATCAATTATTATTTTCATATCACGATTATGTACTTCTTTAACTAGCTTCTTAAATGATTTTAATGAACCAAAATGCTCTTCTGTCTTATAATAGTCTTTAATTCGTGAACCATCGTACCCTTTATCATCATTATCGAAAATGGGTGAAAGCATGACAGTTGTAAAACCTAGATCCTCCAGGTAATCTAATTTGTCGATAATTCCTTGAAAGTCACCACCTTGATACCCTAATGGGTTCAATGCATTTACGTTTTTATCATTACTAGAATCCCCATTATTAAATCGATCAACGATTAAATAATATATCATTTGATCCTGCCAATCTTGCTCTTCTACACCCGCCGCATGAACTGGTACTGAATAAAAAAGAAGAAGCAGAGTAAAGCAGAATGCTAAAACCTTTTTAAGCATAAAATATCCTCCTAAATAATTCCTCGAATTAAGATTATCCTTTCTAGAATCTAACGTCAAACTAATACAGTGAAATTAAAAGAAAAATAGCCTACAAATTTGAATTTTATATGACACATCTTTGTCTACTGCAATAGAAGTAGTCCGGAATAATTTAATTTTTATTACGTAAAGACTGTATGAATTTCCCGTTGATTGTCCAAAACGATGATAGACGATTGAATATTGGAGGTTTATTTGATGGGACAATTACAAAGAATGCAGCTTATAGAGCATCAATCAAGGGCCTTTTTAGAAGGGGTGATTGAGAATATTAATGATCAATGGGTATTTTTTGATTATGAGACTGATGAAGCGATGATGCTTGAACACTATATCGATCAAGAAATTGAAATCTATTTTCAGCATAAATGGATTAAAGGAATATTAGAAGAAGATGGTCGTCTCAATCATAAAAATGAAACGATTTTTCTATTGGATAAAATGAAGGTAAGAATGAGAAAGCAGATCGTTTTTTCACTGCAAATGTTATTGGATGAGTTTGATGATGATGTATTTTTACAGTTTCTTTCCACGCTAAACACATTGGATTTTTCCATTTATGATTGTATTTTTTGTCATAATCATCTTTCATTTTTAGATAATCTTGATAAAAAACAAGGGGTAAATATTCTTATTTTTGATAATGAAGAATCTGTTGTTGCGGTTCAACACCATTTTATTTATGAAAATGAAAAACAAGATCGATTTGAATTCACTTTGAGTACAGGTAAAAGAGTGGTTATTGATAAAATGTTAAAATAAACGGAGCCTAAGCTCCGTTTATTTATATCATTATGCTATGTTGATGATTCAACCATTCCTTTAATTGATCAGGGAATAACGGTTTTTCAATAAAGTAGCCTTGTAAAAAATCACAATTCATTCCTTCTAAAATTTCTAGCTGCTGCGTTGTTTCAATTCCTTCTGCTGTAACTTGTAAGCCGAGCCCGTGTCCCATTGTCATAATTGATTTTACAATGGCAAAATCAGGAGTATTTACATCTAAATTCTGAATAAATGAACGATCGATCTTTAAAATATGGATCGGCAAATTTTTCAAATAGCTCAAGGAAGAATAACCAGTTCCAAAATCATCAATCGAAATTTTCACACCAATATTCGTAAGTGCTTTCATGACTTCTATTGTTTTTTGTGAATCATTTAGCATGACTGTTTCTGTTAATTCTAGATGAAGATAGTTAGGATGCAGTCCTGAATATGCTAGTGCATTCTTTACCTCTTCAATAAACCATCGGTTTTGAAATTGAAAAGCAGAAACATTTATTGATATACTTACATCAGTTAATCCTTCATTATGCCAATCTACAACCTGTTTACAAGCCGTTTTCAATACCCA
The DNA here is from genome assembly GCF_017809215.1 of Heyndrickxia oleronia. Taxonomy (GTDB): domain Bacteria; phylum Bacillota; class Bacilli; order Bacillales; family Bacillaceae_C; genus Heyndrickxia; species Heyndrickxia oleronia. The sequence continues at coordinate 3,505,188 of NZ_CP065424.1, forward strand.
TTTCCCAATTGAATGGATTAAACCCGTTTCTTCGGCTATTGGAATAAACTCTAAAGGTGGAACTATTCCTCTTTGAGGATGCTGCCAACGGATTAGCGCTTCACAAGTTATCAGCTTTCTAGTCCCCTTTTCAACGATTGGCTGGTACAAAAGGTATAATTCATTATTTTTCAAAGCACGCCGTAGATCACTTTCCAGCTCTAAACGTTTAATGGTTTCATCATTCATTTCATCAGAAAAGAAAATCCATTCATTCCCGCCTTGGAGCTTTGCTCGATTTAAGGCAATATCAGCATTCTTCATTAATATATCACTATCATATCCGTCATAAGGATACATACTAACTCCAATGCTCGCTGTTATAAAGAACTCCTTATCTTGAAATTTGAAAGGTAATTGTATGGCTTCTAATAATAATTTACACATACTAGTGACATATTCAGGGCTTGAATTTTTCGTTAATAAAATAGTGAATTTATCACTTCCAAATCTTCCTACATAAGCCCCTGTTAAAAGACAATTTTTTATTCTTACTGCCATTTCCTTTAAAAACAGATCGCCAGCATCATGTCCAAGTGCATCATTAATCATATTAAACCGATTAAAATCAACAAACAGAACAGCTAAAGTCCGTTTTTTCTTTTTAGCTCTCTCTAACATCCGATCAATAATTTCTTTAAATTTATTACGATTAGGTAACCCTGTTTCCTCATCATAATTAGCTAATTGTGTGATTTTCCTTTCAAATTCCAAGTTCTCTGTTATGTCTCTTCCAATTCCATATATCCCTACACATTCATTATTCACAGTTATCGGGATATTTTTTATATGATAATACGAAGCTTTGCCATTCTTCGTATATATTTCAATGTCATAATACTGAGGTTTACCATCAATTGTTCGATGAAAATGTCTTTTGATTCGATTTACATCTGCCTCTTGAACTAATTTTAACGCAGATTTTCCTAACAACTCTTCTTGTGCATATCCTAAGTTTTTAAGAAAAACAGGGTTCATACTAGTAAAATTCCCTCTTAAGTCTGTAGAATAAATCATATCTGTATTATTATTAAATAATGAACGATATTGTTCTTCTGATATTTTCATCTCATTATTTAGAGCCTTAATATCTTGTGACGAAGCATTGATTAAATTTGATAGAGTGACGAATGTATGAGCATAATCAGGCATATGGTAATGAAGATCTGGTACCATTTTGCTTTTTTCCTTAGCTTCGGAAAAGGCTAGATAGGACATTGAATGAGAAAATATTTGTGGAAATCCTCCTTGCCGCTTGGCAATTTCTCCATTACAAAAAACCCCACTAACCGGCGCATTCATAGCTAAGGATTTTAACTCAAATTGTGTTAATCCCTCAATCCCTTTCATTCGTGTGATACTATGGAAAACAAACACAGAATCAATTTTCTGCAACTTTAAGTTCTTTAGTTGTTTAATAGATGAATTTACTTGGCTCTCAATATTTGGAATAGCGAATGTTATTTCTTCCCCCTCAAAAATAGGGTCACTTACCTGGATTCCACCAAAATCTACGATTCTTTTAATAAAAAATTCCTTTTTCTTCCCATTTCTATGAATCAGTAACGGAAATTCCAAGCCGGAATATGGCAATCGGTTAATAAATCCTTGTCCCAAATAAGTCTTTAATACTTGTACTGGCTTTTTCCCATCAATTTCATATATTCGTTGATTTTTTGATTTTGTAACAGTAAATGTACTTCCAATCTCCTGCCAGTCAGCATTAACCATTGTTTTTACATAAAGGTTCTGATTATCTAATGAAGCAACAGCTATCCCATGACTAGTTATCCCCTGCTGTGTCACTATAAAAGAATGATGGCTAGCCTCTTCTGCCATTACCCCTCCTACAATATGAATGTCTGGACTCCATTCATAAATACCTGATAGAACGTCATTTAGAAGAGAATAATGGTGACTTGCGAGTACAATTAATACCTTTGTTTCAGAGTTTACTAGTTCTTTCACAATCGTTTGTCCAAGCTGAAACCCATTCGTATCTTCTTGGATAGTAAATAAATTGGAATGAATATTCGTTTTATCAAAAACAGTAAAGGTGAGGATTGGCTTTCTCTCTGAAACCCGACCATCTATAATTTCTCCACGGGAATTGCCACCAATCAATTTTGCTTTCGGAAGATGCTTTAAGAGAGTATTTCGTAATGTGTCCAATTCCTGACCTTCCATTTGTGAAACATAGGCTTGTATCAATAAAGTTGGATATTGTGCTAACTCATGATCATTAATAAACTTTATTAATTGCCCTTCATTTTCATAAATTAGTTGAAATGACGTTGCCATGGTGTCAATCCACCACCTTAATTGTCGAAATTTTGGTTATCTTTACACTTATTTTACAGGATAAACTTCCTACTGTCACTAAGACCAAAATAAAAAAGCGTCATCGCTTTTCAGCTAATGACGCTTTCTATTATCCAAATGGATGTAATCCCATACGTAGTTTAACAAATCCTAGATATAGAACAGCTACGAAGAAAATGATGAATAATAACCAGAAAAGACCTGTGCCTTTTCCTTTCTTAATACGAGTTAAAATCATTTCCATCATTCCAATGACAAGTAAACCACCTAATAATTTCATTCCGTATAGTGCAGGACCAAATGTTGACTGGAATTTAAAGAATAGAATTCCACCTGTGATAATGACTAATATGTAAAATAATCTTAGAATCATGTGAACAATCTTAGAGCCTTTTGTATTTCCACTTTTATAAAGTGCAAATGCAATGACAAACAAGATGATTGCAATGACCCATGTCGTAACATGTGCATGTGTTGTATACATTTATTTAACCTCCTAAAGTTTTATGTGCTTCAAACATCTTATCATAAGAAGAGTATTGAAGATATATCCTGTATTCTATTGTACTTTATTTGTCAAAGTTCCAATCCCCTCGATACTAATATCAATTCGATCGTTCTTTTTCAAAAATTTAGGTGGATTGAATCCTTTCCCTACTCCAGAAGGTGTTCCTGTAGCAATGATGTCTCCTGGTTCTAATGTCATCCCTTTGGATAAAGTAGAAATAATGGTTTCAATGGAAAAAATAAAATGTTTTGTATTTGAATTTTGACGAATTTCATCATTGACTTTCGTTGTAATTGTTAAATCATTGGGACTAGAAATAGCCGAATGATGAACAATCCATGGTCCAATTGGACAAGATGTATCTAAACTTTTTCCAATAAAAAACTGCTTATGTCTACTTTGTAAATCCCTTGCAGTAATATCATTTAGAATGGTATAGCCAAAAACATATTGCAATGCTTCTTCTTCTGAAATATTTTTCCCTTTTTTGCCGATAACCACAGCTAATTCCCCTTCATAGTCTAGTTGATTCGTAATCTCTGAATGGGCTTGTATCGTAGTTAAATGCCCTGTGACTGTTGTTGTTGCCTTTGTAAATACCATTACATGCTCAGGAATGTCTGCTTCACTTCCCATTTCAATTGCGTGTTCACGATAATTCTTGCCTACACACATAATATTTTTTATTGGATGTGGAATTGGTGAAAGCCATTCGATCATATCCTTATTGACTAGATATGTATTTCTATCATTGCCCAAGTTCTCTATTGTTTGGTTAACTGAGCTAATAAAGGAATCTCCCTGCTTAATTCCCTCTATTAGTGTTAAAGGTAAGGTACCATCTTTTTTTGCCAACAAGGCAAGATTCATTATTTCATTAGATTGATCATCAAATACCCCATATTGCTCTGTTCCATTAATCTTAAAACTTAAAAATTTCATTTTCTCACCCCTTGATCCATTTATTTTGATTTTATAGCTTTTCCATAAGTTAGTAAACGCCATACTTTTTCAACAGGTCCATATTTAAACTTAATAAACCATAGCTCTGCTAGTACTACCTGTATGATATAGATTAATATAGCGAGCAGCATACTTGTTCCTAGTGTCAGCTTAGTATATAAACCCAATCCATAATGATAAAAAATCAATGTACCTACTATTGATTGAGTTAAATAAATTGTTAATGACATTCGACCAGCCGTAGCAAAAGGTTTGAAGAGTTTACTAAAATATTTATTTGTTAATAAAAGAATGATAAGTGAAATGTAAGCTAGGCTTAAAATCGTTCCTCCTAATGATTGCTGTATAAATTTATATGCAAGGTTAGAATCAATAACTACGGGTAATAGCTTTAAAAATAAGCCAATGATTGCTGAAAGAATTAATAAAACAAGCCACTTCTTCTTATCTATTTTCGTTTGAAGCCATTTAAGCTTCGCTGCACCTGCCCCAATCATCATTAATGGAATGATAGAAAATAGGATAAAAATAATATTTTCTGGCCCATTCACCATATACCAATCATGAAAACGCTGTGCTGTAATTTCAATATATGTACCTGAACCGTAGTTTTTTACTGAATCAGTAATACCTGCCATATCTGCATATGTGCTAATATCATGTGGTGAAGTCATCGCAAGAAGCATTAATAATAAACTAAATAGCAGGTTAGGAATCAAAAATAAAGCTAATCCAGAATAGATCAATGTTTTTCCAGACCAATTTAATATAAGCATTAAAATCAATCCGAATATTGCATAATTCAGTAAGATATCTCCAGACCAAATAAAAAAGGCGTGAATGGCTCCAATTACGACTAATAGCAAAAGTCTGCGAACACCTAATTTATTAAATGAAATACCTTTTTGTTCGCATCTTTCCCTCAAGATCACTAATCCATATCCAAATAGCATAGCAAATATCGGATAAAAGCTAGATTGAACTAGTACTTCAATCCAGGAGAATAAAGACTTGTCTGTTCCCTGCCACCACCCCTGTGGGTCGTAATATAGGATTGGTGATTCGAACGAGATCATATTTACAAAAAAGATACCTAGTAAGCTAAATCCTCTTAATACATCTAAAGAAGAAATTCTTTCATTACTTTGAATTGGCTGCACTTGACTGTCTGTCCCCCTAAACATTTATTAATTTTAAAAGATAAAAAATAACGATCTAATTTCATTGTACAATGACTTATCCAATTAGGCGAATGAATCACACATCTTTTATTTCCTCATATGATATTCATGTAATCATGTATTTTAGGCTTTTTCAGAATTCTGCTAAAGAGATATGATTCCTCATTTGGGAATCTTGGTCAAAAGGATGTGAACGGTTATGCCAGGCTTTGTTGGTGCCGTTCAAATCATGAATATTGGTTCGAGCGGTGTTTTTCATATCGGTGATGTTTTTCAATTGACTCCCATATCAACAGCAAAAACCTTTGCAGGCGCGGGATCTTTTAACACGGGAGAGACTTTAACCATTAGAAATCATCAATCTGCAACAAATACTTTCGATAATGATGGAATTGATCAGGGAAATAATTTTAATTTGTAATAGGTGTGATTATATGAAGGTTTATATTCAACAAACGATTCAAATAAGGATGATTAAAATCGGGGGTATTTCTAATTCCTCTGTATTCCAGATTGGTACGGCCGGAATCATTAAGCCAGCTTCCTATTTGTATGATACTGGATGCTTTACTGAACCCGCTCCAGTAATTGGAACTGCGCAAGGGGCTGAAGAATTCCCGCCAATTGTCGTTCCTTTTAGAAATGATTAATCAACGTTAATCATCATATGATACACAATCAACAACAAAAGGGGAGGTTTTATTTATGATTGATTATAATGGTCATATTCAAAAATTATATCAATATATTCAATATCAACAAAAAAAACTATCCCAATTTGAAAAAATGATTAACAAATTATCGAAGGAAATTGATGCGCTTAAGGATAAGCCTCCTATCAATGTGGAGCGTTTAGAATATAAATTTGATCAACTAAAAATCGAAAAACTTGATGGTACATTAAATATCGGGATAAATCCCGCGGATTTAAATAATATCGAGGATATGGAAATTCCTACTCCCCAAATGCAACCGAATTTTATTACGAATCCTGCTTTTAAACAAAACCTTTTAGGTCGATTAGGGCAATACATTAGTAAAGATGTCAACTCAGTAATCCATGATACTGAACAACAATTAGGCTATCGATTGGATACGAAATATCGAGATTTTATCATAGAGGATCTTCAAAAACAGCTACCACAGCGGGTTGATTATTTCATTAACATTCTTGCGGGGGAAAATCATGGAAATGTGACTCAAGAAGAGTTATTAAACCAAGTATTTGCAAGATTGAAAGCAGACATTGATCAAGCAGTATATATGTTTATTTCGAAATTACCAAATAATATGAACGGAGATGAGCAGAATGGAGCTTAATGTAGTCAATCGAGAAATTAATGTAGGTAACATACGTGTAATCGGGATAGCGAGTTCCTCACTTTTCCTTATTGGTGATGCAGAAACCATTCAGCAAGCAGCAACCTTTGATACACCGGCGGAATCTCTAATTATTGGACCGTTTACTCCATTTGTTCCTGATTAATAATATGAATATGGCGCAAAGAAATTCTTTTGTAGATGATGTAAAAATTAATGATATCTTCTATGCTTCTAATGTCCATATTGGAGACTCTACCTTTCTCAATGCATATAATAGAGTATTTGCGGTCCAAAGGGAAAAACAAATTTATTATGGATATGAAGCTGATTATGAAAATTTCGCAAATTTCAAGGAGCCTATTCCGATCCCACCAATTTCCGAAGCACTCCGTTTTAATCGATATAATGCCAATCCAAATATTCATGTTTCCCATGTGAGAATAATCGGTTTATCTACAAGCGCTATTTTCCATATTGGTAGTACAAAAAAGGTCTATCTGGAATCAAGGGTTCATCATACTCGACAGTTAGAAGAAAAATCTAGGAAACCTTCAGAGAGTGTACAGCGGTAATATGTATAGTTCTTCAATAGTTAATTACGATAAGCTATAAATCTATACGAAGAAACCAAGAAAGTTTTTAAGAGCCTATAAAAATACTTTACTAGAAAAGGATGTTGACCATGCCTGCCTTAGTTGGGGCTACACAAATTATTAATGTTGAAGGTAATGGTGTCGTACATTTCGGAGATACAGCGATTATTTCCCCAAAAACCAGTGCGAAAACTACAAATGGTTCTGGGGCAGTAAATACAGGAGCCTTATTTATGGTTAATAATGGATTTAGTTTGAATACAACCTTTGATGCAAATCTAATCGATCAGCCTATTGCTGGAAATAATTAAATAAAAAAAATAGGAACAGTTTAATCCTGTTCCTACATTTTTAATAGATGACCACCATCAAAGAAATATAGATATTTACCTATTACTTCTTTTTGTATGATTTGTGTAATAGCTTGTTCATATAAGTCAATTTGAGTTCGATATCTTTTTTCTAATATCGATTTTGCCTCTTCAAATCCTTCTTTATAGCGATCATATATTCCATCTGTTTTATAGTCTAGAAGGATGATTCCCTCATCGACTTCGATCATACAGTCAATAATCCCTTGGATTAAAATCATGTCGCTATCTAATCGTTCATTTCCGTACAATTCCTTTGCAGAGACGGCCATACTAAATGGGACTTCTCTTTGAACTCTTTTTGCTGTTAACATCTTTTGTCCAATATCTGTTGAAAAAAGCGATAGAATTTGTGCCGAATCAATGACTGCAATTTGTTCGGTAGTCAATAATTCCTTTGCTTCTAAATGTACGAGCAGTTGTTCAATGGTTTCTATCGTTGGGGCTTGTTCCAATGATAGATGCTGCATGACCAAATGCATCGCAGTCCCTCGTTCTGCAGGTGAAATTGACTTTTGTCTCATAAACCGTGGTCGATTAAAAATTGGCTTCATACTACTATTATGAATAAGATCAATACTAGCAGCCTCATCACGCATTTCATACAAACGTTTCAGCTCGGAAACAGATTGTTTTGAGCGCTTGATTGTTGAAGCTTGATACGGATATTGATACGTAAGGCGTTCAAATATGTCTATTTTGTGTTCAGATTGTATCGCTATCGGTTTTCCCGCCTTCACCTTGTCCATCCAAACATCAGTCGTTTCAATTGTTTGATCAGCATGCTCTATGAGACTATTTTTTTCGACTAGCTCGATTTTCCAATGAGAGGGGTGATCAGTAATCTCTTCTATTAATACCGGCTTTACTTTTAGTTCATCAGGTATGAGTGAATTACCATGTTTATGCCGAATGAGTGCTGGCCCAATCCAATCTAAATAGGAAGTAGCTTTAGCTCGAATGCTATCTTTTAATAGCCAGTCTTGATGCTCTAAAGATTTACTCCATTTTTTTATTGTTTTCTCTGTATTTTTTACCGAACCTACTAAAATCAGCTTTTCCTTCGCCCGTGTTAAGGCAACATATAAAACACGCATTTCCTCAGAAATAGTTTCTAGCTTTTTCTTGCGTTTTAAGGCTAATTGCGGCAAAGATGGGTAAGTGATTCTTTTTTCTGGATTTACATATTTTGTAGCAAAACCAAATTCCTTATCAAATAAATAAGAATGATGAATATCCATCATATTGAACTTTTTTGATAATCCTGCAATGAATACAACCGGGAATTCTAAACCTTTACTCGAATGGATTGTCATAAGCTTTACAACATCTTCTTGTTCACTAAGTGCCCTGGCAGTACCTAAGTCATCTCCTCGATCCTGCATTTTTTCAATGAATCGTAAAAAACGGAATAATCCCCGAAAGGAAGTTGTTTCGTATTGTCGAGCCCGATCATAAAATGCACGTAGATTTGCTTGACGCTGTTTCCCTCCTGGTAATCCTCCAACAAAATCATAAAAATGTGTATCACGATATACTTGCCAAATTAATTCTGATAGGGAACCAGTTCGCGCCATACTTCTCCACTCATTTAATTTTTCTATAAAACGGCTAAGTTTTTCGTGGAGTTCACCATTTTCAATTGTTGGTGTGGACAATATAAAATTTTTCACTGCTTCATAAAATGTTCCGCTCTTCGATTCAATTCGAATCATTGATAACTCCTCTTCATCTAATCCCAAAATAGGTGACCTCAATACAGAGGCTATTGGAATATCTTGATGCGGATTATCAATAATTTTTAATAAAGAAAGCATTATGGCAATCTCTGTTGCATCGAAATAACCGGTAGAAAGATTTGCATAAATAGGTATTCCTTCATGCTTAAATTGTTCCATTATTTCAGGTGCCCAAGGCATGGACCGCAATAAAATGACAATATCACTATATTGGATCGGACGATACGCTCCTGTTTTCGGATTAAAGATTGGTACTTTCTCCTTAATTAATCGCTTTATCCTTCTTGCCATATACCGAGCTTCTAATTGTGATTGTTCTAAATCCGCTTTATCGAACTCATCATGCTCTTGATCCATTTCAGTTTCGTCACTTTCATCACTAGCGTCCTCCTGATTAATCATAACGAACTCAATAGGATAGCTCTCCTCTTCAGGATAAGCAGCACCTTTTACTAGTTCTGCTTGCTTATCATACTCAATCTCACCAACATTTGTACCCATGATTTGTTTAAAGATATAATTTGTTCCTGCTAGCACTTCAAATCTACTACGGAAATTTTGTGATAAATCAATACGTAATCCAGTTCCGTCGCCGTCTGCACGAAATCGATGATATTTATTTAAGAAAAGATTTGGTTCTGCCAAACGAAAACGATAGATCGATTGCTTTACATCACCAACCATAAACAGATTCCCATCATACTCCCCATCTGCTGTTACAAGTTTTAAAATGGTCTCTTGAACCATATTTGTATCCTGATATTCATCCACAAGGACCTCTTTAAATTGTCTACGATAATTGTTAGCAGCAACAGACGGTTGTATTTCTCCACTTACTGAAGAGTCACCAGCAAGGATTGCTAAACAATAATGCTCTAAATCAGAAAAATCCACTATTCCTTTTTCCATTTTCATCTGATTAAAGCGTATGGAAAATGTTTTAGTCAATTCTATTAATGTTACAATCGTATCCTTCATTTCACCTATATCTTTTAGAAATGATTCTGGTTTTCTTTGAAAAAGCTCATCTTTCAGTTTTTCTAAAGCTGTCTTAGCTGACTTCCTTAAATCATCTGCATTTTTAACAAGATCTTTGTCAAATTCATCTCCCCGACAGCTTTTCGCACGAGTAAATGCCCAAGCATTCATCTCCTGATATAGATCCTGCCAGGAACCTTCACTTGCTTGCAGTAATCGATCAACGATTGCTATATCATCTAAATAATTCTCTGCTCTAGGAGCCGGTCCACCAGGTACTTTGCTAAGATTTAGTGCCTCCTCTAACATTTCCTTTGCACCTTGTAATGTTAGTTTAATATCAAAAAGCAGCACATCTATAAATGGAAGGTCGTCTATCGTAGTTGACTCATCTACCCTGTACAAATCAATAATTTCATCTAACCAGCTGTCCGGATTAGGATGAGATCTAGAGAATTCATATAGCTTTTGAATTAAGTCCTGTAAGCCTGCATCACTTCGATCATTGGTAAATGTATCGACCAATCTAAAAAATGAATCATTATTCTCCTTGCCGTATTCATCCTCAAATAACTCATCTAGCACTTCATCCCTTAAAAGGTCTGCCTCTGTTGAATCAGCCAAACGAAAACTAGGGTCAATATCAATTAAATAATAATATTTTCTTATGACCTCTAAACAAAAAGAATGCAAAGTTGAGATAGAAGCTTTATTTAAAAGGGTTAATTGCCGTCTTAATCGAGTCGAATGTGGCTGTTCACTAATCGCTTTCTCTAGTGCAGCACCAATTCTATGCCTCATTTCAGCAGCAGAAGCATTCGTAAAAGTAACAACTAATATTTCATCCACATCAATCGGATTTTCCATCGCAACTATTTTTTTTATGATTCTTTCTACTAAAACGGCCGTCTTTCCAGAACCTGCTGCCGCAGCTACTAAAATATCTTGATCCTTTGCCATAATTGCTTTCCATTGATCATCAGTCCAAGTTGCTTCTTGAGGCTTAGATGGTATGGCTGTTTTCATTCGTGATAACCTCCTCTCTCATTCTTGCTAAGACATCTTCTTTGTTTCTAGAATTTAATACTCGATAATCATTACTTTCCAGTGATTGATCAAACTGACAAACTGATTTAAAAGCACAGTACTCACAAGGCGTTCGCTTTTTGAATTTATACGGCGCAATATCTACCATGCCTGATGAAATGTCATTTCCCGATTTCTTATAAAGCCTTCTTACATACTGACTCATAAGTTTAAAATCTTCTTCACTAGCTACCTGTGAACGTGAAGATAATGTACCGTCTTTTTTAATTTCCGCTGATACAATTTTTGATTTTCCACTTTCTAATGTCTGATCCATTAGTTTAATTACATTCGCGTCGTCTACAAGTAGACCTTTCATTTTAAAACTTTTAAAGATTTCTTCATCTATTTCATCCAGTGTTAAAATTCGATTACTTTTAACAATAGGATTGTGTAAATGAAAATATAAAACGCCTGCGGGCACGCCCTTTGTACCAATTAAGTTCTGTGAATGAGTCACTACTATATCCAAATAAGTTAACATTTGTAGTGCCAAACCATAATATACTTCTGTTAAATCTAATTCCCTCGCACTAGATTTATAGTCAATCACACGTAAATACACTCCATGATTGTCCTGTGCTTTATCTACACGATCAATCCTACCTTGCAGCTCCATTTTAGTCCCGTTTTTCAGTGTAAAGGTTAATGGTGGTAAGAATGCTTTCGGTCCGAAGCCTAATTCGAGCCCTATAGGTGCAAAGCCACTAACTTTGGCATGTTCACTTAATATTTGAGACGCCCTTCCTATAACTTGCTCTAGCTTTCTTTTAATATAGTGATGACGATTAGAACTTAATAATATTTGATGTTGCAGCATTGGAGCTAAAAAGGCGACTGCCTCTTTCGCTAAATGACCACATTGTTCTTGAGTTAAGTTTGCCCAGGATATTCCTTTTTTCTGAAGTTCTTCTGCAATCCATTTTAGTGCACCATGGAACAAGTCACCAATATTCGGCGCTTCAAGCTTAAATATTTCTCGTTCCTGGAGCTTTAAACCATGAGTGGCAAAATGGGAAAAAGGACATGCATGGAATAACTCCATTCTAGAAACACTTGCTAATATTGTGTCTCCATATAAATCTTGACTAATTTCTTCAGATAATTGCTTTGCCTGATTTTGATAAAAAAGGCTTGAAATAACATGCAATGCACGCTGCTTCTCATACGGATTTTCGATATAGTAATGATAAACATCCCACCAAAAATCAGCCATTGGATACTTTCTCATTTTTAATTGGAGCTGGTTCGTTAAATACCCAATTGCACGATTCGGATGTGAAATATAATCCAGTTGCTCTTCATCCATTAACTCAGATGGATCATTCACCGTCAGCTTCTCTACTAGATTAGGAAACATCTCTTTTATTCTTTTAATATATGGAGAAGCTAACAGAGCTTTCCCTTCTTCATTTGCAATTGGATAGGATAGATATAGTTTCTCAGATGGAGTAGTCAATGCCTTATAAGCAATAAATTCTTCATCTAATAATTTCATTCTGCTACTTGGCGCTATCTTTATCCCGCTATCCAATAGCTTCTCGCGATCAGAGTCTGCTAATACGCCCTCTTCATTAATTTTCGCAGGAAGTATTCCGTCATTTAAACCAATGACAAATGCTGCTTTAACGTCTGACAATCGCGATAACTCAAGATTAGCAATAATGACTTGATCTATCGCTGGTGGAACAATGGAGAATTTCATTGCTTCAATACCAGCATCTAATATTGTCGCAAATTTTTTTAATGATAGTTTCTCCTCACCTAGAACTTCAACAAATTGATCGAGTAATTCCATGACAGCATTCCATGCCTGATCATGTTCTCTTGCAGAAACTAGATCCCCTCGGTTTTCCGCTTTATTTCTCAGATTCTCAAGCTTTGCTGGAATGTCTAATTCCTCTAAAAATAAAAAAAGACTTTCACAGTATTCAAATCCTACTTCCGCTTTATTCAATCGACGAGCCAAACGGTTTATTGGTCCAGTAATCATAGACCGAAGCTCATTAATGTCAGACTCTATTTCTTTTTCTTTATCTGTTTGAGGAACAGACATATTTTCTAATCCGCGAAATCTTCGATAGCCCCAACGTTCTTTGCTCGTCCATTTAGAGCCTTGTATCCCATAAGCTAAGACATAATTTTCTAGCTGATCCATTCTTTCTCGTAATCTTCCATTTTCCATTTGTAAAGGAAAGAGTAGTTCCGTTTTCACTGCACGAAATACAGGTTCATATCGCCAATAATTATTAATAATTTCAAAGGTTGAACGTATAAACTCAATTAATGGGTGATGAAGCATTGATCGCTTTTGATCAATATAATACGGAATCTCGTAATCAAAGAAACATGTTTCTACTATTTCTTGATAGTCATTTCCATTTCTCACCAGAATTGCAATATCTGCATAACGATATCCGTGATCCATTATAAGTGTACGAATCTCACGGGCAACCGCTTCAACCTCTGCTCTTCTGTTCCCTGCTTGATTTAATTCAATTTGTGGTAAACCACGATAGGCATGGACAGGGATTTGATCGAAATGCTCTTCTAATGAATCTAAACTGTCATGTGCAAATCGAATGGTGTCACGTAATTGGAATGTTTCCTCAATGTTGATTCCATCTTCTTTAGCCATTGTAAATAATATATTATAGGTCTCACCCGGCATCCGAAATAAGTGAAGGTCATCGGGTGGAACTTCTTTAAAAGGCTGATCCAATGTTAAAGCAATCGAAACTCGCTTACAGGTTTTCATCAATTGCTGAATGACCAAATATTCTTGTGGGGTAAAACTATGAAACCCATCAATATATATTTCCGCTGCTTGTAGATAAGAAGAAGCTTGAATAGATGTAGCAAGTAATTTCAAATAGTCTTCCGAATCTATATATTTATTTACTAATTGTTCCTCAAAATCGCGATAAATCAATGATAAATCATGAAGCTTATCCGATAATACTTTCTCATCGTTGCGATTCTCTAATTCTTTTAGTTTCAGTTCAATCTCATTAGGCTGAATACAATAACGTTTAAATTCCGTAATCATTTTTTCGACGTGGTGGACGAATCCAGTTTTATCTGCAGCTTGTCCAAATAATTTAAATTCATCCTTTTTATCTTCAATAATTTTTCGAATGAGCATATTTAAACCTTCAGTCGTAATATGTAAACGACTGATGCCGCCCGTCTCTTGTAATATTCTCCAGGCAAGGCGGGTAAAACTGAATACTTGTGCACGTATCATTCCAGCTAACCCTGGGGTCTTGATAAAGCTATATTCAGATAAAAAAGTCATTTGATCTGGTACTAAGTAAATAATGGGTGTGCCATTTGGGTCCTGCTTTAATTTTGTGCGTATTTCATCCGTTATCAACTTTGTTTTTCCCGAACCTGAACGACCAATGACAAAACGAACAGACATAATTTCATCTCCTACCTACCTTCATATACTTCTATTATAATATAATTTCCACATTACTACGGATGAAAAAATTTGGTTAACGATTAAATTGAAAAAGGTCAATGATATGAACCATTGACCTTCATCTTACACTACTATTACCTCAATCCCCATCAAAAAGATTAAATAAACCTTTTGCAATACTTCCTTCATCTTTTGAACCGCCAGCTGCAGGCATTGCAGCAAATACTCTACTAGCAAGTCGACTAAATGGCAGTGATTGGACCCATACGGAACCTGGCCCCCTCAATGTTGCAAAAAACAACCCTTCTCCTCCAAATAATGCAGTTTTTACCCCTTTAACAAACTCGATACTATAATCGACTTCTTGAGTCATTGCTACTAAGCATCCCGTATCCACACGAAGTGTCTCCCCAGGTGCTAAATCTTTTCTATGTATCGTTCCTCCTGCGTGAACAAACGCTAATCCATCACCTTCAAGTTTTTGCATAATAAATCCTTCTCCACCAAAGAAGCCAGTTCCAATTTTACGTTGGAATTCGATCCCTACTGAAACACCCTTTGCTGCTGCTAAAAATGCATCCTTTTGACAGATGATTTTCCCTCCTAATTCACTTAAATCCATTGGGATAATTTTGCCTGGATAGGGTGAAGCAAAGGACACATGTTTTTTCTCCATTCCTTCGTTAGTAAAGGTTGTCATAAATAGACTTTCACCAGTCAACATTCTTTTTCCAGCACTAAAAATCTTACCCATAAATCCACTACCACCAGAAGAGCCGTCCCCAAAGATAGTTTCCATATGAATATTATCTTCCATCATCATTAAACTTCCTGCTTCAGCTACTACAGTTTCTTGAGGATCTAGCTCTACCTCAACAAACTGCATATCATCGCCATAAATTTTGTAATCAATTTCATGATTATTCATCGTTTTTCCTCCATTAAATAGGGTGCAAATCTATATATGTATTTTATTAAAAGAAAAGACTTTCGGCTATATAAAAAATAATCTATTAATACTATTTTAGGCGATACTTACCCTCTTTGATTGTATTTTCATCAAACACTTCTTTTATTAGCCTTCTTTTCTTCAGTCAGTAGGGCTTTTACAAAAGCAACAGAACTATACAAAACATCCTTTTATTGAATTTAAACTAAAAATGGGACCGTGGAATTGGTCCCATTCAGTCATCTTTTTGTTTTTTACATCATAATCCCGCCATCTACATGGAGAACAATACCGTTTACGTAGTCCGATTCATTCGAGGCTAAATATAAATAAGCATTGGCGATGTCTTCGGGTTTTCCTAATCTTTGCATTGGAATAGAAGCTTTCATTGCTTCAACTACTTTCTCAGGTACTGTAGCCACCATATTCGTTTCTGTAAAGCCGGGTGCCACAGCATTTACATTAATTCCTTTTCTTCCTAATTCTTTTGCCCATGTTTTAGTCATTCCAATAATAGCTGCCTTTGCTGCTGCATAATTGGTTTGCCCAACATTCCCATAGACACCGCTAACAGAGGATGTACTCACTATTTTTCCCTTCCCCTGATCGATCATGAAGGGCGCTACAGCTTGTGTACAGTTAAAGACTCCTGTTAAATTCACATCAAGAACTTGTTGAAAATCTTCTTGCTTCATTTTTGTTAGCATCGCATCTCTAGTAATCCCTGCATTATTAATAAGAATATCGACTGTCCCAAATGTACTTACTACTTGTTCTACCATCATCCCCACACTATCTTTATTAGATACATCAACCTGAACAAATATAACATCATAGCCTTCTTCATTTAACTCTGTCTGCCTCATAACACCTTCTGCTTCATTGAAATCTGCAATTACTACCTTTGCTCCTTCTTCGGCAAAACGTTTAGCAGCCGCAAATCCAATTCCATTGGCTGCCCCAGTTATAATTGCTACTTTATCTTTTAACCTCATATAAAGTCCCCCTTTAACCTAAAAAATTTCAAACCCGTAAATCATGAATTTAGACTGTTTTCTTATAGCTTGTTGCTTTTGTAAAAGCCCAACTACCGGCTTTTATCCCCACTAAAAGATTCAGCAATTCTTATGAAGTTTGTAACTCTTTTCTTAGTGAAATGAATAGATATTTGTTGAAGATTTACATAAATAGAAACAATGTTTAAGAAAAGAGCTTGAATGTTTACAAATATTTGTATTCGACAAACCTAGTGTTTTTTCCTATGTCCTCCATCATTTACTCCAATTAAAATAAAAAGGCCCCCTTAGGAGCCCTTCAATAAATATGCTATGTATAGTTACTTACCCTCTTTGTTCTTTTTTTTCCATTTTTTTTGCTAGTCTTGCCTCGATTCGTTTTCCAATAAACCAAAGGACTAAAATTATTAGAAAGACACCTACTGTTTTTAAAGGGTTCTTGATGAGAGAGACCAAATCATATCCAACGAAACTGACGATAAAGATCATTACCATTTTTCCGGCAACAACCGCTAGGATATATTGAAAAATATTAATTTTTGAGAGACCCGCAACAATATTCACAACCGCTGAAGGTGTAAATGGAAAACATAAGAGTAAAAATATAGGGCTAAATCCATGAGCCTCGAGCCAATGGGTAATTTTTTTCACTTGACGATTTTTACGTAGAAAAGAGAGTATACGCGTATTACCAAATCTACGGATAACCAAAAAAACTAAAATAGCACCGCCACTAGCACCCGCCCAGGAAATTAGAAAACCATACCATAGTCCAAAAGCATTAGCATTGGCCAATACGATGATTACTAGTGGTAGAAACGGTAAAAAGGCTTCTAATATAAGTAATAAAATCCCAGGTAAAGGTCCAAAGGAACGATATTGATCGATTAAATTCATCATATTTTCAATGGTAAACCATTCTTTAAAAGCGTGAATATCCATCTTGTTTCCCCTATCCTAAAAAGCCCACTAAATAGAAATTTCCTTTAGTATAGCATAAAATAAGATAGGTTTATAATTCTATAGCTAGTTAATTCATCATACGAATACTATTTAGATACTCTTAAAAGATAAATCATACATTTTTTCTTTGCAAAATATCTTACTTTTCTCCCGCACTTCCCTGTAAAGAAGTATTAGTATAAAGTCTTCCTATTTTACATACATACGAAAAAAACCACATTTTGTGGTTTTTTTTCGAGATGATTTATACGTATTGTAAAAACCAATCCTTAATATAATCTAAACGTTTCATTCGTAAGTTCGGCTTTCCACTTCGTGATAATTCATGATTTGATTCAGGGAAGCGAATAAACTTCGTTTGTTTTTGTTGACGCTTTAACGCTATAAATAATTGTTCTGCTTGTTCAATTGGGCAACGATAATCTTTTTCACTATGGAGAATTAATAATGGTGTTTCGATATTTTTTGCATATGCAAGTGGTGAATGCTTCCATAGTTTTTCGATATCACTTAAATCAGCAAGAATTTGCCACTCAGAGAAATAGTAACCGATGTCACTAACACCGTAAAAGCTAATCCAATTCGAGATCGAGCGCTGGGTGACAGCTGCTTTAAAACGATTTGTCTGCCCTACAATCCAGTTTGTCATAAAGCCTCCATAGCTTCCACCAGTCACTCCTAATCTCTCTTTATCAATAAAATCATATTGTTCAAGAACATAATCGACTGCATTCATTAAATCCTTATAATCGTTTCCGCCATAATCTCCCCGTACAGCATCAACAAATTTTTGTCCATATCCATGACTTCCGCGAGGATTTACATAGAGAACAGCAAATCCTTGAGCTGCTAGGATCTGAAATTCATTAAAATACGTATTGGCATACATAGTATGTGGTCCACCATGAATTTCTAAAATCAATGGATACTTTTTACCTACTTCAAAACCAACTGGTTTCATTAGCCATCCATGTACTTTCCAGCCTTCTTCACTTTCAAATTCCACTGTTTCTACATTAGACAGTTCCCTAGTTTCCAAAAACTCCTTATTCACAAACGTTATTTGTTTCTTTTCAGCATTCTGTAAATTAACAGTATGCAATTCACCGGGTTCTACTGGTGAACTGATTGCAACTACTGCAGTATGATCCTTTGGATTTAAAGAGAAACCGTACACATGCTGTGGTTCATGTAATGCTGGATACACTTCACCTAGTACATTTCCATAGTAAATAATGGTGCTACCGTGATCAGAAACAATAAAGTAAAAGCTTTTATTATCCTCCGCCCACTGTACTCCTGGTATATTTGCTCCTTGTTGAAAATCACCGACAACATAGTCACCAACAGGCGCATCGATCCCATCTGTTAAACAAATAAGTTCCTTCTGCTCTAAGTCATATAACCATACCTTACTATGTGTTGCATTTTTAAATTCTTGCTCACTTCCAAGAAATGTTAAATAGCGACTATTCGGAGACCATGAAGTCTGCCAAAATCCTCCTGTTCCTTTTGTAACAAGAATGGACTCTTTTGTTTCAACATTTAATAAATAAACATCTGATTTGAATGATGTATCACGATCCTCAGATAAATCAGCAATATACGTAATATACTTTCCGTCTGGGGACCATGTTTCCAATGAATAATGATGGTCACCTGTTGTTAATTGTTCCATCTCACCCGTCTTTAAATCAATCACTCCAATTTGGGAATGCTGAGTGAGATCTAAAAAGCCGCTGGCATCGGATTTATACTTCATTTTTTCAACTTCAAGAGGCTTCAGTTCTTTTTCCTTTTCCTTCTCCCCTTCTTTCCGATCGTGAATCGATTCATCTTTACCAATTACTACTGAAAAGGCTAATTTCTTACCACACGGAGACCATACTGGATTTCGAGCACCGTTTTTACAAAAGGTCACTTGTTTTGCCTCACCACCAAATTTAGAAAGAACATAAATTTGTGGGCTCCCTTCTCGATTTGAAACAAAAGCAAGCTCACTACCATCTGGTGACCACTTAGGTGAATTGGTTCTGTGATTACCATAGGTCCACTGTTTTGGATCATTGTCATCTATATTCATAAAATATAAATTGGAAACATAATCATTTTTTTCCTTATCGATATGAGTTTGTACATAAACAACCTCTTTACCGTTTGGAGAAAGTTGTGGATCAACAACTGATTTTAATTCGTATAAGTCCTCTGTTTGGATACCAACTTTTTTAGCCACTTTAATCACCTTCCATTTTAACTTTGCCTTTTAAGCAAATAAGATTATTTACTTTATTTATTTCGACACCCAAAACAATATACCTGCAATTTTTTTATTTTTTTCTCATCTTGTATATGTCGATAGATAAAACAATTGGAGAAACTAATCGAAAGAATTAACTTGAAATGATTTTCTATTGCAGGTAAAATATTTTACGAACATATGTTCCTTTAAATTCGAAAAGAGGGATAGAAATGACAAAGATACCTGAAAAAGACCATCATATTATTGAGCAGGCAATCTATTTGCCAATGTTACTCACAATCTTAAACCGTGATTTAAAAATTATTGAAAACAGTCCGTTTAAACTAAAGAAACCGTATCTTGAATGGATAGAGGAAACAATGAAATCTATCCAAAAAGAACTATCAAGCATCAAACGTTATATGAAGCAACATCAAATAAAAGTGGAGAAGTTAAAATCAGATGACACCTTTACTATGTATCTGTTTTTATACAAAGGTTATGAGGAGCATCATAATTATTTTAATCCGAGGTTACGTAACCGCTCTGAAGAATTATTGAGGTATTATTTATTTCAAAAAGGGGCCAATTGAAACGAGGCTGGTATCTTATGTTTTTGACCAGCCTCACTTTTTACCATTATCATTGGTTAATCTTCAATATATCGTTTAATATCATATTCCCTTTTTCTTTCAGAAGCTTCCATGTGTAAATAAAAGCCCGATTTCTTATACTTACTCTCTATATTCTCCATATTTTGATAAAAGCGCATCCGCAACTGTGCTGTCCGCTGTAATTGGTTGACAAAAGAACTTCTTGATATAGGGATTTCTATTGTTTGTTTATTTCGAAAGGTGACTAACGTGTTCCCGGAAGGTGATTTATCATGTTGGGATACATGATCATGTGAAATCCAGATACAATCGGGATTAATCGGTGATGTAGTTGGGAGTAAAAATATCGAAGTAAATGGGTCGACGATAATAGGTGATTTGTGTGTAACGCCAATTAAATACTGAGTTCCTCTCTTACGTCCTTCATATGATGCGCCAAAATATTGACAACTCTTTTTCACAATATCTAACGGCTTAAAAGGAGAAATAAATTGATTTTCCACTTCCAATATCTCCGAATAAACCTTTGAACCATAAAGCATCGGAAAAATCGCCATTGTATACGGAGAAATCTCATATTCCTCTATGATCCGTTCTTTTTCATGCATTTTTTTCTCTCCTTTTCAACATTTTTTGTGTAAATACACCCAAATAATAACATAGATTTCCAATTTTGTCATATTATTTTCAAAAAAGTTAAAAAATTCTCAAGTGTCCATTTCTGAAAATTAGGATTATTTATTGATTTTTCAATCAATATTCTATATACTAAGAAAAAGCATAGAGGTGATCATCGATGGAAAATAGAAAGTCCTACACAGATTTAGTTAAGGCATATGCGATGACACAAATAAAAAATGAAAATTTCATGGTAGAAATTTATGCTGAAATGATTTTACAAGAACTGTTATTAACAAAACGGAAAGAGCAAATAAGGAAAAAGATTGACTCTGCCCTTGATAGAAGAGACATAAAAGCATTTTCTCTTTTAACCGATGAATTAATAGAGTTAGAAAAACAATTTGGATCTTAAGTACGTATTATACAGGCTGAAAGCCCCCTTTACTAAAGGGGGCTTTCCTTACTTACTTGTTTCAAAGTCTTCAACCATACGGATTCGTTCTAACATCGTTGGATGATCATAACGAAAAATTTTTACTAATAGTGGTGGATTAACCTGGCTAAGCCCAGATTTCGTTAAATCATGAAAGGTTTGAATTGCCGCTTCCTTATTTCTTGTCATTTCCATTCCATAACGATCTGCACGCATTTCCTCATACCGCGATACCCAATTAGTCATTGGACTTGCTACAAATAGTAGCATAGATGTAATTAATAAAAATAATGGTAAAGAACTTAATTGAGAAATTCCAGTTACTTTTAAATCCTTTCCATGTTTTCTTAACCACCAGCTCATGATATGAGAGGCTAGCCATAAACCTATACCAGTTAATAGTATATAACCCGCAATACCAAAATAAATATGCTTTTCAACATAATGACCCATTTCATGTGCCATAATAAAGAGAATTTCTTCCTCATTCAGTTGTTCCAAAGTTGTATCCCATAATACAATTCTCGCATTAGAACCTATACCAGTTACATAGGCATTTAGAGAATTGGTCTTTTCAGACATATTCACTTCGTACACATGTTCAGCCGGGATATTGGCTTTTTCTGCTAATGCGAGAATCTTTGTTTCTAATTCCTTATTTTTCAAGGGATAGAAGTCATTATATAAAGGGTCAATAACAACTGGTTGAATAAACATCATAAAAACCATAAATGGAATGGACAGAAGCCATGCAGGTAGCCACCATCTCTTTTTAAATCGTTTCATCAACCAGTATAGAACCACAACAATAATAAACATTTCAATAAAGCCTACCCAAAAATCAATCACTTCATCTTTCATCCATAATGAAAAATTCTGTGTAGAGATATGATAAGCTTTTGAAAAACGATAGGAAATATAACTTAATGGAAAAGTGGCAATAAAAGAGATGACAGAAAGCAAAAATAGATAAACAGCTGTTTGAATCACATGAAACTTTGATGTGTTTTTTGCCCATTTTTCCATCCCTTTGGATATTCCAAAGATTAGAATAAGAAAATAAAATAACCATTCATAGGGGGTAGACAGAAAAAATAATAAGTTCCTGATTTTTGAGTATTCCTCACTTAGCATTAATTCCCTATAATTCAAAAAAGTTGCTGGATCTACACTCGTCCCTTTAAGTGAGTCTGGTACCGCTGCCTGTGCAATGTAAAAAAGATAAACATACATAGCTAGTCCAAAAAGCAAATATGCTATCACTGCACGAAATGTCCATTTTCTTAACAATTGATCTCCTCCCCTCTTGTCCTTTTATAAATGTAGTTTTGTCATAATAAAAATATACCCATCTTTACTAAAGTTTATATTTTTTAAATGCAATGCACATGCTCATAGACCTATATATTTGTAATCTTCAACGTAGGGATGACGGATTGACTTACCATCGGGAAAAGACGTAGTCATAAGCTAGAACTATACCACGACATCATTTTAAAATTCATTATAAATCAGTAACTCACCTAAAAACCGGTTTCCTTGCAAAGGAGAACCGGCATTCTTCTCAAGATAATAATGGCTCATATCCCAACTGATGCAAAGATTCTGCGATAAGATGATACCCTTTAGTATTTGGGTGTACATGGTCATTCGCTAATAGTTCCTTTTCTTTTCCTAGAAATAGATCATGAATATCTGCAACCCTAATACCAGGCGGGTTTGCCAGTCTTTCAATATCATGATTAAAGGCTTCTACCCATTTATCAGAACCTTTTAGTTCTGGGAAGGGGTTATAGAGATTAATCATACGAATGATATAAGGCTCTGCTTCTCTTTTGAAGGTCATTATTTGTTGAATGATATTCGATAAATTTTTTTTGCCATTTTCTAGCGCAATAAAGAAATCCTCTTCTTTTTTGTCTTGTAGAAACTGCTCTGCTGCATCAATTAAATCATTTCCTCCGGCAGTAATTGTAATGATTTCTGCTTCTTTTATCGTCTTACAGACTAAAGGATGCTCGAAGCTTTTCAATATATCTCCTGTAGTTGCACCAACCCTTGCAAATACAGCAGGAGCAATAGGCTGATTGAGGGCCTTTCGTGTTAAAAATAGATATTTTCCTATAAAGCCCTTTTCAAAAATGTTTGAACCCACACCTACAGTTAAAGAATCCCCTAAACCACAATAGTTTATATGCCTTTTCTCCATTTCTTCACCCTCATAAAATTTTATTTCATATCCATATATTTATTCGTAAGGATCAGAAATGGGGATTTGTTTTTCAAAAACAAATCCTAGTAAAATAGAATAAATACTGAGTACACCAATTGAACCGAGGAAAACAACAATGACATTCGCACCGAAAAAGGCAAGTGCAAATGCAACCACTCCCCCTATCACTCCAAACCAGATGTTTTGTTGAATAAAAAGAACATTCGGGAAAATTAACGCACCTAATTTTGCAAAGGGGACATTTTTTTAAACCTCTTCCAGAAAGGGAGGGAAGGTTATACCACGAAATAATACGAGGGGAAGCTTCTCGGAATATAAGTAACAATCGCCATCCCAATAATGGACCAAATAATACTATTCGTCATCCTGCAACTCCTCCCCTCTTTCTTTTTAATGCATTCTACAAGTACGGTTGATAACAGTGTGATAAAACAATTGACCAAATATCCTCCACTAGAGTCATAAGTATAAAAATACTATTAAAGAATGCTGCAAGTACGGCTAAATATACAATGTTCAAACTATACGAAAACAGCCAAAAATAAAGAGGTCTGACCCCACTATGCAGTATCACGTAAAGTAACATATCTTTACATTAGATACAGTATTTTGTGAGATCAGACTTATGATAGGTAGAAAGCTTTTTAACCTCTATTATCTTCCACGGAAATTCGGTTTTCTTTTCTCCGCGAATGCTTGAAGTGCTTCCACACGATCTTCAGTAGGAATGGTTAGTTCATATGCTTTGCGTTCTATTTCCAATCCTGTATGTAAATCTGCGTTCATTCCATTTTTAATTGCAAATTTTGCCTGCTGAACAGCAATAGGACCATTTGCTAATATTCGATTAGCTAATTCATTTACTTCATTCATGAAAGTATCCCGCTTTACTACTTTTGTAACTACTCCATATTGCAACGCTTCCTCAGCTGTCATTCTTTTAGCAGTTAAAATTAATTCCATTGCTTTTGCTTCACCAATTAAGCGTGGCAAACGTTGCGTACCCCCAGCACCTGGAATAATGGCCAAGCTCGTTTCTGTCAAACCCATTACTGCATCTATTACAGCAACTCGAAAATCACAGGAAAGAGCAAGTTCCATTCCTCCACCAAAAGCGTAACCATTCATTGCAGCAATAGTTGGTTGAGGCAGCTTCTCAATCGCAGCAAATACTTCACCAATTTTATATACATTCCTACGTACTTCCTGCTCGGATAAGGATTTCCGCTCCTTTAGATCAGCACCTACACTAAACGCCCTTTCTCCTGCTCCTTGAAAAATTACAACACGTACATTAGGATTCGTTCTTAATAATTCCACCTCTTTTGCAAGGTCACAAAGTGTTTCATAATTAAATGCATTCATGGCCTCTTCACGATTAATCGTGACATTGGCTACGTAATTTTTTACGTCAACCACAATATTTTCCATTCATATCCCCCCTGTTCCCTAACTAATTTCAACAAATAATGAAGAAAACCTCCTAGGGTAAAATAATCTAAATTTTCTAATAAAATTCAATGGAATTTTTCCATTTGTATAGATTAACAAAAAGCAAAATAAAATACTTAAAAAAATGCAGACCGGAGCCTGCATTTTTATTACTAATTTTGTTTCTGTAAAACTTGTTCCTTTAACGCTTTTCTTAATATTTTTCCAGTTGTATTTTTGGGAAGTTCCTCAAGAAATTCAATCGTTTTTGGAAGTTTATATTTTGCTAGATGCTCCCTGCAATATTCCATTAATTCAGCTTCTGTAAGGCTTTCGTTTTTCGGCACAACAAAGCATTTTACCACTTCTCCCTGTTCTGGATCAGGGGCACCGATAACTGCTGCTTCTACTACCTCTGGATGTTCATACAAGACTTCTTCAACTTCTCTTGGATAAACATTAAATCCACCCACTATGACCATATCTTTTTTACGATCCACAATATAGAAATAGCCCTCTCCGTCCACGCGCGCTAAATCACCTGTGTACAACCAGCCATCACGGAGTGCTGCAGCAGTTTCTTCTGGCATTTTATAATAGCCTTTCATTACATTTGGTCCACGTACAACAAGTTCCCCCACTTGTCCTTCTGGAAGTTCCTCACCAAGTTCATTTACAATTTTATTTTCCACATTGAGAATGGAAGTACCGATTGATCCCGGTTTTCTCGGACGATCTAAAGGGTTAAAGCATGTGACTGGAGATGCTTCAGATAGTCCATAGCCTTCAGAAATAAGAACGTTAAATTTCTTTTCGAAGTTCTTTAATAAAGCAACTGGTAATGAGGAGCCTCCCGAAATACAAAGTCGGAATGTCGAGAAATCATTTGGATCCCCATCAGGATATTGGTAGAGAAAATTATACATAGTTGGGACACCTGCAAAAACGGTGACTTCATATTTTTTTGCTAAACGAAAAATTTCTTTTGGACTAAATTTCGGTACAATAATGATTGTTGATCCACTAATTAATGGTGCATTTACGACTACCGTAAGACTAAAAACATGAAACATTGGTAAGACAGTCATCACTTTATCTAAATGATTCATTTTCAAATATTCACCAATATCTTTTGCATTTGAATAGAGATTTTTATGAGTTAACATGGCTCCCTTAGGTCGACCCGTTGTCCCTGAAGTATATAGAATGACAGCAACATCATCCTCAAACAATTCAGGCTCGTCAAAAGCAAGATTACCAGAGGCAATAACATCTGAAAACGATTTCATTTTCTCATTTGTGGATACATCTACTTTATTCAAAGGATTAGATTCACAAATGATATAACTTTCTACTTTTGGAAGTAAAGCTTCCATCTTTTCTGCTAAAGGGAGAAGTAAATCTAAGGCAATAATCACCTTAACATCCCCATTATTTAATATGTAGCCTATTTCATCTGGAGTATAGATTGGATTAATTGGAATGACCGTTGCCCCTAAACGCATTGCTCCATACAACGAGATGACAAAGTGAGGAGAATTTCCAAGAAGTAATGCGATATGATCTCCCTTTTTTACCCCTAATTGCTTTAAACCACTTGCAAATCTTGTTACTGCCCCATCAAATTCAGCATAGGAAACTTTTTGATCCATAAAGTAATAGGCAGTTTTATCTGCATTTACTTTCGCTGTGTTCTTTAAGTGTGAAGATAAATTCATACTCCCTCCCCTTTCTGAATGAATAATCATTCATTTTAATTTTCTAAATATATTATATAGAAGAAATATTTAAGATTCAAGCTCTACCTAGTTTCTCTATAGGAATTATATTGTCTGTAAACCAACGAAAAAGGTCTAACTGATACGTATCAGTTAGACCTTTAAATATTACACTCTTTTCGCAATTTGTCTTGTAATAAATACTAATTTTTAGAAATGAAACTAGTAAATCAATTGAACTAATTCTTCCTTTGTTATGTTTCCGAAATAATGTTTTACATCTATGTCTTCTAGTGCTCTTTCAATCTCAGAGCGTTCATAACGAATTCCTATTAGTTTATTTTCAATATCACATACATCACCAATACCAAAGAAGTCCCCATAAATTTTGCAATTCTCAATCATGCCCTTATTTACTTCTAAGCGTACATCAATTCCACCAACTGGGAAACGATGATTATGCTGTAAATTAAATTTTGGAGATTTGCCATAGTTCCAATCCCAATTTTGGTAACGCTCCTCAGATAACTTATGAATATTCTTCCAATCTTCATCCGTTAATTTATATTCTTTTATATTTTCGCTTCCACCGAAAATATTACTTAAAATTAATTGACGGAATTCTTCCATTGTTAATTTTTCTTCAAGAAATTCAGAGATATTTGCTACACGACTCCTAATGGATTTAATGCCTTTAGATTGGATCTTATCCTTTTTCACTCGTAAAGCTGACACTACGTTCTCAATTTCGGAATCGAACATTAACGTACCGTGACTAAACATTCTTCCTTTTGTTGAGAACTGTGCATTTCCAGAGATTTTCCGTTCTCCTACTTGGATATCATTTCGTCCACTTAATTCTGCATTTACACCAAGTTTTTTCAAAGCTTCAATAACTGGAGCAGTAAATTTCATAAAGTTATGAAAGCTTTCCCCATCATCCTTTGTAATGAAGCTAAAATTAAGATTTCCTAAATCATGATAAACAGCTCCACCACCAGAAAGTCGACGAACAACGATAATATTATTTTTGTCTACATACTCAGTGTTAATTTCTTCAATTGTATTTTGGTTACGCCCAATAATAATGGATGGCTGATTAATATAAAATAATAGATAGGTTTCATTTATATCTAGGTTATTGAGAGCATATTCCTCGATAGCTAGGTTTATTTGTGGATCGGTAATTCCATTATTGTCGATAAATAACATGCTTTTTCCTCCTATATCCCTGTGTCTTCAGTTCTTTGTTAAATCTATTATTAGCCCTTCAGTAGCAAGTTGTATATAGCCAGAATACTTTTCAGCAGCTTCTTGCTTTAATTGATTTAGATCGCCATATTGAGGAAGATGAGTGAGAACAAGCTGTTTAACCTGGGCTGCCTGTGCTATTTCCCCAGCCTCATAGCTTGTCATATGTCCGGCACCAGATCCATCCATATTTCCATAAAAATTACTCTCACAAAGCAGAATATCAGCATTTTGTGCAAATGAAACAAAGGATTTCATATAAGATGAATCAGCTGTAAATACAAATACTTGATCATCTGCTTCTATTCTCATGGCAAAGCATGGAACAGGATGCTTCGTTCTTAGAAAGGAAATAGTAAAAGGACCAATTTGTAGTTCTTGATCTTCGTCATATGCCATTCCCTTAGTCACATCATCAAAAAATAACGATTGAAATCCTGCATTGTCCTCATTATGCCCATAGATCGGCAATGTTCGGATTTCTTTATTCATATATTTACCGATAATAAGTGCATGCTGTAACACACCTATATCTGCAATATGATCAGGATGATAATGAGAAATAATGGCAGCATCTAAATGTTCAGGTTCTATGTATTGTTGTAGCTTTGAGAGTACAGCGCTTCCACAGTCTACTAAAAGATGAAAACCATTATGTTCTAGTAAATAACCTGCACTTGCTCCGTTTACCTTTGGATATCCACCCCATGGGCCAATAACTGTTAGCTTCATTTATTCCACTCCTAATTATAATCCAATAGATAATTATTATCTATTTCACTATACTTCATTTTTACCATTTTAGCATTATTAATAGCCTAGTTTTCGTACAGTTTATTGCTTCTATAAATGCACTGCCGCGGACTTTTACATCTAATTAATGCTTCCTGCTGTTAGTTATGAAGGTTATAGATCTTTTCTTTTGTGAAAGGAAGGGATCTGATAGTCTTCTTTATTGATTGAAGCTTTCTACATTACAATTAAAAAAGAACCTTATAAAAAATAAAGGTTAAATAAAAAAAACGGTTCCAAATGAGAACCGCTAAAATACTTACTATTTCACTACAAAATCAAAATCTTGGTGTTCATGTAAACCTTGGTTATTTTCTACATGTACCTTTAGCTGATAGTCTCCAGCTCTATCAAATTGATGAGTGCCTTTGTATTCACCTTTTCCAGCGTCCTCCAATTTTATCCACTCAGGCTTTTCGTCACCCTTCATCCATGCCTCAATTTGGACCTGTGCACCAGTAAGTAGCTCATTATGTTTGGTCATGTGAATGGTAAAATTAGCTGCTTCTCCGGCTTTTGCATGATCAGGGCTCATAAAATGCATAACAACTGAGTTTTCAGAATCATGCTCCTTCTTATCAGTAGAAGATGTTGCATTTGAAGGATCCGGACTACCAACAATGACCGTCTTTTTAGGCATTACATGCATATCCCTCGCAGTAACATGAACTTGAACATTAAATACCCCATCATGATCAAATGCAACTTCAGAAGTGTATGTACCATTCTTTTTATTTTTAGCGTTTAACATTTTACTAGTCGTATCCTTTGCTCCATCTTCCCAAACTTCATATTTGACTTCTGATGCGTCGGATACTTTTTCTTTCCCTTGGGTTACTAAAGAACTTAATTGAATCGTTTCATTCACTTTAGCTTTTTCCTGTACATTCAGCTCTACTTCGAGTGGTTCCATCGTCGTTTTTTCTTGACCATTTTTATTATCTGAATTTCCACATCCAACAATAAAAATAGCTAGTGCAGAGATAAGTAATGCAGTGAAAAATAACTTTTTCATTCTAGCTCCTCCTCGAAAATATTTCTAACCTATCATAACACCTGGTGAACGGCTAAGTGCTCATTAATTGTTAATAAGTCTTGACAAAAATGTGATAAGAATTTGTTAATTATATATGTTAAATATGTACTTTTTACGAAAAGTGCTGAAATTTATTATATTACTACCAATATCATTTATAATGGGTAAAGAATAAAAAATTTCTAGAATTGGAGGGATCCGATTGAAACGTTTTCGAATATCATTTATTTTGATGACTGCCATACTATTAATTTTACTTAGTGCATGTTCTAATGTTAAAAAAAGCGGAGATAAACTTAATGACTTTACCTTTACAGATCAAGACAATAAAAAGTTTGGACTTAAAGATCTAAAAGGAAGTGTCTGGGTTGCAGATTTCATGTTTACAAGTTGTGCAACAGTTTGTCCACAATTGACGAAAAATATGAGTGACCTACAAAAGGAAATTAAAGATAAAGGATATGACGATGTGAAGTTTGTTTCCTTTAGTGTTGATCCTGAAATTGATACACCACAGGCAATGAAGGATTATGCAGCGAAATTCAATGCCGACTTTTCCACTTGGCATCTCTTAACTGGTTATTCACAAGAAGATATTGAGTCATTTGCAAAAGACAATTTTCAGGCATTGGTGAAAAAACCAGATAATGACACACAGGTTATTCATGATACAAAATTTTTCTTAATGAATAAAGATGGTGAATTAGTCAAGGATTATTCTACGCAGGATGGTTTTCCACTAAGTGAAATTGTAAAAGACGTAAAGGCTTTACGCTAATTGTAAATTGCACAAAAATAAAAACGGGAGACTTTGTGATACATCCCAAAAGTAAAAGTGTAAAAACTTATCTTTTGAGATGCACCTCACATGCTCCCGTTTTTTTATGCTGTTACTTCTTCATTCATTGAATTTTTATGGTTTTTCTTCGATTTGATAATAAAATATCCAAGCGACAATACTAAGAAGCTAATCATATAAATAGCTAAAACCCCTAAATTATGCCACATGCTAGAATAATCTCCATTTGAAACAACATCTTTAAATGCCTGCAATGAGTATGTCATCGGTAATGCTTGATGTACTCCTTGTAGGAATTTTGGAAGTAATTCTAGTGGGAATGTTCCAGCACTTGAAGTTAATTGTAGAATTAAGATTATAATCGCAATATAACGTCCTGGATTATCAAGAGTAGCAACAAAAAACTGTATTAACGCCATATAGGTTAGACTGGTTACGATCGCTGCCACAATAAATAACGGAATATTTGTTACCTCTACTCCTACCCAGCTAATAATAATCCAAACAGCTATAAGCGACTGTAAGATCCCTACGCCTGCCATAATTCCATATTTGCCCAAGAACCATGAGAATCCGTTTTTAGGCTCTGTTGCTGGTTCACGAACTTGATAAATAACAGTTAATAGTAATCCACCGACAAATAATCCAAGAGATAAGAAATAAGGAGTTAATCCAGTTCCATAGTTAGGAACTTTGTTCTTTGCCTCTTTATTTAGATTAATAGGATCACTCATCATATCATATTGCTTCTTCGATCCTTGTACTTCATTCGCATCTTTGGATGCATCTGCTAATTTATCTTTCATTTCCTTCGTACCATCTTGTAGCTTATTTGCACCATCATGTAATTCTTTTGAACCGTCTGCCAATTGATGTGTGCCATCAGCTATTTTAGCAGATCCATCAGCTAATTGACCTAAGCCACTATTCAATGAATTTGCTCCATCTGATACTTTGTTTGCTCCTTGAGCAGCATCACCAATTTTACTTGTAAATAATCCTAAACTATCAATATATTGATTTTGACCTGCTTGAAGCTTAGCAGCCCCATCACTTAACAGTGTTGAGCCTTTCGCCAGTTGTTCAATCCCATTCTGTACTTTTACTTGATTATCATTAATCGTTGAAATACCAGTAATGAGTTGATCAAATGTAGGATCTGTTTGACTTTTAATTTGTTGTTCAATTTGATCAGGGTTTCCTGTCATTTGCTCATTAACCTGAGACTTAAATGCGTTAAATCCTTGATCCATTCCTTGATGAATCCCTGAAGATAGTTGATTTTCCAATTCTTTAGCTTGTGAATCTGCATTAGCAGTCATCTGAGCCTTCAATTGAGTTAACACATTTTCATCCACTTTTCCTTCAAGTGAGGAGAATAGCTGTTCCATTTGCTTTTTCTGCTGTTGCACTACTTGATTAGAAATTTGAGATGAAAGTTGTGTTTCTAATTGAGTTTGTAATTGGTTCATCCCATCATTTAAGCTCTTTGCGCTTGAAGCTAATTGTGATGAAAATGCTTTGGCGATGGTTGGTGGAAGCTCTGTTTTAAATTGTTCTAATCCACCTTGTACTTTTTTGGTTCCATTGACTAATTCAGGCATTCCTTGATTTAATTGCCCCAAAGCTTGTTTTGACTGTTGAATACCATTAGTAAGCTGATTTGTACCACTTTGCATATCTTTTGAAGCATCATATAATTGCTGACCACCATCATTTAATTGATTTAAACCATCAGCAAGATCATGAGAACCTTTAGACAGTTCGCCAGCTCCTGTTTGTGCGGTTACTACACCATCCTTAAACTCGATCGCACTTGAAGCCAGTAACTCAAGATTTTCCTTGATTTCTTTTGAGCCGTCACCTAATTTAATTGCACCATCATTTAATTCAGATGCACCATCACTCGCTGTAGTAAATCCGTCACCCATTTTCTTTATTGCTTTAAACATTTCTTCCGAATATGTTTCAGAAACTTCTTTCGATACAGCATCTTTGATTTTTGTCATTGCTGACTCACCAATTTTTGATGTCGTATAGTTTGCTCCCTGATTTTGTACATATTTCAATTGAAGATGTTTTGGATTTTTGTCGAGTAAGGTTGTTGCATTTTTCGAGAAATCTTTAGGAATTTCAATCACCATATAATACTTTTGGTCATTTAATCCCTTATAAGCTTCGTCTTTTTTGACAAAATGAAAATCCATATCTTTTTTCTCTTTTAGATTTTCTACTAATTTGTCCCCTATCTCTAGTTTTTCTTCATCCATTGCAGCTCCTTGATCATGATTGACAACCGCAACTGGCAATTTTTCTAATTGACCATATGGATCCCAAAATGCCCAGATAAACATCCCTGCATAAAGAATAGGAACCAATATGATCGCGACTATTTGAATTAAGGACATTGGGTGGCGAACAATTCCCTTTAATTCAGCGAAAAATAATGAGCCTTTCATGTTATTACTCTCCTTCTACTAAATTGACTGAATTGTTCAATTGGTCATTTTAATCCAAAATATGAGGATTATCTAATTGACAATCCCTGGAATAAATATATTTCAAAAAGATCTGCTATTTCTTCCTTTTCGAGTGGAGCATGATTTTTTTCCCAATCGAAGATTAAAGAAATATATAACTTTAGCATAATAAAGGCAGCAACTTCTGGATCACATTGTTTGATATCACCTTTGTCTATTGCATCTTGAATGATCCCCTTAATATAATTTAAAGTTACCGTTTCTACTTTTTGAATCACTTCTGAAACTGCTGGAGTACCCATATCCCTTTCTTCTTGGAAAAGCTTAATCGTTAATTGATGCTCTTTACGAAACTCTAATATCTTAAAAAGAACATTATGAAGATTCTCTGAGAAAGAAAGACTTTCATCTAAAATTTCTTCTGCTGAGTCTTTCATTTCCATAATTAGAGTTGTTACAATTTCATCAAAAAGCTCTTCCTTATTTTTAAAAAAGGTATAGATTGTTCCTTTGCCAACATTTGCGAGCTTCGCAACCTGATCCATCGTCGTAGCCTTGTAGCCAAATAATGAAAATGATTTCGTAGCTGCATCAATGATTAATTGTTTACGGTCAATCGCCAATGATTTTCACCTCTAGTTCCTCATAAATGACCAAATGAGGAAAACAGTCAAAAAGTTTACAAGAACCAATATATCATAAAGCATAATTCTGAACAAGAATTTTTTATCATTTTTTATTTTTAGCTGTTTTTTATAGCTTGTTGCATGTATAAAAGTCCTATTACTTGCTTTTACACCTTAAAAAGATTCAAAGGTTCTTTATGAAATTTGTAGCTCTTTTCTCTGCTGGATTGAAGGGAGGGGACGGTCTCCAACCTATATTTATTAGTTAGAACTTTACCTAAATCGCAATAATGTTTAAGAAAAGAGCCTAATTTTCACAAAAAGATCTTAAATAACGTATAACATCCCCTGCAGCTCTTTCGCCTTGATCAATACAATCTGGTATGCCTATCCCATTAAATGAGCTACCTGCAATAAACAAACCAGATAGATTTCTAGATATTTTTTCATTCAATTGGTCCACTCTGTCTTTATGGCCAATCGTATACTGTGGCATAGCCTTATTCCATCTAGAAATAATCGTAAAATCCGGTTTTTCAGTAATTTCTAATAATCTTTGTAGATCTTCATATACTACTTGCTCAATTTCGGTATCGGATAGACCAACAACTGTTTCATCTCCCACCCTACCTATGTGACTCCGTAACAACACCTTCCCTTTCGGTGCAGTATGTGGCCACTTCTTATGGGTTAATGTACATGCATTAATTGAGTAGTCGCTATTTCTTGAAACTACAAAGCCCGATCCATTAATCGGTTTTTTAACAGCCTGCTCAGAAAATGCCATAGAAACAGTAGCGACCGAAGTAGCTGGGATGTTACTTAAAAATCTAAAGAATTCATATTTGGAAAAAATAGTAGGTAATAAATAATGTGGGAGTGCAGCAATAACACTAACAGCATTTAAACGTTCACCATTATTTAATTCAATATAAAATTCATTTCTATCTTTTTCTATCCTTTCCACACGCACACCTTTTAAGATAGAACTAGAATCTAGGTTATTTTCCAATGCTGTTACTAGTGACTCTAAACCATTCTTGAACGTAATAAATCCTTCTGTTCCGCTATTTATTGATGCCTTTCTAGTCCCTATCATTAAACTGCGATGTTTTCTCTCTGCTTCATAAAATTGTGGAAAAGTAGACCGAAGGCTTAGTTGGTCAATATCACCTGCATATATACCAGATAATAATGGTTCTATTAAATTTTCGACCATTTCATCACCAAATCTACGACGAAAGAAACTCCCTAATGATACATCAGTCTGAACCTTTGAACGAGGAATAATTAAATCTGCGGAGGCTCGTAATTTGCCCATTACAGAAAACAAACCACTAAATATGAAAGGCTTTATATTTGTTGGAATACCTAACACGGCTCCATCTGGTACGGAAAAGAGTTTATTTTTAGCTAATACATAGGAATTTCTAGTAGTATTACGAATTAGTTCATTTTTTATGCCAACTTTTTCTGCTAGTTGGACAGCACTTGTTTTTCTTGCTAAAAAAGAATCAGGGCCTTTTTCTACCATATATCCATCTCTTCGAAGGGTTTGAATTTTCCCCCCTAATCTTCTATTTGCTTCAATTAGTTTTATTTCTAATGGCAAGTGTTCCTTCTTTATTATATCCTGTAAGTAATAAGCAGATGTTAAACCTGTTATCCCACCACCGATAATAACCACTTTTTGCTTTTCGCTTCCCACAGTGGATCACCTTCTTTGGCTTTATCTCTATGGCTCTATTAATTTAGCCAGACGAATCATGCAGAATTAGCAAAGCTATGCTGATTTCATATTATTTATCTATAAGTATAAATTTTCGTTGTTCCCTTTTCCTTTTTACAAGACTGACCCATAGGTATTTGTAAACGCCTATGGGTCAGTCTTTATTAAATATTTATAATTTTTCTAGCACTACTGATGCTAGAGCGTCAATAAACTTCGGTTGTGCATTAGGCATTGGTGGGCGATAGTAACTTGCCCCAACTTCCTCGGTTACTACTTTGCATTCATAATCATTATCATATAGAACCTCTAGATGTTCCGCTACAAAACCTACTGGTACATAAACAAATGCCTTATACCCTTTTTGCTGATATAAATCACGAGTTAAATCTTGTACATCTGGCCCTAGCCAAGGATCTGGAGTATTCCCGGCACTTTGCCATCCAATCGCATACTCTGTAATTCCCGTTTTACTGGCAATTAAATCAGCTGTTTCTTTTAATTGCTCTGGATATGGATCTCCAAATTGTAAAATTTTCTCTGGTAGACTATGTGCAGATACAATTAAACATGATGCATTCCGTTCTTCTTCACTCATACTTGCATAAGTTTCATTTAATTTTTCTACCCAGTAGTCAATAAATTTCGGTTCTTTATACCAGCTTTCTACTGATTTAATCACTGGTCCACCTAATTTTTCAGCTGTTTCTTTAGCACGTGAATTATAGGATTTCACACTAAATGTTGAATAATGTGGAGCAAGTACAAGCGAAATGGCTTCTTCGATACCATCCTTATGCATTTGCTCAACTGCATCCTCAATAAAAGGTTCAATATGCTTTAAGCCAATATATGCTTTAAATTCCACATCATTTTGAATTTCATTTAAGTGATCTTGGAGTTTATATGCTTGTTCCTCAGTAATTTTCGCTAGTGGAGAAATACCTCCAATTGCTTTATATCGGCTTCGTAAATCTTCAAGCATTTCTTCCGATGGTTTACGTCCATGTCTAATATGTGTGTAATATCTTTCAATATCTTCTTCCTTATATGGCGTACCATATGCCATGACTAGAAGTCCCATTTTCTTCTTTGTCATTGGTTAAACCTCTTTTCTATTTTTGTAATTTGGTTGCACTGTATTCATGAATAAATGATGTTAAACGTTTTAAGGTATCTGGATCTACTTGCGGAAATACCCCATGTCCTAAGTTAAATATATATCCTGGCTTGTCCATTCCTTGATCAAGAATCGCTTTTGTTTTTTCTTGAAGGACATCCCATGGTGCAAGTAAAAGAGCTGGGTCTAGATTTCCCATAACAGATTTCGTTATCCCCTTTTGTCTTGCTTCACGGATCGGAAGTCTCCAATCTAAACCAACAACATCTAATGGTAAATCATGCCACTCATTTGCTAAATGACTAGCTCCAACACCGAACATAATCATAGGAACATTTTCGTTTCTAAGTTCAGAGAAGATTTTTTCCATCACTGGCTTGATATAGTAACGGTAGTCCTCTACATTTAAAGCACCGACCCAAGAATCAAATATTTGAATGGCACTTGCTCCTGCTTTAATCTGAGCTTTTAAGTATGTAACTGTCATATTTGCAAGCTTATCCATTAATGCAAACCATGCCTTAGGCTCAGAATACATAAATGCTTTCGTTTTTTTATAGTCCTTAGAAGGTCTTCCTTCGATCATATAGCTAGAGACAGTAAACGGAGCACCTGCAAAGCCAATTAACGGAACAGTTAACTGCTCTTGTGTTAGTAGTTTTATTGTATCCAAAACATATGGAACATCTTCTTCAGGAGTGATTTCCCCAAGTTTCTCCACATCTGCTAAGGATTGAATCGGATTATTTATAACTGGACCGATTCCAGATTGAATTTCAACATCCACTCCAATTGCCGGAAGTGGTGACATAATATCTTTATATAGTATGGCTGCATCAACATCATATTGTTCCACTGGTAATCGTGTAACATATGCACATAGTTCTGGTTGATGAGTAATCTCAAAAAGAGAATATTTTTCCTTTAATGCACGATATTCCGGTTGGGATCGCCCGGCTTGGCGCATAAACCATACTGGAACGTGGCCAGTCTCTTCCCCTTTTGCAGCTCTCAAAAGGGTATCATTGGTCATTTTACTCATATATTTTATGTCCACCTTTCAACTCATTTTCCCTTGTTTTTCACCTAATTATTGTATAATAAAAGATTTTAAAAGAAAAAATTTATGATTTGTCTTCTCTATTACTTGCGGGACAAGAGGGTCAGGTCCACTGTCCCAGCAATTCTGATTTCACTATAGACTTTTTCATCATTAAAGTATAGTTTGATACTCGAAATGTCATAAATTCTCCCTTTTTCTTGCCTCAAAATCGTCAAAGTTTAGATAAAGCCTAATTGTGGAACATATATTATAGAAGAAAATATTCATTTAAAATAATTTTCAACGAATAACAACAAATAAATAGATATAATAAGGTTAGCTATTCATAGGGACTTTACAAAATATTCTAAATTAGATTATCTTCTATTAAAGAGGTGGTTTTAATGAATTTTTACATTACTTCAGGGACATATGAATTTTTAGAAAAAATCCTGAATAAATATCCCCAGGAGACCATGATATTAATGCAAAATACCCAAACTTCGGTCTTAATTCATGAAACGCAAAAAAAATCTGTATTTGGTTCTCCTAGAAAATACGAAGTCATTAGTCAAAGTGGTGAATTAGAAAATAAAGGAATGGTGAATCTTTTTAATATCCCCATAAGTGATGAAGGAAAGCCTGTATTTGAGTTTAATTTTGCAAAACAAATACAATCTATAAAGGACGCCCCTGGTTTCATCGCTTATCGCTTTTTAAAGCCTAAAAAAGGTGATACGTATATTCTTTTAACATTATGGACGGACGAGTCCTACTTCAAACACTGGAAGGGATCGAATGGCTATCAAACCATTATCGACAGTTTTCCAACTGAAAACCCCCTATCCAGTAATCAACTTTTTAATGGTGGAGCGTATGAAACGGAATACACCATTCCATCAAAAGAAAATAATAATGCCCCACAATAAAGTGGGGCATTATTATTTAGCTAAAGTAATATTTTGCCTATTAGCATAAATGGCTGCCTGGGTTCGATCAGATACACCCAGCTTTCCTAAAATATTACTGACATGTGTTTTCACTGTTTTGACACCTATAAATAAATACTCACTAATTTCTTGATTCGTCATTCCTTCTCCTAAACATTTTAAAACATCTATTTCTCTTTCTGTTAAATCTTCATGAGGTTTTTTCTCTTGTGGCCTAAAGCGATTCATCATTTTATTCGCTACCTTTGGTTCAATTACCGATTCTCCTCTTACTGCCTTATAAATAGCCTCAGTTACCTCCTCAGCCCTTGATGTTTTCAATATATAACTGTGGACCCCTGCTTCTATAGCTGGGAAAACTTGCTCATCATCATAGTAACTCGTTAAGATAATGATTTTACAATTAGGCAGAAATTGCATAATCTCCTTCGTGGCATCAATGCCCGTTCCATTTTCCATTAACAGATCCATTAATATGACATGTGGTTGATTTTCTTTTGCCAATTGAACCGCTTCCTTACCTGAACCGGCTTCAGCAACAAGATCTATTTTTTCCTCTGTCAACAAATACGAGCGAATCCCGAGCCTTACCATTTCATGGTCATCAACAATCATAACCTTTACTCTATCCATCGTATTCTCCCTTTCTTCTCTCCCTGACATTATCTATAGTGGAATCCTTATATTTATATATGTCCCTTCTTCTTCCATTGAACGAATTTGGAAAACACCGCCTAGTTCTTCACATCGTTCTCTCATTGTTTGTAAGCCGTATGATGTCATTAAATTTCTTTCTACTTTAAACCCTTTTCCATTATCACTTATGTATAAGTGGATTTGATCTTTAATGGTTTCCAATGTAATTCTTACCTTCGTTGCTTGTGAATGACGAAGTATATTCGAAAGAGCTTCTTGAACAATTCGAAAGATATGATCTTCGATTGCTTTTGAAGGAGTATCAAAATGTTCAAGTTGACATTCAATATCCAAGTTAGTCTTTTCTTTTAGCTCATGAATTAGCTTGTTTAACCCCTCATTGAGTGTATCCCCTTTTAAATCTATCGGTCTTAAATGTAATAATAATGCACGCATTTCTCCTTGGGCTTTTGCCGAGATATTAGCAATCTGTTCGAGCATGACCTTTGTTTGGTTAGGGTCACTTTGTACGGTTCTTAGTGCCGCTGAAGATATCATTCCTAATGCGAACAGCTGTTGACTAACCGAATCATGGAGATCTCTCGCTAGTCTTTGGCGTTCTTCAATAACAGCTGCATGGTGAGCTTGGTTCGCTAATTCTGTTTTCTCATCAGCCAATCTCTGCAATGATCGTACTTGATCTTGAAGAAACATAGCTAATTGATTCATTTCCTCAAAAATTAATCCTATTTCATCCTTTTCTATTTCTATGGCTCTTGCAGAGTATTTCCCGCTCCGTAATATAGATACAAAGGAAAGAACTTCGTCTAATCTTTTAGAAATAACCCGCCCATTTCGGTAACCAAAATAAATACTTAATATAAAATATACGATTAATAAAAAAAATGTTAACACTAAAATATTTTTTGTATTTAATACTTGATCCCCATACTTAAACAAAAAAAACTGCAGAAAAACGAAGTAAATTAATCCGCCCATCAAAGCCATTATCAGAAAATCCCTGATAAAACGAAATCGAATACTTTGTACTTTCATCAAAGTTTGCCTTCCTTTCTATACCCTATCAATCCGTATCGAGCCAATCCCAATTTCGATGGTAATATCAATTTTTTTCTCTTCTTCCTCATAATTTGGAGATTCGAAATAAATATTCTGCTTGGTTTCGGAAGAATCAATATCAAATAGACGAATATCTCCTACTTTTGTTTTGGCCTCGATTTTAATAGGAATTTCCTCAGGAATTAACATTTTCACATCGCCAATCCTACTTTTAATTCTCACCTTTGTCTCTTCATCAGGTATAAACGCCTTACTAAAATCAAAGTAAAAGTCGCCAATTGTCGTATGGATATCCATAGGCTTTAATGGCCAATTTTGCTCATTAAAATGGACATCTGATGTTGAAAAATTTTTTTTGATGTTTTTTCCGATGTTTTTCTCGATGTTCTTCAAATCGATATTATAAACACGCACATTATGGTCATCTGATTCATATTTCACAGTCATCCTTTTTCTGCCTTTAAATAAAAGCTTATCCATTGCTAAATATATAAGAAGGATAGGCCAAAGCTTCCACCAATCACCATAAGAAAACGAAATCATTTCTTGCTGGCCTAGTATCAACAAAACTCCATATGGCAGCCAAAACAAGCTTAAAAAAAAGGAACTTGATGAACGATTACGAATACTTTTAAACAAGTACATCATTCCAATAATAATAAATAATATCGGAAAAAACATGACAAAAAACTCTTTTATTTCCAAGGAAATGACACCAATATTCATCAAAAGAAGAGCAATTCCTACAACAAGTAAAACAACCGCAAATAACATGTCCATTCCCCGCCTTATTATATTTCCATAGTAGTAATTCGAGAAAAATACGTATTTTCCCTTCATTTCATATGAAAATTATACTTTTCTAATCTTTTTATAAAAAGGTGCAGCCGCTTGACTCCTCCTCCGTCTTGAGACTGATTTTTTTCCTTAATCTTTCACTCATTTTTCGTTGTTACATATTTTATTAAAATAGGTGATCGCCTAAATTGTAGAGAGGATGATATTATGGCTGTTGACTTAACCCTTATTCATTGGATCTATATCGTATTTATAACCCTTATAATCCTTTTCATGGTACTTAAACGTGATACAACCATCATCTGTATACTAGGAATCTTTTTCATTGCTTTAACTGCTACTGGATCACTTACCACATCAATAAGCAGTGTCTTTAATAGTTTCATTTATGCTATAACTCAGCTTTTATCTATCATTCTCATTATTTCAATCATCGTATCAATGAGTAAAAGCTTACTTGAAACAGGCATAAACGATGTGATGATTTCCCCATTTGCTAAGTTGATTAAAACCCCCACCCTTGCTTACTGGACGATCGGTCTATTAATGATGGTTATCTCATTATTCTTCTGGCCATCTCCAGCTGTCGCTCTAATGGGTGCTGTTCTTCTCCCTGTTGCTCTTAGAGTAGGTTTACCTGCCATTGGCGTTGCGGTAGCTATGAATCTATTTGGACA
The DNA here is from genome assembly GCF_017809215.1 of Heyndrickxia oleronia. Taxonomy (GTDB): domain Bacteria; phylum Bacillota; class Bacilli; order Bacillales; family Bacillaceae_C; genus Heyndrickxia; species Heyndrickxia oleronia. Next base: position 3,546,951 of record NZ_CP065424.1, read on the forward strand.
CGGAGTCGCGTTATCAGGAGAAAAAGTATGTTATTATAAAGTAAATAAATATCATACTTTCAGGAGTGAAACACATTGTATAAACCGTTCTCACAAGCTGACTATAAGCCTTCTGATAAGCCTAAAGCATTGTATTTGAGGAAGTCCAAAAAGGCTAGTGGTAAAACTGAAATTGAAACAATTGAAAGTCATTTAAAACAACTTACTAACTTCTGCGAGGAACAGGGCTGGAATGATTATGTTATCTATAATGATTATGTAGCAAAGTCCACAGACCTAACCAGAAAAGAATATAAAAAAATGCTAAAAGCGTGTTTAGAAGGAAAGCATGATTTAATCATTGTTACAGAAGAATCAAGACTATATCGTTCAGTAAATGAACAAACAAATGTATATGAAGAATTGAAAGGCACTGATATAGTTATCCTTTCATTACGTGAAGGTTACATATTTCCTAACGATAGAAATCAGTTTCTACCTAATATCATTCGTGGTGCTATGAACCAGCAAGAACTTGAAAACTTTGCATATAGGATGAATGTGAAGGTACTTGCAAGTGCTAAGGAAGGTAAATATGTTAATAAGCCACCATTTGGTTACTTTAAAGATAAGGATGAACTGATACCCCACCCTATTGAAAGTAAGACGTTCAGGTTTATTGTGGACAAGGTTCTTGAAGGCTATGTAATAGCTGAAATCATTGGACAACTTAATCAACTAGGCTATACTACAAAGTCAGGTAAGAAATGGAAAGACGTTGGTACAATTACAAGAATGTTAGCTAATCGAGTGTATTTAGGTGAAAGCCATTATTACAGTAAAATGTTTGATGAAGATATTATAAGGCGTGATACACATCAACCCTTATTAACGATAGAGGAATTTCAAGAAGTGCAAAATATGATTAAGTCACGAAGTAGGAATCCACAAGGAATCCGTTACACTAAAATAAATACTGTACTGGATAGGTTAGTTGTATGTGGTATATGTGGAAATAGACTTCCCCTTCATAAATCATGGACTAATAAAGAAGGGGTAACATCTTATCAGATTGGAAAGTGTCAGAAGGTTATAGGTGAATATAACGAAAAGAAGTGTCCTAATAAGTCAATTTCTTTAAATGAATTACTTCCCCACTTCTACAATGCTATTGAAAGCTATAAGGAAGCATTAAGAGAAGAAATAAAAAGCGTGGATATAGATACCACTAATGATAAGAAAATCAGCGTTATGAATCAAATAAAGGACATTAAAAGCCGTTTAGCTGAAATACAAACAGAAATTCAAAACGCTAAAAGTTATTTAATCAAAGGAATTTTATCTGAATCAGACTATGTAGATTTAGTACCGCCATTAGAAAAGGATACAAAAGAATTGAATGTGAAACTAGAGGATAACGAAAGACTGCTGGCTAGTTTGAATGATTATGATAGAAGTACAGTTATTCAAAATGCCATTGACTTACTAGGTAACATTGAAAACGAAAGTATTGAAGATCAGAATAGGATATACAGATTACTGTTTGAAAGCCTTGAATTAGTGAATACAGCAGATGAATTTGAAATAAGACTAAAAGAAAAAGACGTTTCCCATCATTAGGAAGCGTCTTTGTTTGTTTCTATATTAGATTGTGATAATTTCACGATTGCTTCGGCTACTTGTTTATAGTTAGGATTAGCGGCTTTGATTATGGTTACTTTAGGTGTACGTTTAGTTTTCATAATCACATCACCCCATGTAAGCCATAATATTCAATTTGATTATTTTGGTTACTTAAAAATCCATCATTACTTTCCGTTTCCTTACTTACTGTTACTGAAACGGTTATAGGTTTTCTTTTCTTAGTTGTTGTTTTCCCCATTGTTAGCACCTCACTGAATTTGTCTTTTCAGAAAGGCACTTGCAATTAAAAAGCATTTTAGGACATAAATTTTCAGTCCATGTTTTATAAAGCACCTTTCACTTAGGTACTTTCAAATTCAGTGCTTTTTAGGACATTGGAATATTTGGTAATAAAATATAACTTTCAAACCTGTAAAATATACTGTTCCCACCAACTACTTAATAGGGAAATCTTTAAAGGTTTCCTACGTGATCAGTTTATGGGGTATTCCATTACTAAGGTGAGGCTTTAAGCCTTGCCTTTTTCATTTGGATTAAAAAGTATATTTTATCTCTTTTAAGTGAGGTGGAAAGTTTGAAGATAACAGCCGAAATGTTACCTATTCTTAGAAAATGTCGTGGGCTATCGCAAAGTGAATTTGCGGAATTTGCTGGACTAAAACAATCAAAGTTATCTGATATTGAGTGTGGGAAAGTACCTGTTAATGATCATTACAAAGCTAAATTATTTTTAGCTTTAGGAAAACTTAAATTCAGCGAACAGGAACTAAATAATATTTACGAATTAACGGAAATGAATAAGTAAAAAATAAAAGGTGGTTTTATCAATGAGTGAATTTAATCAAGAACTAGTAAGGGCATTAGCAAACGGAGACGCACAAGCCCACGAACAAATTAAGAACCTTCCTACACCAGTAAAAATGGCGTTAGGAATGGAAGTTGATAAACTTCGCAGAAATGAAAACATTATCCCTATGAATAATGGCTTTACACTATATGAGGAAAAGAAAAGTTCTTATACGAATGACGAGGACGTTGCTAATGCACTAGCGGAACGTAACAGACTATTACGTGAAGCTGAGGAACGTCGAGAAAAGATCAGACAGGAATTTTTAGAGAAGGAAATTAAAGCAAGGGTAGAACGTGCAAGGGCTGGTCTTACAATGAATGACAGACGCTAATTAAAAGTTTTTCCCTCTAAACTTATAACCCACTGGCATAATGCTGGTGGGTTTTTTTATTACTCAAAGAAGGTGGTCAATCAAAATGAAACAAGATATTAAGCAATTAGTTACTTCAACGTGTGCCAATTATATAAACGGAAAATGTATCTTACTTGATAAAGAATGTCCTTTAACCAGCGGTGAAGAATATCGAGGAAAAAAGATCGCTGCAAGTGATTGTTCATGTACTTATTTTGAAAAGGCTGTTCTACCAGCTAATAAGACGTTAGAGGCTGTTTATTATGGCAAAGAAACAGTTTTAAACAAAACGTGTAAAGGCTGTGGGAAAGGCTTTAATTCAGTGTCAAACAGGGCTGTTTATTGTTCTGATATTTGTAGGAAATCTGCGAGGAAAAAGACATTTATTAAAGCTAATCAAAAACGTGCTAAATAACAACAGTTAGGACTAAATGAGGCTAGTAATAGCAAGGGTTTCAAGCGTTAGAAATTTAAAGGTAATGTATTTATACCTAACCTGTTTCTAACTGTTGTTATAACTTATTAAAGGTGGTTTAAATATGGAACGATATACAAACATAATGAGAATGCCAATGTCTATGGAAGGTAGTAATAAGGCTTTATATCATTACAGGAAACCAACTGTACAGAATTGTAAAGTTACCTTTGCTGACGGTTCGACCTATTGGGAAAAAATGATCTTTAACGATAAGTTTTTATCAATCAAAGCAGAACAAAATAAACTATATTTAGACGAGGCTTGCACTAAGCTGGCTGACGTGACACGAAAACAGAAAATACAGGAATGTAAAAGGTTAGGTTTAATCTAGGGTTAGGGTATTTTACCTTAACCCTAAATTTATTGCTACTTGGTTTTCTTATAAGAATTTCTTAATTCTAATTTAGTCCATTCTTTCTTTGGAATGTCTCTATGTTTATAATCGACAACCTTAATTTGGCTACCTCTAATTTGAAAAGTAATCGTTTCTTCACCATAAGGCGGATTATGTGCCCCCTCAAAGGTTTGAACTTGAACAGTTACATTTAGGTTGGAGTTTTCCTCATCTCTTTCTATTTTAAGGATTTTCTCGAATCCCCGATACCACAGTTTAGGTTTATAATTTGTTTCAATAGCTTTACTTATTGGGTCTACTAAACGTTCAATCAATGCTTCTTTAAGTAATTCTTTGGGAACCGGTATCCTGTTAATTTTCTTTCTTTTAACATCAACAATTTTCCACATATCTTTTAACGGGCCACTTGTTTGTTTTTCAACAGTATAAAGTACATTTGTTCCATCTTTTTTCCAAAGGTGAATAAAACCTTTGTTTCCCTTGATATATAGCCGTGGTTCATCAATCCACTCTTCTTCCAACTGTATAATTGTAAAATATAATTGGGCTAGTGGTGTTATTTTATAACCCAGCTGATTAAAATCACCAAAAGCATAGAGTTGATAACCTGTTAAGTCAATATCAAAATCCTTACTATCATTATTGCCTTTTTGAACAGTTGCATGGACATTGTATGGCACTAAGATACTCATAAGAACTAAAATAATTACAGAAATTACGGTTAACTTTGGTCTCATATTCAATCACCTCCATAATATATTGTGACAACAGAGGTGAATTTATTTTTTACTCAGGGAAAAAGACTATTATGAAAGCAAAATCTACCATAATTATCCATAAAGAGTTTCTAAAAAATAGTGTGTATTTTTCAACCACCAGACAAGGCATATATACACCCCCCGCCCCCCTATGGTGGGGGTATGCTGGTGGGCTGTTCCTCACTGATCTTATTCTATGCCTTGATGTATCGTGCCTGAGTTCGCTTGTTTCTTTTCTTTATTTCTTTTCATTCGTTTGTTCTTCATTCATTGTCTATTCCTTCTTGTCTCGTGCTGTTGTCCTTCCTTGCCTTGTCCAGTGGTTGACCTCGTGTGGTTTCCTAGTCCTTGTCCTCGCCTCTTTCCTATTCCCTTGCCTGTATAGAGGTGCTATATCTTTTTACGTGATACTGTGGTAGGTGCTTATTACCCTAATTAGGTGCTGTATGGATAGATAGCCTAATATTATTTAATGGTATTATTTATAATCACAGTGTCATAACTTTTAAGTATTGACACCGTTTTTAAGGTGCTGTATTATCAAGGTATCGAAAGGTGTCATAACTTAGTGTCATATATACAAATAAAAAGTGGGGTTTTACAAAATGAAATATGGCTATGCAAGGGTATCAACAGTTAATCAAGATTTAGAATCACAAATAACAGCATTAGAAAATGAGGGTTGTGAAAAAATCTATTCTGAGAAGTTCACAGGTACAAAAGCGGATAGACCACAATTTAAAGAATTGCTGTCAATCCTTAAAGCTGGCGACACTCTAGTGATTACTAAATTAGACCGCTTCGCAAGATCAACAGGTGACGCTATAGAAACAATAAAGGATTTATTTAAACGAGGCGTTAGAGTTCATGTACTAAATATGGGTATCGTTGAGGACACCCCAACAGGACGACTAATATTTAATATCATGAGTTCCTTTGCAGAATTTGAAAGGGATATGATTGTAGAACGTACACAGGAAGGCAAAGCAATAGCTAAACAGCGTGACGACTTTAGAGAAGGTAGACCAAACAAATACACTAAGAAACAGCTAGAACACGCTTTACAACTGTTAGAAACTCATTCATATAAAGAAGTCGAGGAAACAACAGGGATAAGTAAGAGTACGCTAATAAGGGCAAAGAAAAAAACTAACAGCTAATTTAAAATGTACCCTATAAGATGGACACTTAAAAAAAGTCCTCCTTATGGGGTACTTTTATTTATAATGAAAGAAATAGTTAATGGGGCGGATGAAAATGTCGAAAATATTATTTACAGATCAAGAACAGAAATTATTGATGAAACATCCTTATGTAAAAGCTGTTAGTGAAAAAGCAATTACTTACACTGATGAATTTAAAGCATTAGCTATTAAAGAGTATGAAGAAGGAAAATTTCCACGTCAAATATTTGAAGATGCAGGATTTGATATTGAAATCGTTGGGACTGAACGAGCGAGTTCATCTTTAAAGAGATGGCGTAAAGCTTATAAAGAAAATGGTGTAGCTGGGCTTGAAGACACTCGAAAATACCATTCTGGACGACCACTTGAACGTGAATTAAGTTTAGAAGAAAAATATGCACGATTAGAAGCACAAAACGCCTTATTACGTGCAGAAAATGAACTGCTAAAAAGATCGATCTAGCAGAAAGGATGTTGGTGAAGAAAAGGAAAAACTAACAGCTGAACAGAAATTTGAATTGATCCAATTGGTCATTAAAAATATAACTTAAAGCGGATGGTGAGCTATCTTTGTGAACTAGTTGGTGTCTCTCGATCAGGTTATTATCGTTATTTTTCAGAAGAAGCACAACTTAATAGACAGGCTCGTGATGATAAGCAGACGAAAAGTAAAGAAAATCATTTTAAAAGCTTATAATTTTCGTCGTCGTAAGAAAGGCGCACGTCAAATCAAGATGACCTTAGAAAATCAGTATCAAATTACATATAACCTAAAACGAATTCGTCGTATCATGAAAAAATTCCAAATCATTTGCCCAATTCGAAAAGCAAACCCATATCGAAGAATGGCAAAAGCAACAAAAGAACATAGAACTTTACCGAACCTATTAAACCGCGAATTTAAGCAAGGAACCGCTAGAAAAGTATTATTAACAGACATTACATATTTAAGTTATGGAAAAGGAAAACGTGCCTACTTGTCCACTATAAAAGATGCCGAAACCAATGAAATCTTAGCATATGAGACATCAGATAAAATCACACTAGATATTGCGTTAAATACATTAAAGAAGTTGAAAAGACTGGGATAAAGCTGGCCGAAGGCGCATTCATTCACTCAGATCAAGGGTTCCACTATACCAACCCCCAATTTCAAAAGATGGTAAAGAAAATGGGACTAGGGCAATCTATGTCACGTCGTGGAAACTGTTGGGATAATGCCCCACAAGAATCGTTCTTTGGACATTTTAAAGATGAAACGGATTTTAAAACGTGTGAATCATTAGAAGAAGTAAAAAGAGAGGTTCAGAGTTATATGACATATTACAATCATTACCGAGGTCAATGGAACTTAAAAAAGATGACACCTGCACAATACAGTCATCATCTTCTTCAAGTTGCCTAGTCTTTTTTTAAATGTCCTTTACAAAGGGTACACTTTAATTGCTAGTTAGTCTTTTTTATTTCACTATTTACAGATCAATCCTATTAGTGCTATTGTGCATAGCTGTCTGGTGCTGGCAATCACCTTCGTTATCCTTAAAGCAAAAAACCTTTACACTCTAGGGTTGGGCATAAAAAAGTTTTGGTGGGCTTGTCTATCCAGTGCAAACAAGCGGTTTTAAATGCACAATTTTGAACAATTTGTTATAGCCTTAATAATAGCCTTTTTCGTTATTACGTTAGTAAAAAATATTCACTTTTAATTGTCCATTTGTATAACAAATTCAAATCCTGTTGGTTTTTGTTTTTGGAAAGGATGTTTGTATTCTTTGAAGATTAACTTTATATTTGAAAGATTATTCGGTAAAGCTGGTGATACGGTAAATGTAAAAGATTCGTGCGTTCCTGATCCTCCCCCAAAATTGTTTCGACAGTCATAATCAACTCCCACACCTTCTATTGAAAGGTCAAAGAATGAATGTTCTTGAAATCTTCTTGGTTCTTCATCTAAATCTTCTCTATCAATGGTAAAATGAACGACACTTGCATTATTAAATTGCCGTACAAATGTTACAGTGTAAAATATACCATCCTTTTCGAATGATTTTAACATTGGTAAATTTTTTATAAATCCTTCCGGTTCGACAACAGGTTTATATATATCTTCGTTTAAAAAATGTGAAAAAACACTGTTTAAGAAATCTTCGTAAAAGTTATATTTTAATGACCATTTAGCAATAAGTTCTTTAGTTGGAAAACCAGGGTTATTATTTGAGAGTTCCTTCCGTTGCTTAATTAAATTACATATTTGTTCATCTAATGATTCTATTTGTTTATCATAGTGTTCAGTTGGTGGTTCGAACGGCATTCGCTTCATATATCTTCCTCCAAAAATTTTATAAGACAATCTTAACATAATTTGGTAAACGAAACTATATTGTTTCGGTATTCTAAGCGTTAGTTATACAAGGTCTCACTATTTTTTACCTTTGTTTATAGTTCTATAACTATTGTGATTAACAAACTATAGAAAGCCTTATATATCAAGGGTTCACAGAATTTAATAATCACAATTTTAATAATCCCTGAAATTGTAGCTTTCATAGGTATGTAAATCCTCACAGGTTAATCCCTAAATTTGTGACTTTAAGAAACCCAGTCATATCAAGGACTTTTGTTAATCCCTATATTTGTGACTAATAAATACCTGTAAAGTGGGGTGTCGCCAAAGATAAGTAAGTAAGGAAGTAATGAATAAATTATAAATAACAGCTATAACAGTAATAAAGATAAAGGATAACAGCTTCGCTGGTTCGGTGATAAATCACCTCACAAATATTAAAAACAATAACTAATAACTATTCTAATAACAGCTATCAATAGTGACAAAAATAATAGTAATTCTTTAAAAGAGTTGTCGAGTTTACGAGACAAGCGTAAGCAATAAGAACTTAATCACTTTTATCCACTTAACGAATAATTCTATCCAGCTTTAATGCTGGTGTGACAATTGAATATTCCTACCCTAACCAGTTAACAGCTTAGCAAGGTACAGCACTTTTCCCTAATGGTCTTAATGACTGTTGGGGGATCTTTTTTTGCCCATTTTTAATGATTTATAATACTTTATAATAATAGGTTTTATCAGGAGATTACATTATTCAAGGAGCTCCTAAATTAGCTGCAGATGGGGCCGGGATACCATTGACAGATGTCATTCATGCAAGTATTCCATTAGTCATTACAATGGGCGTAGTGACAACAATCTCTGCATTTCTCATATTAAAACGTGATATAAAAAGAGGAGCCCTCAAACCTTCTACATCCATAATGAATGAAAAGTCTTCTGTTCAAAAAAATAAAGAACTCTTATCTTCATTTTCAAAAAAAACTTTCGCTATCATTATTCCAATTCTTTTTGTTCTCGATATTGTTGCGATGATCTATTTCAACCTTCAAGGCGGGGATGCAACAGCTTTAGTTGGTGGAACAGCGATATTTATTCTTTTACTTATTACCTTAGCAGGACACAAACGAAAAGCATTAGAGGAAACTACTAAATACTTAATTGAAGGATTGCAATTTGGGTTTAGGGTATTTGGTCCAGTCATCCCTATAGCCGCATTTTTTTATTTAGGTGGCGATGATTTTCAAGGAATGATTGGTAATTTTCTTCCGAAAACCTCACAAGGTATCGTTAATGACTTGGGGATTGCACTAGCTAATCTAGTTCCATTAACCAATGAAATTGGTGCTGTTACCGTATCTGGAGTAGGGATTATCACTGGATTAGATGGTTCGGGATTCTCTGGACTTTCCCTTGTTGGTTCTGTAGCTAATTTATTTTCTCATGGTTCAGAAGCCGGAGCAGCAACCTTAACATCGTTAGGGCAAATTATGGCAATATGGGTTGGTGGAGGTACCATCATTCCATGGGCATTAATTCCAGCAGCTGCTATTTGTGGAGTAGATCCATTTGAGCTTGCGAGAAGGAACTTAATCCCAGTAATCATCGGAATCGTTGTCACTACCATTCTCGCCATGTTCCTCCTATAATCCTGTTCAATATAAACAACGAAGGCTCTTTGCTGTATATCCTACTCATCAATCTATTTTGAGAAAAATTTTATCGAAAAAGAACAAAATCTTCATCAAGTGCCTAAACAATACCCTCTCTTCCGAAAAATGTTATAATTATTCTAAGATTATAAATTATTAAAAAGGGAGAGCTGATTAATCCATGACAATCCAAGACCTTTATTTAAAACTAGAAGAAGCATATGATGAAATGGTTTCAATTAGACGGTACTTGCACCAACATCCAGAGTTATCCTTTCAAGAAGTTCAAACTGCAAAATATATTGGAGATTATTATAGAAAAATAGGTGTAGAGGTAAAAGAAAATGTAGGTGGAAATGGGGTCGTCGCACGTATAAAAGGTGGATTACCAGGTAAAACAGTAGCATTACGTGCGGATTTTGATGCTCTTCCTATCCATGAAGAAACCAATGTTCCTTATCAATCGAAGGTACCAGGTGTAATGCATGCCTGTGGACATGATGGACATACGGCTACCTTACTTGTTCTCGCAAGAATATTAAATGAAATGAAGGATGAATTACCTGGAGAATATGTAATGATTCATCAACATGCAGAGGAATATGCACCGGGTGGAGCTATTTCTATGATTAAAGATGGTTGTCTAGAAGGAGTCGATGTTATTTTTGGAACTCATCTTTGGTCACCATTAGAATATGGGACGGTTTCATATCGTAAAGGGCCGATCATGGCAGCTGCAGATCGATTTGAAATCACCATACAGGGCTATGGAGGTCATGGTGCCCAACCACATAAAACGAAGGATGCAATTGTTATTGGCTCACAGCTAGTGATGAATCTCCAGCAAATTGTTAGTCGCCGAGTTGATCCTATTCATTCCGCAGTTGTAACAGTCGCCTCTTTCGTAGCCGAAAATGCTTTTAACGTTATTGCAGATTCAGCGAAATTATCTGGTACGGTTCGAACCTTTAATGAAGATGTGAGAGACTTTATTGAAGAGGAGATTGAGCGAATCGTTAAGGGGACCTGCTTAGCTGCAGGTTGTGAGTTTAGCTATGAATATCATCGCGGTTATCCAGCTGTCGTAAATCATGAATCTGAAACAGATTTCCTTGTTACATGTGCTGAGAAGGTCACCGATATTACCGAAGTGGCATTGGCATCACCGGAAATGGGAGGAGAAGATTTTGCTTATTACCTACAACATGTAAAAGGAACTTTCTTTTTCACTGGAGCAAAGCCTGAAAATGTTGAAACACCTTACCCACATCATCATCCAAAATTTAATATTAATGAGAAGTCAATGCTTATTGCGGCAAAAACACTAGGGACAGCAGCAATCGAATATCATACTGTTCCTGCAGTGGAAGGTATTGCGAAAATATAAAAAAAAGGAGATCCTACTTATCACTATCAAGTGGGATCTCCTCTGTTATTTCATTTCGATTAAACGCACGAATCCTATAAGCATTTATTGCTGTTTCGCCTAATTGATCTAGTAAATTATAATTTGCATATGCACCAACAATGGCTCCGATTCCTGGAACTAGCTGAAGCATCTTTACGAAATCGATGTAATCCCGATATTCCTGTTGGAGAACTTGCCAATCAACGTCAACTAATTCACCCTTGACCTCATCCCAATGACTAATCGTTTCTAATACGTTCTTTTTATGCTCTTCACTTGAAAATGCAAGCTGAAATACATATAAGATAAATAAACGTTCTTCATACGCTTTTACATCATAGCCATGAATAGAAGCGACTTCAAACAGAAACTTCATTTTAATGGATAAAAGAAGAGGAAAATCTGCAAGGCCTAATAAAAGTCCACCCGCACCTGTACCAGCACCTTCAACTACAGCCGTTTTTCGGAATTTATTTAAACTGTCCTTGATCAGTGCTTCTTTTTCCTCTAGTGATAAATTATAGGTCTCTTTTGGCTTTGTTAAATATTCAGAACCAAACAATGTAGCTTGCACCATTTTTTTTATACTTTCCGTGATTACTTTATGAGCTTTTTCAGGAATTAAACCATTGATCTTATCTTGTGCTTTTTTAGTTATTCGGTTCATCATTCCAGATTTTTTCATCATTTTCCGTTTCCATATCTCAACTTCACTCTTCATTCGTTGTTCACTATTCATCCAAGATGCTCCTTATTATTTTCTATTGAAGACATTTTACATAGATCCCATTCGGAAACATAGGCTAACGCTAATTACAACGGCTTCAGTGCTCTTTTGGAAAAAATAGAGCTTTACTCATACATACGTAGAAGAAGAAATGAAGTTTCAAAAAATCGTGCCTTTATTTATTTTTTTAATTCTAGAAGGAACAAACCATTTTACAAATCCTAAGGAAAATACGATATTTACGATTAAAACAATTAAGCCATTTTCCCATTTATTACTAATCAGTACAATGACTCCAAATATAACTGATTGTACGAGTAAAATAACATGAAGCAACTTGATGAATGATTTTTCCTTGAATGATCTCTGGACAGGATACAGAAACTGCCAAATTTTTAATTCGTGGAATCGAATCATAGGGATCAGTTGAAATCCTGTTAAATATAGGAAGATTATTGATATCCCTATCACTAAATAAAATTGATCACTAAAATAGAGGAGAACCCCCCCAATTAGAAGCAATCGAATAAATAGACCAAAATATTCACTCGTACGCATAAATGTTCGAATAAAAAGATAAGAATAGGTATTCTTTTGATCATACTGAACAAAATTCAATAATGGATCTAACCATTTTCTTCTTTTCACTTGTCCTCTCAACTTTGGAACATCTGTGAATAAATTTGCAAAGCGATAAAACGCGCTCATCCGCTTCTCTTCTTTATTAATTAAAATATCCCACTTTAATGTTTTTTCTTTAGTAGCTTGATGGTAAATAAAATACAAGCCTAAAAAGATAAGAATATAAAGTCCATAAATCCATGGTGATGAACGTTCGATAATAAAATAAATAAAGCTGCCATTCACTACAAATCGGACAAGCCAATCCATATAAGATATTCTATAATCTTGAATTTTCAAGACATCCCACTGCAAATAAAGATTCCAAAGCTTGACTATGAGAAGAATCAATAGGATTAAAAAGAAGGATTTAAACCCATTTCCAGTTACTTTAGCATACATTGGCATACAAGCTGCCAAAATCATTAATAAAATATATGACTGTAGCATAAAGCTTACATATATGGCTTTGCGGAAATAAAATTTCAATTTCATTTCGATTGGTAATAAATAAACTTTATCTGCTTCTTTTAAAAATGTGTATATCGGGCTCATTGTAAGAAATAGACCCAAAATAATTCCCATCACCCAAGCGACAGGAAAACTTTCATCTAAAGTTTTTACCCAGCCATTGTAATAAAATGCGCCTGCTCCAAGAGCAAAAATTGCAACAAATAGTAGATGATCATTAAAAATATATTTAAGATATTTTCTTAATTCAACTGTATGTAATTGAACACGTTCCTTCCACAAATTCTCAATCTGTTTCATTTGTCTCTTCCTTTGTTAATTGAATATAAATATCATCTAAAGTTGCATTTGGCATATTGAATTCATTCTGTAGTTCTTGTAATGTCCCTTTCGCTCTAACTTGTCCATTGTGCAATATCACAAAGCCATCACAATAGCGTTCAGCCGTTGCAAGAATATGGGTTGAGATTAATATTCCCGCACCACTATCTTTCATTTTGTTCATCAAATCTAATAAAGATTGGATTCCCAGTGGATCCAAGCCGACAAACGGTTCATCAATAATATAAAGCTCAGGCTCCACTAAAAAGGCTGACATAATCATTACCTTTTGCTTCATCCCTTTTGAAAAATGAGCAGGGAACCAACCCAGTTTCTTATCTAAGCGGAATTCTTTTAATAAAGGTTGAATTCGAGAATGATACGTTTCACCACTAATTCCATAGGCCATAGCTGTTAATTTTAAATGTTCATCTAGTGTCAATTCGTCATACAATATTGGTGATTCAGGTATATAGGAAAATTGTTTCCGATATTCATCTGGATCTTTTTGAAGATTACGATCATTGATTTGGATATTTCCTTTTTTAGGTTCCATCAAACCGATAATATGCTTAATTGTTGTACTTTTCCCAGCACCATTTAAACCAATCAATCCGATCATCTGCTTTTCTTCAATCGTAAAGGAAACATCATTTAAAACAGGCTTTTTAGTATAACCTCCTGTAAGATTTTCTACTTTTAATAGCGACATGATTTAGACGTCCTTTCTTTTATATCTCTACAATTATTTTTTTAAAAAAATTAATCTTTATCAGTATACTTTCTTCTATATTGTACATGATATTAAGCGAAGGGGTTAACAAACGCAAATAAAATCGGGGTGGTTATTAAAGGCCGAAACCGTTTTAAAAGCGATAAAGATGGTCAAATGGGTATGGCAACAACGAAATAACATTCACATCAAAAATGAGGTGTTTGTCGAAGATCACTTACTGTTTTAGACGTTAATAATAATGTTAAAACAATAAGGGGATGATCGCGTTGAACAAAGGTCATTTACTCCATTCATTTGAATAGCAACTCACTAATAAATGAGGTGTTTATCAAAGACAGACCAATGGTTTTTTAAAACCCTTTAAGTTCCCCTTCATTTGGGACAGGATTTCATTCGAATATCCTGTCCCTTTTATTTGTAGGATAAACCTTCATTCCAATTCTAGCCATCATACGTTATACTTAAAATAAGATATTTAAATCCTTAGAAAGGTGGAACAAACATGAGTGATTGTATTTTTTGCAAAATTGTCAATGGTGAAATTCCATCAGCAAAGATCTATGAAGATGAACATGTAATGGCTTTTATCGATATTAGTCAAGTCACTAAAGGACATACATTAATTATCCCAAAAATACATAAGGAAAATATTTTTGAATTAACTCCAGAAATTGCTTCTCACCTTTTTGAAGTGGTCCCAAAAATCGCCAATGCATTGAAAAAGGAATTCAATCCTATTGGTATGAATTTGGTAAATAATAATGGTGAACAGGCAGGACAAACTGTTTTCCACTTCCATTTACATCTAATCCCGAGATATGGTAAAGGCGATGGATTTGGTGCTGTATGGAAAAATAATCAAAGTGAATACACTCAAAAAGATTATACTAAGATGGCAATGGCTATTTCAAAAAATATTCAATAAAAAGAAAGAGAAGTCCTGCAAATCTGCAGGATTTTTTATCATTTTCATGCTTATATTCTATGTTACCGAATTACCATCAATAAAAACAAACTTAATAGCATGGAAATGAGTCCTCCGCTTCCCAAAACGATCATTCTTTGTTTTAAAATCCTTTTTGGCGGATAAACGCCTGGACGTTGAAATTTAAGAAAAGCTAGAATCATGCCTATAAAAAAACATCCACTAATAAAAAAGAGGCAAAATAAGATCCCACTCATTCATCACACCTCTTAAGAATAAATTATATTTTTAAAATACTTCCTACCTAAAAACTATGCATAAATATATAGTATAATGTATAGATTATTTTATTTTTTGACCATAAATATAGGAATTAACGTGATTTTTCTAAAAATTTATCATATAATTTATATAAACTTGCAGGATTTTGCAAATTATTGTAGAAAAATAGTATAGAGGTATGCTAAAAATTCTTAATAATCACTTTTTACTATAAATATTCTTAATGAGGTGAGGGTTATGGATAAAAAATCATTATTGTTTGGATTAATTGTCGGGGGAGTAGCTGGTTCGATCACAGCTTTATTATCTGCTCCTTCCTCTGGAAAAGAACTAAGACAACAACTAACAAATTCTAAGGATGAATGGATTGCAACAGTCAAGGACATGACCAAAAATGCCAATGAGTTAAAAAAATCTATTCATGTATTAACCACAGAAGGTAAAGAAATGGCCGTACAGTTAATAACTGATGTGAAATCATCGATTTCTGAATGGCAAAATAATATAGAAACTAATAAAGAAAATATTTATAGTGAGGTTCAATCATTAAGAGATACGATCGAACAATTAGAATCACAGATTAAAAAGGAAAAGTCCTAAAAAACTTTTCCTAATTATTGATATTCTAAAAATTTTGTAAATTTATATCTTTATTAATTTTTACTTTATTGGCATAATGATAATAAGATATATATATAAGTGGGTGAAAAAATGGGAGATAAACCATATTCTGTAATGGAAGCCATGCTTTTTAGTCAAAGAGTTGCACAAATAAGCAAAGCAATTTGGAAAATGATTGAAAAAGATTGGCAACAATGGATAAAACCTTATGATTTAAACATTAATGAACATCATATTCTCTGGATTGCCTATCATTTAAAGGGAGCATCAATTTCAGATGTTGCAAAATTTGGAGTTATGCATGTCTCAACAGCGTTTAATTTTTCGAAAAAATTAGAGGAAAGAGGATTATTAGAATTCTCTAAAAAGGAAAACGATAAACGGAACACATATATACAATTAACTTCAAAAGGCGAATCCCTTTTATTAGATTCAATGGAGGCATTCGATCCTAGCAATAATACTGTGTTAAATGGCGCGTTGCCACTTAGAAACATATACGGAAAATTCCCTGAATTTATTGAATTAATGACAATCATACGTAATATGTATGGTGATCATTTTATGGAAATTTTCGAAAAGTCATTTCATAATATTGAAACAGAATTCTATGAGGAAAATGGAAGTGTGAAAAAGCTTCCTACCGAAGAAAAGGAAAGATTAAGCAATTTTTAACTTTCCAATACTATTTTTGAAGATCCATTTATACAATATTACGGAGAAGAATTTCCATAAGCTCCGGATATAGCTTCTGTTTTATACAAGCCTGTATAACTTCTTTTGGATCTAATTTTGGATTGAGCTCTTCTATAAACTTTTTATAAAGTGGCGCGAAGAAAACAAAATGGTCTTCCTTTTGCTCTTCACTCTCTTTACTAAGCTTTTGACAAAGTTTATGGAAGGCTTCAACTTCTTTTTTTTGAAGTTTTTTTTCAATAATTAATCGGTAAAATTCATAATGATGATCATTAATCATTTCCATTAATAATTTTTGATAAAACTCTATTCGATCAAGTCTTTGTTCGATGGATTCCATATGTTTACCTCATTTACATTTAATTATCTTTAAAAGGAAGCCTACCACTTCTATAATACATTGCATATACATAGTATAATACAATATTGGCTTCTCTATATCATTATCTTTAGATTATAGAAATGAACATTAAATGATCATTGTAAGATTCGAAATTCGTTTTTCAAATCATCTTTGTAGATTTATATTTTACCTATTTTTAACTATAATTCCAAACCTCTCATTCCAATAGAATACGAAAATATCTATCTTTTTATATTAAAATTTGGTATCTTTAAGCATAAGCGAAACTGGAAATACAGGGAGGGATTTTATGATCTCCATATTTATTTTGTTTGGGATTGTAATCGTATACCTTATAAATAATATGACGAATGCACTTTGTATACAAAAAGAGATCCCTGAGGATAGACAACCAAAAGTCTTTACGACTATTAATATTCTCGTTACAATTTTGCTTGTTTCTTCATATGTTGAAATACTTTATACATAAGAAAAAGCATAGCATTTAATTCATATGTCATAAAACAAGCTCTTTACAGTTTTAACTAACCTCATTCATTGAGAAAAAGAGCCTAAAACAAAGATCTTGGGTCTCCTCATGATTATACTAGCCATCTACTTTTTAAACCACGACAAAAAATCAGGTCCCCAAGGAACCTGATTTTTTTTCTACTTATACAAGACCAACTAGTCGGATCTATTAATAGATCCAAGATGCACCAATGATAATTAACAAAATAAACAATACAACGAGTAACGCAAAGCCGCTGCCATATGCTGCACCACCCATAAAGGGTCACCTCCCTATCATTGAAATAGTATATTTTATTCATTTCCATCTTTGATGTTAAGGCATATAACTAAAATTTAAGTTTATGTTAGAACCCTACATTTACATGGTTTTGAAAAATACCCAGCAAGCCTTAACAGATAAAAGCTGCACCTACTATGACTAAAAGAATGAACAATACAACGATTAAGGCGAATCCGCCACCATAAGCAAAGCCCATAATTCCGATACCTCCTTTTCTATTTCTATATATCCTATGTACATATAACTACTTTGACTAAATCAAAAGCCCAAAAATACAGTTATTTTTTCCTTTAATCAGAGAATAAAAAGTTAAAATTTGATGAGAAATCCATAAAAATTCCATAAGCTTCCGTTTTATGTTTCTTTTCTGATAAAAATTATGGTATAGTATGTTTTGTAGGTTTTATTTGGCGGATTTAATTAGATTAGACAGGGAGTTGTTTATTGATGAAAAAATGGGTATTATCCCTTTCATTAGCAGCAGGTGTTATAGGACTAGCTGCATGTGGCAACAGTGGCGATGAAGTAGTAGTAAAAACTAAAGCAGGAAATGTAACGAAAGATGAACTTTACGAAGCAATGAAAGATAAAGTTGGTGATCAAGTACTACAACAACTTGTTTTTGATAAAGTTCTTTCTGATAAATATAAAGTGTCTGATAAAGAAGTAGATAAGCAAGTGAAAGATGCAAAGGATCAGCTTGGTGACCAATTTGAAATGGCACTTCAGCAATACGGTTATGGAAGTGAAGAAGATTTCCGTAATACGATAAAAGTTGGCCTTTTACAAGAGAAAGCAGCTACAAAAGATTTAAAAATAACAGACAAAGATATTAAAGAGTACTATGACAATAATATTAAGCCTGATATTAAAGCCAGCCACATTCTAGTAGCTGATGAAAAAACAGCAAAAGAAGTGAAGGACAAGCTTAATAAAGGTGAAAAATTTGAAGATTTAGCGAAGAAATATGGTACTGATGGAACGAAAGATAATGGTGGAGACCTTGGTTGGTTTAATACCGATAAAATGGATGCAACATTCACAGAGGCTGCCTACAAATTAAAAGTAGGTGAAGTAAGTGAGCCTGTTCAAACTCAATTCGGTTATCATATTATTAAGCTAACTGGTAAGAAGGATAAAGCACCTCTAGACGATAAAATGAAAAAAGAAATTAAAGAAAAAATTAAACAATCTAAGGTAGATCAAACAAAAGTTCAAGAAGTAATGAAAAAAGAAATCAAAAATGCAAAATTAGATATTAAAGATAAAGATCTGAAAAAAGCATTTGATAATGTATTAAACGCTGATACTTCTGATTCTACATCTAAAAAATAATAAAAAAAGAACAAGGTGGAATCACCTTGTTCTTTTTTATCCTGCTTCTTTGACTTGCTTTCTTCTCTCTTTCTCTTCTTCCATCCGTTCTATATATTCTTCCCCTTCTTTTTCAATCCATTCTTGCTCAAGTTGACGATCTTCTCTTGAAGTTTTAATTGCCATAAAAGCACTAACAGCGATTCCAGCGATAACAAAATAAATCCATATTGGCAGTGACATGTGCTAATCCCCTTTCAAAGATTGTCCTTTTCTACAAGGTATGCTTGAAAAAAATAAAAAAGAACCAAAGGAGATGAAATAACTATCGATTGTTTTGTTAAAGGTGTATCTATTTATTCATTATTTATGAAAAGTAGGTTTATAGAAGGAACGATTATCTAAAGCAAAAACACGCTCGCTAAACTCACCTGGTTTTACATGACGAAGGGTTCGATCTAACATATTCATCTTCGCATCTAAATTATCAATATAATGAAGAATTTCAGCCTCTTTAATCATCGGTGGTTTTGCACTTCCCCATTCTGGCTTTCCATGATGACTTAGGACAAGGTGTTGTAATACCATTACTTCCTCACCTTGTATGCCTAGTTCCTCTGCTGCTTTTGCAATTTCATTGACCATAATCGTAATATGTCCCAATAAATTCCCTTCGACCGTATAGGTGGTTGAAATGGGTCCTGAGAGCTCTTTTACTTTACCAAGATCGTGTAAAAGAATTCCCGCGTACAATAAATCTCGATCTAAGGATGGATAAAGGGTTGTAATTGCTTTTGCCAAATCAAGCATAGATACTACATGATAGGCTAATCCAGAAACAAACTCATGATGATTTTTCGTGGCAGCAGGATAAACAAGAAAATCACTATTATACTTTTTTAATAGATGTCTTGTTATTCTTTGTATATTCGGGTTATTCATTTCAAAAATATATTGAGTAATCTTGCTTGTCATCTCATCTTGACTAGCTGGGGCAGATTCGAGAAAATCAGAGATTTGCACCCCATCATGATCCCCGGCTGGTCGAATTTGCCGAATTCTTAACTGTAGTCTTCCACGATAATTTTGAATATCGCCTGCAACCTTTACAATGGTTTCAGATTTATATGTTTGCGCATCTGAATCGGATACATCCCAAAGCTTTGCTTCAATATCCCCTGTTTGATCTTGAAGATTTAAAGATAAAAAAGGTTTTCCATTACTAGCAATCCCTTTTGTGCTATTTTTAATTAATAAATAAAGCTCAATTTGTTCACCCACATCAAAGTTCATGAGTCCTTTTGTCATTTAAATCCCCCAATTTCTCCTTACTGCATCAAATCATCTCATCTAATAAATGCAGAATTGAATTTTTATATGCTACCAAGCTTCATTCCATTGGAAGTCTTTCATTGTTTTTATTTTACCATGGAATATGTCTCTTTCTCATTTAATACGAAAATTTGATTCTCAGAAAATAAATCCAATATATGTTCATGGCAAGTAAAAAAGAGAACTTGAGTTGACTTACTCATTTCTAATAGAATTTGAATGATTCTTTTCGTACGATCCCTATCGAAATTAACAAATCCATCATCAATAATCATCGGAAATGGATATTCATCTTGTAAAACCTGAACTAACGCTAATCGTAAGGATATATATACTTGCTCAGTAGTGGCTTGGCTAAGCTCCTCAGGATCAAACATGATATGGTCGGCTCTCTCAATCTTTAATTGACCTGATTCTTTGAAGTGGAAATGAATATATTGTCCATCTGTTAATTGATTGATATAGTATTCAGCCGTTTCTAATACCTTCGGAAACCGTTCATTTTTCATCCGCTCCATCGTTTTAGCAATCATTTGTTTAGCTAATGTAAGCTTTGCCCATTGTTTCGCCTTCATATTAAACATTGATTTCAGATGATAAAATTCATGTAATTTCTCGGTGTAGACTCCTCCATCTTCTAGGAGATTAATTTCATAATTGACTTCTGCCAGTCGCTTACGTAATACTTCTAACCGATTTATAATTGTGTCCACCTGATCCTGATAATGAAGTAATTCATTTTCAATCACATCAAAGGATTCGAGTGAAGAGGTAGCCTTTAAGCTTTCTTCATTTATTTGCTTATTAAGCATATGAAGGCTGTTTTTTAATGCCAAATACTCTTCGTGTTCCTTACCTTTCTTTCTAAATTCTTCCTGATGCTTAGCTCCTGCATCAGTCAAAAGTTGATTTAGTGCATCCTTTAAAGAGGTTGATCCATTTAGCCATTTTATATATTCATGTTCTATTTCATCCATTTTATTTTTCATTTCACGATGCAACAAACGATGGTCTTGTTCGCTTTTCAATAAACTTTTTATATGAATAATTTTTTCATCATTTGCTATATTCTCTAATCCAAGCACTTGCACTAAGTCATTTAACTCACTTTCCCATTTAGAAACTTTTTGAATCAGCAAATTAAGCTGAGCTTCATTATTTGCTTGATTATGAATCATCTTTGCAAGTTCGGAAAGGATATCAAAAGCATCTGGCAATTGCTCTGAGGAAAATCGATCATGTAACCGAAGCTGGTGTCTAATTCCATTTAATTGATGCTCATTATCTTTCCACTTTTTATTCCATTCAGACAAAGCTTCCATTTTTTCTGTATATCTAAATTGTTGATTTTCTATTTGAAGAATAAGTTCTTTCCACTGACTTCGAAGGTTTTGTTGTTCTTCATATTTAGGCCTTCTATCTGCTAATTGGTTCATTTCATCCAATATCTTATCTGCTTTTTTTAACAGCTGTCCTTCGCTGCTATCATGGTTGTGTTTTTTCCTAGTTTTATTTGTCCAAGCAGTATAACTTAAGACGATTAGCCCTATTAGCGCTCCTGCCATCGATAAGTAATGCATGGTCGTAAGACTCCAAAGAAAAAAACCACTAAATAAAAGATAAAATAGCATCATTGCCAAGTTGCTTTCTTTTTTTCCTTGATCTTTTGAGAATCTGATTAACTTTAATTGATCCTGAATTTGTTGATATTCATTCTGTAACTGATTATATGTTTGTTGTTGATCGGATAATCGTCTAAACTCTTCTTCACTTAAAAGCTCGGATTCAATCCGATCACATTGCATTTCCAATTCCGTTTGTTTATTTTTTTCTATTTCTAGATGCTGTTCAAGTTCATCCTTTTTGGATTTTAAATAATAATTATCTTTTACTGTTGTTCTAATTTTATCTTTCATGTCGATACTGAGATCGACGGAAGGAAGTTGTTTCAAATCTTCTTCTTGGTAATACACATTCCTACTTAAAAGGGAGATTTGTTCATTCCATTTCCTTCGCTCTTCTTTTCGTTTGATCAATTCCTCTTGCCATTGAAGTACTTGTGGCCATTTTTCCAAAATCAATTGAATTCTCGACTCATTTTGGACAATTAATTGATTTGGAGCTAATAACTGAAGCTCCTTTTCATATTCAGCTTTTTTAACTTTAAGTGCTTGTAATTGGCTATTGGTGATACGGAGTTGCTCATCCAATGTATCCATCCGATGAATCCCGTCAACGGGAAATTGTTTTTGCTGTATTTCTTCAATTCTTTTTAATAATTGCTTTCTTTCTTGGATGAATGGCCAATCCTGTTTTAATCGTTCTAGCTTTCGAAGCTGTTTTTCGAATTTCTTTACTTCACCCTGCATATGCTCTATTTCCTCTAGCAATGTATGAAGTTCTTTTTGCAAATTTTCATATGTTTCATTATGCTGCATGCTTTTTTTCAGATCTTTCTCTTGATGTTTTATTGTTTGCAGCATCATATTGAGTTCTGGTTTTCTCCCACTTGGTTTAAATAATTGATCTAGTTCTTTTTGCAACTGCTGTTCCGTCTTGACAATAATATCCGTTCCAATGGTCCCCGCCGCGAGGAGATAATGACCAATATCTTCTCCTTTTAATTGGTTAACTCCTTGAAGACCATGAATATTAAAGGAAAAAATCCCCTTAAACATCGATTTATCCATATTCTTTAGGAGTTGCTTAAGAAACTCTTCCCCTTTTGTTGTTCCATCAGATAATGTTACGACTACATTACCAGTTGCTTTTCCTCCAACCCTTTCAACCAATATCTCGCCGTACTCCTCTGTTTCCAATAGTAGATTTCCACCATATTTTGAACCTCGTTTCGGTTCATAGCGTAGCTCTGACTGCTGCTTTGTAGGGAATCCAAATAAAATAGCATGAATAAAGGCCATTAAAGTTGACTTTCCTGCTTCATTTTCACCATATAAAACTTGAAGAGAACTTGAAAGAGACAACCGAAAATCAGTTAATTTTCCAAAACCATATATATGTATTTGCTTAATGTTCACGCGAATTTCCTCCTCTATGAATTGGAATGGACCAATTCAAAAACCAATTGTTCGGCTTCTTGCAATAGATTTTTCTTTTCATGTTCTGTCATCTTTTCTAAATAGCGACTGCTATATGGATTTCCATACAAGTCTTCTAAAGCCTTTTCAAATGATTCTTCTTGAGTTAATTCTGCAAGAGTTTGTTCCAGTTCCTTTTTAAAAGTTGGTTCAATTACTAGTTGATCTTTTACATGACAATTTACACTAATTGTCCAGACAAAGGATTCCTCATACTCCTCTCCATCTTGAAGAGCTTCCAATAATTCACCATTCTTTATTTTTTCAATTGCTTCTTTCTCAAGCATTTCAATATTTTTTATGGTCATTTCGAGAAGTACACCCTGTGATGAAGAACGTTGATGATTCATTTCTTTTCTGCATAAAAGATATAAATCAGAGAACGTTCGAATCTTTGAAGCATCAATACTTATGTCACTCCAAAGAATATCTGCTGTTTCTATATGACTTAAAGTGGTTTCATGGGATGATAGATTTACTACTATACAACCTTTCGATCCTTTCTCCTTCCGATTCCGCCCTTGAATATTACCTGGGTACACAATATAAGGATGATGATCTTGGTGGAGAAATTGCTGCTTATGAATATGCCCTAATGCCCAATAATCCATTTTCTTCTCAAGTAACTCACCAATTGTAAAAGGTGCATAGGGTTGATGATCTGAGCTCCCACCGTCAACATTTCCGTGAAGCATTCCGATATGAAAATCGGCAGGTTCAATTTTTTTATATTCATTGATTCTTTTCTCTGTTACATGTCTTTCCGGATAACTGAATCCATATAGATGGACTCTTTGCCCTTTTTTAGTAATAAACGATTTCATCTCCACACTAGATGAAAAAACATGAACATTACTTGGCATGTCAATCGTTGTCCAATTTCCACCTAGATGATCATGATTACCATGAAGGATAAATACTTCTATTCCCGCCTGCTCGAGCCTTATCATTTGCTTTCTAAGTCTTGCTTGAGCTTTTATACTTCGATCCTCTCCATCATAGAGGTCACCTGCTATTAAAACGAAATCCACCTTCAAAGATATTGCATTATCGACAATTTTAATGAAAGATGCAAACGTACTTTCCTGAATTCGATTAAGAATCGTTTTGGGTAAGTATTGTAATCCGATGAATGGACTATCTAAATGGAGATCTGCTGTATGGATAAATTGAAGTTGGCTCATTTCACCATCCTCCTAAACGAATATATGTTCTTAGGATAATTATAAACGATTTTATAAGATTTTAAAGGGGATTGCTGTAAAAACAAACGTAAAAATGGGCTATCCAACAAGAAAGGAGGATAGCCCATTCAAATTCTTTATTTATTTTTTGATAACTGAAGTGCTTTTTTTATATTTTTTAATGAATTAGACTTTCCGTACATAAGAACCCCACCGCGATAGATTCGAGCTCCAATAGATGCCATAATAATTATCGATACGATCAGAACAGCAACCCCGGATAAGCCAACCCACATTGGTAAGTCTAACATCCCTACACGTAAAAACATAAGCATTGGTGTAAAGAAAGGGATATAGGAAGTAACTGTAACAAATCCCGCTGATGGATTGTTTAATCCAGACATAGCAATAAAGAAACCAATCATAATTAAAAAGGTCATTGGCAACATCATTTGCTGTGCGTCTTCAATGCGACTAACAAGAGATCCTAAAAATGCTGCTAATGTTGCATATAATAAATATCCTAATAGGAAAAATACAATTGCGTAGATGATTGTTGAAACTTTAATATCAGAAAAACCAAAAACCTCGAAGAAACCGCCTTTTAACTCACTTAAGTTCTGTTTAATTGTAAAGTATGCGACTAAAAGCAAGACAGCCATTTGGGTAATTCCAAGCAGGGCAGCCCCAATAATCTTGGCAAACATTTGTTGTGTAGGAGATGCACTCGAAATAAGAATTTCCATTACACGAGATGCTTTTTCCGTTGCTACTTCCATCCCAACACTGCTTGCATAAAAAATGACTGAAAAATAGATCACGAAAAGAAGAATATAAACGAGTCCACGAGCTTGGGCAAGTTCTTCAGAAGATTTTGCATTATTTTCGAGACTGACTTCTTTAAACACAATCGGGCTATTTAGAAGTGCAAGCTTATCAGCTGTTAAATCTAATTGGGATGCAGCCATATCTGATTTCACCGCTTGCAAGGCCTGTGATAATTGGCTAGATAATTCAGTATTTGTTAGTGTAGGGGCTTTATACGTTGCCTCTGGCAAATTAGATTGATCCATTGATATCGTGATTAATCCATCATAATCACCAGCATTCACAGCTTTTTGTAACTCTGCCTCACTTTTGCTTTCTTTAATAAGCTCGATATCTTTATTTGTTACTTGTAATTGTTTTTGAAAAGATTGAAATACTGAATCTGTTTGATCGAGAACGACAATTTTTTCTTTTGAATCACCACCAGAAAATAAATCAATGATTCTGTTCATATTTCCTAAAATTAACACACCAATAAGCATAATAATTGATGTAATAATAAATGATTTAGATTTTAATTTTGAAACATAGGAATGACCTAACATGACACCAAACTTATTCATAGGAAGCACCTACCTTTTCAATGAAAATATCATTTAACGATGGTTCCTCTAATTCAAATTTCCTCACAAAGCCTTTTCCATTAATTTGATTCAAGATTGTTTGTGCCGTATCTTCACTTGATATTTGTAAATGCATTCCCTGTGCAGTTTTTTTCGTTTTTAAAACACCAGGAATATCTTGTAAAAACATAAGATCAAAATCAGCATGAATCGTGACATTTTTCTTTCCAAATGATTTCTTTATTTCACGTAAACTTCCGTGAACAACTGGCTTTCCATGATGCATAATACAAAGATTTTCACATAGCTCTTCAACATGCTCCATCCGATGGCTGGAAAAAACGATGGTTGCCCCATTATCCCTCAAATCGGTAACAGCAGACTTTAATGTTTCCACATTTACAGGATCCAACCCACTGAATGGCTCATCCAGTATAAGTAATTGAGGTTTATGGAGAACTGAGGCAATAAATTGGATTTTTTGTTGATTTCCTTTAGATAATTCCTCTACTCTTTTATCTATGTATTCTGGAACATTAAACCGAGCTAACCAATAGTTTAATTCTTTCAGAGCTTCATTTTTGTCCATTCCTCTTAGGCGGGCAAGATAAATTAATTGGTCTCTTACCTTTAGTTTTGGATATAGTCCTCTTTCTTCAGGCAAATAACCAATAAAGGGGCTAGTGGAATAATCAATTTTTTTACCGTTCCACGTAATATCTCCTTCTGTTGCGTCCATAATCCCCAAAATCATTCGAAAGGTTGTTGTTTTTCCTGCACCATTCGCACCTAAAAAACCAAACATTTCCTTTTCCGGAATAACGAGAGAAAGATGATCAACTGCAACAAATTGTCCAAATTTCTTTGTTACTTGATCTAAATTTAATGTCAACTTAGTTTTCCTCCTTTTTCTAACCACTTATCTTTTATACGTAAAAAGTCTTAAAAGGTTCCATTAAATTCTACTCCATTTACTTTTCTAGTTATTTATCCAAACATTTTCTAGTCTATCTATAAAAAATATATGTTAATATAATAATAGATTAATATGGTAGATGGATGAAAAGAGACTTTATATAAACCAGGAGATGGGGAAAAGAATGGAAAATATATTTCCAATTGGACTAGCGCTTTCAACTAGTTCTTTACTAGTGTTACTCAAAATTATAGCAATAGATATTGTATTATCCGGGGATAATGCCGTAGTTATTGCCATGGCTACGCGAAATCTACCAAAGGAACAACAAAATAAAGCGATTGTATGGGGTACTGGTGGAGCAGTAATATTACGGATTATATTTGCGATCGTTATTGTACAGCTATTAAAAATCCCATTCGTAGAAATTATTGGAGGACTTCTTCTTATCTGGATCGCCTTCAAGGTTCTTGTAGGGGATGAAGAAGATGTTCATGTAAAATCACAAAGCGGAGTATTAAAAGCAATTGGAACCATTATCTTGGCTGATGCAGTCATGAGTTTAGATAATGTCGTTGCACTAGCTGGTGCAGCTGATAATCATATTGGATTAATAGCTATCGGGGTCATGATTAGTATCCCTGTCATGATTTTCGGATCGAAAATGATTGTAAAAGCAATGAATAAATATGCTTGGATCGCTTATATAGGTTCAGGTATTCTTGCTTGGACAGCAGGAGAAATGTTAATGAAGGAAGAAAAACTCCTTCACCTTTTAAATATTTCTCATGGACCAATCACATATATTATAGCAGGAATCATTACAATTCTCGTTTTAGTCGCTGGATATACTGCTAATCGAAAAATAGCTGCAAAAAGGGATATCCAACACGTACATTAACTTTATAAGAACCACTGAATTCTTTATTAGGTGAAAAAGCCAGCATTAGGGCTTTTATATAAGCAAGCAAAACAACCAATAAATTGGATGGGGGAATTAAATCATGGCTATTTACAAATTAACTGCTTTTGAAGCAAATGGGGAAAAGATTTTAGATGAAAGCATTGAAGCAGCCAATGAACATGAAGCAAAGGTAAAAGGTGAACAGCTTCTAAGTGAAAATAATGCGTTAGAGAAAACACATCGCTGTACATCACCAAATGGAAAACTCATATTATTTCATCGTTAATAAACCCAAGAGGTTGTTACAAAGACAACCTCTTTGGTTTTTCTCTGGGCTCTTTTCTCAAATATTGTAAAGTTTTAATTTATCTATCCGGATGAAGATGGCTCCCCATTCCTTTTACTAAGAAAAGAGGCTTAATTTAACATCATTCACCGATGAATTTCGGATTTCGTTTTTCTATAAATGCTTGTATTCCTTCAAAATGGTCCTTCGTATGCCTCATTTTCCATTGCGCATGTTTTTCTAATTCCAACGTTTTTATAAGTTCCTGCATTTGTAGCTCGTTATAGATTTTTTTAGTTTGAAGCATCGCTTCAAGAGGCTTGGTTTTCCATTGACGAAGTTTGTCTTCAATAGCCATATTTACATCGTTTGCTATTTCATCTATGATTTCAGCCTTCAATGCCTCCTCTGCTGTCAATACCTTTCCCTGCCAAATAAACTTCTTTGCCTTCTGTTCTCCCATCCTACGTTTAAGCAGAAAATGTCCCCCACCATCGGGAACTAATCCAATTCCAATAAAATTCATAGCAAGCTTACTCGTTGAATCTGAAATAATATAGTCTGTTGCTAATGCAATACTCAAACCTAGCCCTGCCGCAGCTCCCTCAATCCCGGCAATCGTTAGTTTTGGCATAGTGTACAAAGTCGTAATGAGTTGATTAATATCATCCATTACTAAGAAAAATTCTTCCTCGCCCTGGAGCTGGAACATTTCTTTTATATCTCCCCCAGATGAAAATGCCTTTCCCTTCCCCTGCAACACAACAATTTTGATGGCTTCATTTAATGTCATTTCATTAAGGCAATCCACTAGTTCTTTAATCATAACCGTATTTAATGCGTTTAATGTGGTCGGCCGATTAAATTGGATAGAGGCCGTATTTCCTTGAATACTTGCATCAATAGTTTGGTAAGTTAATGATCCCATTTTTACCCCTCCGTGAATTAAAGTTATTCCTATCTTTAAGAATAACTGAATGATGATTCATTCACAACTAAAATAAAAGGCACTTTTCTCAATTTTAACTAATTAAAGTTTCACCTGATAAGTATTGGCTGCAGACGCTACACCTTTTATTTCATTTGGAAAAGAGTGCAGACTCCATAAGAATCGCTGAATCCTTTATTAGGAGTTTACTTTTACAAAAGCAATAAACTAGTAAAAGACTTAGTTTTTTTAGACATCCACACATAACAAAATACCATTAGCTTTGAACTAACGGTATTTTGCTTGATCAATAATTATGAAATTTATTCTGCTTCACCCACAACAGTAAATCGTTCATTTATATGTTGAGGATTTTCTATCTCATCCACTACAGCAATTGCATAGTCAGCATAGCTGATATAACTTTCACCTTTCGAATTAACAAGAAGATGATCTTTTCCAGCTTGATAAAAACCGGTTCTTTTTCCTTCTGAATCAAACATTGCTGAAGGACTAATAAAAGTCCACGTAATATTCGATGATTCCTGCAAATCTTGTAAGTTTCGTCCTTGCCCCTTCGCTGTTGGTATAAAGATATCAGGAAAATCAGGTGTGTCCATTACTCTAATGGTTTCGTTCTCATCCACAAATAAACTTCCTGCTCCACCGACAATGATTGCTCTAGTGCTTATTCCTTTTAGTGCTTCCATTAGCACACGTCCAGCATTCACGTGTGCTTGCTCTTCTCCAATGGGGGCACCGAAAGCATTAACCACCACATCAAATGATTTAATATCATCTGATGTAAGATCAAATATACTTTTTTCAATAACTGCATCAACCTTTTCTTTTAATTTAGATGCATCTCTTACTATCGCTGTTACTTGATGACCACGATTTACAGCCTCTTTTAATATTAGATTTCCAGCTTTTCCATTTGCACCAATAATTCCTATTTTCATTGTAAGTTCCTCCAATTTTTAATTGTAACCACATTGATTACATGTAACCATTTTAGTTACAATATGCACATTTGTCAACTTTAAAAAGGGGTTTATATTTGCATTTCAACATCTTAATACACTTGTAACTGAGCTCATTACAGGTATAATATGTGTAGATAGAGCTTTAAAGGAAGGTGAAAAAACTTGTCTATTAGTAGTCGGTTTTCCGTAGGAATTCATATTCTAGCTTTAATTGAAATAAATAAAGATGGAGTCAGTACTTCAGAATTTTTGGCTGGAAGTGTAAATACGAATCCAGCGGTAATAAGGAAAATTATGGGAATGTTAAAAAAGGCGGGCTTAGTAAAAGTACAACCTGGTATTGCTGGTGCTTCTTTAGCGAGAGACTTATCAACTATAACTTTGCTTGATGTGTACCAAGCCGTTAATGTTGTGAAAGAGGATGAATTGTTTAGTATTCATGAAAATCCAAATCCTGATTGTCCTGTCGGACGAAATATTCAAAGCACAATTGGGCCGTTATTTACATTAGCTCAAACAGCTTTAGAAAAAGCACTAGGAAGTGTATCAATAGGAGATGTAGTAAAGGACATCCTTGAAAAGGAGAAGCAAATTTGAAAAAGTAATTAACCTTACTTCTTTCTCATAATTCATTTAGTTAGGTTATAGAGGGGACTCCTTATTCTGGTCAATATATCAAAAAAGGCACGATTCTCATACTGAATCGCACCGTTAATGAAGAAAATAGACCTTTAACTGATGAAGCATAACAAAATGTTTAAGTGCCCGTATCGGATGAAAACTCAATCATCTTTACTATTTAAATAAAGTTTTAATAATAAATTTAGGGTTAAAAACCACCAACCCACTTCATTTCATTGAGAGTGGAGCCGAAGCCTTGCAAGTACCTTCTCTTACTATTTTATTACATTCATTTTTTTCAAAAAGTCAATCGGTTGCTGCTTGCGAAAATGTTCTTTAACCATATAGGATACTCCATTCTCATTGTTTGAACGAGTTATCCAATCAGCGGCTCGCTTTAATTGAGGAGATGCATTTCCCATCGCAACCCCAAGACCTGACCACTCAATAAGTGGAAGGTCATCTTTACCTGATCCGATCATCACGACTTCATCTCTTTGAATATTGAGGCGATCGCAAAGGTACAGAACTCCCTTTAGTTTTGAAGTTCCATTAGGGACAATTTCTAATATGTGTTCATCATTTTCAATACAATCCACCTCATGAAACATTTCTTGAATAGCTTTTTTGGCATCAATCATATCGATGTCATTCATAAACCGTACTTCTATTTTAGGTGGAGAGACTGGTGTTTCAATAAGTTTAT
Organism: Heyndrickxia oleronia; assembly: GCF_017809215.1. Classification (GTDB taxonomy): domain Bacteria; phylum Bacillota; class Bacilli; order Bacillales; family Bacillaceae_C; genus Heyndrickxia; species Heyndrickxia oleronia. The sequence continues at coordinate 3,578,184 of NZ_CP065424.1, forward strand.
CTAATAAGGAATCAACAAATGTTTCAGAATAAGAAAAACGATTGACTGGTTGTATAACAAATTTACCCATAAGATTGGATGGGGTTCTTTGTTTATTTGCAATCGTGTATCGTTCATGTACTAATTTTATTTGACAATTAAAAGCCTCTAAAAAACGAACTAAATCATGAGTAACATTTTCATTAATTCTCTTCACCAAAATCGGTTTATCCCTATCTCGTGCTACAAACGAACCTTGATGCGTGACAAGGCATGTATCAAGATGCAATTCCCGAGCTATTCTAGTAGCAGACGAAAAGTTTCTTGAAGTAACTAAAGTTACCTTAATCCCTTTTCCAATAGCTAATTCGATTGCTTCCTTTGTTGCTTTATTTAAACGACCATTGTCTTGCAACAAGGTACCATCAATATTTAAAGCAAGCATTTTGTAAATCATAGATGTTCCCCCTTTAGCGGATGACTAACCAGAATGATTCATTATGCAATTTATCCTTTCTATAGTTTTATGAATGGGACAAATCAGATAGAACAAAAGCTTAAAGAAAAGGGATGCGCCGTAAAGATAGCAATAAGATTGAATTTTAGCTCTACCTTTATTTTTTTAGTAACGTATATTGGCTTTTGTACAGACCTACTATTAGCTATTACACCAAATAAACGCTTCAGTTCTTATAATAGCTTTCAGGTAAATAAATGGAGTTGAGGGCTTTTTTTTACTGTGGAAAGAACCTGTCTCCCTTTTTGGGAATTTTATTTGTTCTCTTTGGTCACCTTGGATCGACAGTTTCGTACTTTTGGGGATTTATTTGCTTTTTATGGTTACCCTGGATCAGCAGTTCCCTCCTTTTGGGGTTTCATTTGTTCTCTTTGGTTACCCTGGATCGGTGGTTTGCTAATTTTTGGGGATTCTTTCACTCGCTTTAGTTACCCTTAAACAACATTTTCATACTTTCGGGTACCCTTCACTCTCTTTGGTTACCCTGGATCGGCGGTAAATAAAAAAAGAATTGGGATTACCCCAATTCCTTTCTTGTCACGTGTGAGTGTTTATCTTTTTATTTAACTACATTAGCGCTGCATTGAACCATATAGTTCATCTAAAGGTTTCATAATAATTTTATTTAATTCATTGATTGCCATGCTCATTCGTTGCTCAGCTTCCATCAGCTGAACAATTTTTGGACTTTGTTGTACTTGGGCAGCTACAGTTTGCGCTTTTTGTACCTCTTCTTCAGAAATATCTTGGCCTGTCATTTGTTTTTCTTGTAAACTCATCTGAATTTCCCTAAATCCATCAAATAAATTTTTAGCAAAAGCATCTTGTAATACAGCTTCATACATTGCTTTTAAATGTTTATATTCCGCACCATTTCGTAATGCCTTTTCTAATTCATATGCATAATCATAAAGATTTGTTGCCATTATTAATATACCTCCTTGGAATTCATAAAAAAAGAAACTATAGTTGCACTATACCAAAGTATGGCAATCAATGCGAATTTGATACATATAAAAATGTAATATGAACCATCTGGGCATTTCTCTCATATGATAACCTCAAAGTCTAATTGTATGATTGATAATCATTTGTAAACGGGGTCTGTTTATGATGTATCAAGTAATGATTCATCCATTACTATCTTTAACTGACGAACATCCAATCATTGAAATTTCAGATGAATTACTAGTAAACTTAAATATACCTCTTAAGGATAAAATTACAATCCAACTTGGAAATGAAACCATAATAGCAAACCGAAAAAAATCAAACCTCATGAACAGTAAAGAAACGATTCTTTTCAATCAAGCATGTTTTCAAAAGGCAAAGATTCCATTTCTTCCTCTAAAACTTCAAGCAACAAGTCATGAACAAATTTTAGTATTAGGACCAGTTATCGCAATCATTACTGAAATTAAAAAGAAACCAAATTTGGAAAATCTATTTCCAACAATTCGATCATTTTGTCAAGAATTACATGAATATAGCCAACAAAACGGAGGCTTGGTTTATGTTTCAAATTTAACCCGATTTCCCCAAAGTGGATTTCATTTTGATGGCGAGCAATGGGTAGAGGGAGAAGTGCCTAAATGTAATATTATCTATAATAGAATTCATAACAGATTGATCGAAAACAAGCTAGGTTTTCAAAATCTAAAACAATTATGGAAGGATAATCATATTCTTTTATTCAATGATAGCTTTCTTTCCAAAAGGCACGTATTCGACATTTTAAAAAAGAAAAAAAATCTTCAAACCTTCCTTCCAGATACCGTTATTTTTTCTGAAGCAATGTTATTTAAATGGATATCCACACACTCAGATGTCTATATAAAGCCTAATATGGGAAGCCAAGGTCGTTTTATTATTCACTTTTTTATTAAAGATGGCCAGTTTTATATTGAACAAACATCCTTTTCTGATCAATTACAGCATTCGTTTTCAACACTAAAAGATGCTAGTGAATTATTAAAAAAATGGATTGGAAAAAGAGATTTTATTATCCAACAAACCATCCCTTTTATCAAAATAAATAATCAAAAAATTGACTTCCGTATTCTCTGTCATAAAAATTCCCAGCATAAATGGACAGTTACCTCTATGGTTGCCCGGTTATCTGCCGAAAACCATTTTGTATCAAATATTGCTCAAGGTGGATTCATCAGTCGTCCTGAAAGTATATTGTTATCTATCTTTAATCCCAAAAAAACAGAACAAATCCTTCATTTAATGAGAGAGCTAGCCCTTGAATCTGTAAACACACTTAGCAATGAGGCAAACGGTTTAATAGGAGAACTTGGTGTCGATATAGGTGTAGATATGGATGGAAAGCCTTGGCTTATCGAAGTAAATTCCAAACCATCCAAGCTAAGGGATGACAATAATCCACGATTTCGCCCATCAACAAAGGCGATATTTCAATACTGCAAGGCATTATGGATAGAAAGGAGTCACTTGAATGACCAATCTAGGAATTTTAACGATGACACCATCTGAAAGTCATCTTTATTTTAATGAAATGGCAAAAAAAGCTCAGAATTATAACATCGTCTTATACTTATTTTCGCCACTATCTATTGATCCTTCAACATTAATGATTAAAGGCTATCAATTTGATTCTTTGGAAAATAAATGGAATGAAAAGAATTTCCCCATTCCTAAGTATTTATATGATCGGTGTTTTTATGGTGAGGACCGTAAATCGACTGAAGCACAAGCAGTTGTATCCTGGTTAAAATCACAACCTAATATAAACTTTTTAGGATATGGCCTACCAAATAAGTGGAGATTGTATGAGGAATTAAAAAAAGAGCCCACTATTTCTCCCTATTTACCGTTAACAAAAAAAGTTGCAAATGCTGAACAAGTGTTAGCTGAATTAAACATGCACAAAGAAATTATCTTAAAACCTATTAACGGCGCTCATGGTTTTGCTGTTTATTCGTTTAAAAAAATCGGTAAATCCATTAATGTACGTACTACAAAGAAAAATAGAGTCATAGAAAAGCTATTTGAAAGTAACGATAGCTTTGACACATGGTTAGAAACTTTATTGACGAAGCAGATTTTTATCATGCAACCACGAATCAATAATCTCAATAAAATGAAAGAGCCATTTGATCTTAGAATACTAATCCAAAAGGATGAAGAAGGAAAATGGAAAGAGATAGGAAGAGCCATTCGTTGTGGAGAAAAGAATGGGATCCTAACAAATTTAAGTGCAGGAGCCAATATAATCCCCTTTCATAAATGGAAAGAGATGAATTCAAAGCTTAATCATTCATACATCGAACAGGAGCTTAATGATATATTGAAGCATTTGCCAACTAAACTAGAAGAAAAATTTCATCCTCTTTTTGAATTAGGGATAGATATTATTATCGCCAATGATCAATCACTTTGGATATTAGATATGAATTCAAAGCCTGGTAGAAAAATCATCCAATTAACGGAGCCAAATACTTTAGATACACTTTACTCAGCTCCTCTTGCCTATTGTTCTTTTTTACACTCACAAATCAATCATGCCATATCTAATTAAAATCCTTATTTCGAATACTGCTTAAAAGAACCCATTAAATTTAAGCGAGGTGCCTTAGATGCCTAAACGCTATAAAATCGAATTTTTTGAAGAGAAAGAACTAGTTTATTATTATCCTAATAACATTTCAATAGAACCAAATGCAGTTGTTTTCGGTTCAAAAAAGGCTGAAATTATCGGCAAAAAACAACCTAATGGACGGAATACATTATCAATTAGTACTGGATTAGCCAAACAACTAACGATCCCAACTTTTCTCACTTCAATAACTATATTTCAATCAGATTCTTCCCTCATATTTGGTCCTTTAGTAGGTATATTTACATCGGGCTTTACTAATTTTTCTGTTAAACCGATTGGGGGACGCTCAAACTTATTTTCAAAGCTTTTATCTCTTCATTCATCTGTTGGTGTCGTTCCATTTCTCTTTGGTGAGCAGCATATTAATTGGGAGAATCAATCGATTGAAGGACATTTTTATCATAATGGGAAATGGATTCAATTGACCGTTCCATTCCCTAATGTCATCTATGATCGTCTTCCAAACAGACGAAGTGAAAAGTTGAAGACAACACAAAAAGTAAAGGAAAGACTTGAAAAGGACTTTTTTATCCCTTGGTATAATCCAGGATTTTTCAATAAATTAGATGTATATGAACGATTATTTAATGATCGGAAAGCACTCTTGTATTTACCTGAAACGAGTCCATTTACATCCTTCCATCAAGTTGAACGAATGCTCTCAAAATATGGGCAGGTGTATATTAAACCTATTAATGGAAGCTTAGGGCTTGGTGTTCATCAGGTTATTTATGATCGAAAAACCAATCATTACTATTGCAGATACCATGATACCGTTAATCATTTATTAAAATTCACTTCATTAGAATCACTAATTAATCATGTATTTGCAAATAAAAACTTGGATAGGATGCTCGTGCAACAAGGGATTCAATTAATTCGCGATCATCGACGTCCAGTTGATTTTCGCGTTCATGCCAATAAGGATGAGAATGGTTCCTGGAAAATTAGCGCAATTGCTGCAAAAATTGCGGGAAGTGGAAGTCCAACCACCCATGTAAAGACAGGCGGCGAAGTAAAAACACTTACAGAAATTTTCCCAAAAGAGGAAGATCAAAAAAAATACAAAACTAAATTAGAACATGCAGCAATGGATTTAGCAGTGGCAATTGAGAAGCATTTAGATGGAATTATTGGTGAGATCGGCTTTGATTTCGGTATTGATAACAATGGAAATGTATGGCTTTTTGAAGCGAATTCCAAGCCTGGTCGGTCCATATTTTCACATCCTGGTCTAAAGGATTCTGATGTTTTGACAAGAAAGCTCACGCTTAGCTATGCCATTTTCTTAACGAAAAAACATATACATGAGGACCTTTTCATATGAATATTTTTTTTGACAAAAAAAGAAATGCTTTTGTCCATGATGAAGAACAGTCACCATTTTTCTGGGGAGCACAGGATGAGCTCCTCCCTCTTTCTAACGAAAAAAATGAATTCACGTACAAATTTAAATTACTGAAAACCAATCAACGAGTTGGCCCATTAATAGGTGTATTAACCAGTAAGACTAAAAATGGCCATGTTGCAGGAAATAAAGATTTATATGTTAATTTACAAAAAAAGCTACAATCGTCTGGAGGACTTTCTTTTGTTTATACTTTAGATGATATTGCGGAAAATTTCATCAATGGATCATTTTATGTGATAGAGGAAAAGAAATGGGTTCAAGCGACATTTCCATTTCCTAATATCATCTATAATCGAATATCACTTAGATCGGAAGAAAAGACTGAGCAATTTTTAAAGCATAAACTAGAGGCAATGAATCAACAGTGTTTCTTTTTCAATCCTTCCTTTATCGATAAGTTCTCCATGTATCAATTATTTAAAAAAAATGCATATCTCCGACCTTTACTCCCCGAAACTAGCTTAATAAAAGGGCAGGAGGAATTTAAAAATTTTTTAACACTGCATCCTAAAGCATATATAAAACCAACCATTCGTTCACAAGGAAATGGGATATTTTTAGTGAAGAAAGAGGGAAATGGAAGCTTTTTTTATCAGAAAGCTGAAACCAAAAAGCAGTTTGCTTCTTTTCAAGATCTATGGGACCATGTGGAAAGCACATTACAAAAATATCCATTTATTGCACAAAGAGATATCGAAAGTGCCAAAATTGAAAATAAGAAATATGATTATAGAATACTTTCCCATTATTCAAATAAAGAGTATCTATTAACTGGAGTAGGAATAAGAACAGCTGATATCAATCAAATTACGACCCATGTTTCAAAAGGTGGATCGATTATCCCTTATAAACAGGTTCGTAAAGCATCACTTGAAAAAGTTTTTTATTGGATACTTCAAGAATGTGGAAAGTCACTTTCAAATGAATTTGGAGATTTCCTGGAATTCACTATTGATCTTGGGCGTGATGACAGCGGAAAGCTATGGATTTTTGAGGTAAATGCAAAACCTATGAGTTTTGATGAAACCGAAATTGAAGAAGCTAGAATACAGGCATTAGTTCATCTCTTTTATGAAAAATCTATATTTGCCCCTGAACCCTCAATTTAATTAAGCTATAATAGAGAAAACACTATAATTTCGGGGGAATTTCTATGATTCAGCATTTTCAATTTCAATCACTATATAAGCACGAACAATTGCCTGGCTGGAATATTTCGTTCTATTTCAATAAAGAAAAAATGGAGGGAATCTACCATCCAGATGGTCGAATTGAATGGCAACAGCGATATACTTTCGATGAAGGTGTTGAAGAAAAAATTAAAGGACAAATCCACGAGTTAATGCTCTATCATGTCTATGATAACCGTTAATCATTACCATTATATTGAATGTATGTTTCCACTACCTGCCTGCTCAAACTAAAAAGAATGATGATTTTTTTCATTTTTATTTTTAGGAGGAGATCACATGGCAAGAAAGAAGGAATCAGAATTTTTACCAGATACACATTATGAAGGAAAAGACCAAGTTTATTTAGATGTTGATCGTATGGTGAATGAAGGAATGTCAGGAGGCTCTGTCCATATGCGTGAAGACTCAACAAATATTGAAGAAGCCGTTGACTTTTTCCCGGAAGATCCTCCAAAAGAAATAGAATAAATAGAAGGTGATCACTATTGATCACCTTCTTTTTCTTTGAAAGAATCTTTTGATTCTAATAAAATAAATATATCAAATGAAAAAGAAGGACAAAGTGATGATCAATAAACTCTTTGAACGATATCCCAATGCTCATATATCATCTAAACCATCAAACAATTCTAAACTGATTTGGTTTTATGTAGAGATTGATAACCAATATATCGGAATCCCACTATCCGAATTATCGGAGGCTGAAAAGGAATTATTAAAAACACTTTTCCCTAAATATCATGAAATACAGAAATTGAATACGAGTGAAGCATCAAAAAAATGGTTTGAATATTTATATGGTACGGGGAATGACTACCCCGTTAACGAACCAAATGCAGAATATCGGATTATCCAATTTTCGATTACACAGTACAAAGCTGATTTTGAATCTGAAGACTGGATGGAAGCTATCAAAGCCTTATTTCCCCATGAAATCACTATTATCTTTACCTCTCAAAATAATGGGGCCATTATTGAAAAAAAACATAATTATTTAATTACACTTGATGAACTTTATACGTCTATTCATGCTTTGGAAAGTGATTTTTATTTTAAGATTCATTTTTTTATTGGTCAATTTAAAGCACTCACAAATGAACTGAAATCTTTATTTCAATTTGAACAAATTTTATATTCTTTTGCTAAAAAAGAAATGGGAAAAGATCGAGTGTTTACTCTAGAAAAAGTCTTTCCATTATATCTTTTAAAAAATATACCTAGTCAAACTAGAAGGATAGGTTTCTCAACTATCTATGACATTTTCCAGGATGATCCTGAACTAAGAAGACTAATTAAGCTTTATTTAGAAAATCAAACAAATGCTAGTTTAACAGCAAAGCAGCTCTTTTTACACCGTAATAGTCTGCAATATCGAATCGATAAATTTACCGAAAGAACGGGATTTGACTTAAAATCATTTGCAACCTCCGTTATTGTTTATTTAGCTTGTTTAGACTTTGAATATTTTGATTAGTTTGCAGTTTGCCTAATAATTTGAAATTTTTTTTGTGCAGGATGTCCATAGTCGCCTGAAAGGGCTTTCTTTATTATGAATAATAAGAGAATTTAAAGGAGGCATTACCAATGGCAGAAATTGTATTGGATCATGTTTACAAAATTTATGATAATAAGGTGACTGCAGTAACAGACTTTAATCTTCATATTCAAGATAAGGAATTCATCGTATTTGTTGGCCCTTCCGGTTGTGGAAAATCAACTACTTTACGTATGATTGCTGGACTTGAGGAAATTTCTAAAGGTGATTTCTACATTGATGGTAAGCGAGTGAATGATGTTCCTCCTAAAGATCGTGACATCGCCATGGTTTTCCAAAACTACGCACTATATCCCCATATGACCGTATATGATAATATGGCTTTTGGTCTTAAATTAAGAAAAGTTCCTAAAGCTGAGATTGACAAGCGTGTGAAAGATGCAGCAAAAATCTTAGGACTTGAAGACTACTTAAAGCGTAAACCAAAGGCTTTATCTGGTGGACAAAGACAACGTGTTGCATTAGGTCGTGCAATTGTTCGTGATCCTAAAGTGTTCTTAATGGATGAACCACTATCGAATTTAGATGCAAAATTACGTGTTCAAATGCGTGCTGAAATTGCCAAACTTCATCAACGTTTACAACCAACAACCATCTATGTCACACATGACCAGACAGAAGCAATGACAATGGCAACACGCATCGTTGTGATGAAGGATGGAGTGATCCAACAAGTTGGTACACCTAAAGAAGTATATGATCATCCACGTAATGTCTTCGTAGCAGGTTTTATCGGATCCCCTGCCATGAACTTTTTCAAAGGGAAATTAACTGATAGTCACTTCGTTATTAATGACCAATTAAAATTTGCTGTTCCAGAAGGAAAAATGAAAGTATTAAGAGAAAACGGTTTTATCAATAAAGATATCATTTTTGGTATTCGCCCTGAGGATATTCATGATGAACCATTATTTATTGATGCTTCATCCGACACAAAATTTTCAACTAAAATAGATGTTTCTGAGCTAACAGGAGCAGAGACGATGCTTTACTCCAAGCTTGGTGATCAAGAATTTATTTCCAGAGTAGACTCTCGCTCTGATATCCGTCCAGGGGATGAACTTGAGCTTGCCTTTGATATGAATAAAGGACATTTCTTTAATCCAGAATCGGAAGAAAGAATCGGATAATTTAAATTTAATGATTAATCACCTTGCTCAAACTCCAACTTTCACAGAGCTAATAGGATAAACCAAGGCTTTGGAGATGGATCAAGCGAGATCAACTAAAAACTTACCAAAAAAAAGCAATCGATCGATTGCTTTTTTTATTGCTCATTTTAAGTAATCGTAATTTTCTTCTGAACATCAAATCCACAATTAGGGCATTTAAATAGATGAACACATTCATCTTTCTGTGAGCTTACCGGATCTCCATCAGCAAGCTTAATTACATCAATATCCATATAAGGACTATAGTCATCATAATAATCATAAATTCTTCCTTGATCAAACATGCTATTATCACAATTTGGACAAGCTAGTATTGCTTCACCCATACCATTACATAAGGCACACCATTTCAATCCAATCACATCCCTATGCGAAACTGTCTTCGATTATGTTTCCCATAAAAATATGTACCCTATTCTTTTTTTGCTGTTTTAAAAGGATACTTTTCTCAAACATTATGACCTAACATACTAACGTTCTGAAAAACAAACTATAAAAGCCTATAGCTGCTTTGCTTTCATTAGTAAAAATCAGAATAAAATTCTATGATCCTTACTGATCTTTATAGATCATCAAAAATATGACTAAGGGAAAAAATTCCTGAAATTAAACTTGTATATTTTATAAAAAAAAAAACATAATACTTAGTACAGAGCAAGAAACACCTTTAATATCAATGGGTTACTCCACTAGATGGTTCACAGTTAACAGTTCAATGTTGATTGTGTGCTGGTGCAAGTCCAGCTAACCCAACCAAAAAAAATTCAACGAGGAGATGACAGAATCATGGCAAACAACAATAACTCTAACCAATTACTAGCTCCTGGAGCGCAACAAGCAATTGATCAAATGAAGTTTGAAATTGCTCAAGAATTTGGTGTAAATCTTGGTGCAGACACAACTTCTCGCGCTAATGGATCTGTAGGAGGAGAAATTACAAAACGCTTAGTTCAAATGGCAGAACAACAACTTGGCGGAGGCTTCTCTCAACAATAATAGTATTTACATTTCAACTGAATATAATGGCTAGAAGAGGCTGGGACAAAACCCACCTCTGAGATGAAAAAGCCGGTGAATTTTACGACGAGTAAAATTTCACCGGCTTTGATTTTTTTACAATAAAATAAGGACCACTTCTGATAAAATTAAGTTACCACACCAAATAAAATCAGAAAGAAGGATCCTTATGTTTAAAAATTATACCATGAATCAATTAGTTTTGCCTTTAGATTTAGAAGTAAAATTACAAAAAAATGATATTGCCTTTCATATCCATCATCTAGTTGAAAGTATTCCTCATGAAGTTTTCGAACCATTTCTGCGAAATGAGGGCTGTCCTGCTTATCATCCACGCATGATGCTTAAAATTATTTTATGTGCCTACACCCAATCTGTTTTTTCAGGGCGAAAAATTGAAGCCTTATTAAAAGACAGTATCCGGATGATGTGGCTAGCTCAAGGGTATGAACCAAGCTACCGTACAATCAATCGATTCCGTGTTCATTCAGATGTGAAAGAATTAATTCGCCAATGTTTCGTCCAATTTCGTTGCCAATTAATCGAAGAAAAACTAATCGATCAAGAAGCAATTTTTATTGATGGTACAAAGATTGAAGCAAATGCGAATAAATTTACGTTTGTCTGGAAGAAATCGATTGAGAAATATCATCACAGTTTAATTGAAAGGTCAAACCAGCTATATAACGAGCTACTTGAGAACGAAATTATACCTGAAATTGAACGGGAAGGTGATGAACAATTATCATTGAAAGAGCTCGCTCAATTGGTTGGAAAAGTGGACAATGTCGTAGCTGAGTATGATAAACAAATTGAGGAATCATCAGACGTTCCAGAACGAAAAGCTTTAAGAAGTGAACGCAAATACCCGAAACAAGTGCGTAAACAGTTGATTGATTTTGTCTTACGAAAACAAAAATACCAACGAGACTTTGAAATCTTTGGCACACGTAATAGCTATTCCAAAACAGATCTGGACGCGACATTTATGCGAATGAAAGATGATTATATGCAAAACGGACAATTGAAAGCTGGTTACAATGTACAAATCGCAACAGAAGGGCAATACACGCTTGCCTATAGTTTATTTTCAAACCCAACAGATACACGTACGTTAATTCCATTTCTTGATGAAATCGAGAACCATTATTTCGTGTTACCGAAACATATTGTCGCAGATGCAGGTTATGGTAGTGAACAAAACTATAATGATATCCTTTCGAACAGAAAACGAGAAGCACTGATTACGTATAATCTGTATTTGAAGGAGCAAAAGAAAAGTACAAACAAAACCCATTGAATCCCGAAAACTGGCAGTATTGTGAAGAAACAGATACATATATATGCCCTAACCAGAAACGTCTTGAATTTCAATATCATTCTGTCCGTACTGATCGTACGGGATTCCAACGAAGGTTCAAGATCTACGAGTGTGAGGACTGTTCGGGATGTCCATTCCGTTCATCATGTACAAAAGCGAAAGAAGGCAACAATCGAAAACTAATGGTGAATGAACAATGGGAACAACAAAAGTATATGTGAGAGCGAAGCTTTCAGAAGAGAAAACGAGATCCATCTATCGAAAACGCAAAATCGATGTGGAACCGGTTTTTGGATTCTTGAAGGCTAATTTGCGTTTCACTCGATTTTCTGTACGAGGAAAATCGAAGGTAGAAAATGAAATGGGACTCGCATTAATGGCCGTGAATTTAAGAAAATTCACGGCCAAACAACTACGGTAATAGAAGAATCAACACACAAAAATAGAAAAAGTTGAATTTGAGTTCGCTCAAATTCAACTTTTTCACTATTTGAAGCTAGTTATGTCCCAGCCCCTTCGTTTATTTTTAGAGAAACTACCTATTTCTTCCTTTCTTACTAATTATATATTCACCATTTTTCGGGGATCGATCCATTCATCGTATTGTTTTTCTGTTACATACCCCGTTTTAATGGCCGCTTCCTTTAAGGTCGACCCTTCCTTAAAAGCAAGCTTTGCAATTTCAGCTGCCTTTTCATAACCGATATGTGGATTTAATGCGGTGACAAGCATTAATGACTGATGAACATTCTTCGTAATGACTTCTTGATTTGGTTCGATCCCTTTCGCGCAATTATGATTAAATGAAACCATGGCATCTGCTAATAGTCGAACGGATTGAAGAAAATTGTAAATAATCACAGGTTTAAAAACATTTAGTTCAAAATTACCCTGACTTGCTGCAAATCCAATTGTCGTATCATTACCAAATACCTGAGCGGCAACCATCGTTAAAGCTTCGCTTTGGGTTGGATTTACCTTTCCAGGCATTATTGAACTACCAGGTTCATTTGCGGGAATTCTAATTTCCCCAATTCCACTTCTTGGACCACTAGCCAGCCATCTGACATCATTGGCAATTTTCATTAAATCTGCAGCAAGGGCTTTTAAAGCACCATGGACATAGACGATTTCATCATGACTAGTTAAAGCGTGGAATTTATTATCGGAAGATTTGAACTCAAATCCAGTTTGAGCATGTAATTCTTTTGCGACTTTATCCCCAAAGCTAGGGTCCGCATTAATCCCTGTTCCGACAGCTGTTCCACCGATCGCTAAATTTAATAAGTGCTTACTACTTTCTTTTATCATGTGTTCACTTTTTTCAAGCATCGCTCTCCAACCACTTATTTCTTGTCCTAATGTTAATGGTGTAGCATCCTGTAAATGTGTTCGGCCAATTTTAATGATCTCCATAAAGTCTTGTTCCTTTTGGCCGAACGTTTCTTTTAATTCTTTAACTGCCGGAATTAACAAGTTTTGAATTTCATGATAGGCAGCAATATGCATGGCAGTTGGAAATGTATCATTTGAGCTTTGAGACATATTGATATCGTCATTAGGGTGAATCGTCTCATCTGTCGTTAATAATTCATTTGCCCTTCTTGCTAAAACCTCATTAATATTCATATTTGATTGGGTACCACTCCCGGTTTGCCAAACAACAAGTGGAAAATGATCATCAAATACTCCATTTATGACTTCATCACATGCATCAATGATTCCTTTTTTCTTAGTACCTGATAGTTTTCCCAAATCATGGTTTACAGTGGCTGCAGCTTTTTTCAATTGAGCAAACGCTCTAATCACTTGTAATGGCATTCTCTCTGTACCAATTTTAAAATTTTCCTTACTTCTTTGTGTCTGTGCTCCCCAATATTTATCAGCAGGTACCTTCATTTCCCCTAAGGTATCTTTTTCTATCCGATATTCCATATGTATTCACTCCTATCTGTTTTTCTTTCTTCTTTACTTATATACCCATATCCTTTTAAAAATTTCATAATCACAAAATTTTTATGTAGTTTCTCAGTCTAATGGTCTTTCTTAATAGACTCTTTTCTTAGGCATGGTTACTAATTAAGAAAAGTTTTAACTAACAACTATCAGTTGAAAACCGCTACATCTTTCATTTCACTGCGAAAAGAGCTGCAAACTACATAAGTAAAAAAAATAGCGATTCTAAATGAATCGCTAAGTACTTCTATTAATATTGAATGATTTAATGAGCAACAGATGTTTGATTTACTCCCTCTACTTTATGTTTCGAAAGCTTCGGTAATACCATCATGTAATAGATGGCAACAATAATTAAGGCCCCTCCAACTATACAATACAGCGCCTCAATAGATAGAACTTTCTGGAAGGAGGCACTGATGAATCCCAATGTGATGGTTTGGGAAAGCATCATTAACGGACTTATCCATCCTTGGACACGTCCCATATATTTTTTATCAACAATACTTGGCATCCAGCCACCAATAGCAATATTGACTAATGGTAGGGTTAATGCTGAAATAAAAATTAAGACAAAAAATATCGTTATATTACTAGCATAACCAGATAGTACAACAAATGATCCCGTTACCAATAATCCAATTATCATTGCCTGATAGAACTTAATCTTTTGGATGATTATTGAAGAAATCACACTTCCGATTAATACACCACTTCCAAAAATCACTCCGAGAATGACTGAAAATTCTTCATAACTTTGTGGCGCGAGTTTATATTTTAATATAAATATCGGCATGACAGAAAAGCCGCCATTCACTACACCAAATAAGAAAAAACCGACAATTAACGAACGCAATAATTTATTTTTAAGAATGTATCCTGCTCCCACTTTAAAATCATTGAATACAAAGCCAATATTTAGATCCTTCCATTTATGATTTCCATTTGGAAGGCGTACCTCTTCAGGTATCTGGCAAGCACGCATTAATAGTCCACTAACGACAAATGAAAGAGAATCGATAATAATAGCACCATAAACTCCAGTGAACCGATAAGCAAGAATTCCAAGTGCCCCTCCGAATAACATAAATAAACTTGATACCATCTGATTTAGCCCTGCAGATGTAGCATAATCATCCTTGGAAAGCACTCCCTGTAAAATTCCACTTTCGGCTGGGAAGAAAAATTTCGATACTGCACTTCTTAGGAATAATATTGCAAATATAAGTGGCATCCATCCAATATAGATGGCACCAAGGAGAACAATTGACAATGATGCACTGATTGTATCGCAATGATAAGCAATTTTTTGCCTATCCATTCTATCTGCTAACACACCAACAAGAAAAAATACGGCTAAAGTAGGCAAGGAATACATCATTTCTGCAATGGAAGCATACGCTGGCTGCTCAGAGAATCGATCTAGAAGATAAAAAGTAAATGCAGTAATCCCGATAATACTCCCCATTTGTGAAGTAAAATTAGCAAAGAATAATTTAACAAAAACAGGATTTTTAAAAATCTCAATTATTTTCTTCATTTTTTTCCCTCGTTTTCGATTAATTTTCTTTATTATATAGGTGCAAATTTGCTCCCGGCAGGATCTCATGTTGGTTTTTTTATCGGTCCCAAGTCTGATTTTCCCTTTACCTATGGAAGGATATCAAATGGAGTAGCCTTAATAGAAAAGGGACTGACCTCCCAATACAATATCCTAGTTACACTAACTTAAGATAAGTATTTTTCGTGAGTTCAGTCCCTTATCATTATCCAGTTTAAAAATTAATCCCCTTGTATATCCCTAATTTTCTCTTTCACCCTATCTTCAAGGTCCTTCCAGTTTTCCTTTCCTTCTTTAAATTTTTCCTTCATCTTTTTATGGCCTTTTTCCGCTTTATCTCTTAATTTTTCAGTACTATCTTTTAGTTTTTTATTAAATTCCTTTGCTTTCGTTTTAAAAGGATGATCTTTTTCATATTGCTTTTGAATTTGAGTATTTATTGAATCCACATCAAATTTTGTTGGCTCTGTGTACTTTAACGTTCCCTGCATAATCGTTTGGAATACTGGAACCACTCCTTGTGAACTTAATCCAGATAAGTAATGATTTTCATCTGTACGATCATATCCCATCCAAACTGCACCTACAAGATTAGGTGTATATCCAACAAACCATTGATCAGCTGTACCATTTCTATTTTGATTATTCAATTGGGTAGAACCTGTCTTACCAGCAATTTGATAGCCCGAAACATTCACACCTTTACCCGTTCCGGATTCGACAACATTTAAAAGCATTGAAGTCATATCCTTCGCAACTTTTTTACTCGTTACTTTCGTTTCTTTTTGCTTCCTTTCGACTATCGTTTTTCCAGTTGGTCCCACAATCTTAGTGATAATATGACTATCTAGTCTTTTTCCATCATTTGCAAATGCTGAATAAGCCTCCGCCATCTGCTGCGGCGAAACACCGGTTGAAAGTCCACCAAGTGCAATGCTTAAGTTACGATCATTTTTCTGCAAAGGAATACCAAATCGTTCTACTGCATCTATCCCTTTATCAATACCAATCTCATTCAATAGCCAAACAGCAGGAATATTTATCGAGTCCTCTATTGCTTTATACATTGTGACTTCACCTTGGTATTGTCCGTTATAATTATCAGGTGAATAATTCTTACCAAATGTCATTTTCTCATCTTTTAATAGTGAATCAGGTTTATACCCTTCTTCCAATGCTGGAGTATAAACTACCAATGGTTTTATCGTCGAACCAGGAGATCGTTTTAAGTGTGTTGCGCGATTAAATCCACGGAACACTTTTTCCCCTCTTCCTCCAACTAAACCGCGTATTCCCCCTGTTTTTGGGTCTATTAATATTGAACCACTTTGAACAAGCTCTCCACCCATTCCTTGAGGGAAATTCCGATCATTATCATATATTTTTTCTAACGAGGATTGGATATTTTGATCCATTTCTGTGTAAATACGATATCCTCTTGTCATGATTTCATCCTGTGTTAATCCAAAGGTTTTAATGGCTTCATCAAGCACAGCATCGACATAATAAGGATATTTGCCTTTGATTGGATCGCGACCTCGATCCTCCAAGACTAGCTGCTCTTTCTTGGCGTTTTCATATTCTTTATCAGAAATCATGCCATACTTTTTCATAGCTCCTAAAACAGTGTTTCGTCGTTTAATTGCTCGATCCATATGGTTGTATGGATCAAGAGCGGACGGAGCATTTACTATTCCTGCAAGTGTTGCAGCTTCACTTAAATCAATCTCTTCAACATCCTTACCGAAATAAGTTCTTGATGCATTTTGCACTCCCCAAGCACTATGTCCAAAAAATACTTGGTTTAAATACATTTCTAGTATTTCATCTTTCGTATACTTTTTCTCAATTTCAACAGCTAAAAACAATTCTTCCACCTTACGTTTGTATGTTCTCTCTGGAGAAAGTAAAGCGTTCTTGGTCAGCTGCTGCGTAATCGTACTTCCACCCGCTGTAATCCTACCAGCTACAATATTTTTAAAGAAAGCACTGCTCATCCCTCTCACATCGAAACCATTATGCTGATAAAATCGATGATCTTCAATTGCAACAATCGCGTTCTTTAAATGATCGGGCATTTTATCAATTGATACACCCTCTGTTCGGTTAGCAGATATTTTACTAGCCATATCTCCATCTTTATCGTAAATAACCGTTGATTGTGCCAAGCCCTTTTTCAACGATTCAACATTTGCTGTTGCGGCAAAATACCAGAAGAAGCCCAAAAATGCTAATAGAAAAACAGCCCCTGCTAATATGATGATTTGATTCATATGAGTTTTCTTCCAAAATCTTCGTACAGCCTGACGTAAACGCTGTAACCTTTCCATTAAACTCCCTGCTTTCATTGTTTTGGTGCTAGACACCTTTTATGCATGTTTTAAATAATTATACTCATTTATTCAATTTCGTCCATGTATATATTATCAAAGGCTCCCTTTGATTGCCATGTAAGTTTTGTATCAAACAATAGGACAAAAAGTTAACTATACACAAACAGGAATCCCAATGAAATGGAAATAAAAGAAATAAATTATCTTGGTATTTTTGAAATATTTTGATATATTTTAAGTGAAGGATCATTTTACAACAAGCTTCATTCCTATATGAAATCGAGGTGAGACAATGATACCGCTTAGAAATGATATTGTATCATTTTTGGAGAAAAATAAAGAACCTTTCCTAATGTCTTGGGAAAAACAAACCATTATCACTGGAAAAGATTCCATTAATGATTTTATATTTCTATATGGAGACGTAATGTATGATCTTCTATACAAGTCAATCATCTTAACATATGAAGAAATGAACCTCCTAATCGAGCCATTTGCCAAAAAAATTGCAAGAGATCGGATGATCGAACAAATCGGCATGGGGGAATTTGTATATAAAATCAATATTGGTAAAACGATATTATGTAAGGATTTATTACAACATTTTTCAGATATAGGTGATTTCCCTCCTTTTCTTGACCGAATATGTCACGTATTTGATAAATTTCTATTTTATGCTGTTACACATTATACAGATATTAAAGATCAAATTATCGAAGAAAAAAACCAATACATAACCTCGACACATCACGAACGTTTAACATTATTAGGACAAATGACATCCAGCTTTGTCCATGAATTTCGTAATCCATTAACATCTATTCATGGATTTGTTCAATTATTGCGTTCTGAACATCCAACTCTACCCTATTTAGATATTATTGCAAATGAATTGGAACAGCTTAAATTTAGTATTTCACAGTTCCTAATGCTATCCAAAAAAGAAATCATTGAATTAGAAAAAACTTCATTTTCCTTAAACGAACTAATTGACGAGGTCTTATCCTTCCTTTATCCAAGAATACTTGAAGTAAATGTTGAAATTCAAAAAAATTTTTTACATGAATTAACCATTCATGGTTTTAAAGATGCAATTAGACAGGTACTAATCAATATTATTTTTAATGCTGTAGATGTTCTCAAGAATATTAAAAATCCTATTATTCAAATTGAATTAGATCAAACTACCCAATCAGTCATTTTAGACATAGCAAATAATGGACCAAGAATTTCAGAAGGTCTCGTCGATAATATTTTCGAACCCTTTGTGACAACAAAAGAAACTGGTACAGGCTTAGGTTTATATGTTTCGAAAAATACCATTGAAAAACATGGGGGAACATTGACTTGTCAATCAAATGATGAATGGACTGTGTTCACTATTATTCTCCCTTTAAAGTAGGTAAAGAATGTATCAAATGAATAATTATATTTTACTTTTTATAATTTTCAAATGAAAAGACTCCCTACAATGTAAGGAGCCTTTTTTGATTGATTACCAAAAGAAAAATGGAAGAAAAGCCAAACCTGCAATAGCACCTAAGGCAACTCCAAAGCCGAAGCCACCCCAGCCCCATCCCCATCCCCACGGATAACCATATCCACCATAGTTTCTTTGGGGAAGTGGACGTAAATACACCATTCTATTATCTACACGATGAATGATTCCTCTATGGATTCTCCCATCATGCGTACGAATTTCTACAGCTTTACCCACACCTCTTCGACACATATCGTAATATGAAGCCGGCATAACATTGATCACCTCCAATTATGCTTACACAACAGTTTATGGTTATTTCTCATAATTGGAGTGGGACAATGATGCAGGGCATTCGTTTGAAATTTAGCCTCAAACAAAAAGAGATGGGAATATTCCCATCTCGATTCTTATGCATCATTTAACAAATAAAAGCTGCCCCAACAATAATAAGAAGGATGAATAACACTAC
This sequence comes from Heyndrickxia oleronia, assembly GCF_017809215.1. GTDB lineage: Bacteria > Bacillota > Bacilli > Bacillales > Bacillaceae_C > Heyndrickxia > Heyndrickxia oleronia. Next base: position 3,597,776 of record NZ_CP065424.1, read on the forward strand.
GATTAATGCAAATCCGCGACCAATCCCATAGCCGCCACCGTAGCCATACCCACCTGCTGGGTAACCGCAACCACATGCGTTCCACATAGACTTCTCACCTCCTTATAAGGTAGTGAACGATAATTTGCTTATTAAGCTTCTCTCTTTAAATGTTCATATCCATATTCATGAAGTTTTTTAGCAATTTCCACATGCCCTAAATAATTGGGATAATGTCGATCTCTAGTGCACCAGGTTTCAATTTGATCCTTAAAATGGTGATCTAGATTAACAGAATATACGCAAGGTGAATGGGCGCGACATTGAATATAATTGTTATATTTATTTATCCATTTTTCCGCTTGTTCATGATGTTCAAATGAATTATGTGGTCCAATAATCACTAACATGTATTTATCGTTCTCTTTCTTCTTCACTTTGCAAATTTTATTAATAATATCATCTAAATTACTTTTGCTTTTCCTGTATGCTTGATAGAAATCTTCATCTTTTTCATTCTCATCTCGTTCAAATGCATCCAAAAAATCATTATGTCCGGCTGATAGTACAATAATTTGACTTTCTTTTATTTCACGAATATTATTTTCATCATCTAATAATTCTAGAATGTCATTTGAACGATAACTTGAATGAGCTCGTGTCATAACAGGAATTCTTTCGGAAAGTACTTCCTCAGACATCCGCGCGTGTTGGTACACAAAACTAGGTGTAAATAAAGAGGTACCTTTTCCCGCACATAATCCGTCACCAATTGCGAGATATTTCATATCCTTCTTCTCCCCCATATTTTAAATAATCCTTATTTATATGTATTCATCTTTTAATTCAAGGTACCAACCTAATGGAAAATAGGCGTTTGTCATGCTTTTACTTATATACCTATCTCCACCAATCATTGAATAATAAAGGTAGCTTTCATTACTCCATGAATCATGTTATAATCTTTTAGTTAAAAAACGGATACGACTTTCATGAGAGTTGAAAGTCAAATAATTTAGAAGGCGTATCAACTATGAATCTATAAAACGAGGTGTAATATTTGAATTTATCCACAATAAAAAACGAATGGTTTGGAAACATTCGTGGAGATATATTATCTGGGATTGTTGTAGGACTCGCACTTATTCCAGAAGCAATCGGATTTTCCATTATTGCAGGTGTTGACCCTATGATCGGCTTGTATGCATCTTTTTGTATTGCTGTGGTCATTGCGTTTGTTGGTGGTAGACCGGCAATGATATCCGCAGCTACAGGAGCAACTGCCCTATTGATGGGAGGATTAGTTCGGGATCATGGACTTCAGTATCTTTTAGCGGCAACGATTTTAACTGGTATCATTCAAATCATCCTAGGAGTATGTAAAATAGGTCGGTTAATGAAATTTATCCCCCGATCAGTAATGACAGGGTTTGTTAATGCTTTAGCTATATTAATATTTAGTGCGCAAATCACCCATTTTAAAGGTGAGTCATGGGTGATGTATGCAATGGTTGCTGGAGGACTAGCAATCATTTACTTATTTCCTAAGGTGACAAAAACGATTCCTTCACCACTTGTAGCGATAATTGTCATTACAATCATCTCCATTTCCTTTGGAGTTAATGTGAGAACGGTCGGTGATATGGGAGAATTAACACAGACATTGCCAACGTTCCTAATCCCGAATATCCCTTTCAATTTTGAGACATTAAGAATTATCTTTCCAACCTCATTAGCTATTGCTTTAGTTGGATTATTGGAATCCTTGTTAACTGCTCAAATAGTCGATGATATGACGGACACGGATAGTAACAAGAATAAAGAGGCAAGAGGACAAGGAATCGCTAATATTGTATCAGGCTTTTTTGGTGGGATGGCAGGATGTGCCATGATTGGTCAATCAGGTATCAATGTAAAATCTGGTGGACGTGGCCGACTTTCTACTTTTGTTGCTGGGATTTTCCTTATGATCTTAATTGTGATCCTTAATAAATTACTCGTTCAAATTCCTATGGCTGCATTAGTTGCAGTAATGATTATGGTATCGATTGGAACATTTGATTGGAATTCATTAAAAAAATTACACATTATGCCTAAAAGTGATACTGTTGTTATGTTAGTAACTGTTATCACTGTCGTCGCAACAGATAATCTTTCTATTGGTGTGATTTGTGGAGTCATTTTGAGCGCAGTATTTTTCGCAGCGAAAATCTCTAAAATTCAAGTAGAAACGAATGTAAATCAAATGACGAATACTAAAACATATTACGTAACTGGACAATTATTCTTCGCTTCTGTCACAGAATTTGTTTCTAATTTTGATTATAATGATTCCTATGAATCAATCATTATTAATCTAACAAACACTCATATATGGGATGATTCTGCAGTCGGTGCAATTGATAAAATTGTCTTAAAATATCGTGAGAAAAATAAACACGTGAAAATTGTTGGCCTAAATCAACCAAGTTCGGCTCTAATGGATAAATTAGCCGTGCATAATAAATAAGGGTAACCTTGTACAAGCATGTTTTTAAATGGCACATTTCACACACCCATGTTGTGATTTGAAGACCTTCCCTCCTTTATTTAGCTGCAAATATCATGAGAACATCTGTAGCCTGTATTAGGAGTCGTACTTATACAAAAAGCAACAGCCTTTCATATAAAGATTTGATAAGAAACAGCAAGGAAGCTGTTTCTTTTTTTATTTTGATTAGACGCTTTTCTCTAACATTGTTACTTTAAATAAAGTTTTAACAAATAACTATGGCTAAGACCACTGAATCCCTTATTTCATCTAAAAGCAAATAGTTGGACTTTTACAAAACAATAAACTATACAAAAACAACTTTGATTATTATATTGTAGAGGGAATAGAATAGAAAGAGATACTAATTTATGAAAGAGAGGTTGGTGATGAAATGAATCCAATCCATTCAATTATACAAATGCAGAAGCAATTTCATAAGGATGGACAAACCAAAAATATTGATTTTAGAATTCAACAATTAAGAAAACTAAAATCAATGATTATAGAAAATGAGAAGGATATTATGGAAGCTTTAAAAACGGATTTAAATAAGTCTGAATTTGAATCCTATACAACAGAAATTGGTTTTGTTCTTTCTGAAATAACTTTCACATTAAAAAATATTCGAAAATGGACTAAACCTACACGGGTTAAATCCAGCTTTACACATATTGGTTCAAAAGGATTTGTCTATAAAGAGCCCTATGGTGTAGCCCTAATTATTGCTCCTTGGAATTATCCTATCAATCTAGCACTGGCACCTCTTATTGGAGCAATTGCTGCCGGAAATTGTGCAATTTTAAAGCCGTCTGAATTAACACCTGCCACCTCAAGTTTAATAAATAAACTAATAAGTAAGTACTTTCCACAAGAATATATCGCTGTTATTGAAGGCGATGCCCATACGAGCCAATTATTGCTCAACGAGGATGTGGATTATATATTCTTTACAGGCAGTATTCATGTAGGAAAAAAGGTAATGGAGGCAGCTGCTAAACATTTAACCCCTGTTACACTAGAACTAGGCGGAAAAAGCCCTTGTATCGTCCACCATGATGCTAAGCTTCCATTAGCAGCTAAACGAATTGTATGGGGAAAGCTTTTAAATGCCGGACAAACATGTGTAGCACCTGATTATTTACTCATACATGAATCCATCAAAGATTTATTTATCGAGGAAATGAAAAAAGCAATGACCGAACTATATGGAAATGAAATACTAGATAATCCAAATTACACAAAAATTGTAAACAGCAATCATTTTAACCGTTTAACTCAAATGGTAAATCGCTCAAAAGGAAAGATTCGAATGGGGGGAAAATGGGGAGAGAATTCTCTAAAAATTGAACCGACATTGATCGAAAACATCCAATGGAATGACCCTACAATGGAGGAAGAGATCTTTGGACCCATTCTCCCCATCATCACCTATCATGACATTGACGAAATGATTCAACAAGTTTCAGAGAGACCTAAACCACTTGCTTTATATTTATTTACTGAAAATAATAGGATTAGTAAGAAAATTATTGAGGAAATTTCGTTTGGAAGTAGTTGCATTAATGATACCGTATATCAAATTGCTACCCCACATCTTCCGTTCGGTGGTGTCGGTGCAAGCGGAACAGGTGCATACCATGGAAAAAAAAGCTTTGATGAATTTTCCCATGAAAAAAGTGTACTGAAGCAAACGACACGATTCGACATCCCCCTACGATATCCTAATGTAAAAATGGGGCTAGAGTTAGTAAGGAAAATAATGAAGTAGTACAGAAATGCACTACTTCATTATTATTGATTTAAAAGATATTCATAAACGGATTCACCTATTTTTGTAATAGAAACTTGTCCTAAAAAATTCTGTTCAAGCTGGTCAATTAATACAGCTATATAAGCTTTTTTTCCACCGTAATGAATGATGGCAACATCATGTTCGATTCCTTCCATTTCCCCTGTTTTATTTGCTATTTTCATAAGGTCCTGATCCATTAAACCGGGTAATTTATGACGAAATTGTTGTGCTGAAAGACATTTTAGTATGTCAAGTGTGCTATTTTTAGATAAAATTTCATTTTGATCTAATTCTTTTAATAGACAAATCATGTCAGATGCAGTTGTAATATTTTCATAACCTTTGGCTTTCGCCTGCTCATCCATTAATTTTCTTTCTACTTTAGTATGATGGGCCCCAATATCCCTACAAAACTGATTAATATTATCTTTTCCCAGTAATTCAATCATTATATTGGTTGCCGTATTGTCAGATACAATAATCATTAAGGTTATTAAATCCTTTATGCTTAGTTGAGTACCACCTGTAAGAGAATGAAGAACACCTGACCCACCTACTTTTTGAAAATCTTTTATTTCAATTAAATCTGTTAAACAAATCGTCCCTAATTCACTTTGTCGATATGCCTCCATCATGATTGGTATTTTAATTAAACTGGCAGATAAATATTCTCTATCACTGTCTTTTTCAATGATTCTTTGTTCATCGATTTCTACCGCAATACTAATTCTCGCCTGAGTGCTATTAATGATTTCCTCAACGGATTGAATGAAACATTCACTCGAATTCAATCGTTCATCTCCTCCATGGGGCTATTGTTCATTATATAAATGACAAGCTACAAAATGATTGGGTTTTACTTCCTGCCAAATAGGAGTCTTCTCAGCACATACCCCCATTGCCTGAGGACAGCGTGTTCGAAAAGGACAACCACTCGGTGGATTGATCGGATTTGGAACATCTCCCTTTAATATAATCCTTTCCCGTTTTCTTTCTAGCACAGGATCAGGTAATGGAATAGCCGAAAGAAGAGCCGCGGTATATGGATGCAATGGTTCCTCATACAATTCTTCACTTTCCGCTAGTTCCATCATTTGACCTAAATACATGACAGCAATTCGATCGCTAATATGCTTTACCATCGAAAGATCATGTGCGATAAACAAATAGGTCAAGTCTCTTTCATCTTGTAATTGTTTTAATAAGTTCACAATTTGAGCTTGAATTGAAACGTCTAGAGCAGCTATTGGTTCATCTGCAACAATAAATTTTGGCTCAACTGCTAAAGCTCGTGCAATCCCAATCCTTTGCCTTTGACCACCACTGAATTCATGTGGATATCGATTCGCATGATTACGGTCTAACCCTACTAATTCTAATAATTCAGTGACCCTAGTCCGGCGATCCTCTTTATTCATATTTGGTTGATGGATCAATAATCCCTCGGAAATAATCTCTAATACAGTCATCCGTGGATTTAATGAGGAATAAGGATCTTGAAAAATCATTTGAACGTCTTGGTGATATTGCTTTTCTCCAGCTTTTGATTGTTGACTTTCCAGTATTTTACCTGCGAACTTCACTACCCCTGATGTAGGTTGATATAGTTGAAGCAATGTTCTACCAACAGTAGATTTTCCACAACCAGACTCTCCGACAAGCCCTAATGTTTCACCTTTATGAATCGTAAAACTAATGCCATCAACTGCACGTAATTTTTGCTTTTTACCAACCTTAAAATATTTTGTTAAATTTTCTACTTCTACTAAGGGCTCCCGATAATTCATCATCTTGTTCCCCCAATCGCAACAGGCTTATTTTCCACTGGTGTCCTTTGATCATGAAGCCAGCAAGAAACCGAATGCTCATCTGTCATTTGGAGTTTCTCTGGTGCAAAATAATGACATACTTTCATCGTATAAGGACATCTCGATGCAAAGGGACATCCTTGTTGTTTTTTCGCTAGATTTGGTGGTGACCCAGGTATTGGAATTAAAGGGACCTTCCGACTAGAGTGAAGCTTTGGCATGGATTGCAATAATCCTAGTGTATAAGGGTGCTTAGGCTTATAAAATATTTCATCTACTGTTCCCATTTCAACAATTTCGCCAGCATACATGACAGCAACACGATCTGCCATATTAGCTACCACTCCTAAGTCATGAGTAATCATAATAATCGCGGTACCTGTTTTTTCTTGAAGGTTTTTCATTAAATCAAGAATTTGAGCCTGAATTGTCACGTCTAATGCTGTTGTTGGTTCATCCGCAATTAATATTTTGGGATTACACGCTAGAGCCATAGCAATTACCACACGCTGTCTCATTCCACCTGAAAACTGATGAGGAAAGGCATCTAGTCGTTCCTCTGGATTGGGTATTCCAACTAATTTCAACATATCAAGAGCTTTTTGTCTTGCCACTCGATTGGTTAATCCTTGATGTTTCTTTAATCCCTCTATGATTTGTTTTCCAATCTTCATCGTTGGATTTAATGAGGTCATCGGATCCTGAAATACCATTGAAATTTCCGAACCGCGGATTTTTTGAATTTGTCTAACCGGTAACGCGAGTAAATCTTGATTATCGTAATAAATTTTTCCTTCAGGAATATAAGTATTATGTTTAGGAAGAAGTTTCATTATTGATTTCGCCGTTACAGACTTTCCAGAGCCTGATTCACCAACTATTGCCAATGTTTCACCTTTTTTTAATGAAAAATTCACTCCTCTTACAGCATTTACTTCACCACTTTGATTTCGAAACGATACGTGTAAATTTTCAACAGATAGGATTTCTTCCACCATGATAAATCACTCCTTTATTTTCTCATCTTTGGATCAAGCGCATCTCTTAAGCCATCCCCTAGAAGATTAAAACAAATCATAACAGCACTGATGACAATAGATGGGAAAATGAGCTTATAGGTGAAGAAACGCATTGCTTTATAGCCATCGTCTATTAATACACCTAATGAGGCCAATGGTGCCTGAAGTCCTAACCCAATGAAACTTAAGAAAGCTTCAAAAAAGATTGCCGTTGGAATAGTAAACATTAATGTGACGATAATTGGACCCATGACATTTGGCAATAAATGCTTCCCTATTAATCTTCTATTTGAAGCCCCAAGGGTTCTTGAGGCTAATACAAATTCTTGACTTTTAAGTTGGAGAATTTGTCCCCGTACAACCCTAGCCATTCCAACCCACCCAGTAATAACCATCGCAAGAATAATTGAGGTAATCCCTGGTTCAAGTATCAATATAAATAAAATGATAATAATCAAGTTTGGAATTCCTACCAAAACCTCAATGATCCTCTGCATGACATTATCTACTTTTCCTCCATAAAATGCGGAAATACCTCCATAAAGAACACCAATACATAAATCGAGAAGGGCAGCAACTAAGGCGATGAAAAGAGAGATTTGTGTTCCTTTCCAGACTCTTGTCCAAATATCTCTTCCGAATTCATCTGTACCAAACCAATAATTGGTGGTTATATTTCTTTTTTCATATTGATCAACACCGTGTACATCTTTACCATTTAATCCAAGCCATTCTAAACCAGAAATCTTAGGAGGTAGATTTCGATGAGCAATATTTTGTTGTTTATAAGTATACTCATTGAAGCTTGGACCAAAAATCGCAAGGAGAGCGATGATAAGTAACACAACAAGAGAAATGACGGACCCTTTATTTCTCAACAACCTCATCCATGCTTCCTTCCAAAATGTAACAGGAGGTTTTGTAATTTCCTCATGTATGGAAGGATCTATTGGAGCAGGAACAAATAAATCATCCGTGATAACAGTTGGGATTTGATTGGAGCTTGATTGATCACCTTTGTGAGGATAGATCGTTGGTTGACTTTCTTTATTAATTTCTATCTTCATATTTCAGCCCCCCGTTTAAAATTAATGCGAGGATCTAGTAGTCCATATAAAAGGTCAACAATAAACACAACAAATATAAATAATGCACTATAAAAAACGGTTATCCCCATAATGACACTATAATCATTTACTAAAATGGATAATGTAAATTGTTCACCTAAACCTGGAACAGCAAAGATTTTTTCAATGACTAAGGTACCTGTCATGATTCCAACTGCTAAAGGTCCTAACATTGTCACTACTGGGATTAATGCATTTCTTAAAACATGCTTAATCACTACACCTGATTCAGTAATTCCTTTCGCTCTAGCAGTAATAACATAATCATGACCTAATACTTCTAGCATTTCTGTCCTAATAAATCTTGCTACCGTTGCTGTCACTGAAACAGATAAAGCAAAGGACGGTAACAATGTGTATTTATAACTTTCCCATAGTGCTGGTGGTAGCCAACCTAATTTCACACCAATAAAGTATTGTAGTAGTGCAGCAAATACAAAGGATGGAATGGACATTCCTAGTACAGCTAATGTAACCGATCCATAATCATAAATACTATTATGTTTTAGTGCAGATAAAATCCCCAGTAATAATCCAAAAACTATGCCAAATACCATGGCTTGAAAACCGATTAATCCTGAAGGACCAATTCGATCCACGATCATACTATTAACGGTTCGACCTTCATATTGGAAGGACAAGCCAAAATCACCTGTTACTAAATTCCCTAAATAGTGGATATACTGCAACACTACAGGCTTATCAAGCCCATATTTTTCGTTTAAGACCTCTATTTGCTTGTCCGAAAGTTTTTCAGGGTTATTAAACGGAGTCCCTGGTAGCAATTTCATTAGAAAAAAAGTTAAAGTCACAATGATAAAAAGAGTAATAATCATATAACCCAGTCTTTGAAGCAAGTAACGTTTCATAAAAACACCCCATTCCTTTAGAAAAAACTCTATGTATGGTGAAAAAAAAATCAGAAAAGAGGATGTACGTAAAACGATACATCCTCTACTTTTATCAGAGTAAACTTACTCCAAATAGGTCCATTTATAACTAAAATCTGCACCACTAGGATGTTCAATTAAGTCCTTAACATTGTTATGAATTAAAATCGCTTGACCAGTTTGATAAAGTGGTGCAATCGCTGCATCTTCATCAATTAACATTTTTTCCAACTGTAATAACATTTCATATCGTTTGGATAGATCTGTTTCAAGTCTCGCTTTTTCAACTAATGCATCATAATCTTTTCTAGAATAATCTTCACGGTTAGATGAGCTTCCTGTAATCCACATATCTAAATATGTCATCGGATCACTATAATCTGGTCCCCATGTTGATAGTGAAATATCATATTTAATTGATTTTTCAATTTCTAGTCTTTGTTCAAAAGGAACCGCTTTAATTTCTAATTTAAATCCAGGAAGATTTGTCTCTAGCTGGGATTGTATAAATTCTGCCATTTTCTTACTAGAGTCAGTATCAGCAAGATTAATAGAAACTTTTACTTCTTTCACTCCTGTTTCCTTTAATCCCTTTTCCCAGTATTTTTTAGCTTCATCAAGGGATCCTTTTAAAAGATCACCATTTAATTCACGGAAATCCTTATTATCTGGTGAAAAATAATATTCTCCAGGAACTATACCGTATAATGGAACCGCTCCATTATTTAATGCAATATCCGTTAGTCCTTGCTTGTCGATAGCTAGGTTAACCGCTTTACGAATATTTTCATTTCCTAAAACGGGGTGATTTAAATTAAAACGAAGGAATCCAATCCCTGCTTGTGTAGTTGTTTTAAATTCCTTATCATCTTTATAATTGTCTACAGATTCTGCCGTTAATGTCACTCTATCAATTTTTTTACTTTCGTAGAGATTCAAACCTGTAGCATCATCTTTTACAACATAGACATTTATTTCATCCAGCTTTACAGTATTTGCATCCCAATATTCCGGATTTTTTACATATTTCCAACTTTGTTCATGCTTCCACTCTGCTAATTTAAATGGTCCATTAGATAGTAACTTATCTGCTTCAAGAGCGTATTGGTCCCCCATTTCTTCTACAAATTTTTGATTTTGAGGAAGGAAGGTTCCAAAGGTTAATAGTGTTTCTAATAATGGGTTAGGATTCTCAAGAGTAACTTCCAATGTTTTTTCATCGACTGCCTTTACACCTAACTGATCAACATCCATTTTCCCATCAATAATGGCTTGTGCATTTTTCACTCCAACGGTTACAAACATATAGTTATATGCACCAGCTTCTTTTAACACCCTTTTCCATGCATACTCAAAGTCATTAGCAGTAACAGGATCACCATTACTCCATTTCGCATCTCTAATTTTAAATGTATGAACGAGGCCATCTTCACTTTGTTCATGATTTTCTGCCATAGCTAAAATCGGTTTATTATTCTGATCCTGACGGAAAAGACCTTCATTTACATTGTTTAAAACTGTAAATGCAACCGCATCATGAGCTTTCGTTGAATCCATCGTAGGAATCTCGGCAGTTGCTGTTACGTTTAATACTTGTTTTGTATCCGTACTTTTTTCTTCTCCGGCTTTTTCTTTCCCATTATCATTTGTTTCCGTTTTTTTGGAACCAAAGCCACATCCAGAAAGAGCCATTGAGATTACTAGCATGAAAATTAAGATGGATAACCATTTTTTCCTCTTCATTCGCCTTCCCCCTCTAATTAGAATTTTCTATATTTACTGATAGTTTATATGGTTCCTACGATATTATCAATATATTTTTAAATATTCAAACAAAGTAAAAGTATGTTAAACTACTTTTAACTAGTGATAGAAAGGGGTTGTTCGTTTGAAAAAATATTTATGGTTTAATAGTTTTTCCTTAGTTTTATCGCTTATTATCGTTTTATCCTTTTACCAGTCATGGGATTTTTTAGGATGGATTAATATACTTTTTTATATTGGAATAGTTATTCTTTTAATAGGATGTGTGCTAATCATTATTAGAGGAAATTTCTTTTCAGCTTTTATCTATAGCTGTAAGCGCTTTTTTCGTTCTATAAATAAAAAAGAACAAATAATCCAAGAAACTGAAGGGAGACAGGTTGAGCTGCCGTCTGTTAACCGACAAATCCCATCCCCCAAGCCTTGGATTATTAATGGTTTTTCATTTTGTATTTTAAGCTTATTACTGTCATTATTAATGGTCTATTCTGGTAGGTGATCGATAAAATTCTGATAGGCGAATCCTCTCACCTGTTCTTCTGAATAATACTTTAATAATTCATTGATTAAATTTTGATACATTGCGGAGTTTTCAAGTTTTTCTACCTTTGTAGATATGCCATCAAAATCAGAACCAAAACCTATTTGTTTCACACCGCCTAATGAACAAAAATGATCAATATGCTTAATTAAATCTGATAATGTCGCGTTCCCATCTTCCTTTACAAAAGGAGGGCAATATACAACGTGAACGAGGCCATTTTTTTCGAACATAGCCTTTGCTTGTTGATCAGATAAATTACGAACATGGTTACATATTTCCTTCGCATTCGAGTGACTTGCGATTGGATACTTTGCGACTTCTATAACATCCCAGAAGGCATTTTCACAGAGGTGAGACACATCGGTTAAAATCTTATGATCATTATTGAATGAGACAATTTCTTTTCCAAAGGATGTAAGACCTGCACCACGTTCTTCTCCAGCACCATCAGCAGCTAAGTTGGCATTATTCCAAGTTAAGCCAACCGAAAGAACACCTAACTCATGTAAAATGCTTAATTTTTGAAGATCATTTCCAATTGCATCTACCCCTTCTAAAGTAAGCATTGCACCGATTTCATTTTCTTTCAGTCGGTTAAAATCCTGCCACTTTGTAATCTGCTTCATTTCCGGATTTTTCCCAATCACTTCATTTTTAAAATAATAGACTTGATCAAGAGCTGCCTGAAACTTCTGATCAGATTTAATATCTGGGTCGATGAAAATGGCAAAGGCTTGAACCATCACATCTCCTTGTTGTAAACGGGTTTTATTTGTATCTAATTCTTCTGCATTACTATAAGATAATTTCCCTTTTGCATAAGCTAGTTTCATTAATGCATCACAATGTAAATCAATTACTTTCATTTTTTTATCCTCCAATTAAGATTGACATGCCTCTATAAATCGTTGAAAAATCGCTTTTGAAATATGATCTTCATTCAATGCTAATGGTTCAGGATGCCATTGTACCCCCAAGACAAATTGGTGTTCAGTGCTTTCAATAGCCTCTATCACTCCATCAGATGCCCGAGCTGTGACTATAAATGGACTCACCACATTCCTCACTGCCTGATGATGAAAAGAGTTCACTTTAAACTCTGTTTGACCAGCAATGGATTCTAGTAAACTATTTTTCTCTATATTGACATAGTGTGAATAATGTGAACGTGTAGCCTTCTGTGCGTGTTGAAGTAATTGTGACTCAGATTGGCTATAAATATCTTGGAACATATCTCCACCGGCAGCTATATTTAAAATTTGAATGCCACGGCAAATCGCTAAAATCGGTTTATTTTTTTCTAAAAAGCGATGTATGATTGCGACTTCTAAACTATCCCTACCTGGTGAAATTGATCCGAGATTTTGATGTGGTTCTTCTCCAAACAGGGTAGGATCAATATCCCCTCCACCAGAAAGCACAACACCGTCAATTTTGTCTACTATTTGATCCACATCTGCATCTATTCCAGCCGGAATGATCAAAGGAATCCCTCCAGCACAAATGACAGCTTGAATATAATCATTGGCTAGTGTATGTTTCCAATCAAGTTCTACATGTGCAGTTATCCCGATAATCGGTTTCACTATCATCTCCCCTTCCTCTTTATTTGATATATGTGTCTTACAATTATATCGCAATTTGTACGTTCCACAATTAAATTTTATGAATTTTTCCAATCTTTTAAATGTGTCAATGTAAAACTAAAGGGTATAATGAATGTAAGAGAGATTGAAATTTATAAGGAGTAATGTATGATACGAACGTTAGTGATTACTAGAGACTTTGAACTATTAAAAGGAGTGACTCTTGAGGAATTAAGCGATATGGATTGTCTTTGGTATTGGATTGACTTTGATCGTCCTACTGAGGAGGAAATTTTAAAATTAAGAAATCCATTACGATTTCATCCGTTAGCGATTGAAGATTGTATCCATAAACTACAGCGACCAAAATTAGATTATTATGAGGACCATACTTTTTTTGTTCTCCATAGTCTTCATCCGGAAGAATTGATAAAAGAAGAAATAAATATCTTCCTTGGAACGAATTTTATCGTCACTTTCCATCAGCATCTAGCCAAAGAAATTCATGATGTTTGGAGCCTTTTTATCGAAAGCGATTCTTACGAAAATTGGGATCCTTATTTAATTTTGTATCAGTTGATGGATAAAATCGTTGATAATTATTTTCCGCTTATCTATAAACTTGAGGATCGCCTTAATGAAATTGAGGATAATTCAAAGAATGAAACAATGGAGGTATTATTGGAAAGTCTATTCGATACAAGACATGAATTGCTCTCCATGAGGCATACAGTTACGCCAATGAGTGATTTATTATACCGAATGCTAAATTCTCATCGCCTAGATGGAATACAAAGGAGAGCTGCCTATTTTACTGATATTCATGACCATCTTTTGAAATTAACTGGGATGATTGATGCAAACAGGGAATTGACAGCAGATATTCGCGATAGTTATCTCTCTTTGAATGCCCATCAGACCAATCGAGTGATGAAAGTACTAACGGTCATTACCACCATTTTCATGCCGCTGACACTCATTGCCGGTATTTATGGAATGAATTTTGATTATATGCCTGAACTCCATTGGAATCTAGGTTACTTTATTATTCTTACCCTCATGTTCATCATAGGGGCAGGGATGTCACTTTGGTTTATGAAAAAAGGTTGGTTTAAATAGAGTTTGGTCTACTATACAACAGCTTCCTATAGGGGAGTTGTTTTTATTTGGAAACGTTTATTAAGAAAAACGAATAATTTAGATTAAATATTTAATACTAATCTGTATATAGCAATAAAAATTTATTAGGGGGACTTTCTTTGCTAATAAAGCTGTTATTACTTCTAGCACTAATTCTCCCATGGCTTACTGTTGTATTTCTAAATAAAAACCTTGTAAGACGATATATGCCAGTTACTATTTTTACTTGTTTGCTAATGACCATCGTTTTTCAAATTGCTTACAATTATAAGTGGTGGACCATTGACAGCTATATCGTTCCTTGGGGATATATGATTGATATTAGTTTTGCGTATGGAATCTTTGCTGTGGGCACGTTTTGGATTTTTGTTCTTGCCGCTAATAATTTCCGTATATTCCTTATCGTTAATTTAATTATGGATGCTTTTCTATGTTTCGTTGTGCTAGGCTTGTTGGAACGTTTAGGTGTAACTACGCTCGTTAATATTCATAAATGGCAATATTTCATTGTGACCTTTATTCTTTCATTAATTATTTATGTTTATCATTTATGGCAGGAAAAAATTTTTTCCGAAAAAGTCTAACTAATCAATGTCTCGAGCTGATCGAGGCATTTTTTTTTGTAAAAATTGTTGCTAATAAGTAAAGTAAACTGTCTGAACCTTTTACAAAAGGAACAAATTCTACTGTAACAGCCTTATTTAAAAGATGATTTCGAATTCCCAGCATTTTTTATATAATATAGTAAATCTGTTTTTATATAAAAGGGTGGGAAACGATGAGTAACTTTTGGATGTTTGTCTTTATGTCTGTCTGTTTGATTATTTTACCAGGTCCAGATACAGCGATTACCACTAAGAACACACTAACCTTTGGTTATAAAGGTGGGCTACAAACTGTATTTGGAACATGCTGTGCCCTCTGCATTCATACTTTTGCGGTTATCGCAGGAATATCTGCGATTATTGTTCAATCAGCGATGCTATTTTCAATTATAAAATATATAGGTGCAATTTATTTAATCTATTTAGGTGTGAAAACATTACTCTCCATTAGAAAAGATGTTGTCCAAGATGATGATACACATCATGTAATGACAGGACATTCATCATTTTTCCGGCAAGGCTTTTTAACAAATCTCTTAAATCCAAAGGTAGCTGTTTTCTTTTTAACTTTTTTACCGCAATTTATTAACCCAAAAGTACATTCATGGAGTCAATTTCTTCTTATGGGGTTTACATATACGGCATTGACTGTCATATGGTTTGTCTTTTATATTCTTTTCATTCAACGGATGAATGAATACATGAAAAAACCGAAAACACAAAAGTTTATTCAAGGATTAACCGGAGTAGTCCTAGTTGGATTTGCCATTAAACTTGCCTTTGAGAGGCGAACATAATAAGGATATGCGGATATATCTGAAAAATCGCGGATATATCCGTTTTTTCGCGGATAAAGTAAATAATTAGCGGATAATTTCAAATTTCCGCAGATATTAAGTTTCCCAATTAAAATTGGAAGGAGTTTTATTATTAATAGCGAAGATTTACATAAGTAAATAAAAGGAGTGAGCATATTTGATTGTAAAAGAAAGGACAATCCCATTAAAACTAGAGGTTTATGATGCTCTCATGAGAAGAATTACGTTGAAACATCCTAAAAGAAATATTATTCAAGAGGAACTCTCAAAAATAAAAGCAGGCTTTAAAGGTGAAAAGGCTATAGACTACTATTTACAATTCCTTCCCCAAGATAACTATTATATTTTTCATGATCTTCGCTTAAAACTATACGATTATTATTTTCAGATAGATACTTTAATTGTTACCCCATTTTTTTTACTCATACTAGAAATCAAAAACATTGCTGGAACTTTACATTTTGAACCTATGTATCATCAACTGATTCGAAAAATAAATGAAAAGGAAGAAGGCTTTCCAGACCCTTTATCACAGGTCCGAAGACATGAGAAACAATTAAGAGAATGGTTAATATCCCATAAGATCCCTAGTATCCCTATCGAAAGTTTAATCATAATCAGTTTTCCATCAACCATCATCCACCCACCTAAATACATGACAAAGCTTCATCAAAAAATTTGTCATGCTCAGCATTCAATTGAAAAAATTGAAGAAATCTCCCTACTATATAAAAAATCAATTCTTAGTAAAAAAGATATAAACAAAATGAAAAGACTTCTCTTAAAACATCATACCCCCTTAATCAATATCCCCCCATGTCCATTTGGCATTCAAAAGTCCGACATTCTTCATGGAGTTCAGTGTCCATATTGTCAACATATTCCTATGTATCGAAAGCACGGGGGATGGGTGTGTCAACATTGTCAAAGCTCCACAAAAGATGCACATCACAAAGCCGTTGATGATTACTTTTTATTGATTGATCATGAACTAACGAATCAAAAATTGTGTAAGTTTCTACTAATACAATCATCCGATACTGCAACTCGATTATTAATCTCAATGGGACTTCCATATAATGGGTCAAATAAAGGGAGAATCTATTATCGAAAAATCAAGTAAACCTCAATAAAAGACCTACACCTTCGAAGGTCTTTCACTTTTAGCTTGTTCTATTTTCCCCTTCACTTACATATTCAAACAAACCAAGACGATTTCCCCAAGGGTCGGTAAATGTCCCCCATTTTACAGGAACTTCTTCTCGAGAATGAATAGTAAAAAACTCAATATTTAGCTCCTTAACTAATCTTTCACGTTCAGCAATGATATTTAAAACACCAATACGGATAGGGCCACTCCCGACAACTGGCTTGCCTTCAGCTACTTGTAGCCAACATCCCGGTATTAATTCCCATTCTGCAAACCCTTGATGAGGGATAAAATCAGGCTTTCTACATAAAAATGTCTCATACCACTGTTGACCTTCTTTTATATCCAGCACTCTAACTTGTACCGTCATTTCACCTATCATGGCTATTTTGAGAACTCAATCAACTCAAGATGATTTCCAGTTGGATCTTCAATAATCATATAACGTCCAGGTGGACAAGGTCGTGGCTCATCAAATATCAATTTTACCTGTTTCGCTTTTAAATATTTTATATCCTCATCTAAATTTTTGGAAATGATTTCAGGAAGGACATACGGCTTTGTATTTGTATGCACTGTTTCAGCCTTTTCTAATACAATCGTAAACGCTTCTTGTTTTAATGTAGCAATATTTTCTCCATATCTTTGTGATAGTTCAAATCCAAGGATATTTGTATAAAACTCCACCGCTTCATCTATTTCATGCACGTTAATCGTTAAAACACCAATTTGATTTAACATCTTTCTCCCCCTTTTCTACATTCACTTTACCAAAATTTATCCGTGATTATTTCTTCTACTTTGCTTTATTCTTTTCATACAACAATAATGGCAGATTAATAAGTATAGGTGGATCGTATGGCATCGGTTCATGTAATTTGACCGTGATATCGATATTTGTGCCCGATGTTATTTCAAGTGGTTGCTCATATTTCCCTCGCAATAAACTATCGCTAGAAAAGTATTTTTTCGGATTAAGATTCCAAGGAATCCCTGCAATCAGCATGTAGTACTTACCTTCAGGAATATTCGAAAACAAACAAGAGCTATTTTTATGTAAAAGTGCAGTACCAACTATCGGCCGTTGGTCAGGTATTGGACGTGGGAAAAGTCCTGCAAATAATATGCCTTTAAAATCTAGTGGAGGAATAATTTTGCATCTAACAGATTGAAATTGAAGTGTTTCTAAGGATTGGGTTTGTTCCATTGTTCCAAATTGAATCAGCTGATTCTGTAATGTACCCATTTTCTGGCGAAATTCCCTAGGAGACTGTCCTACATATTGTTTAAAGCGTGAACTAAACGTTCCTATACTCTGGAATCCAAGTGATAATAATACTTTTAAAACAGATGAAGTGGACTCACTTAAATGGGACTTTCCTGCCTCAAAACGAAGTGCAGAAAGGTAGTGTCTAGGCGCAATCCCGGTTACCTCCTTAAAGATTCTTATAAAATGAAAATGACTATACCCCACATGGGATGCTAATTCTTCCGTCGTAATGTCTTCTGCCAAATTCATTTTCATATATGTAATTGCTTCCACCGTTATTTTTATATGCTCATCATTCAACTATTTCACCCACTTGCAAAGTACTAGAATCATTAATTAATAGCACCCAGATAAATTGGTACCGATTCTCCATTTTCATAACGTGGGATTACCTCCCTCATTTCCTGTGGGTAAAATCGATACTTTATAATGTCAGCTATAGGTAGCCATTCAACTCCTACCTGATGTTCATCGGGATTAACCCCTTGACTAATGAAGTTTCCACTGTCCAATATAGTGCATGAAAAATAATATTCTACTTGGTGAACAGAGGGGAGTCCATAGTTTTTCCCAACCAATTCTCGCACAAAAATTAGCTCCCCTATTTCCTGCACCTCTCGCCCAATTTCCTCCAAACATTCTCTTTGCAATGTTTCATGAAAGGTCTCTCCGAACTCTTGACCTCCACCAGGGCATAAATAAAAGTATCCCTCTTGATCCTGATTCTTTGTAACTAGGATTCTACCACCTTGAATAATAAGCGCTTTCACAGAATTTCTAATAGCCAAATGATCACCTTATTTCTATCTATTTGATTATATTCTAACAAAAGTACACTTAATTTTCAGTTAATTACAGTTGAAGCAAGATAGGATTTTTTCCTATCTTGCTTACGAAAATAATTAAGGATTTTAGCGCATTAAGGATGAAAAAACACTGCTTTAAACCATATTAATCAAATCTACGCTTTCCATAGATGATCACCGTAATGACCAATGTGGCGACACACCAAACCAATAAAATGAGTAGCTGTGATCCGACACTACCAAGCCCACCCCCCTGACTTAAGGACTGCCAAGCTTTTTCAAATTGTTCACTTGGTAAATAATATAGGATTTTTTGGATGGTATCATTATTGATAAAGGCCCGAAGCATTGAACCCATTCCAAACAGGATCATTACAGGCATTCCAACAATAGTTGTTTCCATAACTGTTCTTGACATTAACCCAAGAATTGTTCCAATCGAGATAAATATAATTAAGTTTAATAGAATAAGTAATGCAAATAATGGGATCGAATTCACCTTGAATTCGCTTAAATAGATCGAACCGATAATAATGACTATTGTGACAGCTGATGTCAAAGCACTTTTTCCAATCAATATTTCTAATGTATTCGCAGGTGATAATAGCAAACCTCTTAATGTGTTCTTTTCTTTTTCCTCCGCAACCATTGCCGCCTGTACAAAACAGCCCGCAATGACAAGGGCTAAACTAATTGGCATCGAATGAAATGCATCTGTTGTTGACCCTATACGTCCTAACCATGCTGCAAACGCTAATGGGATCGCCATTGTAAATAGAATATATGAATTCTTTAATAAATCCTTCCAATCTTTAAGAAAAATAGCTTGTACTCTTTTTAGTGAAAACGTCATGATAAAGCCCTCCCAGTTAATTGAACAAATATATCACCTAATGAAGGTTCATTAGAATGGATCGACATTATTTCATCATTCTTCATATATTCATAGATTTTTTCTGCTCCCTCTTGATTTTTCGGAACAATTACTGTTCGATCATCTTTTAATAGGAGCTTAATCGTTGAATCACTATATTTCAGCCGTAAACTTTGCGGAGTATCTAATAGTTTTATTTCACCCTGATGCAGAAATGCGACTCGATTACATAATTCTTCGGCTTCTTGCATGTCATGAGTCGTTAAAAATATCGTTGTCCCTTGTTCATTTAACCTTTTTAAACCATCATGTATATGCTTTGTATTCATGGGATCGAGTGCAGATGTTGGTTCATCTAAAAACAATAAGTCTGGTTTATGAAGGATTGCTCTTGCTAAAGTAACCCTTTGCTTCATCCCTTTTGAAAGTTTTTGGACGACCATATTCTTCTCATTTATCAAATTAACTGCTGCCAATACTTCATTTATTTGACCTTCATTCACATCATATAATTTACAAAAAAATGCAAGATTATCGTATACTGTTAGCCTCTCATACAGACCGCTATTATCGGTTAGAATTCCAATCCGTCTCATATATGATGGATCTTTCAAATGTTTTAATGGTTTGCCAAACACTTGAACCTCTCCCGATGTATGTTTTAATTGTGCAGTTAAGATTTTAATTGTTGTCGTTTTCCCCGAACCACTTGGTCCTAAAAACCCGAACGTTTCTCCCTTTTTTATATTAAATGTTGCGTTTTTTATAGCAGATTTGTTTCCAAACGATTTGACTAAATTTTTCACTTCAATGACGTTTTCCATTTGATTACTCCCTTTCATCCTAGATTCACTTGCTTGATCATAGTTTAGCTGTGATTTTGCAAGAACGCAGTAATATCAAGGTGAAAAGAGTAGAAATTAAGTTGAATGGAGTATTTTTATTGGTGAGTGGAGCATACATATAATGAAAAAATTACAGGATGGTCATTTTAAATCCCGATAATTTCCTTCAGTTCATTCATTTTTCCTTTTGACAGAGGAACCGAACTTTTCTTTGAATCATCTAAAATCAAACTATAGCTATTTCTCGTCCATGTAATTACTTCTCGTACCTTTTGAAGATTGACGATATACGAGCGATGACAGCGGAAAAAGCCAAATGGATAGAGTCGATCAAAAAGCTGATTCAATGAATAACTGCAAGGAAAGACCTCTCCTTTTACATTCAAGTAGGAAATTCCATCATTACTTTCGATATAATCGATCTCAGTGGGATCAAGTAAAATAATTTTATCGTTTACTTTGGCAGGAATTTTTTCAAATCGAAATGGAATAGGATTTATCTGGCTTTCTTGAACATTTTCTATTTCTTCTGTATTAGTCGGAAGGTCAGTTTGCAATTCTCCTGTTTCAATTTCTGTCGTTTCCTCACTATCCATGACATCTATTTTCTTCAAACCGTCCTCATTCAATAAATACACATGATCTGTCATGGTAATTGCATTTTCTAAATTACTAGTTGTTATTAAAATCGCTTTTTGTTCATCTATAAGATCATTAATTAGATTCCTAATGATATATTGGCTTTCAATATCTATATTTTGAATAGGCTCTTCAAGGATAATCAGTTCAGGTTGATGAAGAATGGCTCGAGCAATCTGAAGACGTTTTTTTTCTGAAAAAGTAAGCTTATCTATTCTCACTCTTTTTACCAAACCAATTTTTTGAAGAAGCACATTTACATCTGTTTTTACTTCATAAAGCCTTTTATAAAAACTTAAATATTCAAATGGGGTTAAGCGATCATATAATGATTCATTTAATAACACAATACCTACCTTTTTGCATATTGCTTTAAATGAGGAAAATGTTTTTCCAGTAACGAGTACCTGACCGCCTGATGCTGAAGATTCACCTATTAAAATATGGATTAGCTGCTTACCAATTTCCACATTACATTGAATGGCCACTGCTTCCCCACATTTTATTTCTAAATTCATTTGAGCGATTAAAACCGTATTTTCTATTCGCTTTTCTAGTTGTTTTATCTCTAAAATATTCAACCTTAACTCCCCTATCAAAGCCTGATAATAAGAAAAAATCATCAACTACTAAATACCTAACTTTGATAATTTTACCATAATAAAGCATTTATAACATTTATAATTCATTTACTATTAATAACAAATGAAGTATTTTAAATAATTGAGATCATGCCTCTTTCATGTTAGATTGATTTCATTAGACTGTTTGCCATACAATGAGTGACAAATATAGACTTGAGGTGTAATAATGACGTTTCATGGGCAAAAAATTCTTCCCGCAATTCGATCAATGAAAGATTTTGATAAGATGCTGGATACACCTTTTACATATGGTGTTTTCCTTGACTTGCATATTGGGATGCTAAAAAGTGTGTTTGAATATGCTAGAAGACATAAAAAAAATATGTTCCTTCACGTAGATTTAATACAAGGGCTTAGTCATGATGAAGCAGCGACAGAATATTTATGTCAGGAAATTAAGCCATATGGATTGATCTCTACTAAGGGAGGAGTGATTACAAAAGCAAGACAAAAAGGTGTGTTTGCTACACAGAGAGCATTTGTAATTGATTCCAGTGCGCTTGAAAGAAGTATTAAACTGATTGAAAAAACGGATCCACATTATATCGAACTGCTTCCAGGTGTCATTCCCAAAATTATAGCTGAGGTAAAGGAAAAAACCGGAAAGACAATTTTTGCAGGAGGATTAATCGATAATCCAGATGAAGTGGAACAGGCCATTGAGGCGGGAGCTTCTGCAATAACGACATCTAATACGAAGCTATGGAAGCATTTTATCTAGTATTCTCATCAAAACTTTTTTCATTTATAGCGTTTTAAGTTTCCTAATATATATTTTTCCAGCTGTATTTTCCTAATTATCACGAATCTAAACATGTATTATTAAAAAGTTATAATATTAATATATTGACATCGCTTTCACAAGAAAGTAATATAATGTTACAAGTTAAAGATGATGGAGATTCGGAGAACCGTACTTATATTACACACCTGCTTCAAAGGTGTGTTAAAAAGTATGGTTTTTTTGTCTTGTAAACTTGTTAATACTAATAAGGAGGATTTGTATGCTTAAACTTTTTCAACCTGCACCACCGATAGAAAGATTACCTAATGAGCAAATTGATTCTGAGTATAAGAAACATCGAATTCAAGTATTCATTGGAATTTTTATTGGCTATGCAGCGTATTATCTACTTCGCAAAAACTTCTCTCTTGCGATGCCCTATTTAACAGACCAAGGTTTTTCCAAAGGAGAGCTGGGTCTTGCTTTATCCGCTGTTTCTATCGCTTATGGAATTAGTAAATTTGTAATGGGGACCGTCTCTGATAGGAGTAACTCCCGAATTTTCTTACCAGCGGGTTTAATTCTTTCTGCAATTATCTGTTTACTTATGGGATTTGTTCCCTTTTTCACCTCATCTATTGCAATTATGTTTATTATGCTATTTATCAATGGTTGGTTTCAAGGTATGGGGTGGCCACCATCTGGTCGTGTTCTTGTTCACTGGTTTAGTGTAAGTGAAAGAGGAGGAAAGACTGCTATATGGAATGTCGCTCATAATGTTGGTGGTGGAATAATGGCACCAATTGCAGTGGGCGGAGCTTCTCTTTTTGCGATTATCTTGGGGACACATTCAAATGGATATGAAGGGGTTTTCATTTTACCTGCCTTAGTGGCTATCGTAATTGCCTTAATTTCTTATATATTAATCCGTGATACACCGCAATCGGTTGGCCTTCCATCAATTGAGGAATATCGAAATGATTATCCAAGTAAAGAAAAAAAGACATTTGAAACTGAATTAACAACAAAAGAAATTCTATTTAAGTATGTACTAAATAATAAATGGGTATGGGCCATTGCCATTGCAAATATTTTCGTATATTTTGTCCGCTATGGCGTACTTGATTGGGCACCAACTTATTTGAGTGAAGAAAAAGGTTTTAATATGGACAAATCAAGTGTGGCTTACTTCCTATTTGAATGGGCCGGAATCCCTGGAACCTTACTTTGCGGGTATATTTCAGATAAATTATTTAAGGGACGTCGTGGCCCGGCAGGGTTTGTATTTATGCTAGGGGTTTTAATTGCCGTTCTCGTTTATTGGTTTAATCCACCCGGAAATCCAATGATTGATATGATCTCCTTGATCGCAATTGGATTTCTTATCTATGGACCGGTTATGTTAATTGGTTTACAAGCACTTGACTTTGTTCCAAAAAAAGCAGCAGGTACTGCAGCAGGATTAACTGGTTTATTTGGTTATTTAGGTGGAACCGTTACAGCGAATGCATTAATGGGATATATCGTGGATTATGCTGGATGGAACGCAGGATTTATACTATTAACTGCTTCTTGTGTACTTGCAGCAATCGTATTTGCAATTACATGGAATGTCCGTGGACAGGAAGTCGTAAAACATTAATTCAATTTTTATCATTGGACTTAAAATTATTATGTGTTAGAATAAAATCAAGTTAATAATTCGGTTGGAGATTAAGAGAGACCACACAACATTTTAGTAGTCAGACTAAAATGCTTGTTGTGGTCTCTTTTTGTTTTTCCAACATTTCACTTTCAATCAAATAATTATATAAAGATAAATATATGAAAGAGGAGACGGTTCAAATGAATAACAATTTCTCGGGTTTTCATCGTTCAAACAATCTAGCACAAATGGCAAAGGAAAAATATGACCTTCTCATTATTGGAGGCGGGATTACAGGTGCTGGAATTGCATTAGATGCGGTTACACGGGGGTTAAAGGTTGCCTTAGTTGAGATGCAGGATTTTGCGGCCGGAACATCTAGCCGTTCAACTAAACTAGTACACGGAGGATTACGTTATTTAAAGCAATTTGAAATAAATGTTGTTAAGGAAGTAGGACGAGAACGTGCCATCGTGTATGAGAATGGTCCACATGTAACAACTCCTGAATGGATGCTTCTTCCATTTCATAAAGGGGGAACTTTTGGTGCATTCACAACGTCTATCGGACTTAAATTATATGATTATTTAGCTCAAGTAAAAAAGACTGAACGTCGCAAAATGCTATCTGCTGAACAAACGCTTAGGAAAGAACCTCTTATAAAAAAAGAAGGACTAAAAGGTGGCGGTTATTACGTCGAATACCGTACAGATGATGCAAGATTAACCATTGAAGTGATGAAGGCAGCTGTAGAAAACGGGGCTAACGTTGTAAATTATACAAAAGCGGAACAATTTCTCTATGATGAAAATAAAAAAATCAACGGTGCTATCGTCCGAGATCTGCTAACGAATGAAAAGTTTGAAATTCATGCTGAAAAATTTGTCAATGCTGCGGGACCATGGGTCGATCAAGTAAGAGGCAACGATTATTCTAAAAATAATAAGCAGCTTCGCTTAACGAAAGGAATTCATCTAGTTTTTGATCAGTCTGTGTTCCCTTTACATCAAGCTGTTTACTTCGATACACCGGATGGAAGAATGATCTTTGCCATTCCTCGTGATGGTAAAACATATGTTGGAACAACGGATACCTTTTATGACAAGGATACGGCACATCCTAAAATGTTATCTTCTGATCGGGATTATGTCATTGACGCAATCCACTATATTTTTCCTGACGTAAAAATTACAAAGGACGATGTGGAGTCTAGTTGGGCCGGTGTTCGACCGCTTATCTATGAACAGGGAAAGGATCCTTCAGAAATTTCAAGAAAAGATGAAATATGGGAGGCAGATAGTGGCTTAATTACTATAGCTGGTGGTAAATTAACCGGTTATCGAAAGATGGCAGAAAATGTGCTTGATCTCGTTTGTAAAGAATTATCTGAAACACAACAAAGGACTTTTAAGCCGTGTCAAACCATCCATTTTCCTATATCAGGAGGAGACTTCGGTGGCTCTGAAAAATATGAATCCTTTATAAATAATAAGTCAAAAGAAGCCATTCAATACGGTTTAACTACAGAAGAGGGCCTTATTCTCGCCAGCAAATATGGTACAAATATTGATTTCTTATTCCAATATGCTAAGGAATGTACAGAGCAAGAAGAAAATCAATTAACCCCTTTTGTATACGCACAACTCATGTATGCAATTGAACACGAAATGGTCTTAAAGCCCGTTGATTTCTTTATCCGACGAACAGGAGCTGTCTTCTTCAATATTCATTGGGCAAAGGAATGGAAGGAACCAATCATCTCTAAAATGGAAGAAATGTTTGGTTGGACCTCTGAGCAAACAAATGAATACACAGCAGAATTAGAAAAAGAGATTAGAGATGCTGTTGTTCCAATTGATATCCAATAGTTTTTATCATTCTTACTCTTGCTATTTCTAGTAGATTTATCTTAATCTGAAATTAAGACTAACAGCATTCCAATGATAAAGGTGGAAAATAAATGGTGAGAACGTATGATTGGCTTACAATGGATGATCAAGTTGAAGTGTATGTAAGAAATTGGACGATTGCGGATAAACAGCCATTAGCCATCGTTCAGCTGTCCCATGGGATGGCTGAGCATATTGAGAGATATGATTCATTTGCAAACTTTCTCCTGCAAGAAGGAATCTTTGTATATGGAAATGACCATCGTGGTCATGGACATACAGGAGAAAGGGCCGGTTTGCACGGATTCTTTGCTGAAGAAAATGGCTTTGACCGGGTAGTTACTGATCTTTATGAAGTCAATCAATTCATCCAAGCTAAATATCCAAATGTGCCAATTTTTTTATTAGGACATAGCATGGGATCATTTATTGCTAGAAGATATATTCAGGAATATGCTCATTCGATTCAAGGGGTGATCATCTCAGGGACGGGAGGAAATCCAGGCATTGCAGGTAAGATCGGAAAACAAATTGCAAAACGAGAAATACGAAAGTACGGACTGAAAAAACCAAGCACTGTCCTCAATCGTTTATCGTTTGGGGCATATAATCGTGGAATTGATGATCCGCAAACAGAATTTGACTGGCTTTCAAATGATCCGAAAGAAGTAGAGAAATATTTAAATGACCCTTATTGTGGATTTATTTGTAGTTCTGGATTTTTTTACGATTTATTCACTGGATTAGAAAAGATTCACCACCAACCATTTATCCAACAAATTCCAAAAGAATTGCCTATCCTTATTTTCAGCGGGGACCATGATCCAGTCGGTGGACATACGAAAGGTGTAAAAAAGGTCATTCAACAATACACGCAGAATGGTTTAAGGAATCTTGAATACCAATTTTTTAAAGATGGGCGCCATGAGATGTTGAATGAAATAAATAAAGATGAGGTCTACCAGATTATACTTAACTGGATTAATAACCACATCAAATAAAGAAGTGAACACTTACGTGTTCACTTCTTTATTATTGGCTGTCTTTATGGAGTTTGCAGCTCCTGAGTTAAAACTTTGCTTCAATAGCAACTATTTTTGAGAGTTTTGAAAAAAGAGCCTTCTTAGCACAAAGCCACTCCCCTCCTATTCACTTTAGAAGCTTTTGATATCGACTGTGGTCTTTTGATACTCCAAGAAGCTCAAAGCCCATTTTTTGATAAAATTGATTAAGCTTCTCATTCCCTGCCACACAATCTAGCCTAAAATATGTTTTATCTGTTTGATACTCAGTCTCGATCCAATGAATCATTTCTTTGCCGACACCATTTTTCATATAACTTGGTTTCACAGCTAATCGATGCAAGTATATTGCATCTTTTGAGTCTTCCTCCCAGATATATTGATCCCATTCATTTTGCTCTATATAAAGGGTAAAAGTCGCTATTATTTCCTCTTGGTGGTACACTACATAAGTCAAATTCTGACCAATACAATGAAGAATTTCTTGATTTTCTCCTCCGTCTAATAAATATTGCCACTGATTAATCCCCTGATCCTTAATCCATTGTGCAGTTTCTTGTAATAACTGAATAATAGCTTGTCCTTCTTCTTCTCTAGCAAGTCTAATTTGGAATTTCCCCATGATATAAACTCCTTATATTTTTGTTTGTAATCAATTATAACCATAAAATATTCAATATTTATACAATAAATAGGATTCTTTTTATTCATTAAAATGGTATAGTAAAATTGTATAATTCTAAAATTTCTTTTCACGGAGGTGAACCCTTCACATTAGTGAAGGAACTAATTGGACATAGTAAATATAATTGTTTTGGTGATTTTAATTGCGTTAACTGCATTTTTTGTTGCGGCAGAATTTGCAGTAGTAAAAGTGAGAACAACAAGAATTGATCAGCTCATTCAAGATGGAAATAAAATGGCCCTATCGGCGAAGAAAATAATTAGCCACTTAGATGAGTATTTATCAGCTTGTCAGCTCGGTATAACAGTTACCGCTCTTGGAATTGGATGGTTAGGAGAACCCGCTGTTGGGGAGTTATTTAAGAAATTATTTCATCAATGGAACATGTCGGACTCAACCTCACATTTGGTCTCTGTGATTGTAACATTTCTTGTTATTACATTTTTACATGTCGTTATTGGAGAACTCGCTCCAAAGACGTTCGCAATACAAAAAGCTGAAACTATTACATTACTGATCTCAAAACCATTGATTTGGTTTTACAAAATACTTTTCCCATTCATATGGGCGTTAAATGGTTCTGCACGTTTTATAACAGGGCTATTCGGATTAAAACCAGCATCTGAACATGAACAAGCACACTCAGAAGAGGAGCTTCGCCTTATTTTATCAGAAAGCTATCGAAATGGTGAAATCAATCAGTCTGAGT
Organism: Heyndrickxia oleronia; assembly: GCF_017809215.1. Taxonomy (GTDB): domain Bacteria; phylum Bacillota; class Bacilli; order Bacillales; family Bacillaceae_C; genus Heyndrickxia; species Heyndrickxia oleronia. The sequence continues at coordinate 3,626,283 of NZ_CP065424.1, forward strand.
ACAAATATGTTAACAATATTTTTGAGTTTGATGAGAGAATTGCAAAAGAAATAATGGTGCCTCGTCCTGAGATCGCATGTATATCAATTGATGCATCGATTAAAGAGGTACTTGAAATAGTAAATCATGAAAGATACACACGTTATCCTGTAATGGATGGCGATAAAGATAATATGATTGGTGTCATTAATATAAAAGAAATAATGACGGCTTGGATTAATAAGGAATTAAGCTCAGAAAATATGTCAATTGAACGATTTGTAAAACCAGTGATCCGAGTCATTGAAAGTATTCCTATCCATGAATTACTCGTTAAATTACAGAAAGAACGAACACATCTAGCTATTTTAATTGATGAATATGGGGGTACTGCAGGGTTAGTGACCATTGAAGATATTCTCGAGGAGATCGTAGGGGAAATTCGGGATGAATTTGACTCAGATGAAATATCAGAAGTAAGAAAGATTTCTAATGGTCATTATCTCTTTGACGCAAAGGTTTTGATTACTGAAGTGAATGATTTACTAGGCACCCATCTGAATGAGGAAGATGTGGATACGATTGGTGGCTGGATTCTTACCCAGAAATATAATGTAAAGAAAAATGATTTTATTGAAGAAGATGGGTATTGTTTTAAAGTTAAGGAGATTGAGGACCAGCATATCTCCTATATTGAAGTAACAAAATTAAAGGCAAAACCAGACACGGACTTTTTGACAGATTCAATTGCAAATTAATAAAAGCTCGGGACTGTTTATTAAACAGTCCCGGTTTTTTTATGCTTCAGGCATTGGTGTAGGCGTTGGTTTAGCATATCCTTCCTTATATTTTTCATCAATTTCTTTTCGAATGTCTAACATCGATTTTCCTTTTTGGTATTCAACCATTGATTCAGCAGCAATTTCTAAGCATACATCACAGTTCACACCATGTTCATCCCATACGATTGCACCATTTTGTTTATTCTCCTGAATAAAACAATCATAGTTATTCTCATGTCCCATTTCTCCACAGCCACAATAACAAGGCATATGTTCTAGCAATTCTTGATGTGAGGCAGCAGCTTGATAAATCGTTTGAATTGTTTCAGAGCTATTATCAAGAAAACTAGGTAAAATAGCGGCGCTTGCTGTTTCCTCCACTGGCATTGTGTGGCTAACCTCTTTTTCCTTTGGTTCTTTACTCTCATCACCAGAATTAGAACATGCTGAAATGATGAACATAACTACGATCAGTGGAATAATTAAGACTCTTTTCTTAAACATTTATTTCCATCCTTTCAAGGATAATCTTTCCTTTTATTTTAGAAACAATTATAGAAACAAACAAGTTCTCTCCTATGAATGACATAAAATCATCACAACTTGCTTTTTCCAAGGCTGTTGTCGTATCGTTTGTTGCTTTTGTAAAAGCCGAACTGCCGGCTTTTACTCCCAATAAAGGATTCTAGAGGTTCTGATGGAGATTGCAGCTCTTTCTCAGTAAAATGATGGGTGCAGCGATCCTCAGTTGATATTTAATAGTTATCACTTAACTTAAATCCAACAATGTTTGAGAAAAGAGCCTTTTCCAAAAGTTTATACGAAGCTGAAAAAGAGGATATTCATGAACCTTTATATAGTAACCTTTGCAGCAAGGATCTTATTAAACACCAAAAACACTAAACATTTTTACGCAATTATGATAAAATACAAGTAATTAAATATGCGGCGATGGAGTTCGCCCTTAAGTGCTTAAAGCTAATGACTCCTACCCTATTTAGGGTAGGAGTCTAATTTTTTTTAGGCAAAAATCATTCCTTTTATCGTATAAACTGGAATGAATGATTTATACTACGATTTCAACACTCCCTTTTCAGTGAGTATAGAAAAAAAAGAAACAAACGAATAATCTTCGAGGTGAGCAAATGAGCTATTTATTTGTAGGAATTGGAGGGATAATTGGTTCCCTTTTACGTTATTATATTGGTTTAAGTTCCGTTATATGGTGGTCCTCCCCATTCCCTATTGCAACATTAGTAATTAATTTAATTGGGTGTTTTGTCTTAGGTTGGTTTACAACCTATTTATCCAAATTAAAACTTTTTTCACCTGCCCTTTTAACTGGCTTTGGTACTGGGCTGGTAGGATCGTTTACAACTTTTTCAACCTTTAGTGTCGAGTCCGTTCAATTAATACAAAACTCACTATGGGGGTTTGCTATTCTCTATGTCCTTAGTAGTCTTTTCGGTGGATTATTTTTTTCATACTTCGGGTACCGTTTAGGAGACATATGTACAAAGAATCGATTACAAAGAGAAGGAGAAACATACAAATGATGGTGATTAACGCAATTGTGGTAGCATTTGGAGGCTTTTTTGGAGCCATTACCCGTTATTCGATCAGTCAGTGGATGAAAAAGAGAAAACCAACCTCATTCCCGCTAGCAACATTTATTATTAATGTAATGGGATCATTTCTACTAGGTTTCATTTATGGAACAGAAACAGGTGGTCTCCCCCTCCTTTTATTAGGAACTGGGTTTATGGGTGCTTTTACAACATTTTCAACCTTCAAGTTAGAAAATATTCAATTAATACTAAATAAAAAATGGAATACTCAAGTTATTTATTTAGTCCTTAGCTATCTTTTAGGGATAAGCCTAGCCTTTTTGGGAGTAATCATTGGGAAAATGTAATAAGCTAAAATTTCTCCATCATATTTTACGCTATTTAGGGCTGCTTAATAAAACTATGAGGTTACTATCTCTCGTTTTTTAGGAGCCTATTTTTTTTATAATATTACTGAATAAGTTTTGAGAGCCTAATCAATAATTAGATCATTTTAGTCAACATATTGACTTTTATTTCAGAAATGGTATTCTTGTTTTGTAAACATGTTGACTTTTTTTAGAAAGGAACCACATATGAATATCAATCTTTTACTAAAAGAACTGCATTTTATGCAGCAAAGTTATGCGACATTGTTTTCCGTTGTCAATAAAGTTCAATCTCACGGTGATGAATTTCTAGAGGATTTAACTTCTCGACAGCATATGGCTCTTATCGCCATTGCACATTTGCCCCTTGAACGTACCACTCTAATGAATATTGCTAAAAAGCTGGGTACGACAAAACAGAATGCAAACAAGTTAATTTCAAGTCTTTCAAAAAAAGGATACATAAAAACAGTTTCAAGCAAACTAGATAAGCGAGCGATTAATATCGAAATTACACCAGAAGGGAATAAAGTATTGGTTGCATGTTCGGAAAGATCCACGTATTTTTTAGCAGAACTATTTCATGATTTTACAACGGATGAAATAGAAACTTTTTGGAAATTATTAAAAAAGCTCTATCACTTTGATGGAGAAGAGCATGATGGTTTTGAAGAAATAGCAACGATCGAAGTTCAGGAAGAGGATACCCAAATGATCGATCGTTTTCAAAAACAAGTATTGACTGAGTTCTCCAGACGTCGGAATCGGGATGGGAAAAATGATGAATTCAACTGTAAATAATTTAATTGAGCAGAAAACGCTTGTTAAAAAAAAGATCAAAGAAAAATCCTATTACGTAAAACATTCAGTAAAGCATAGCATTCTATTTCTAAAGTAACTCAAAAGCTTCAAAGTAATAGGAAAACAAATCGGGCGGGAAATTATATTTCCATCCTTATTGCTCTATTTATCCTATATACAGCATGGGTCGCCTCTAGCCATTGGTTGTTTTGGCTAGGCATTGCAAGTATTTTAAGTAATAGTTTATTGCTCTTTATCAATTTGATAAAACATTCGTCTTATTAAGAGTAATATTTTTCTCTTAGGCTCTTTACTCAAACATTGTTGCTATTTAAGTAAAATGATAACTAATAAATATCAACTGAGGATCGCTACACGTTTCATTTTACTAAGAAAAGAACTGCAATCTCCATAAGACACACTAGAATCCTTTATTGGGAATAAAAGCAATCAAACGATACGCAAACAGCCCTTCTCTTAAGAATGTCGTGAATTAGTTATTATATCCTTTCATCTATTCGGGAATTATAGAAATATGGAGGGATATGAAAAATGAGCGATAAAATAAATATTGTGAAGCTAACGAGTGCTGAAATTTCAGCTCTTTGGACAACATATATGAACGATAGTGTAGCTAAATGTTTACTGACTCACTTTATAGAAACAAACACAGATCCGGAAATAGATTCAGTGCTTACAAACATTCAAAAGATTGTAAATAAACATATGGACAGGATCGCTGAGCTCTTCCAAAAGGAAAATATTGTTATACCTGAGGCGTTTAAAGTTGAAAAACATGTAATTCCGAAAGCTCCTAAATTATTTTCTGATGTTTTTTATATACAAAGTGCCTATCAAATGTGCCGGTTTGGGATTAGTTCTCACTCTACATTCTTCGCTAGCTCTGCAAGAGAAGATATTCGTTTCATGTTCAAAGACTTTATCGATGATGCGTCTCAGCTATATAATGATACCGTCGATAAATTGCAGCAAAAAGGAATTTTTGTTCGAATGCCTTTTATGACCTATCCTACCAAGATTGACTTTGTCAAAAAAGAAAACTTCTTGACAGGATGGCTTGGACGTAAGCGCTCCCTATTAAGTATCGAAGTCACTCATTTAATCACCAATGCCTATCAGAACGAAATTGGGTGAGCAATCACTATAGGCTTTTCTCAAGTAGCACAGGAACAAGTACTCCGAGAATATTTTAGTCGTGGCAAACAATTGAGCAAACACATCCTCAGTTCCATACGTGATGTTCTAGAAGAATGTGATATACCTTTCCCTAATATATGGGATCAAAGTGTAAATGGCTCAACAACTGCCCCTTTTTCAGATCAGCTAATGCTTTATATAATCGGCATCCTTTCAAATCTTGGAATGATGACATATGGTGCTGGATTATCGGCTACAATGCGTAGGGATATAAGTGCGATGTATGGAAGTTTCATTACAAAAACTGGTGCTTACGGTGAAGATGGGATGGCATTAATGATAGAAAAGGGCTGGATGGAACAGCCTCCCCAATTTATTGATCATGAAAAATTAGCAAAAGGAAAATAAAGTTGGATGAATTATAATTCACAGAGCTTTAATCTATACATTACAAATCCTCTATTGGTAGAAAGTGATAACTTCTATTAATGGAGGATTTTTTCATGGTCGTTTCAAAAATAGATTGACTACTAATAAGTCGTTGCAATTTTGATTATGATTTTTTTCTCTTTCCTTCTTCTATTTTGTATCTATTTTTTTCTGTAGTTTCCTGAAAAACATCTTCTATATAATGGATATAAATGCAAATGGTTTTACTGAATGGATACTTCCTTGTATCCTTATTTATAGAAAAGACTTCGAAAGAAATGAATCATATGTTTTTCTCGATAGGTAGTAGAAGTTTAACAGAATGGAGTGAAAAAGCATGGAAAAACAGTTAATGTATTGCAATGGCGAATGGATAGGAAGCGATAACCCTGTATTAGAGGTTACTAATCCTGCTACAGGTGAGGTCATCGCAACAGTGCCTTTTGGTGGAAAAAGAGAAGCACAGCTTGCCATTGACGCAGCAAATGATGCATTTCCTCACTGGGCTGCACTTTCAGCCTATGAACGTGGAGATCTAATTCGAGCATGGTATGACCTCGTTAAGGAACATGAAATGGAGCTTGCAAGCATCATGACCGCTGAACAAGGAAAACCGTTAAAGGAAGCACTTGGAGAAATTCAATATGCAAATGGTTTTCTATCCTGGTACGCTGAAGAAGGAAAAAGAGTTTATGGGGAAATGATTCCTGCCACACAGCGAAACAAACGACTGTGGGTTCAAAAGCAACCAGTTGGTGTCGTTGCTGCTATTACCCCCTGGAATTTTCCAGCTGCCATGATTACACGTAAAGTGGGTCCAGCACTTGCTGCTGGCTGTACGGTTGTCGTCAAGCCTGCAGAGCAAACTCCGTTAACGGCTTTAAAGCTTGCTGAATTAGCTGAAAAGGCAGGAATCCCAAAAGGCGTTATTAATGTTATTACAGGTGATCCGAAGGAAATTGGTGAAGTATGGCTACAGGATCCCAAGGTGAGAAAACTTACTTTTACTGGTTCAACAGAAGTAGGAAAACTGTTAATGCGCGGCTCAGCAAACACTGTTAAAAAAATTTCGCTTGAACTTGGTGGACATGCCCCTGTCATCATAACTAAAAATGCTGATATGAATAAAGCGGTTGACGGTGTAATTGCTGCTAAATTTCGTAATGCTGGACAAACATGTGTCTGTTCAAATCGAATCTATGTACACGAAGAAATTCTAGATGATTTTACAACTAAATTTACTGCGAAGGTAAAAGAGCTACGGATTGGGAATGGAATGGATGAAGGAACAGAAATTGGTCCTTTAATTGATGAGGCAGCGATTTCTAAGGTACAACAGCATGTATCGGATGCTGTACAGAAAGGGGCAAAGATTGAAACGGGTGGTAACTTAGAAAACGGATTATTCTACCAACCTACTGTCCTTTCAAATGTAAATGATGAAATGCTTTGTATGAGAGAGGAAACTTTTGGGCCACTTGCTCCTATTGCTTCCTACACAAGTGAAGAGGAAGTAATTAGACGAGCAAATGATTCCATTTTCGGTCTGGCTGCTTACGTCTTTACTGAAAACATCTCAGAAGGCATCAGAATTGTCGAAGGTTTGGAATACGGTATCATCGGATTCAATGATGGTCTCCCTTCCACCCCTCAAGCTCCTTTTGGTGGTTTCAAACAAAGTGGACTTGGGCGTGAAGGTGGTCACCACGGAATTGAGGAATATTTAGAAGTTAAATATGTTTCATTAGGATTTTAATAGAATAATAGCCTTATTTATATGTCGGTCTTAATACTATTCATACACTCACCTCTTTTTTCCATATTTGTCGTGAGTGTATGAGTTTAAGACTGCATTCCCACATTGTCTCTATAAAGTGAAATTTTTCAATATATTAATTTCATATCTCCCGTCGCTTTTTTTATTTTGAACTTCGACCAATATCGTCCCCATTGTACCTAATGGTGATTGATCGAGCCCTTCGAAGATTTCTTGTCTTTCTGTAATCCTTAATTTTTTATTATAATACTTCATATATACTGTTTTTTTGCCATCCACTTTATTATACAATGCTGTCGAAACTCTTTCTCCACTTTTAATTTTTTTAAAGTAGGCTCCTTCGCATTATCACCATCAAATGTAATAGTTACATTCTCTAAGGTTTCAATGGTATTATTATCAACATATACAACAGGCAAGGTTTGCATCCCCATAAACATATATATCTCCCCTTTATTCACTTTTTTCTGTTAGTAAAAATATACGAGGAATTCGCATTGTATGTTTCACAATTTTGAAAAAAATAAAGCGCTACTGTGTTTCCTATCGAGTCATAATTAAAGGCTCTTTTCTCAAATATTGTTGCTTTTTAAGTAAAGTTTTAACGAAGAATTGTCTGCTGATGACCACTACACCTTTCATTTCACTGAGAAAGGAGCTGCAAACTCTATAAAAATCGTTGATTCCTTTTAGGTGTAAAAGCCGGCAGTAGGGCTTTTACAAAAGCAACAACTACTCTAATACAGCCTAATTAAAACAATAACTATCCATTACTATATAAAAGGATGGAAAATCATGCCAATTATTAAGTATTCGATTTATATTGAAGCACCTATAACTATTTGTTTTGATTATGCTCGAAGTGTAGAAGTACATATGAAAACCACTAGAAAAACAAGTGAACGAGCAATTGGCGGTGTTACTACTGGTCTCTTGGAAAATGGAGATACAGTTGTATGGGAAGCTATACATTTTGGAATTAAACAAACATTGACAGCTAAGATTATAGAAATGGACAAACCACATAAATTTATCGACATTATGGTAAAAGGAGCGTTCCACTCGTTTATTCATACACATGAGTTTGTTGAAGAAGGGAAAGGTACGATTATGATGGATACCTTTGACTATCAATCACCCTTTGGAATACTCGGAAGCATAGCTGATAGATTATTTTTAGAAAAATATATGCAGTGTTTCCTTGAAGATCGTGCAAAAGAATTAAAGAGAATTATAGAGAAAAAATGATTCAGATATTTGAATCATTTAAAGGTAATAAATAAATCTTATCTTTTATCTGTGCCTAGATAATAAGGTCTTTGAAAGCCACTACACTCCGTCAAAATATATTGATCATGATTATTCTCATCTTTCATCACTGATATTGATTTACAATGATGGTTTGTAATTGTATTTTCACCATACTTATCTCTTGTTGTATCTCTTTCCACTTCAAGAGATTCTCCATTGAAAGAAATATCACTGATGATAGGATCCCCTTCTGTAGTCTTTTCTCGAACATTGTTGATATTTAAGTAAGTTATTACTAATAAACATCTAGTGAAGAATGCTATTCCCATCATTTCGTTGAGAAAAGAGTTCCAAGCTTCATCAAAACCGCTGAATACTTTATTAGGTGTAAAAGCCGGCAGTAGGGCTTTTACAAAATACCATTATAAGAAACAGCCTTTGTATAGGAAACTACCCTTATCTGATCTTCTTTCTCATTCCGTACATTCCGAATAAAATCTTTAAGTCTTGCTACATTTTCTATTCCTTTATATGAGCTTACTATATCTGTTGATTCAGGTACGAATGGATCTTTATGAGATGGTGATTTGGTACAACCAAAGAATACAAGGAAAACAAATAGGATAAGCATTAAATAAACCTTTTTATCACGCATAGAGAAATACCTTGAATTCAATTTGCCCATACCTTAACAACCTTGTGCAATATGAATAATTTTTTGGGTGATAGAATGAACTTCCTCTGGGTTTTTAATGATAAATAAGTGTTCTGCTTCTCCCTCTATTGGATCCATTATGTCACTTCTATTCGACTCCGCTTGTTGACGAGTAAGTACCTCTTCAAATGTAGAAGCACTCCTAAATATAGCTGTACTTCGCTGAGTGGTAGATACTCGCTCTTGAAGAACATGATCTGGAATATCAAAATGAACGAGGATACGAATAAATCCCTTTTGCTGAAAGTAATGAAGCAAATCCAAGCGGCCTTTGCGGGAACGATTTGAATTACAAATAATAAGATGATCATTTGTTTGATTTACCGCATAATCAACAATTGTTTGAGTAATAATGTATTTGATCGTATTCGGCCCTTTATTAGGTATTAAGCCCCTATAATACTTGTTGATGAATTCAGCATGATTATCTTGGTCAATGACAAGTGAATGAGGCAATTTTTGCTCTAAGTATTTAGCAAAAGTGGTTTTTCCGCTATGTGTTTTGCCTACTGTTATAATCACAAACCTTTTCATATACCTTCACTCCCCTTAAAGAAATTAATGCTGTCAATTGAAATATTTTCAACTATAACTTCCATTTCGAACACTTAACGAGCAACCTAGTTTATCCTCCTTTTCACCTTCATTCGATTGAATCGCTCAAAATAACTCATCAGTCCAATTCCTAAAAAAAAGAAACCAAGAGCTAAGAAAAGTTTAAACATCATTCGACCTCCAACGGTTGGTGAACTGGAAGTAAAATAACTAACTAAAACGCATGAGCCACCTATAAAAGTCAAAAAATAAGCAAACCATTTTTTCCTTTGCTTCAATAAACGGTGTCCAATGATTATGAACAAATATAAACTAGTCAGCAGCATAATGATTGGGAAGGTAGGTTGAAATTTTATGGCATATACAAAATAATCTAAAGGAAGTATTTCGTTTGCATAACTAACTCCCCCCTTTACCAGCTGTGTAAAAGGTGTAGAGTACCTCCATTCCCAAGGGTTATCCATTATTTCGCTACCTTCATACCATGCGGCAATACTAGAGAATATAAATAAAGTACTTGCAATACCGATTTGAACGATAAAAGAAACCACTTTTACTTACCTCCATTCACTATGTAAATCGTTCTTAAATTATATCATTCCATTGTATGTTATTTGAATAATTTACTTCATTTTCCACTTTGTTGATAATTATTCATTAACACCTTACTAATTAGCAATAAAATTTATTTTCACTAAGCTTGACAAAGGTAGCCTGAGTTAAGTATCAGCTTACTAATAGTCCCTTCCATCAAGTAATTGCCATACCCTTATTCATTATTTCATTCTCCTTTCTACATACTGAGACGTAAAATAGAAAAATAAGTCGCAAAAAAAGTAGAATTTAATTTCTACCTAATTTTTTAAAGTAATTTGTCAGTTTACAAATTTTAAAACACAGTTTTATCATTGTGAATAGGCCCGTATCATTTTTTCAACATATTCTTGTAAGCTCGTATATGCTGAATCCCCTTTTAAATATTGTTCTACCACGTTCAAAGGTAAAATAGCTCTATCTTTCTTTTTAGAGTAGAGGAGAGTATATGGCCTAGTAGTTTCAGCCACACAAGCAAGTGACTTAGAATGATGATAAACAGAGTTGAATTCATACCAAGTAAAATCCTGATTGATAGTCCTTTTTATTACTTCACCAATATATGCACCAATGCGATTTACCATATTATCAAGAGCTTCATTTAACAATACAGTACCCTTTTCGGTTTTCATTAGTTTTTTTGTATACAAATCAATATATTGAATACTTTCAATCGTGAAATCTAAATTTCTTTTTGTAAGGTTTTCTTGATCCCATCCTTCTTCTGAAACATCTTCATACATTAATTTCGCTATTCCCTTTAGATTGTCTTTTACTAATCCTTTTGATCTGAAATAGACAAACACTAGATTTCCCAAAAACAAACCTAGGCAACTGAAAAAAGTTGATGAAAGGTTTAACTGATGTTTAAATATTGCGCTCAACAAGATGCAACATAAAAATATACAAAAATAATATAGCAGATTCTTAATTAATAATTTCATTTATGTATCCTCTAAAATTTCATTGAAATGATATTTCTTCCTTTTATAGTAATTGTTTGATTCATCTCTTTCATCTGGTAATTTCACCCTAATGACTATTCTACATTTCGTTCACAATAATAAAAAACGTTTGGCAGTAATCTCCAAACGTTTTTCCGTAATAATTTACATATGTTAATTGTATTTATTATCTAAGAATGAAAGCTGTTAGAAAAATTATTTGCTACTATGTAAAAGATGAACTTAAAAAGATATATGTATAAATAAATTAATTGATATAAAAATGAACTTTTATGAAGGGTATAATGGCAACTGGATGGTAAAATTTGTTCCAATTCCTTCTTTACTTTTCACCATAATTTTCCCTTTATGGCTTGAGATAATATTTTGGGTAACCATTAAACCTAGACCTGTTCCTTCCTTTTTGCTAGTAAAGAAGGATTGTCCAATATGATCTAATTTATCAGAAGGAATCCCTATTCCATTGTCTCGAATATTCGTATAAACATATTTATCATCTTTATTAATATTTATGATAATTTCTCCGCTCTTATTAATAGCCTCGAGTGCATTTTTGATTAAATTAACAAAAACTTGCTTTAACTGAACCTTATCTCCTAGGACAAAAAGCTTTTTATATTTTCCCGTATAAATATTAATATTTATCTTCCTTTTAAATGCTTCCGTACTAAATAAATTTACTGATTCATTTAAGATATCAAACAGGCTTTCAACTTGCCATACGGTTTCTTTAGGTTTTGCCAAAAATAATAATTCATTGGCAATATCCTCAATTTGCTGAATTTCTGTTTCAATTATATCTATGTATGTGTTATTAGCTATTTCTGCTTTTAATAATTGCAGAAATCCTTTAATAGCAGTGATGGGGTTACGGATATCATGTACAATACCTGCTGCTAATTCTCCAATAAGTGATAATTTTTCTGTTTGCATGATAAGGTGCTGAGCATGTTTTTTTTCGGTTATATCCCGTACAACAATTTGGGACATCATCTTATTATTTGAATGTTTATAAGGTATGGCCATTATTTCTACATCAATTTCTGAACCATCTTTTTGAAACATTTTTTGTTCCATTAATGGAGCAATCTCCATGTTTTCTGTCACTCGTCTTAGTCTTTCCTTACATATGGAATGAAATTCGGGATGTAAAAATTGATCGAATCTTTTACCAAGGATCTCATCATTTTCATTATATCCTAATAACAACTTACTTGCTTTATTGGCATAAACAATGATTCGGTCATCTAAAATAATATTTGCATTTAAACTTCCTTCTATGATTTGTTGAAAATCAAAATTCATATTTTTCATGATTATTTCCATTGATTAACCTCCTTTGCAATTTATTTATATACCCAAAATAAATTTAATTAAACATTATTACACAGCCAAATCAGAATAATATCATTATTTATTCATTTCGAATATTAACTTGATTTTTTTCAGACCTATTCCATTAGTTGTTCTACCAATAGTTACATTTTTGAAGGAAATTTGATTAGGGCATATTAAAATAGAAAATAAACTCTCGAGAGATGGAAGTAAATTTACCCGTAGAATAATTAATTAGGGGGTTAGAGTAATGTGGCAAGACAAAAACCAACAGAAGCATTATTATGGAGTATCGCTTTCCCAGGATTCGGTCAAATTATTAATGGTAAGTATGTAAAAGGACTTGTTTTTTTAATATTGGAAGTATTAATTAATGTCAAAGCTCATTTTAATGCGATTATCATATTGAGTTTTCATGGAGAAATTGAAAAATCCATTGCACTGGCAAATTATGATTGGCTCATGTTTTACCCATGTTTATATTTCTTTTCAATGTGGGATGCATTCAAAGATGCAGGTGGTGGCAAAAAATCTTATACATCCATCATATTTGTGTTCACCGCATATACCGTTACAGTTGGCACAATATACTCATCAACATTTACATTATTCGGCCAGTTATTTGGTCCGATTTGGTTACCGATTTTGTCTGTTGTACCAGGGATAGCCATTGGTTGGGCAATCAAAGCATTACTAATTAGATTCAAAAATAAGGTGGAATAATAGTCTTTGTTATAACCCCTTTCTTATTTAAATATTAATAATATTCCCTCCAAAAGAATAAAGATATATAATTAATTGGTAACTTTGATTTGGGGGTGGAAAAATATGCATAGAAATAATGATTTGTATAATTTTTTATTAAATAAAATCAACCAATTAACTGAGGATTGGTATGACTCATTAAATAAAGATGATGATAATGGTGTTTATAGTTCCAATAATTCTGAAGTTATAAGGAAATTAAAAAGGCAAAATAATGATTTCCATAAGCACTTATGCAAAGTATTTATTGAAGAGGAAGCAAAATTTTTTAATTCCTTTGAGGAATGGATCAATGAAGTTGCCTATGATGAAGAGCATGTAAAAACTCCTATTAACAGAATAATAAGGGAGTTTTTTCGAGTGCAGGATCAATACTTCCATTTAATAGAAGAGTTTATATCAATAAATGAAGGGGAATATAATCATTCGCAAATTCATTCCTGGCATTTAGTCATTATTAAAGCTTTTAGTAAAGTCATTGAAAAATTTACTGAAGCAAATAATAAAGCACAACAAGATACTATTCGTGAATTGAGCACCCCAGTAATTTCACTAAACAAGAATAGTGCTCTACTACCTTTAATCGGAGACATTGACTTTGATAAAAGCTTATTAATAGAACGTACACTTCAAAAGTGTGCACAGAACGGTATTCAAACACTTTACATAGATTTATCAGGTGTACATACAATTGATGAAGAGTCTGTCTATCATCTCTCCCAATTAATCGATGCCCTACAACTAATCGGTGTAAAAACGATATTGTCTGGCCTCCACCCTAAAATAGCTATGGCTGCTATTCACTTAAATCTGCCTTTAAATAAGGTAACAATCAAAGCTTCCCTTGCACAAGCCCTTGATGAAGAAAAAGCTGTTAATTATTAAAGGGTAAAAGGGGGGTCTGACCCCAAATTCTTGTATCTAATACAGAAAAGCTATATGTATTCTAGATATCCCGGGTGGGGGTCTGACCCCAGATTGGCTTCTTTCCTACTTCATTTTCCCCCTTTTTTAATTTCCTTTATCATTCTAATATTCATGTGTTTATGAAAATTAATTAGTAATAATGGATGTAGCATGGTTTTAAGCTATGCTTTATTGCAATCTTGTACTAATCCACATCTATTTTTGCTGTTTTATAGAAGGAATATGTAACTATTTGTGGAATTTTTACAAAGCTATGAGTCTCTAGAATTGTGAAAACAAAATAAAGTATATTCTTATATATATATATATATGGGGGAATTTTTATGTTCACTAATTTAAAGGTTGGTAGAGTAGTTAAAGTTGTAGAGGATACAAGTCGAAAAGAGATATATACAAAAGGTAGAGGATCGCGCTCTTTTCCTATCAGCATCTTTTACCCAGCATTAGAGAATACAATAACTGACATAGAAACAAATCTTATCTCTCTTTTCTCCCCTGCCATTCAAGAAGCAATAGACATCTTTTCCAATGTAGGGATTCATATTGAAAAGTTAAAAGAGGTTATTATTTCTGTTAAAGATCATGCGACTCCTATTCCAAATACTTCATTTCCGGTCGTATTATTTTCTCCAGGATTTGGGATCGATCGAGATTTGTATCTTGAGATCACAACAGCATTAGTCCAAAAAGGATACATTGTTGTTGCAATTAGTGTACCATATGATAGTTTCTTAACGGTCTTTCCTAATGGAGAAGTTATCACACAAGCAGAAAGACATCCAAATGACGAAACACAGATCAAAACTAGAATGCAGGATGTACAATTAGTAGTGGATTCTTTAGAAAAATGGAACCAGGAGAAATTTTTCAATGGATTATTTGACACCGATAAAATTGCCGTATTAGGCCATTCACTAGGTGGAGCAACCGTTTTCAATATTGCTGCTATTGAAGAACGTATACGATGTGCCATTTTATATGATGCAAGTTTGCATTTAATCGATCACAAGATGCCTAATATCCCCATTCTGAATATTCGTCAAGAAGCCACTTCTTATGAAGAGTATCTCGATGCAATTTTAGACGAAGATGACGAAGAACAGAGCAAAAATATTGCTAAACGCTATATCAAGAAACAAATGGAAATGTATGAGCATTTACCTAAAAGTAGCTCATTTATAAAAGTAATCGGTGCGAAGCATTTATCATTTTCAACGATTAGTAGGCTTATCTCTGATGAATCACCTGATGTAATGAAGTCCATTCAAGAACTAACGATAGCATTTCTTCAGGAATTCTTAAGTGGAAATAGTGGAGTGTATGAAGACAGGATTAACGATCAAAACAGACCGACTAATTGTATCAAATTCGATGGAAGTGGATTACCTATTGGCAATGGCGAATCAAATGTCATTAGGTAATTCCGGGAATAGCGATGATTATTTGAAAGAAATTGTCCATGAATCTTGATTGACCAAGTATTTTCGGGACTCTTTCCATTGAATGAGTCCCGAAATGAATGATCGTAAGAGCTAAGTTTATTACATGGTTTATTTAAGAATAACAGTTTTCGGACGTTCCTCGTAAACTGTAAATAAAAAAATATTTAAAGTAAGATCTTTATCCTTTATATTTTTAAATGTTTCTACTTGATTATTATGTCGATGCAATCCATCCTCGGAACGCTTATCAGCAAAAATCCTTTTGTCCTTTTTATAAATGACACTTTGTGTAATCCCACCAAAGCGATTGTCATTACTTTCAGACTCTACAATCAAATCATTACCCTTAGAATAATAAGTAATTTCTATTGGAAAACCTTTTATTTCAGTGTGAATGGTATTTGGTTCATTAGAAATGTTTGTAAGGCGTACTTTGTCTTGTTTTCCCCCTTTATAACTAACTCTCGCATTATTGAAGGATAGTGAAATTTGTTTACTTTTTATATTTTCTAATACTCCCTGAGTTTCAAAAGAAATATAGCCTTCACTATCTATATATCCTTCCAAACTTTCATCTCCAATTTGCAAAGTTACTTCATTATAATTAATAAAAACTTCATTTGATTCACTATTACTATTTTTCTTGTCAAAATATATCTTCACTCTACTTGGAGTGATGACTAAGTTTTTCAATTGAAGCTTCTGGATCCCCATATCAATTGTTTTGTTTAATTTCATCGTATAGGTAGATTTTTTTGCAAGATTATAATTATATTCAAATTCCAGCTGCCACATTTCAGGATAATAATTGCCTCTATCATTATATGCTAAACTCATTTCTACATTATCCAGTTCATTTTTATCCAGCCTGAATGATTCACTGAGTTTTAGAACATTCGGTTGGGGACGTTTATATACTACTCCTGAACTTAAAATGCGTTTATCTTGAAAACTAAAAACTAAGGAAGCATGATCGATATTATTTTTCTCTTCTAATTCAATAAGATAATCTATTTGATACTCCCCGTTACGATATTCATTAGAAATGAACTTGATTTGAGATATGCCGTCTTGATTTATTGGAATCGTTTTTGTATCGTCCTGAATCAAAGATTTAAGCTTTACTGTTTTCGTTTGTATTTCGGAAAGACCACCAATTTGGAGAATGACTTTACTATCCGCTGAAATCTCTTTATCAGTATGCAAGTAGCCGACTAATTTATCATATTTTTTATTATAAACTACAGTTGCATCAAGCTTCTCTTCTTTTCCATCTTCCATTATTAACAGTGCATCATCAAACCCTGCTGCACTTATTGAATGATCATGATCGATATCTAAGCTAATATTAATAGTAGTACCATTTTCATCCGAAACGACATTATGCACCTGTAACACTCCGAGTCCATTTTTTGTCGTTTTGTTGATTTCTTGTCCGAATCCATTTTCTAAAGAGGTAATAATTCCATTTCCATTTATATCTCGCATCCATTCTAAAAGTTCATTCGAGTATTTTGCCAATACAGGAGTAGTTGTTAAAACGATAGCCATTAATATTACAGAGATTACAAGCTTTGGCTTCATTAAACGTTTAGTTGTGGCCTGATCACCCTTTTGAAGATTAGAAACAACTTTATTCCACATTTTATTTTCATTAGGAATATCAATATTATCGTTTTTTACTTTTACCTTTAATAGATCCTCAATACTTCTCAAGTCCATTCCTCCATTCAATGAAAAGATTTTTATCCTCCTGAATTAACTTTTTAATTAATTGTTTTCCTTTAAAATGTCTAGACTTTACCGTACCTTCGGGGATCTTTAAAATATCTGCTATTTCTTTATCTTTACATTCATGAACATACTTTAATACCATGACTTTTCTTAAGCGAATAGGTAGTTTATTCATTAATTCAACTACTTCACTGTTACTTTCACTCTTTTCGATTTTTTGTTCGATAGTTGGGCTGTCCCCAAAACGCATGAATGTAAGAAGTTGAACAGTTTCCTTTAATATCATTCTTTTATTTCTCTTTAAATAATTTCGTGACATGTTCATGGCAATACTAAGTAGCCAGGATTTTTGATTTTGAATCGCTTGAAAATCCTCACATAATGCTTTAGTAAAAACGTCCTGGCATAGATCTTCCGCATCATATTTATTTTGAACCATATAATAACAAGCTCGAAAAACATCTTTATAATAAGTATGAAATAGCTCCTTCCCTTCATTAACTTGTTCCATTAATCCACCCCCCTATTTTATTTTTAAAGCTCTTCTCTAAAACACTTGTTAAATATCCTTGCTGCATTTCAACTGTAAAATCTCCCTTTCTGATTTTCCTATATACAAGAGACTTTTATCGTTGTTTACTATTACTAAGAATTTCTAAGATTAGAATCGAGACTTGAAACCTGACTTTTTAAACGCAGGAATCTATGAGAAAAGAGCCTTTTCTATACAAGTAACAATTTTATTGATTAAAACGTTCATTTTAATTAATAAAATTTTACTGAAGGCAAAAAAAAGCGCGATCTCCTTGTTAAAGGGATCGCTTCCATTTATCGATAATGGATTATAATTTCACCTCTGATATACCAATGAGAAGCTTATAAATCTAGATACCATATAAATTGAATTTCATCTTTTATTTCAGCATCTTTGTAATAGGCATATTCGTCTACTTTTCCTAATATCGCACCATGTTTATGATAAAATTTACAAGCTGGAACATTATTATTTTGGCACTCTATTTTCATTTGCTTTAATCCATTTGATTTAGACCATTCAACAGCCTTCTTAAATAATTCTGTACCTACACCTTGTTGCTTATATCTATCATCCACTCTAATATCCCATAGCACACTCATATCATCTCGACCATCGAGCACTTCAACATCTTTTGTTTTTGAAGCTATAGTCACAGCACCAATAGGTATATCATTATCAAATGCCATAAAAAATGCCCAATTAGAAATATCGAAACTTTGAGAATAGTTTATTGCCAGTTCATATACACCTAAATCTTTTATGTACTCTTTAACTGGGGTTTCTTTTAATAGAAATCCTCCTAATCCATTGTCAATCTTTTCTATACTAAATATACTCTTTACATGTATTAGCATAGGAATCCTGTCATATTCATTTAAAAATGATTCATCAATTTCTCTATATGTAATCAACTATTCATCCCCTCCCATCAATGAATCATTTCTGGTTTGGGTTTATTCAATTCTTTGTTGTTTTGCCTATTTTTTGAGACAGAATATAGGAAGCTGTAGCAGTAATCAATATTATCAGTAGTGGCATTGCAGAAGTTCCTCCAAACACTACCTCTTGAGGATGATTACCCTCTAATATCGAAGGATCTGGAGTATATACTGCAGTTAAAATGAGACCTGATATTATTTGTAATACCGTATAAAACAATAGAAAACTAACGATAAAAATAATATATTTTTTCATATACACCCTCCTTTTTTAGAATTATTTGTAATTTTAGTTTATCATACTAATTGTTTATAGCATGATTAATCCCTTATGTTTTTTCGTTTTGATATAGTTTTCTTTAAATATTTTTACTTTTTTGAATACACTTTCCATTTTATGCTATTATTGAGAGTAAAAGGGGGGATGAATTAAACGATGAAAAAGTTATTAACGATCTTCGCTACATTAATCATTTTATTCATACTCAGCTTCGGAACAGCGTATTTTACAAATACAAAAGTGATAGACATTACATTTTTTGTAGGTGTAATAGTTACTGTAGTTATTTGGTTCTTTTCTTCAAAGGGAGGTATAACCAGTCATAGCTTAGATATGCAAGTTCAATCGACGACTGGATACAAAATTGAACAACAAAGATATAAATTTTCACCTACTATTACATTCCTCACATCACTCATTTACACCATCATTTCTTTAATTGTATTACTAATCTATTATAGAGATTATTTGCTGTGATTCATTATCCATATGCTCTTGTTAACCAACAGGAATAGGAATGAATTAGCACTAAAAGATCATGATAAATAGCGTCTTTTGCTAAAAGGAGCTACCATAATTACCTTAATAAACAAAATCTGGTTCAGAATTATGTCTCAAATTGTTTATTTATTAAACGGGATTAGCGAGTATTGGAAATACTCGCTTTTTATATTAAGTCATGCATAAGAAGGAAAATTTAATTATCATACATGAATGTTTATTTAGTGAAAATAAAATCTTTATAGAAAATAAACGTTAGGATGCCTGTAATAATTGTATAGCTCAGTGCTAAATAAAATGAGGGTGTTGCTCGAAAGCTCCTTTCCACTTTATCCAATTTGGTCCAAACCTCTACTTCGAGTTCATTATCTTCATTACTGCTTTGCAGTTTAGAATTAGTGAGCTCTGAAGCAAAACCACCTGAAGAATTAAAAAAACTGATAATGATGGTTGCTAAAAGTCCGGTTAGAAAGGACCAATCAAGAAATGAACTGTTGAATAGTTTGGCAATCCCCCAATTAGCCAAAAGGATAAGACCTAATGTAATAACTGACCAAATCATTTTTTTCATGGTCTGCCCCCTTTATTTTAATATGATTATTCTGTAGTACAAAATTGATAGAATAAAGCTTGCGCACTCTTCTATTCCCTTCTGCTCTCTCTTTTTAGTATTTACTTCAGTTGCAGATTTGTCATTTGGTAATCTGATAGTAGTTTATGAGTATACAGTAATATTAATTAGGTTTTTTATTAATATATCAGTTATTATATGATTAATATACCAAAATTTCCTTTATTTTCAAAATACACCACAATGCAACATGGAAATAATTTTATTAAAAATGTTACAATCCATTCGGAAAACATTCGAAAATATTCCATTCCAGTAGGAAATAAAACAAATTTTAAGGATAATTTTGTAATCTTCCTGCCACTGTCAGCATTGAAAATAACATGATTAACTTTGGTTTAAACTCAGTTAAGTTGAATAAAACAATACTTATAGGAGCAAAGGTTCATAATTCTAAGGAGATGTTTGGTTGTTATATTTATCTATCATATTATTTATTTTAGTTGGAATTTATTTAGTTGCATCTGGAATTAATATGTTTTTTAAGGCTCTTTTCTCAAACATTGTTGCTATTTAAGTAAAGTTATAAGTATTAAATATCGACTGAGGATCGCTAAACTTTTCATTTTACTGAGAAAACTTTCATGATCTTTCGCTCTCAACCCAGAATGAAAATGGGTTCACTGCCCCATAATGTAGATACCACAAACAGTGAGTATATGACGTAGCTCTTATTGGTGGTTTTACCCTGTTGAGAAAACTGTTGGAATGAATTTGGTGCACAACCCATTGTTAGCTCTCTCATTTCGAGAGATGACTACGAACAGAAAAATGTTTAATTTCAAATTCATTCCACTGTTTGTGGAATATTTTCAGAAGGTGGAGTGAATGGAAACATTGCACAAACGATGTGCGGGCTTAGATGTTCATTCGGAAACAATAGTTGCCTGCGTCATTCTTGGAGAATCAGAGACCGACTTGGTTAAGGAGACCGAAACATTTCCTACTTTGACGAAGGACCTGTTTCATCTTCTTAAATGGCTTGAGGAGAAGGAAGTAACCCACATCGCAATGGAAAGTACAGGCGTCTACTGGAAACCTGTATACAATATCTTAGAGGATTTCTTTGATATTACTTTGGCAAATGCTCAAAGGATTAAAAATGTCCCTGGAAGGAAAACAGATGTTTCGGATGCTGAATGGATTGCTAAATTATTAAGACATGGCTTAATAGAGAAAAGTTTTGTCCCTTCTGAAGACTTTCGAAATTTAAGAGATTTGACTCGCCTCAGAAAAAAATGGATTGGACACATGACATCCGAAAAAAACCGAATCCAAAAGGTACTAGAGTCCTCAAATATTAAATTAAGCACAGTTATTTCAGATGTATTTGGAGTATCAGGACGAAAACTGTTGGAACAACTCATGAATGAAGGTTATATCGACCAAGAAGATGTCGAACAAAAAATACATGGAAGAATGGCCCATAAAAAGCAATTGATTACCGACTCACTATTTGGAACATTAAATGATCACCAGCTATTTCTTATTAAGCAATCTTGGATGCACATTGTTAATTTAGAAGAATTAATATCAGATATCGAGAAAAGAATCGACGTCATTTTATCCAACTATCAGGAGGAAGTACAGCTTCTGATTACAATGCCGGGAATTAAGAAAGACACGGCAGCTGTTATCATTGCGGAAATAGGAGTAGATATGGGACAATTTCCAACCTCTAAACATCTTGCATCATGGGCAGGATTGTCGCCCGGAAATCACGAAAGTGCCGGAAGGAAAAAAAACACTAAAACGGTTAAAGGAAATCCTCATATTAAATCTGCATTGTGTGAGGCTGCGTGGGCTGTTTCAAGAAGTCGGAAACAAAGATTAGGAATCAAATATTGGTCACTAGCTGCAAGAAGGGGAAAGAAAAAAGCACTCGTTGCCATCGGACATCGAATGCTAACTATTGTCTATCATATGCTTCAGAATAAGGAACCCTACCACGAGTCAACTTAAATTAGCATTATAGACAAACAACAGAAAAGTTAAACGAGAAACCGAAAAACTCGGTAGCTCTGCTTTCCTATTGCCCAAATTAAATTATTTATAGCTTGCACAATTTTAATCAAGTTTAAACTCAATAAATTATTCTTAAAGGCGGAGTTTTATTTTCACAGAAAAGAGCTACAATCTCCATAAGAACCGCTAGATCCTTTATTAGGAGTAAAAGCCGGTAGTTGGGCTTTTACAAAACAACAACTAGACGAAAACAGCCTTTTTAAAAGAGAATAAAAAAGATAAAAAATGGTGGTACTACATAATTGGTATTTTAGAGGTTATTTTAGATATTATATCAGATCCAATTACTAGTGTAGGGTTTCGTATTTTTTTTGGAGGTTTATTTATTTTAGCTGGATTGCTGTTATTACTGCTTTAATTTATTATTACCAAATGATTAAGTAGAATAACACCTAAAGATAAGTAGTGATATTGTGGAAGAAGTTTTTTCAGGTATATTTGTTTTTTACTATGAGTGTAATTTTACTATGGACTGGTATTTTTTATATTAATAAAAAAGATATAAGGAACCAGATGATGGGATGAAGTATATATTAAAATTTACACCACTGCCGCAAATAATAATTTATTGGCTTGTAAAAATTTTTTATCATTGCTGGTTTGTTAGGAATATTTTCTTGTATCTATGTAATGATTCAAAATATTTACTATTAGTTTAGTAAAAAATTAATAGCTCTAGCATCATTGCTATAAAACATTACTGGCAAACATATTGCCGTATATCCAATACATAAAAAATCACCCCGTAAAAATTAGTTTGGTGTCTAACATTTACGGGGCTGTTCAGGATAGGAATTTTTAGGAGCTAAGACTCTAAACTCAGAGCGTTTTTTCTACGCTTGGCGCTAAATGATCCATAAAATGCACTGTTAATAATCTATTAATACCACATTCATAGTGTTTCTAAATGGGTTTTCCAATGGTTATATCTTATCCAAAACTTCTAAAGCATTTATTAACTCAGATATAAACATTTCTCGATTAACCTTCTCTAATACTAGTATGTTTTTTGCTTGGTTTGAGACTAGTCTTTTATCAGCAAAAGTTAATCCTCTTGCTTTTCCTTCTGTCACCACATCGACATAGTAGGAAGTTCCAGAAAACATCTTAGGATTTAATATATATGCCACTGCACATAAATCATGAATCGGGCTATTGATAAAACCAAATTGTCTACCAGATTTATTGTAAAAATGAAGTAGTTCGTAAGCTAAATGACTGACTCTACCTTTATTTTTTAGTGAATTAATTTCTTCTATAGTTATTTCAGCCTGCTCCGTGACATCCAAACCTGACATAACAACAGGTATGCCAGAATTGAACACTATTTGTGCCGCTTCTGGATCTACATAAATATTAAATTCAGCCAATGGTGTTTTATTACCACGGTCAAGTCCCCCACCCATAATGCTAATGTATTCTATTTTACTTCGAACGTCAGGAATTACCTTTATTAATAACGCTATATTGGTCAATGGACCTAAACCAACTAAAATCACCTTATCATTGCATTTCATTATTGTTTCATACATAAATAAAATAGCATTGTTTGAAGTGATTGGGTACTTTTCTCCATTAAAGTAAGGGCCGTCCATACCACTTTCTCCATGAGCTTCAGGAGCAACACAGAGATCTTTTGTTAATGGTTCTGATTGTCCCATTGCTAACGGAATAGTAGAATTTACAAATTCCAATATGTTTTTTGCATTGGTAGTAACTTTTTCTAATGTTTGATTACCACCAATCGTTGTAATTCCTAATATATTTAATTTGTTAGAATTAGCTATCGCTGTCAAAATAGCTAAGGCATCATCATGTCCTGGATCACAATCAATTATTATATTTTTCATATTTTTCCCTTTCCAATAAATCTTCAATCGTTAATACGCCTTCATAGCCTAAAATAGTAGCCAATTGGCAAATGACAGGCTGCTTTAAATCACTAAATTCTAAAAGTTTTTCATCCCAAAATATTTCCATAGGAGATGCATCTCTTCTTTTTTGTTTATCCGCAAAAACAATCACTCGTTTAAATTCACGTACAACAAATTCCATATCATGTGTAATAGTAATTACTGTTTTATTTTGATCTGATAAATAGTTAATAATATTGCCTAACCGTTCAGTTGACTCTCTATCTTGTCCAGCAGTAGGTTCATCTAAAATGATCACATGCGGATCCATAGCAATTACTGCAGCCATGGTTATAAATTTTCTTTTCGAATAAGGTAAGTTATAAGGGTGTTCATCTAAAGACTCTGTTAAACCACAAATTTCAGCTGCTTTCGCTACTCTATCTTTCACGACAGAATCTCCTAATTTCTGGTTCTTAGGACCATATGCAATCTCTTTATAAATAGTATCTTGAAAAATTTGGTCATCGGGATTTTGAAATACATAACCAACCTTCTTAGAAATCTCTGCAGTGGTTGCCTTCTTAGTGGAAACACCGTCTACTAAAACTTCACCTTTCGTTGGTAATAGCAGCCTATTCATTAGTTTAACTGTCGTTGTTTTACCAGCACCGTTCTGCCCAATTATGGCAACTGATTCACCTAGTTCAAAATCCAAATTAATATCTTGAACAGCTTCATAACCGTTAGAATATGTGTACCAAACATTTTTTAGTGATAGATAAGGCACTTTACACTTCACCATCCTTACGTAAGATGTCCTGTACTTCTTGTACTGTTAAAGGTATCGTATCTGTAGTTTTCAAATGATTATCCTTAGCCTTTTGGATATAATATAGCGCTACTTGTGGCAATTGCCCTCCATACTTTAGTACCTTAGGATCTGCCAAAATTTCTTTTGTAGGACCGGTCATAGCCAGCTGTCCTTTGCTCATTAATAAAATTTCATCACAATACTCCGCTAATAAATCAACTTTATGATCCACTAGCAAGATGGTTTTACCTTGCTTTTTTAAAAGATGGATGATTTTAAAAATATCTTCACTACTTTTAGGGTCTAATTGTGAAGTTGGTTCATCTAAAATGATAAATTCTGGATCTAAAGCAATGATTGAAGCTATTGCAACCCTTTGTTTTTGTCCACCCGATAATTCAAAAGGATTCTTGTTAATCAAATCTTCTAAGCGAAACATTTTGACTAGATCATTAACTTTTTTTATCATTTCATCACGTGGCACACCTATATTTTCCATCCCATAGGCAATTTCCTCATATACGGTATCCTTTACCCCGGATAGCTGGGTAAACGGATTTTGAAACGAATAACCGATGATTGTGGCAAGCTCTCCGATATTATATTCATTTAAATGCTTCCCTTTTATCATCACGTCCCCTACTAATTGCCCTTTGTAAAGCTCAGGGATAAAGCCTCTAATGATATTACATAATGTCGTTTTTCCTGACTCATTTGCTCCCACTAGACCATAGACGCGTCCTTTTTCGAATTCAAATGAGACATCGTGAATCGTTTCATTATTTTCTAAAGGATATTTATAACTAATATTCTTTAACGATAGAATGCTCATGATAGGATCCTCCAAACAATATAACTGATTAAAATGACTGCACAAAACGTTATAATCAGATAATCAGCCTTTTGCTTTTTAAGTTCGTAAATGGATGTCTTTTTTGCTCCAGAAGAAAAAGCGCGTGATTCCAAAGTTAACACTCTTTCTTCAATTTGTTGAATCGATGATAGAACTAACGGACCGATCATAGGAACAAAAGCTTTCATTCTAACGAACATACTCCCCTCGGTTTCAATTCCGCGAGATCTTTGAGCATCTGTGATCGTTTTAGACAAACTCATCATTTGCGGAATAAGCTGAATAGTGGAAGCGATTACAAAAGTCACTTTTTGAGAAACTCCAGATTTCTCTAAAGCATAGATAATATCTTTTACACTAGTGACTTGGAAAAACCAAATAACGCTAGAACTGATAGCAATAATCTTTGCTGTCATATTTAAACTTGTCGTTAAACCAATTTGAGAAAAATGAATGATTCCCCAAATTTTTTGAGAATCATCATTCACAACAATAAAAACTTGGATAATAAATATAAATAACACAACTATTAAAATTGACTTCACAAACGTTGCTAAAAACTTAGTAGCCGTCCTGGAACAAAGGCTTATTAGTAACATGAATGGAAGAACCATATATTGGAATATGTATCCAGGTGTGAACATACTTAATAAAATAATTAGAATGACAAAAGCAAATTTAGATGAAGGATAAAGTTTTCCAATACGACTATCCATTCACATTTCCCCCTTTCTTAATATATGGCTCACCATAATTTAACTTAATTAAAAATCTATCTGGAACTCTTCTAATAATTAACCAACTAATACCGAAATTTAGGATTGTATTAATTGAACCTGAAATTAAATTTGTGGATACAACGGAATTCCATAATTCTTTTCCTGTTGCAAGAAACGTTGCTGTAATTAAATCTGTCCCTGCACCAGTTACTCCACCAAACATAAAAACTGTAACGATAGCTGCCGTGAATGCTGATACAATTGTTAATAGTATACAAGATAGAATGATACCAAAAATATTGTTATAAAATTTCCATTTTGATAAATAGCCTGATACAAAACCAATACTCATTGACACGATACTGAACCCTATTGCAATAGGATTAAGCATCCCATTTACGACATTTCCTAAAAGACCAGTTAGCAATCCAATCCAAGGTCCTGCAATCATCGATACCATTATTGTTCCTATTTGATCAACAAAAACTGGCAACTTTAATATAGTCGATAGTTGATAACCAACTACATTTAATGAAACACCTACTGGGATTAATAATAATGCTAGTAATGAAAAATCATACCTTATCCCTCTTTTCATCATCCTGCTCCTTTTTATTAGATTTAAAATTTCAGATGTATAAATGACATATCACAAATAAATATAACTTCCCTTATACCAGTAATCATTTATTTTAAAGCGCTAACATTTCATTTTTTACTAGATATAAGATTTAAATATAGTATATATTCAGCTATAAAGCGGATAAAAGGTCAAATGTCCTTTCGTTTGATATTTCATAATGAGATGGAACAACTATTTTTTTCAGGCAAAAAATAATCCGAACGTCATCAAATCCTTCCGAAAAGATTCGATAACGTTCGGATATTCTTTTTATAAGATATCGCCTTTGGAGTGAACTTTATCATTTTTGCACTTCATTCATTGATACTATGTTTCATCTTTATATATTGCTGTTTTGACATCGTTAATTTTCTATTAGAACTTGATATCTCATTCAATTCTTTTAATTGTTTGATGCTTCTACCAACTGTACGGATGCTTAGCCCTATTTGACTTGCAATATCCTTATATTGATCATCAATATAAATTGATCTGGTTAGACTATTTTTATTGCTATTCCTCTCATAATATCTGATCAAAAAATATCTGACTCGATCAATACCTTTGTATTGATAAAAAATACCATCGTTTCCTGAACTAATATATAAATCTTCAGCTAATAACACAGAACATCGTCTCAAAAGGGAAATATCTGACATAATCAACTGATAAACTAATGCCGACTCTATTCTAACTGCCGTTACTTTTGTTAAACAGGTTATCGTGGCAATGTATTGTTCTCTTCTAGACATTATCTCCAATAACCCTATGTTTCCGTTCGTTTTATCCACTTGAAAATAGGAATAATCACTTCCATCTTCATAATCTCTTAAACCCATAGCTATGCCATCTTTAATGAAATAGACATAATTTGGAAAGTCTCCTCTAGAAATAATGACAGAGTTTGGTTCAAACACTAGCTCTGTCCCAAACTCATCTATAAACTCGGATATTACGGAAAAGTTAAACTCTGTTTCATTCCCATACTTCTCCCACATTTTTTTTAAGTTCATCCAGATTCTCTCCTATATCTTTATACTAGCAGATCATTCTTTACAGTATTTCCTGAAAGCCTAGTTGAAGTACTTTATCCCAAATGTCCTTAATAGTACATCAAAGTAGCGTATAACTGATTATTTCAATCTGTTTATTTTATTTTTATACAGCTACGAAAATTAATTTTTAATTAACAGATATTATATCATGTGTTACTACCTTAATAGGGGAAACAAAGTAGATTGGAAAATAATTAAAAATGGACTTTGGTGGCAAAATACTAAAGCAATACTTCT
This sequence comes from Heyndrickxia oleronia, assembly GCF_017809215.1. GTDB lineage: Bacteria > Bacillota > Bacilli > Bacillales > Bacillaceae_C > Heyndrickxia > Heyndrickxia oleronia. The sequence goes on from NZ_CP065424.1 coordinate 3,654,494, forward strand.
CTTTTAGGAGGGGGATTTCTGTAATATGGTAAAGGAGTACATGATATTGGCAGCAATGTGGCTATTCGGAACGATTGGCTTTATTCTGTTTATACCACAAAAGGATCGGCGCAAGGGGTTATTAGCTGCGATTATGTTTCAAGCATTGATTTGGCTGTGTGATATGCCTTCTTTTACATATGGTTTATTAAGTGCGCCCGTTCGTATATTTCCTAAAGCAACTGACCTCACGCTTACAATCAATTATTTCTTTTATCCAATATTATTTGCCATTTATTATGTACATAGCAAGTCAATGAACAGTCTTTGGTTAAAAATTACATCCTTTTTCGTATGGATTTCTATCATCACCATTTATGATTACATTCTCGAAAGATATACAGATTTAATAAAATATGGATCCTTAACTTGGTTAGGTATGTGGATTTACATTGGATTCCTTTTTTCTATAAGCCTAGTCTGCTGTAATTGGTTCTATAAGGAAAAAACTCCGATTCAGTCGTACGTTGGAGGCACTAATGAGGATTGAATGGTGGATTTTGTTATCCTTGTATGCAGTAACAACAGGAATTCTTTTTTTTATACCTAAAAATAAAATTCGACTTGCAGTAGTTGCCTTTTTGTTTAAACAGGTCATTACTTTTCTTGTAGGTCTATTGGTCGTAGAATTGGGACTGATTGAATATCCTATTCGGTCATTTGCTTCAATTAATCGGACTAGCTTTGACTATGAATTTTATTTCTTTCCAGTCACATGTGCCGTTTTTAATGTATGGTATCCAAATCATCGAAGTCCCCTTATCCAGTTGGTTTATTATATAGTTTTCAGCACAGTATTGACGATCGGTGAAATAATTTTAGAAAAATACACCGAACTCATTCATTACATACATTGGGAATGGTATATCAGCTGGATTACAATTTTTATTTCATTTTTTATAGTACGGAGATTTTGTATTTGGTTTTTTTCAAAATCTATAATTTGATATTTGGGCTATTAATACTAGTAGAGTTTTTCTAAGCTGAAGCACAGTATTGTAATCAAATAAATTTATCTTGACTTGGTGTTCACTCCAAGTTGTATTCTGTGTTTACTATTGGAACACAGAAAGGAAGAACAGAATGAACGCACAAAATAAAGTAGTTTTGATTACAGGGGCTAACTCTGGGGTTGGCTTGGAGCTGACGAAAAATCTGTTATCCCAAGGAATGGAAGTAATTTCTTTAATACGATCTGAATTTCCAAATGACCACCCAATAATCATTCATGCTCTTAAAAAGAAACAGTTAAGAATATATAAAGCTGACTTAGCCGATTTCTCCAGCCTAAGAAACGTACTAGGTCAGATTAAGAAAAGAGAGGCCAAGATTGACTTGCTTTTCAATAATGCAGGAGTTTGTTTTGCTGAATACAAATATTCCAAACAAGGGCGTGAAATACATTTTGAAGTTAATACATTAATACCCTACATCATTACGTTGGAACTTAAAGAACTGTTACTACAGGGCCAGGATAAAACGATCATTAATACCTCTTCCAATTCTTTATTATTTTTAAAGCAATTTGACTTAAATACAGTAATCGATCCTAAGCTCATTCCATTTAAAAAGATTATAGGTCCATATGGGAATAGTAAATTAGCCCTTTCCCTGTGGACAAATGGAATTGCTCCGAAGCTATTGATTGAGGGAATAAAAATCCGTAGTGTCTGTCCAGGACCAAACAGAACGAAGTTGACTAAGGGCAAAAGAATACCCAGTTACCTCATTCCAATAAGAAACCTTATTTTTTCGCCGCCAAGTAAAGGTGCATCTCGATTATACGATGCTGCTTTCGATTTCAACAGTGAAACTACTGGGATTTTTATAAACAAGGGCAAAGAAACTGTAATTAAATTCTCGGAGTATGAGGGGACGATTCTTAATCGGCTGCATGATATTTACAAAAATGAGTTTCTCGTATAGTTTTTAATTACATCTATTAGGCTGTAGATTACGGTGAATTGAATTCTAACATATAATAAAATCAAGTTAGTAGGTGATGATTTGGGTACATATTCTATCAAGCAAGTATCTAAGAAATCCGGTTTAACCGAAGATGCGATTCGCTATTATGAAAAAATCGGTTTGCTTCCTTATGCAAAAAGAAAACTGAATGGACATCGAATATACGATGAAGAAGATATAGAGAGAATGGAACTAATCATTTGTCTAAAAAAAACAGGAATGTCATTAAATGAGATGAAACATATTTTACAATATCCTGTAAAAGATAAACTTAGTTCTACTCCCGAGTTAAAAAGTACTCTTTTAGAATATAAAGAAAAAGTCATGACTCAAATACATGATCTTCAAAGTATTGTGGCGTTTATTGATGCTAAGCTAGAGAACGATGAAACGCTATTTCGTCCACAAATAAATAAAGGCAACAAATATGGTTAGTGCAGGACATGCGTTTTAACTGTAGGTAGAGGTTTGAATACAGAAAACACTAACCATTTGAAATTCAACGTAGTACTTAAAGCAAAACACTTGCTTACATAGATTAAGTAGAATAAAAAGATGCGGTTTTATTAAATAAAATGCTTTTTGTCCAATTTAATGATACAGTTAGTAAGAAAATTTTTAAAGTGGGAAGGCGAACAATATGATTGAAATAAAAACATCTCCACTAAGTGATGGAGAATTCAATAGAGGGGTATTTGCGACATGTGATATCAAAAAAGGACAACTTATCCATGAAGCACCTGTCATTTCTTATCCAAACGACCAGCATCAATACATTGAACATACCATACTCGCTGATTACGCTTTTGAGTATGGCATAAATCATTCTGCGATCCTTCTTGGTTATGGAATGTTGTTTAACCATTCTTATGAACCTAATGCAATTTATGAGATTAACTTTAAAAATCACACATTTGATTTCTTTGCTTACACAGATATAAAAGCTGGGGATGAGATTCTAATCAATTATAATGGTGATGTGGATGACAAAGAACAGCTCTGGTTTAATCAGGACTAAAAAGATAACAAAATAAACGATTGGTTTAAATGTATGTTAGCTCATATGATGATGAGATGACTACTTTTACTCATAATAAAACGGTTGCTATAAAAAGCCTCCGTTTTAGCGATAAAATATTGAGGTGTTAAAGAATGAATAAACGATGGACAATCGATAAAATTAAGGATTTCGTTGAGAAGAATTCAGATAGTAAGTTGTTAACGACTGAATTTCATGGTTTTTCTCAAAAGTTACAATTTAAATGTGCATGTGGCAGCAATTTTGAAAAAACATTTACGAAATTTAAAAATAATCATCAACGTAAATGTGACGTATGCCAACCGCCAAAAGCATCCCGTTAAACGTATCCTCCATACGAGATTGCTTTATTTCTTTTAGGGAACTTTATGTTTTATTAAAATTACTTAAAAACACCTTACTCCTATTATCTTCTTGGCGGTAAGGTGTTTTTTTGATACTTTTGGACTCCCCCCTCTAAATGAAACATGGACAATTAGCAAGTCCTTGTTTTTACACATTGTGTACTTGTAAAAGATGTGAGAACCATGATTATGGTTCTCCTAATGAAATGAAGATACATGCGGATTTACAGTATCAAGGAAAATGCAATATTAACAATCCTAATTTCTATATGTAATACTGAGAAATTAGGATTGTTGTGAATTTGAAGGAAAGTACGATGTTAGTAATAAAGGCGCGAAGTTTCGAAAATAGTTGCAAGATTTTTATTTTATTCTTATCAATGCAATTTGAGCTTTCTTGTTGACTATACGAATTTAATTTAATATAATTATCTCGAATTAGAGATACTTTATCTCAAGATATTTTAAATTATTTTAAATGCTCTTGTTCATATTTGTGTAAATATTAAATACTCAGGATACATTAAAAGAGAATGGTGTTAGTATTTCTAAAGTAGTTTGGACAAGCTCAGCTGTGTTTAAATGTTTACGAAATTAAATACATTTTCTTCAAGAAATATTATTTTGAAGGATAGTAAAATTTAGGAGGAAGTAAGACTATGACTAAAGATTTCTATACTGCACTTAAAGAAAGACGTTCTTACTATGGAATTAATAAGGAAGTACAAGTATCAGACGAAAGAATTAAAGAAATAGTAGAATTTGCTGTAAAATACACTCCGTCAGCTTTCAATTCTCAAACTGCACGTTTAGTTGTTTTAACTGGTGAAGCACATAATAAATTATGGGACATTACAACTGAAACATTAAGAAAAGTAGTTGGTAACGGAGACTTTACAGGAACTCAACAGAAAATGGATTCCTTTAAAGCAGGTTATGGAACAGTATTATTCTTTGAAGATGAGGCCGTAGTTAAATCACTTCAAGAACAATTTGCTTTATATGCTGATAACTTTCCAATTTGGTCAAACCAAGCATCAGGAATGCACCAATTAGTGGTGTGGACAGCATTGGAATCAGAGGGATTAGGAGCATCTTTACAACATTATAATCCCCTAATTGATGATGAAGTGAAAAAAGAATGGAATATTCCTGGTAATTGGAAGCTTATTGCGCAAATGCCATTTGGTAATCCAACAGCTCCAGTGGGTGAAAAAGAATTCCAACCACTTGAAGACCGTGTAAAATTTTATAAATAAGACGATTTAAAAAGTGAACCTTTTTTTAGAAATTACATTTTTTATCTAGACGTATTGAAAAATCTATTTTATTCACTGACCGTCCATGATGAAAGTGTAGCAATCGACTTATACGGTTTTATCTTTAATGATGTAAAAACAGCTGTAGAACGATTGCGGATTATTTGAAGAAAGATCAATAATAGTGATTAGTGAGCATTCCTTTAACAAGGGATGCTTTTTTATTTAAATGATATAAAGATTTTACCCTAAATCAGCTCTTCTGATTGGAAGAAGTTTTGTTACAAACCCGGACCTGATAATTTGTTAAAATTATCTAATACAAAAACCATTATTTCGAAGAAGAAGCAAATGCAGTTTCATAAATACCATACTAACAGTGTTACGAAAATACTCGTTCATCATCTGTATTTTATGACTCTTACCTTCTATCAAAACACGATCTTATCATACTTTTAATTCCAAAAATAAAAGTCCTGTTACATTTCTTCTGTAACAAGACTTTACTTAAGATCCATTCAATTCCGTTCATTCTTTAAAAAGTGATTTCTTTTAAACCTCTATTAAGCATTCCCTCTACGAGACCAGATGACAATTGGTATAAGAAGTAAGGATAAAAGACCCCCACCTAAAGATAATGCTGTATAACTTGCATTAGCTACCACCATTCCCGAAAGAGCTCCACCAGAAGCCCCTGCTAATGCGATAAAAACATCGAGGGTTCCTTGTATTTTTGCTCGGGTTGAAGGCTCTGTAGAATCAACTATTTGAGCCGTTCCACTAATTAAACCAAAGTTCCACCCTAATCCAAGTAAAGATAGAGCAATTATTAATAGAACAAGAGAATCGCTTGGTGCTAATGCTGCTAGCAGGCCAGCGCATAACAATGTAATCCCTGATGCTATACTCATTGCTGTTCGTCCAATTTTATCAACAAGGATGCCTGTGACAAGTGAAGGAAGATACATTGCGCCTATATGAAATCCTATCACTAATCCTACCTCAGATAATCCATGCCCATGATGCTTCATATGGACTGGTGTCATCGTCATAATAGCAACCATCACAATTTGAGTTAGAACCATGACTGTTGCACCAACCATAAGACCGCTTTTATTTCTTGAACTATTGACAGATTCTGATTTATTTCCATGCCCTTTAACCTGCTTATACGCTGCAATCCTTTTGGCAATTTCTAATGGGTCAGGACGCAACATAGTAAAAAGCACTATCCCTGCCAAGATAAATGCTGTAGCTGATAAGATAAATGGACCCGTAAGAGAAGGCACACCTATAAACACTGCGAATTTGCCCATAATTTCTACTAAATTCGGTCCTGCCACTGCCCCAAATGTTGTCATCACCATTGTTGTACTAATCGCAGTTGCTCGCTGTTTACTATTTGCTAAGTCAGTCCCCGCATAACGAGCTTGTAAATTGGTTGCAGTTCCTGCCCCATAAATTAAGAGCGATGCAAATAATAAAATGACACTATTCATCATGGCAGCAATAACTACGCCAATTGCTCCGAGTCCACCTACAATAAAACCAGTTGATAAACCTGTACGACGCCCATAACGTTGTGAAAGTTTTCCTACGAGAAAAGCCGCACCCGCTGAACCCAAAGTAATTAAAGCAGATGGAACTCCTGCATAGGCATCTGTTCCAAGCATTTGTTGTGCCAAAAGAGCACCTACCGTAACTCCTGCTGCAAGTCCTGCCCCACCAAATATTTGTGACAAGCTCACGACAAATAACACGCGTCTATATATTTTTTTTAGCTGTTCTGGCGAATCTATAAAACTCTCAAAGGAAGCTTGCTCTTTTGCCAACATTCATATACACCTGCTTAGATTGATTTGTTTTGCTTTAGAATAGCATTTTTTACAAAAGCTTCCAAAAATAATGTTTGGTTTGGAGGCTCAGTATGAAACCACTTTCTATCAAAATTACATTTAAAGTCCTAATATGTATAATATGAAAATAGATAGACAATTAGCCTATTTAATTAAATACTTTAACAAAAAAAGCGTCAATCCTTCCTGGACCAACACCCGATATTCAGCTGATTTTTAACATCTTACATATTTACGTTTAAAACCAAGCCTATCTCTATCAATTTCTTTTTGGATATTTTCGTAAGCATTTAGGAAACTACTTTTTTTCTTGTCCCGTTTAACTTCTACTATACCCACTTCCTTTGCTGTCGTGACTGCTTTTTCATGTAATGGCAAAAAGGATACCCCCACAGTATATAGAAAATTATTCATAGCAGATTTTGTTCTTTCTGGAGAATGATGAATCATATTTTTCACCATATCAAGCATAGTGGAAATCTTACTTTCGGAAAACTCATGGTCCGATCGATTTCCTAAAAGCCAGCAGTAGCAACTCCATCCCGCTGACATTTTTAACTCGTCCCCGCTTGCAATCCATTTATCAGCAACATCTTGTGCAATATCAGATTCTGATAATGTTACTGCCACTACATAATCGGACAGCATATAAAAATATGCTCCATCGATCCAACGATCATAATCCGATTCAGTCATTGCTTTTGGGTCAGCAATAATTCCGGCAAAGTACATCGCATCATAATTACCGGTGGAATACAGCTTTTCAGCTAGAGGTTGATTTATTTTTATTTTCTTTGCCATTGGTTTCATAGCACCTGTAGCTACCCCAAAAAGAGGTTCGTGCGCACCGTTGGAAATATAGATTTTTTTCGTTCGTTCCTTCCCGAGATTCTCAAGCTCCTGCATAACTGTTTCGAAATCCATCAATTAGCACATCCTTACTTTCATCCTCGTCTTTTAATTGCATTAAGTTTATATTTTATCATGTTCACCATTCTTCTCAAGTTTACCATTAATCTTATAACTTCAACAAAAAAGGCGTTATTCCTCCTTCTATGAACATCCCTTATTTATTAAGTCCATTAATCAAATAATCTGTAGATCCCTTCCTTAGTTTAATCATCCATTTATGTGGACGACTAAACGATTGCTTTATTCAACTTATAAAAAATTTAATACAATAGAAGACAAACTATTCAGTGAGATGATGGATATGGATAAACGTTTAAAAGAGATATACGGGGCATTGACCTCTACTTTAGGCACAATTGAATCAGCTATAGGAAGTACACCATCTAAATTGCATGATGATGTAAAGTATTTCTTAAATGTTAAGGGAAATGTCCTTCAGGCAGTGGGAAATGCATTGGAAGTCGATGGTCAAGCTTCTACATCCTTAGAAAAGATAGGGAATCAAATTCAATCAATAGGAAATTTAACTGTAATAGCTGGATTACTAGTCCATTTAGAAAATCAAGCAGCTCAAAAATTAGTCATTATTGGGAATATGCTTCAAGCTATTGGCAGTATCATTGGATCCTTCGATGAATTTCAGGATACCACCGAAAATGGTCGCTTACACAACATAATAGGAGGTTTATTACAAGGAATAGGTAACTCCATGCAAGCATTGGATGGTGCGTATCAACTCCACATACCAAATAGACCTAAACAGGACTTTAACACTATTGGAGCTCTTGGCAGCTGGATACAAGCCATAGGTTCTGAAATTTCTTTAATAGGGCAAATCAAAGAAGAGAGTCAAGAGATAAACGAAAATAGAGTGGAATAAAGTTAAGAGCCCATTCATTGATGCCCTGTTTATTTAACAACATGTTAATGCTGAATCAATATTTACATCTCATTCATTATTCTATAGTCGCTAATGCCACCCTTAATTTAGTGATATGTCTTTAAAAAAGCATAATCTTTTTACTTCTGATTTTCCAAGGACCATTATCTTCATTATTTAGGGATCTTTTGCATGATATGAGATTTCAAATGGTCACTATAGCTAACCAGATATCCCTAAAAAAAAATAGTAATGATGTCCTTGTAAGATTATAGTTCACCATCGGTATGATAGAATAACTACTTTTGCAGTTGATTTAAAATCAATTTCAATACATCGTTTTGTGACATATCATTAGTTAAGATCTTTTCTCCATCTACTCCTAGGTAATCATTTGGAGTCCACCAATCGCGTAAAGAATCTTCTCCGAAATCCATCTTTTTCGAACTTGAGTTATGACGTTTGACTGTTTCCTCAAAAGATAAATCAAAATAATATGTATATGCCTTTTGATTAAAAAACTGGATTAAGTGATTCAACATTTCACCGTAACGATGTTTATACAGAATACCCTCGACAATAACAAACTCACATTTATCTTTACCGTATTCAGCGATTTGGCGAATCAAATCAATGGAGAGGTTTCCATCTCTATCATGGACCTTCAACATTTCACGTCGAACAATATCCTGAGAAACCAAGAGCGTTCCATGCCCCAAATCATTTTGAAGATTTTTCGCTGTCGTTGTTTTTCCACTCCCTGAGTTTCCTCGGATAATAATTAGCTTAGATTCCATATTCTCCCCCTTAAATTCAACGTCCTATAGACATCTTTATCATGCAGTGGATGAAAGTCAATAACACAAACATCTTAGAATAAAAATTTTAAAGCAAGCCGTGCTGTGATTAAGTTGAAACTATATCGCTTTTTTTCCAATCCAATGAGCAAAAAACAAAACAGGAACAATTAAAATAATAAGGCTCTTTTCTCAAACATTGTTGCTATTTAAGTTAAGTTTTAATGAATAACTATTGGCTGAAGACCACTACACCTTTCATTCCACTGAGAAAAGTGCTGCAAACTCTATAAGAATCGCTGAATCCTTTACTGGGTGTAAAAGCCGGCAGTTGGGCTTTTACAAAAGCAACAAACTATACGAAAACAGCCAATAATAAAAGGTAAGCTGACATAAATCGTGTTCCAAGTAATCATTTGATTTTTGAATAATGAATTAAACATTATTATGCTATAAGGAAAAATTATGACAATTGAAGTTATAACACCGGGAGTAATGGACCGAAGAATAATAGACTGCCCAATATGAGTAAAGACATGTATAAAGAAGATCAATAGTATAATAGTAAAAAAATAAATATTGCCAAGTGGACCATCATTAATATATTGACTTGCCATATAGGTTGAACTACTTACAAAAATAAAAATAACAAATACGGCAACGGAAAATTGTGCCGTAGACATTGACAATTGTTTAATCACTTTATCGGCAATTTTTTTTGGTAACTTGTCATAGATAACATGCCTGTTCTTATCCATCCACCTTTCAACCATAATAATTTCTTCCAAGTCATGTAGAACAAATGCAATCGGGAATAACCAGATAAGTGTTTGGACATTAAGCCATTGTTCCACGACCTCTCCCCCCATTAAATATATTTTCTTTATTTGTTCCTACCTTAATACGAATGTGTTCTTTTTAGAGATAAATACAAGCTGATTTTTCATTAGATTAGTAGGTTATTTCAAATTCCCTAATCTATCCATTGATTTAACTCTACTAATATTTCTCCTAAATAATTGGGTATATCCTCTTCCTGTATGCTAGCCATCTGTTTAAAAGATACTCCTTGTTCGAGTAGATATCGAACGATCTCCCACCCAACAAAATAGGCTTCTCTTTCTAAATTGGTTGTTCCGTTACCGAATGTAAACTGATGAATTGCCTCAGAAGAAGAATCTTCAAGATATGGTATTATCCCTTTAATCATATCTGTTCTATGTAATTTACACTCATTAAGCCAACCGTTTCTATGCTCAATATAAGCTTCATCAGGTTCATTTTGTACAATATATTTACTAACTTGGGTTGCCAATCCTTCTTGTAAAATTGAAGAACCTACTGAACGTTCCCACTGACTAGTTAAATTCGCTGTTTTCGCATGTACAATATGTGTTAATTCATGTGAAAGTGTAATAAAAGATCCGCTAGATGATTCTTTACTCTCAACTGGAAGGCAAAGAGCTAATCTGGTTTCATCATATGGAGCAACAAAAGCATTATTTTCAAAAAAGCCAACAAAATAAATAACAACTAGATCAATTACCTTATCATATCCTAATAAATATTTAATTCGTGTTAGAGTAGCCTCTATATCCTTTTTGCTTGGTTCCCACCTATTTAAATAATCAATATGCTGGTGGTATTTTTCCCAGGCACGTTGAAATAAATCTCTAGCTATTTTTCTTCCTTCATCCCCAGGTGGAACCGCTGCAAAATTGTAATTCTCTTCCCATAATTGCCATCTTTGATTTTCACTAATGTCTTCATCATTTGCTCTATTGTAAAAATCTAAAAACTTAGGTACTAAATTCAGTAATTCAATATTATCCATCAGATACACCCCTCCTCCTTAAGGAACCTCCCAAAGTCAACCTACCACCTACTCAACTCTTCATATTTTCCGAGCAGTATATTAGTAATATTCTATATTCACCTTCCTGTACCTGCTCCTTCCATAGAATAATAAAAAAAGATATACTCCATTCATTCGTATCCTTCAAGAAGACCTGACAATAAAGGAATAATATCTCCTTTGTCCATTTCTCCTATTCATTACGGATGTACTAAAAAATTAAATGGTATCGGAGTAACATAATAACACTGAAATACAGGACAAACGGGCGTTACGTTCTACTTGATTATATCAAGCGAATGAAAAAGGGCGTTGACATTGCTAATATCCTTATTGAAAATAAAACAGCCTGCTCCTATTACAATACTTAATAGTAAAAAATACCAACTTGAGTAGGTTAATAAGCTTAAATTAAATCTATATTTTTTATTAAAAACCCCTAAAACAAGGGCTATCATTAATGAGAGTATAAATACATAGTAATACCAATGGTTTTGTAAATTGATTATGGCTACTTCAATTTTTGCTAAACTAAGTGCAGTAGCATCTGTAATTTTAACCTGAACAGTTTGAGGTGACATAATTCCTTTTTTTACTTCTATCACTGTATCTGTAGCTGTAAAATCATAACCTGACGGATGTAACCCCCAGTATCGCGAAGTAAGTAGAAAAAACATTAGTGTTAATACGAATATCAGTAACTGAACTCTAACTTTTTTCATCTTAACCCCTCCATTTTTCAATTACTTTCATTATAAATACTTTCAGACAATATTAAATTTAATTTCCAATAATTTTTTAAAAATTTTAAAAAATTTGCTATTTAATGGGAATAAAAAAACTACATATAGACCAATAAACACATTATTTAACTAATCTCAATAAAAAAGTGAGTATGATCCCATACTCACTCATCTTTCGCTTATAAATACTTTCTTTGCACTGTGCGCCCATCATAGCTAAATAATAGTTCTTTATTTTCAACTACTGATTCTAAATGGACTGTTCTTCCCCAAAGTTGATGAAGATAGGGCAGAACTTTTTCTAAGTATTTTAAGTCTAATTCAATGCCTTCATACCAATGTTTAAGGTACAATTCTCCATTTTTCATATAATCTCCATCATTGACTGTGATGTAGGGGAAACCACCATTAACTCGCATATTTACGAGCTGATCACGGACCTTTTCCCATTCTTTATCTACTATTTTATAGTCCCGACCTTGCTTTTGGAATAAATACATATCTTCCCGCATGACTAGATCCTTTGTTAAATAATTGCGTAGGAAGGAAATATCGCCTTCAATCTCTCTAACCTCAAACATTTTTTCGCGTCCAGTACCTGGTTTTTCGCCACGTTTGATCATTTCTTCAGTTGGATTATTCCACCTCTCTTCGATGTCTTCAAATATTTTCACTCCTAAATAATAGGGATTGATTCCTGTCTTTGATGGCTGAACAACCCCAGCATTTAATTTAGCAAATTCTATAGCCTCATCACTCGTTAAATCCATTTCACGTAGGATACGCTGGTGCCAGAATGATGCCCAGCCTTCATTCATGATTTTTGTTTCTAGCTGTGGCCAAAAATAAAGCATTTCTTCACGGATCATCGTCATTATATCTCTTTGCCAGTCAGATAGTTCACGACTATACTGTTCAATAAAAAGCATGATATCCTTCTCAGGTGCAGGAGGGAATTTCTTCTTCTTTTTCTTTTTGACTGGTTTCTTTTCTTTTTGATCCAATGACCATAGGTCATCATATGGAGATGGTGTACTTTTTTCTTCTTCCTCCCATTCCTCTTCATCATCCATGGTCCATGCAAGCTTCGGTCTCATTAATGAAGGGTCGATATGTTCTTCAATTGCTAAAACCGCATCAATAAAGGTTTCTACTTCCTTTTTTCCATATTTTAATTCATACGCACGAATTCTTTCTGCTGTTGCGGACATGCTTTCTACCATATCTCGCTTCGTATTTTGGAATCGAATATTATTTTTAAAGAAATCACAATGGGCTAAAACATGAGCAACGATTAATTTATTTTGGATTAAGGAATTTGAATCAAGCAAAAAGGCATAGCATGGATTCGAATTAATCACCAATTCATAAATCTTGCTAAGTCCTAAATCATAATGAAGCTTCATTTTAAAAAACTGTTTTCCAAAGCTCCAATGGGAAAAACGGGTAGGCATTCCATAGGCACCAAACGTATAAATAATATCTGCAGGACATATTTCATATCTCATCGGATAAAAATCTAAGCCAAATCCTGAAGCGATTTCTGTTATTTCAGAGATTGCATATTCTAATGATTTTTGATCATCATGTCTCATACTCGATTCTCCCTTCATGAATAGACACCGCTAAAAAGTCCAAACTGCGCACAAGTTATAAACCATCTTTAACACAATATATGAAAGTGGTGGACTATTCATGTAGTGGAATTATAACCATCCGTTTCTTTTCTTTTATATTCCATTTATTATTTTTTAAAGAAAATAGAAGGTGAATCTTGACAGACAAGAGTGAAGTTTACCCTCTTACATTTGTCGGTAAAAATTAAAAGATTTGAATGTCAGGGAAAAGAATACCAAATAAAATAAGAGGAGAACCTTGTCTCCCCCTCAATCATATTTTTGAAAGATATCGATGACCTCATCCCAATTCCTCTTTTCATAATAATCAGGTACCGTATCAATCTGTTGAATGAAAATTTTTGCTTGTTTTCCTTCTTTATTTGCTAACCACATATCTGTCGTCTGTCGATTCGAGCGTAACCATGTAAGTTTCCGCTCCTTTGAAATATACTCTGGTCGGTAATCCCCATAGTCGCTCTTCGGTGAGGTAATTTTATTTTGTTGCATGGACTTTGTGTCAATTTGATATAAAGAAGGTAATGGTCTTTTGCTAGGATTATTAGACCACTCAGATTCTTTTGCTCTCGATATGGTTATGAGTGATGGGTTATGCCAAGTAAAATCCCAATCCACATAGCCTTTCGGGGTATAGGTAGAATTAGATTTCATCGTTGGCAAGACCTTTACCTTTAAATGCTTGTTCTCAATCGCCATCCTTCCTTCACCAGAAATATAAGCAAGGAAGTTTTTAGTGGGCGCCCATTTAAACCAAGCATCATTCAAAATCATGGCATCTAAATTCATGAAGTTCGTACCATCCGTCCGAATGATACATAACCGATTTTCATCCATTGACCAAGATGCAGTAGGTATAGCTAAAAAGGCAATCCACATCCCATCTTCTGAATACTTAAATTGACTTGTTTGAATGGCAAAAAAATCCTTCGATTGTGTTGGCAGAGTATAAAAATGTTCGATTTTTTTCTTAGAATCGATAGGAATTTTGTACAATTCAACATTTGTCCACCCAGTTGGCTGAATAGATGCTATAGAAGAAGCTAAAAATTCTTTACCGTCCGGGGACCATGAGTAATTTCCTATACCTACTGAAATATTACTCACGCTTTTATTTTTACTGCTCATATCAATGATGTTAAGGGTTCCATCATACTGGAAAGCGAGAACATTACCGACTGGTGACCATTGATAGTTCGAGGCAGAGCTTTTATAGAGTAAAAAGTGTTTTTTCGTAACCATATGATAGGCCCAAAGCTCATCCTTCTTTTTATATGCAAGCCAGGTTCCATCGAACGACCATTTAGGGTTGGTCACTGCTCCATCTTTAGTTAATTGCTGTTCTTCCCTATTAATTTTAGTCCACAAATCCCCATTCCTAACAAAAGCTACTTGAAATGAAGAGGATTCTGCATGAATATCCTGTTCATTAACAAATACACATAAAAGTATGCAAATGATCAAGAACCATTGTTTAATTTTAATCATCCCTTCATTTCCGCCTTTTTTTAGTTTTACTTTTAATGTTTGATAAAACGCCTAATATCATTCATCTATTTTGCATCGTGTATATGATAAAATATTCACGATAGAATGGAGGATTTTCATGGGATTCATATTATTGATAGGAGTCATGTTACTCCTAATTGTCGCTACAATAATGGGGGTTCGAAGCTCAAGGAAAATGTATAAAGAAAACCATCCAAATAAAAATCGCCCCTTTGCATTATTTTTCAGCATCGCATTACTTTCAGGACTTGTCTATGTATTTGGAGCAAAAAAAATGGAATTAAGTATTGATTTGACCTTAAGCTGGATGTTATTTACTATGGGCCTCTTTTTTTGCTCAGGAATTGTATTTTTTAGTGGTTTTTTTATGAATCGAACTGAGGATAAACAAGCTGAATGACTTGATGTCATGCAGCTTGTTTACGCATTTCAGAAATGTAGAATGGCAGTGAAAGACATGAAACTAGCCCTGTTATAAGATAGATCGCTTGTATACCAAAATGATCTACGATCCATCCAGCACATAAAACACATACTGCTATCACGAAGGAAGATTGGATACTTAGCCTTTGATGAAGAGTCGATATTGTCTGGATATCCATTTGTTTGATTAATTCAGTATAGAGGATTTTTTCTTTTAGTTGTTGACTAAAGCCAAAGACAAGTATTAAAAACAGTGAAAGGTAAATATTCATATTAAAAGCAAAAACAGCAATGAATAATATTGTCACTATTGTCAGGAAAAATTGGACTTTCCAACGTCGATAAGCAAAAAACATATGGTATTTGTTGATTATAAAATGAACCAGTAGCATGCCTAAAATATAGGTGCTATTAAAAATCCCCCACCAAACAATTCCCTGCTTTAAATGGTTTTCTACAAAAGCAAAGATCATTGATGAGACCCAAGCAACATTGAATATCATATCTATCATAAATAGGAAAGAAATCCTATTATTAAACGACTGAAATGGTTGTTTAACATCACCTGTTTTTTGCATCATCATATTCTTATTTTTAGGACTACTACTATATATAAGGCAGCAAATAAGTCCCAAAAGACAAGCTATAATTAGTAAACCAAAAGAGTTCACTTGAACAAATAGAGTAATGGAAAGAAGCCATCCAATAATCATCGTTATTTGGTCTATAAACGATTGAAATCCACCAACAGTTGCTATTTCTTCTCTTTTAGTAATGCTTAAATAAGGTCGGTTGGATTGATATTTTATATAACCATCAATAGCTGATAGGACCATTGTAGGTAAAACGATATACAAAGAATGTTCTGATAATAAATAATAGGCGATTAAAATGAATATGGATTTAGCGCTAAAAAGTAAAGCGATATTTATTCGCAATGAGGTTGAGGCTAGTGTATTTCCAAGATTTCTGCCCATCATAATCAAAAATGTGATAATGGCCAAATCGAAAAATGATTGTCTCTCTTTATAAACGAATGAAAAAACAGCAAAAAGATAAAAAATCTCCATAAAAATGGATAGCATTTTTCCCAGCCATAAATAGCGATAAAGAAATGTTTTCAATCCTTTTCCTCCGCATGAATGATAGTATTCTCATTATTCACTTTATAATAACATATTTTTCCTACACGCTGTTTTCGTATCGTATGCTGTTTGTATAAAATTTTGTCGCTTTTTTTCCATGCCGATCGTTATTTGTTAAAACTTCACTTAAATAGCAACAGCACCTTCTTTAACACTTCTCATCATTTATCCATGACAAAAATAAACAAGTTATAAATATCGCCATCGCCAAGTTTTACAGCGACATATTCTATATGTGCTGCATATAATACAAATAACTCCTTTAAGTGACTATTTCACTTGCTGAGTTCAATCGAACATCAAAGGAGGAGATTAGTCTTGAATCAAGTTGATTATGATCGTGCCTTATATTATACCCATCGTTCACAATGGGATAATTTATTAATTTTAATGGTACGAACAAAAGATGATATGCTTTCAAAACGAATCGAACATCTTCTCCACGCCTATCATTTCTCACATGACTATACCGTCATTGAACGCAGTCTCTATTCTTTGTTTAGATATATTGACCATGCTAATGAAATGAGTGGTGTCACAGAAGATTTAACCAGCAGTGAAGCATTTCACCATACCCAGATTTAGTTACTTGATAACGGGTCGTTCTAGCTTTTTAGAACGGCCTTTTTTGTTCAGCTTTTTTCGTATTGTTTGTTGCTTTTGTAAAATCCCAACTGATTTGTTACACCTTTCCTTAAATAGCAACAATGTTTGAGCAAAGAGTCTTTTGTTTAAGAACATATTGTGAACAAATGGATAATTGCCACTTGATTATTCCTTTTTTTAAGTAAAAAGACTATAATTTTATTACTAGTCAATTAAAGGAGTTAGTCAATGCAAACGAAAAATAATCGTAAAGTGTTCTTTTGGAATTTCGCATGGACAGTATCCATTGTCGCCACATTAGGAAGTTTATACTTTTCTGAAGTTCGCCATTTTGTTCCGTGTGAGCTTTGCTGGTTTCAGCGAATACTTATGTATCCATTAACAATACTTATCGGTATATCAATCGTAAGAAAAGAATTTCAGCTTTCCCTTTATGTAGCGGTCTTATCCGGTATTGGTTTACTGACATCTCTTTATCATTATTCAATACAGAAGATTTCCATTTTTAGTCAACATGCCCCTTCCTGTGGGCCAGTCTCTTGTACAGGAGAATATATTAATTGGCTAGGATTTATTACTATTCCCTTCCTTGCTCTTATAGCATTCATTTTCATTTTTATTTCTAGTATCATCGTGTATAAACACACAAAAAATGATGAAGGTAATGAGTAATGAAAATCATTCTTTAAAAAAAGTGGTCGAAAATGAGATGATTCCCTACGTTAGATTTAGGTTCATCTCAAAAAGACCACTTTTTTACTCTTTTCACAAATTTAAAAAGAGCTTTTTTAAATGAGTATTTCGTTTGCAGCTTTTTTATAAATAGAAAATGAATCAAATAATATTTTATCCTTGCGATTAAATATGGAATAATTAAATGGAAAAAATATATCATATGTTTCCAAAAGATCAATATTTCGATTAAAAAGTTTTCCGTAGTAATGATGAAGTGGTTTTTGCATTTTCTCTTCCAAGATTGTAATAATTGTTTGTAAACTTGCAATTACTTGAAAAGCATCTTTTAAGGTATTAAAATTTTCAAAATGGAGTTGTTCTATATGTAATACTCCCATTTTTTTAAATTCAGCAATTTCTTCATCTTCGTAGTAGAAAGGAAAAATCTGTGTATACAGTTGATTAATTAATTCTACTATTTTTTTCTCCTGTTCTTCCGTTGATGCATATAAGACCTTCACAAATGACCCACCCTTTTATTGTATTACTTTAAAGAAACTTGCTATTATTAGTTACAGAATAACACATTAAAACTGTAAAAAATTGTGGTAATTATGACCATGTGAAAGGAAAAAATATGTGGATAAATAAATCAGGAAAGTGGTTTCAATTTAGGGTGCCACAACAGTGGGAAAACCTTACTGCAGAAGCTATTTTCAAAGAAAATTGGAAGGTACCTAAGAAACTATTACATCAATGGCGAATGGAAAAATTGGTAAAAATTGATGATCAAACTATCAACTGGTCGAAGCCACTTTCCTTGGGAACGGAAATATCAATTGCATTATTTACTGAGGAAGATTATGGCGTGATTCCTCAACAGCTTGCCATTGACGTATTATTTGAAGATGATCATTTAATCGTTGTTAATAAGCCTGCTGGTATGGATACACATCCAAATTCTGAAGGACAGCTAAATACACTAGCAAATGGGGTTGCCTTTTACTTGCAGCAAAAAGGAGAGAAAAGGCGTGTTCGTCATATTCATCGACTTGACAAAGATACTTCGGGTGCCGTTTTATTTGCTAAACATGCATTAAGTCATGCTATTTTGGACCGTTTGTTAAATGAAAGAAAGATAAAAAGGACTTATTATGCGTTAGTCCATGGGATCATTCAACCATCTTCCCTCAAGATTAATGAACCAATCGGTCGGGATCGTCACCATGCAACACGGCGCAGAGTTTCGAAATCAGGGCAATCAGCACAAACAAGGGTGTTAGTCATACAAAAATTTATGAAAGAAAAAATGTCATTCATACAGTGTTCATTAGATACAGGTAGAACCCATCAAATTAGAGTTCATTTAAGCCATATTGGTCACCCATTAGTCGGAGATTTATTATACGGTGGGAAGCCGCTTTTCCCTAGACAAGCCCTACATGCTAGAGAATTGACCTTTCTCCACCCATTTACAGAAGAAAAAGTCAAATGCATCGCACCATTCAATGATCAACCAGAGATATTTGAAGCATACATAAAACGCGTTAATTAGTAAAGGGGCAAAACCCCTTTACTTTTTTGATAAGCCCTTTTATTGTATAATAACTCTAAATAGACTTTTCAAAATTTTTCATCAAATGAGGGATATAATGAACACATATTTCATTGCTGGTCATGCGAAGCTACCTGCCGGAATGGCAGCAAAAAGTATTTATGAAACCTTAACAATTACCGCTGAAATCGATCGAAAGTACGGGGTCATTGTTGAAGCTACATGCACATTAGCGACCGAACACGGACGTGATTTCATTTCCCATTTGTTAAAGGGCTATAGCCTTAAAGACGGGATCGAAGCTCCTTTAGATACTTTAAAAAATTGTTATTTTGGAAAAGCCTACAATGCCTTAACTTCCGCATTAAAAGATTTACATAAGCAATATTTACTTACTTGTGAAAAAAATAAACAGAATAGTTAATAAAAGAGGCTGTTTTGTATTAGGTAGTTCCGATTTTGTGGGGAACATACGAAATAGCATGCTAATTAGCAGACCAAATCGCATATGATTTGGTCTCTTCTTTTTCCTTTATATACCAATAATTATTGAATATTAACATTAAAATAGCTTACAAAATCCCAACCCCAATAACATAATGACAACAGCTATTGTCAACAGTTAATTATTATGTTAATGCGCACGCTATTTGTTATGTTGATTATCATAAACCAAGTAGGTAATTGAGATTTTATGTAAAAAAATAACTGAGATTGTGAAATAGTTTTCTAAAAGAAGCAGGTCAGTCTAAGAAGGATTGCACGCTTTTTTTGTTGAATTTGTACATTAACAAAACAGGTTTGGTTAAAAAACTGAGTAAAAATTAATGAGGTGTAGTATGTCAGAAATATACATTAAATTAATAAGTTCAGACAATTGGCGAGAAGCACTTGAATTATCCGTCTTTGAAGAACAACATAAATTTGTTGCATCTATTAATCCACCCGTTGCTATTGCTCTTGCTAAAGCATATATAAGACCAGGTGGAAAAGTGGTAGAGCCATATGGAATTTACAATAAAAATGAGATTGTAGGCTTTTTCAATCTGCATTATACACCAGATAGTAAAGACGATTACTGGCTGTTTCATTTTTTCATAGATAAAAGATTTCAAAGAAACGGATTGGGTTCAAAAGCATTAAATGAATTAATCAGACATATTAAAAATAACCATCCTTCTTGCAATCGTCTGAAATTAACGGTTAATCCTGAAAATGAAGCAGGCAAATTATTTTATTTAAAATTTGGTTTTTCAGAAGATAATATAATGACCTTCGATGAACCCACTTTTTCCATATTGATATAACAATACTATGAAAGTACACATTAAATATTTTTTGTTGGACAACAGGTGCTTAGTTTAACAAGACAATATGAAAACAAAACGCTTGGATATTAAAATCCAAGCGTCTCTGTTTGCTATTTGTGCTGTTATTTCTGTTGCTAAACATACTATGTTTTAGTATGTTATTTCATCTGTTTTTTTACATTTTCTCCACAGTATCTGAACTACTTAGTTTTATACAGACCTCTTTTCAATTTTATTGCTTTTGTAAGAGCCCTTCTAACAGCTTTAATAGTTTACAGCACTTTTTTTCAGTGAATAAAAGAGGTTGACTGTCATTATTTCTCAACCAAGTTGTTATCTACTGCAAATGGCCATGATGGAAGCATTTTACTTAATGGCTTATCCTGGCGATATCCTAACACATATTCTGCCTGCATAATTGTATGAATCTCTCGAGTTCCTTCATAAATCACAGGTGCCTTAGAATTTCTTAAAAATCTTGCTACAGGATATTCATCTGAGTATCCATAGGCTCCATGAATCTGTACCGCGTCGTCAGCGGCTTTATTGGCAAAGTCACAGGCTTGCCACTTTGCTAATGAAGTTTCGCGTGTATTGCGGACACCTTTATTTTTGAGTTCACCTACCCGATAGACTAGTAGGCGGCTCATTTGAAGTCCAGCTTCCATTTTGGCAATCATTTGCTGAACAAGCTGGTGTCTGCCTATTTCCTTTCCAAAAGTTTTTCGTTCATGGCAATATTTCACACTTTCCTCCAATGAAGCCATGATTAATCCACACGCGCCAGCTGCTACTGTAAATCGTCCATTATCTAAGGCAGACATTGCGATTTTAAACCCTTCTCCTTCTTGACCAAGAAGATTTTCCTTCGGTACTCTTACTTGATCAAAAAAGATTTCGCCTGTATTCCCAGCTCGGATGCCGTGTTTATTTTTTATCGCTTTTGAAGAAAAACCTGGCATGGTTCTTTCAACAATAAAGGCTGATATCCCGTGGTGCTTCTTACTTTTATCAGTATAGGCAAAAACAAGAAAATGATCAGCTACATCGCATAAAGAAATCCATGTCTTTTGACCATTTAAAATATAATCATCACCATCTTTTACAGCAGTCGTATTTAATGCTGCTACATCTGATCCTGCACCTGGTTCAGTTAATCCAAAGGCACCGACCTTTATTCCTTTAGCTTGAGGGGTTAAGTATTTTTGCTTTTGTTCCTCGGTCCCCCATTGAAGTAAAGTTAAGCTGTTTAAACCCGTATGCACGGAAACAGCCGTACGATATGCTGTATCCCCTCTTTCCAGCTCCTCACATACTATCGCCAATGCATTATAATCCATCCCACTTCCACCATAGGCTTCAGGAATACATACCCCCATTAAACCTAGCTCGGCTAATCGTTTCATAATGCTTGGTTCGAATATTCCTTTTGAGTCCCATTCTCCTATAAAAGGTATGATTTCTTTATCAACAAAACTTCTTACAGTCTCACGCAACATTATTTGTTCTTCGGAAAAATCAAAATTCATTTATTCTCACTCTCCTATTTATTTTGTGAATAACCCAGGTCTTTGAAGATTTCATCATTATGCTCGCCTACTAAAGGCGGGGGATATTTTATTTTAATTGGTGTTTTTGATAATTTAAGTGGACTTCCAACTAGCTTTATGTCACCTGCCTGTGGATGCTTAGTTTCAATCATCATTTCCCTTGCGCGAACTTGTGGATCATTAAAAACCTTATCGATGGTATTAATCGGTCCACAAGGAATCCCATGTTGCTGGCAATGCTCTTGCCAATATTCAGTAGGTTTTGATAGCAGTATTTTTTGTAAAATTGGAATTAATTCTTGGCGATGTTCGACACGCTTTGCATTCGTTTGAAAGCGTGGAGATTCCGATAAATATTCTAGTCCTAATATATCTACAAATTTTTTGAATTGGCGGTCATTTCCTACCGCAATCACCATTTTCCCATTTGAGGTATCAAATGTTTGGTAAGGAACAATATTGGCATGTGAATTCCCTATAAGGCCAGGTATTTTTTCAGACATTAAATAATTGCTTGCAATATTCACTAAAGCACTGACTCCCGCATCAAAAAGTGAGAGATCCAGCTTTTGCCCTGTTCCTGACTGATTTCTTTCTAAAAGAGCCGCCTGTATACCGATACAAGCATATAATCCAGTTAAAATATCAGTTATGGCAACGCCAACCTTTTGCGGACCTGACCCTTCATCACCTGTAATGCTCATTAAACCAGACATTGCTTGAATGATATAATCATACCCAGCCAAATCCTTATATGGACCCGTCTCTCCAAAGCCAGTTATTGAACAGTACACGATTTTTGGGTTGATCTTTGCTAATATTTCATAGTCTAAACCTAAGCGTTCCATCGTTCCGGTTTTAAAATTATGGATGACCACATCACATTCTTTTACAAGAGTTTTAATAATTTCCTTTCCTTGTTCAGATTTGAGATCGACAGTGATACTCTTTTTATTTCGATTGGCACATAAATAATACGCACTCACTCCATTTTTGAATGGCGGTCCCCAATTTCTTGTATCATCACTACCGCCTGGTGCCTCAACTTTAATAACCTCTGCCCCTAGATCACCTAAAATCATCGTACATAATGGTCCAGCTAGAACTCTCGTTAAATCCAGAACCCTAATTCCACTTAACGTCTCAGTCAGTTTTATTCACCCCTTCTTTTAAGATCACTTTTTTAGTAAATTGAGTAAAAAATACTACTGAATGTTTAAAAACAGAACCATTTTTTAAATAAGGCTGTTTTCGTATCGTTTGTTGCTTTTGTAAAAGCCCAACTGCCGGCTTTTACTCCCAATAAAGGATTTTAGCGGTCCTTATGGAGATTGGCTCTTTCTCAGTAAAATGATACGTGTACCGATCCTCAGTCGATATTTAATAGTTATAACATTCCTTAAATAGCAACAATGTTTGAGAAAGAGCCTTAAATAAACACAATAAAAAACCAGTCCTCCCCCATAGGTGGAAAACTGGTTCATAACCTGTTGGATGCATTTCGGTGAGAAATGTGAACAGATTTTACAGTTTGAAAATAATTACATAGAAAAGAAATATACCCCGGATTGCCTGAATGGTAGTACAGGTCAGGAGTATTTTATATTACTGATATTTTACCCTATTTTTAATTATTTGACAATAAAAAAAATCCCCTACGATGTGTAGGAGATTTTCAGCTAATTTTTTTATTGCAAACCAGCTTTTACCCATTCTGCCACTTGAACTGTACGTTTTGCTTGATGCTTTACGGCTGCTTCTGCATCTTCCACAATTCCTTTTTCTGTTACAGTTACAGTTGTTCCGTAAGGATTACCACCTGCTTTATAGATCGATTCATCCGTATAACCTGGTGCGACAATGATTGCACCCCAATGCATCATTGACGTATAGATTGTATGGATGGTTTGTTCTTGTCCTCCATTTACATTCCCAGCTGATGCCATTGCACTGACTACTTTATTTACCGTCTTTCCTTGCGCCCAAAATCCACCTAATGTATCTAAAAATTGCTTCATTTGTGAAGGAATATTTCCAAAACGAGTAGGTGCGCTAAAAATAATTGCATCTGCCCATTCTAAATCAGCTTGAGTCGCCACTGGAACATGTTGTGTTTCCTCGACATGTTTCTTCCATGCTGGATTCGATTCAATGGCAGCTGGAGGTGCTAATTC
The DNA here is from genome assembly GCF_017809215.1 of Heyndrickxia oleronia. Taxonomy (GTDB): domain Bacteria; phylum Bacillota; class Bacilli; order Bacillales; family Bacillaceae_C; genus Heyndrickxia; species Heyndrickxia oleronia. The sequence continues at coordinate 3,678,767 of NZ_CP065424.1, forward strand.
CTCGACCTTTAATACTTTTACTTCTGCTCCAGCTTCTTTTGCTGCTTCTTCAGCCCACTTTGAAAGCTGATAATTTGTTCCAGTTGAGCTATAATATACGATTGCTAAATTTACATTTGTCATAGTTGTCTGCATCCCTTCCGAAATTTCTCTAAGTTGATGAATAGATCATCATTCACTTATTTTGCTCCATTAAAGAATAACTAATTCTCCTAATACCTCGACTTAATAAATCTCAACCTCAAGAAAAAATTAATATTTAATCGAAATTTGTCGAATAATAGTTCCAAATAAGCAAAAATCCTCAGATATTTATAGAAAAACTGTGAAAACTAAAGAAAACATGAGGATATAAAATAGACATAATTGTAAGCGAATACACAAAAAAAATCGACATATTTCTTTAATCTTTTCACAAAATCATATAAAATAAATACGTTTGATAATACAAAGCTTTTAGGAGGCTCTCTATGGTATTTAAGAACAAGAAGGACAAATTTGCAGTTTTATTAGGGGAAATCTCTACGAATTTAAGAGAAAGTATGAATTATTTCGCGGACTATAAACTGAATAGTACAAGTGATTTAAAAATCTTCGCCCAAAAAATGAAAGAATATGAATCACAAGGCGATACATACGTTCATCAAATGATTTTGGAGTTAAATGATACATTTATTACTCCAATTGAAAGGGAAGATTTATTAACACTAACGAATAGTCTCGATGATATTTTAGACGGATTAGAGCACTGTGCGTATATTTTTGAAGTGTATAATATCACTGCCGCTGATGACTATATGTATAAATTCGTTGATGCAATTAGAAATTGTACCGTTGAAATTGATAAAGCTATCGAGCTTATGTTTAGTAAGAAACTCCCTAGTATGCGACCACATGCAATCAAAATTAAAGAGTATGAGTCCATGTGTGATGATGTATTAAGAGAGTCTATTAAAGAACTTTTCAAAAATGAAAAGGATCCTATTCGTTTAATTAAATACAAAGAAGTATATGAGGATCTCGAAGAAATTGCTGATTATTGCCAAAGTGTTGCAAACATTCTAGAAACCATTATTATGAAGAACGCATAAGGAGTCTTTTTATATGGATAGTTTTTTACTTATTACTATATTAATCGTTGTTTGCGCTCTGGCATTTGATTTCATCAACGGATTTCATGATACTGCGAATGCGATTGCTACGGCTGTGTCAACAAAGGCATTAAAGCCTAGACATGCCATCATCATGGCAGCAATAATGAACTTTGTAGGTGCGATGACATTTACAGGTGTCGCAAAAACAATTACGAAGGATATTGTTGATCCGTTTACATTACCAAATGGTTCCGTAGTTATTTTATCGGCGTTGCTCGCAGCGATTATATGGAATTTACTTACTTGGTATTTCGGTATACCAAGCAGCTCTTCTCATGCAATTATCGGTTCTATCGCAGGTGCAGCTATTGCCGCTGCAGGTTTTGCTTCATTAAATTACAAGGGATTTTTGAATATTTTAGAGGCACTTATTTTATCTCCAATTATAGCTTTTGCTATAGGTTTCATTGTTTATAGCATATTTAAAGTTGTATTCAAAAATTTCAATTTGGCACAAACCAATAAGCGATTCCGTCTTGTTCAAATTTTTACGGCTGCTTTACAATCATATACCCATGGGACAAACGATGCTCAAAAGGCAATGGGAATCATTACAATGGCGTTAATCGCTAATGGCTATGCATCATCATCTGATATACCTTTTTGGGTTCAAGTATCCTGTGCAACGGCCATGGGATTAGGTACATCCATCGGTGGCTGGAAAATTATAAAAACTGTTGGCGGAAAAATTATGAAAATTAGACCAATCAATGGGGTAGCAGCTGATTTAAGTTCAGCATTTATTATCTTTGGTGCAACTTTTATTCACCTACCAGTAAGTACAACTCATGTTATCTCCTCATCCATTCTAGGTGTTGGATCAGCACACAGAATTAAAGGTGTTAAGTGGGATACAGCTAAAAGAATGGTTATTACATGGGTCATTACATTACCTATTTCGGCAACTTTGTCTGGTTTAATTTATCTTGTTTTAAACAGTATTTTATAATTGTAGGACAAATGTATAAAACAACAGATAACAACAAAATTAAATTAATCTCATCACTTATTTTTAACTTCGCATTAAACTATGAGCGAAGTTTTTTTGTTTTCCCCCCCAAATGATTTACATTATTATACAAAAGTGATATCATAATAATATGATTAAGATATGATTTAAAGGGGGATTAATAATGAAAGAGAAAAAGGTATTTCAACTTAATGGCTTTTTAGCCGTTTTATTAATCATCGTGCTTTTAGGGGTAGCAGTTTTCATGTTTTTCAAAGAAAATTTAGTGTTAGCGATTTTATTTGTATTGATCGCAGGGGTACTTGGGTCAGGGATCACCATTATCCAACCAAATCAAGCAGGTGTCGTTACTTTCTTTGGAAAATACCTGGGTACCATTCGCGAAAGTGGTCTATTTTTAACCGTACCATTTACATTAAGACGAACAGTTTCCTTAAGGGTTAGAAACTTTAATAGCAAAAAATTGAAAGTGAATGATGTAGAAGGAAATCCGATTGAAATTGCTGCTGTTATTGTTTTCAAAGTAATTGATTCAGCCAAAGCAGTATTCGATGTTGATCAGTATGAGCAATTTGTGGAAATTCAAAGTGAAACAGCCATCCGTCATGTCGCTACAAAATATCCTTATGATACGTATGACAATGTCGAATTAACGTTAAGAGGCAATGCTGAAGAAGTATCGAATGAGCTCGCAAAGGAACTACAGGATCGTTTAAATGTTGCTGGAGTACAGGTTATTGAGGCAAGACTCACTCATCTAGCCTATTCAACAGAAATTGCTCAAGCAATGCTCCAACGCCAACAAGCGTCAGCAATTATCTCCGCACGTCAGAAGATTGTTGAAGGTGCAGTTGGTATGGCACAGCTTGCCATTAAACAACTAGAACAGGGGAATATAATCGAATTAGATGATGAGCGTAGGGTTCAATTAGTCAATAATTTGCTAGTTGCTATTGTTTCAGATAAAGCTACACAACCAGTAATTAATACAGGAACTTTATATTAAAGAGGCATATGAATGGCTAAGAAAAAAAGCTTTCCATTGCGTATAGACCCAGAACTTTACGAAACACTACAAAAATGGGCAGCAGATGAATTTCGCAGTGTTAACAGTCACATTGAATTTATTCTTCGTGAAGCTGCCAAGAAAAATGGACGCTTATCTAAAAAAAATAAAAATGATGAGTAAGATCGAAAGCAACGAAAACCATTTCGTTGCTTTTTTATTCCATTTAGACAAGTAATTTATGATAATTCTGGAAAAGCTATCATTAAGAGCATTTCCTTTGCTATCTCTAAAAAAAATGTTAAAATAATGGTTGCTTAAATTTAAATAAACGAATAATATATAATATGTATTTAAAAACGTTCGTCTTTTGGAGGAAATATTTTATGCTTAAGCTGTTTAAATTGAAAGAAAACGGCACAAATGTTAAAACAGAGCTTATTGCCGGTTTAACTACCTTCTTAACGATGGTATATATTGTTGTTGTAAACCCTGTGATTCTTGCAGATGCAGGAGTACCGTTTGACCAAGTATTTATGGCAACCATCATCGCCGCTGTAGTTGGAACTTTATGGATGGCACTTTTCGCTAACTACCCGATTGCCATTGCACCAGGTATGGGAATGAATGCGTATTTTGCTTATTCAGTAGTTGGTAGCCATGGAAATATTGACTATATAACTGCCTTTTCAGCAGTTTTCGTTGCAGGTATTATTTTTATCATTTTATCTTTAACCCCTTTTAGAAGTAAGTTAATTGAAGCCATTCCTGAAAATCTTAAGCATGGGATTACTGCAGGTATTGGATTATTTATCGCTTTTATCGGTTTAAGACAAACGGGAATTATTACAGCTAGTGAATCCAATTTGGTTCAGCTTGGTGACTTACACAGTCCATTAACTATTCTAGCTCTCGTCGGTTTAGCGATTACATTAATCCTAATGGCTAGGAATATTCACGGTGCATTATTCATCGGAATGATTATTACTGCGATCATTGCACTTTTTACTGGACAACTTTCATTTGACAAAGGATTTGTTGGGCTACCACATTTACCAGAGTTTATTATTCACAATCCTATTTCAGCTTTTGCTGATGTGTTCCACCATAGTTTATATGCAGTTGTCTTTTCATTTTTATTAGTAACAATTTTTGATACTACGGGTACAATGGTAGGTGTTGCTGAACAAGCAGGACTGATGAAAGGTAAAACAATGCCTCGCGCGAGAGAAGCCCTCTTAGCTGACTCTCTAGGTACAACAATCGGCGCAATGTTTGGGACAAGTCCAACAAGTGCTTTTGTTGAATCTACCTCAGGAGTGGCTGCAGGAGGCCGTACAGGGCTAACTACACTTACTGTTTCTATCCTTTTCATTATTTCTTCTTTCTTCGGGCCTTTAGTCAGTGCTGTCTCTGGTTTATCAGCCATTACTGCACCTGCCCTAATTATAGTTGGAAGCTTAATGATTGGAAGTGTAGCCAATATTAAGTGGGGTGAAATAGATGAAGCCTTTCCTGCTTTCCTAATTATTTTAAGCATGCCATTAACATCTAGTATCGCAACTGGTATTGCTTTAGGATTTATCTCATATCCTATATTAAAAGTAGTGAAAGGAAAGTGGAGAGAAGTTCATCCACTAGTCTATATCTTTGCCGTATTGTTTTTCATTCAACTTGCTTTCTTACCACATTAATATCATTTAGGAATCAGCTTCGACTGATTCCTTTTTTTGTCTTCTAAAATAGACTTTTGTAATTCCTATAAAAATAATTTCATGGAATACACTAGAGCTTTCAACATGTAAAAAAAGCCAATCAGACAACCGTTCAGTTGCTAAGAGGTGCATAAAAATAACCTTAATGAAGTGTTACAGTTTTTAACGTTTTTGATTATCTTCTAATAAGTTGGTAAAAGAATCCGATCAGTAATCTTGCAAATGGCGTAGTCAGTGGAAGCAAAACGAAAGCATAGATTGTACCCCAGACTAATGTGCCATCAATGTTTATCGTTTCCATGCCTCCTCTGACGATCGTTTCACCAAAAATAGCACCAACCGTTCCACTGTATAAGGTAATTAGAAACGCACATATAAGACTTATCAGCCAAAGTTTTTTGTTTGATAAGTCTTTTCTATGATGGAAAAAACCACCTAGTACTGCAAATGTAATCGCAAAAGGAATGATGACTGAGAAGTACAACCAACTTTCGCCCCAAAATGAGATTACTCCCCCAGCCCACGATTGTCCGATTAGCATAAATAAGAATGCAGTAACAATTGAACATACAGCACCAAAAACAAGACCTTTTAACCATGAGAAAATTTGCATGATGTAATCACCACTTCATACTTATTTTAAGACAAAAAATATATATCTATTACATTGCTTTTCTAACACAATATGACAAACAACTATATTTATTCCAAAACGACTATCTTTGCAAAAATAGCATTTTTTTTTTTAAAGTGTTTTATTGAAAGTAAGTTGTACGCTTAGAAAAAGGAATGTCTCAATTTTGGAGACATTCCTTTTTCTAACTAAAAATATTTAAATTTCCTCTTAAAAGCATCTGTTCATGTAAGTGAAATGATTCACAATCCAACCATGTTTTTATAGGAATGTGCCGCGATAGTTCCAGTAAACTGTGGAAAAAGAACATTAACTCTTCCTTGCTCAATGCCCTTTAAACATATATAGCCAGAAAAATAGAGTAGATGAATTACAGACTTCGTAAAAAACCTACCCCATCAGTCCTTTTCTAAGGATACGTTTCTTTTTAACGAAAGTTGGCTATTCTTTCTTCCAGTAAACATTAATAGTAATATAACCACTAATAAAACAGCGAAGCACTGAAGTACAAAGGGAATATTGGTGTAAACACTTAGTATCCTACTTGAAACGGATGGTCCAAAAGACATACCTAAAAAATTTATAAGATTGTACATTCCCAATCCCATCGCAGCTTTTTCCGGTTTTATATGTTGTGGTATTTCTAGGTTTATAATCACTGTTAATGCTCCGTAACTTGAATAAATCAAAAAAAGTCCTAATATGGCCATTATAATGGAATGAATGCCAAAAAACGCTAATATACAAAAACCAAGCAATTGTAACAATATAGAGAGAAACATTGACTTTCCATTACTTATAACCTGAACTATTTTTCTTATCATTAGGCTGATAAAAAAGGAAACGATCGCAACGATACAAATAATGAACCCTATCTGTATAACTGATAAGTGAAAGGCCCTATTCATCAATGTAGGGAATAAAAACAAAGTTGCAACCATAGCTGCATTATTAATAAAGCTAATTAAAATCAATCTATTGTAAGAATAATTTCTAAATACGGATGGATCAACTAATAAAACAATTTTTTTATTTTTACTATGTAATCCTAATAAAAATACTGAGATTATACATAGAAAAAGTAGGTAGATATTCAGTTTTACACCTAAAATGAAAAAAGTGACAAATATGACCAAGTAGAACATTCCTAGGATATCAAAGGGCTCTGTTATCCTTTCTTTGCTTGCATATCCAGAAGGAAATAGGAAATAAATACTAATTGTTGTTAGGAATGTTAGACTCATTAGCAAAAACAAAGAGTGCCAGCCCCATGTAAAAGCAAATATTCCACCTATTAAGAAACCTAAACCAGAACCTAGAGATAAACACCCACCTATCAGGGTAAGAGCAACATTCCGTTTAGGTAAAGGAATATATTGTGTAGCTGTAATCATGGATAGAGCGATAAATGAGCTGCCTCCCATTGCTTGAATAATACGGCCTATCAAGACCACAGTAAAGATGCTAGAATAAAATCCTATTAAAGAACCTAAAGTAAATAATGTTACTCCTATTAACAACAACTTTTTAATTTGAAAATAAGAAGCAAGCTTACTGTATATAACCGAACCAAATGTTGTGACTAGCGTGTAAGCAATAACGATCCAACTTATTGCAGAACTATTCACTTTTAAATCAATAGCCATATCTTCCAACGTTACATTAAATAATATTGAATTCATTACACCTGCCAGCACAATTAAACATAATGTACCTATAAGTTTATTCATCTTAGTTTAAGCTCTCCTTTGTTTAATAGTCATAAAACTTTAGAACTAATGAAAAAAAAAATTTGGCTACCTTATAACGTAGCCAAAAATCCGGGTAAGTATTGTTTAAATGTCTCTTTATTCAAAGAAACATATTTTGTTACCCCTTCTTTTTCGATATGCACCAGGTTCGCTTCGGACAAGATTTTCAAATGATAAGAACCATTTGATTTGCTTATTTCTAGCCTCCTACCAATATCCGAGCATCGCGGGCGTGTATCTTGCTGAGATAATATTCGGATGATGTTGATCCTTTTCTCATCTGCTAAAGCGTTAAATATTCTAACTCTTTGGTCATCACTCAATTGTTCTAAAGTCATAAAACTATTGTAAAAATAAAATAAGAAAATGTCAATGCTTAGAATATGGATTAATGTTGGGCAACTCTCCATTAGATTTCAACAAATTTGGATATGAATGGCTGTTGATTATTTTTTGTATTTGTAGTTATGGTTTTATTAACATACATTCAAAACCATTTTTCAAATTAATTACATCACGGTTTCTCCTATTGATAAAACCTTCAATTGCTCCTTTGGCAGTTGGCATTTTTTCCATTCACGCAGTAAACGCTCTAAGGCTTCGGGACCTGTGTCATCTGCCAATCGATAAGCACCATAATGCATAGGAACAAATTGCTTCGCCTCTAGTTCAATAAATGCCTTCACACTATCTTCTGGAGAAATATGCGAGTCTGCCATAAACCATTCTGGTTCATAGGCACCAATTGGCATAAATACGATATCAATCATAAAACGTGCAGCTATTTCCTTAAAACCTGAGAAGTATCCTGTATCCCCTATAAAATAAAATGATTTACTGGTAGTTTGAAATATCCACCCACCCCAATGGGAAGTATTCATATCGTTAAGCGACCTTCTTGTCCAGTGCTGAGCTGGTACAAAGTGGATTCTGATCCCTTCATATTCAAACGATTCCCACCAGCTCATTTCTCTTACATTTTGATAACCTTTTTTTATAAACAGAGATTTCATTCCAATAGGAACAAAATAGTATGGATTACCTTTTAGTTTTTTCAATGTTGGAAAATCAAGATGGTCATAATGACCATGTGAAATGACCACAACATCGATTTCTGGCAAATCCTCCAACGGAATTCCTGGTTCAGTTAATCGCTTTTGAAAACCCATTCGCTTCGCCCATACTGGATCAGTAAGTATATTAAGTCCATCAAGTTGAAGCAAAAAAGTAGAATGTCCAATCCAGGTATAAGAAGTTCGACTTCGATTTTCCTTAATTTCTTTGATCCTTTTATTTGAACATTGTGGTATATTTTCAGTTAAATCCTTCTCTTTACTTCGTCTTTCCTTCTGCCACTTACGTATATCCCGAAACGTTTTCTTATTCGACACATCATTCAAATTAACATACCTTGTCTTCATCATTTCTCCTCTCGGACAGAGGGACGGTTCCGTTGTCCCATTCCTTTTTATTTTATGTTCAGGTGGTAAATCCTTATACAAACTATTACAAATTTTTTGTAACCTCTAAGCAATATTTTGTTATCATATCGACTCATAAATTTATTTACTATGGCTCCCAATCCCTTAGCTGCTTTGACAGCATATTGTTATTTCATTAAAGCGTACAGTATTATTCTGCTTAAGATGACTGGTTGACGTTAGCTCAAACCATTAACACAGTCGGCAGCCTGGAATACCCTCTTTAATGGAAGTAAATAGTTAGTTTATATAATATTCAAGCAAATGAATTAAACCCGCCGCTGTCTCATTTTTACTACTATATTTTTTGGGTGCTTGAAATTTTGAAACAATATAATGTTCTGCTTCCTCGCCATATAGTGAACCTGTTTTATTAGCAACCATAAATTCAGCATTGGAAGCAGTCATCCGAAGATTTGCCCTATCTAATAAGTAATTAAGATCATCTGTATGTTCTAACTTAAATCCGACAAGTAATAAGTTTGGATTCCATTTTTTTATTTGCGATAATACTTTCGGTGCTTTTTTAAAATGAATGATTGGAGGTTCATCACTAGACATTTTTCCTGATTCTAAAATTGGATTTCCTCGTTGATCTAATACTTTATCAACAACCCAATCTGAACCAGCTGCTGCCATAATTACAATATCGATATTTTCAGATTGGACGATATTTTTGATTTTTTCACCTAAATCATATATACCCTCAAATTGAATTAAACGCATTTTCCTACGATTTTCAGGAAGTTTAGCAAAATAACCATGTAAATATATAATCTCTGCTTCTTTATTCAACGCTTCTTCAGCTAAATAACACCCAATTGTGCCCTTTGCTAAATTAGTATGTCCTCTGACATTATCCCATTTTTCAAGTGTTCCTCCACTTGTTATCAAAATCTTCTTTCCTTTTAAAGAACTCATGAAATCACCTTCTACTAAGTTACTTATTAGTGCCTGTTGATTACTCTTTCTCTTAAATTCTAGCATTTTTTTCAAAACCAATATTGGAGTAGCTCTCCTGTTAATGCAGAGGTAGAGTTATTTATATTGGCAAACTCATTGTAATTGTTCTGATGTTAAATCCAAACTTTTCATACAGTTTAATTGCTTGATTACCTGCAAATGCACTTAAACGGACTTCTGAATATCCATCTTGTTTCAGATAATCAATAGCTGTTCTCATTAACATTTTGGAAATTCCTTTCCCTCTAAATTCTTCTAAAACAAATAGCTCATAAATAAATCCATTGATCTTATCAGTAAATTGATCTTTGCTTGCCCCTATTAGAATCCACCCCATTAATGTATTGTTTTCTGTTGCGATTAAGTAATAGTTTCCCTTCTTTAAGAGTGGTTCAATAAGTTGTTCAATTTTTTGATTAGTGGGTCTTACTTCACCTAACGTCCCATCAAATATAGCTTGTGGAGAAAGTGATAAAATCCTTTTGAGTTCCGAATCATTTGGTTTTCTAATATCCATTAATTAAGTGCAATCCTTTCAGTATCCTTTTTAGGAAACTATTCTAATTAGAGTCTGATTTATATTCTTTTCGATAAAAAAAAAGGAAATCCTTCTTCAACTAAACTGCCCTTTCGTTTAATAACGGATTTTTGCCTCTTTTGAAAAGTTTGCACTAGCCCAGTCACCCTCACTCTTGAACAACTCATAGACAGCCTCTTGGTTTGTCGGCGGCTCATCTATCCAATTTAGTAGAGTACGAATAATGGATTCTTTTTTCGGGAAGTGGTGAATAAATACTTCAGACTGTTCGTGAAGTCGTGTCGTCCAAATTTGAGAACGTACCATGACCATTGAATAATAGGTTCGGATAAGTTTACGAGCAAAGGCTTGTGTAATTGTTCTAAAATCTTCTTTAGAAGAAGTTCCTAACTTTTTTAACGCACGATTAAGAGCTTCATAAATATCACCATTAAAACGGATTGCTATCTCTGATGTTAGTTTATACGGACCAAATTTTTCTCCCATATCCTCTCCATACACACAAACACAGAGTTCCTTAAGAAAAGCATTTTCATAATAATTTGTGGGGTCAACCGTATAGTCATAATCAGCTACAGCAATACCGACATCACGAACTAAAGAACGGTAATTTTGAGATAGTTCTCCAGCAAGCTGCTTTAATTCAGACAACTGAACAGAAATCAGTTTGGTTTCAAACATAGCAATAAGGTCTAAATCTGATTTTTTTACAATCGCTTCCCCTCTGGCGACACTGCCGTACACATAAACACTATGCAATTGTTGATGAAATAAACGTTTAAGACGCTCGACAGATTCTTGAATGCAAGTTATATAGGCATCATCAATTTTGTCTCTACTCACATCGCTTACGATAAATCCATTAGGGTCTAGACCATAGCCTGCATGTAATTTCCGGATTTCAATCAACCACCTTTTATCCGCATTTTCCTAATTATATCACCATGAATACGAGCACTAAACGGCTCCATTCCATCAATAGAAAAAAGCATCCCTTGCTAAAGGAATGCAGCCAAAATGATATTACTTCACATCATTAAATTTCTTGAGGTTTTTTCAATCGCTTTTTCGTTCCTAACCAGATCTAATCTTTTAAATGTGAGGCTTTATAAAAAGACGCTCTCTTATTTAAGAATATTAATTTATTGATGACATGAAGGTTAGGTAAAGCCCATCTTAGAAGCTATTATTTTTTATTATGATAAAATCGATTTGCTTTTGCACGATTCCCGCAGTCTGCCATCGAACACCAGCGTCTGCTACGATTACGGCTTGTGTCCAAAAACAGCCAACCACATGGATACCCTTCACACTTTTTCACTCTACTAAGTTCTTTTTCAGATGTAAGAATGTCTATTGCCGATTGAATAATTGGTGGAAGCATTCCGTCTAATCTTTCTTCACAATTAAAAAATTCCAAGGAAAATTTATTTTCACTAGGCACCACTCGTATCATCGCGTAAGCATTGCCTAAGGCCTCATTCAAAATAGAAAGATCTTTAGTGGCTGGTTTTTCATTGTTTGATACTAGACTAAAAATATGGAAAATCGATTCCCGCAGTTCAATAGCTTTTTGGAGAACCTCCTCTGCCTCAGAAGGTCGATTTTCTGCTTTTTTTAGTAGTGAAACTGATTGTTGTTTGTTAATAATATCGACTTGTAAACTCCAGTTTACCAGCTTCTCATAACTCGTCAGCAACTCCTGTGATTTCTCACTGCTATCATGCCAACTTACTGTATTGGCAAAATCCAAACACAAACGTCCGCCGAGCAAAGCATGCTTGTGTACATCTTTATTTATATCAGACATGTGACTTCTCCTTGTCTTACCATCAGTATTTTGACAGTCCGGGCTATATAACTTTGATTTTTTCTATAACCATTATAAAAGTTATTGACAGTTAGAATCAACCACATCATAATATAACCATCAAAACAATTATAGAGGGTTATATATATTGAAGAACAATGTACTAATTTCACTCAAAAGTCATTTTGTAAACGTATTTTTAACATGGTTCGCAAAGGATGGCACCCACTAAGGGAAAATCAATTATTGACGTTTTTTGAGGGGAGCACTTGAATGAATATAAAATCTCCTAAAACTTGAAGTGTTTTTTAGATAGATAGTAACAAAGACAGTCTTAACATGAATGGTGGAAGAATTTGATTGAAGAGTGGAAGGAACACGAAAAGAGGTGGTGCGAATCGACTTATATTTGACCTGCAATTAGCGGTTGTACGTAGGCATAAAAATTATTTTTTGGAGGGGCTAAAAATGAGTGAAACATTAAGAAACTCGGTTAAAACGATGGTAAAGGAAACATTCGAAGGACCCCCAGTGCCTGTAAAAGGAAGTTGGTTCACAAGTTTTGAACCGAATTCTGGAATTTTCGGTGTAATAGAGGGAATGTCTTGCGACCAAGCCTCCATATCCGTTCATGGAACAACAGTAGCTGCACATACCGATCACATTCGCTATCACATGTGGGGAACCAATGAAATCATAAAAAATGGGAAACAACCGAAAATGGATTGGGAAAAGAGTTGGGAAATTCATTCAGTAGATGAACAGCAATGGAACCGAATTCAGGTAGAATTGCGAAATGAATACGTAACACTGTTAGAATCGATTGACGCTATTGAATGGAATGAACTACTGGCTAATGAGGTGTTATCTTCTTTAGCTCATTCCGCCTATCATCTTGGAGCCATTCGACAAATGTTAAAAGTAGTCAAGAGGTAGCTTTGACATTAAGTTTGATCATATAACGAGTAGCGGTACTGGTAGACGTAAAGAAGTGCATCTGTCCAGTTCATGTTATCCCTCCATCATTGTTGAGCTTTTTACAAGGCGGGAAACTAATCCAGATTAACGTCTTAGAAAGTTAAATTTTGTTTATCAATTAAGAATCGTTTCAAGGGGCCACCCAAATCCTCCGATATTCAGCCATTTCAGTCGATTTCGGGGGATTTCCAGCTCGGTAAATAAGATAAAAAATGGCACCAGAATACTATGACTGATCTCGTTTTCCCTGCAATTTATCGAATAATTTCATTCAGAATCTGTAAAAGAATTACTATTTATTGTAAAACGTTATACAAGTTACCTCTAAAAGCTTTTCCGAATATTCATAGGGTCCCATCATACTTCATTGAGATTGTCTCTCCTTGTTCATCAAATGCCTGCTTAAAATCAAATGCAAAAGGAGTAGACCCATTTTGTTTATAATAGTTATATCTCTTGAATGCATCCTCCCAAGAAACATCTTTCACCTTCTCTGTCCACCACACTACATATGATAGGTGTTTCTCTTGATAAGGCTCCATCCATCTGCGTCTACTACGCAACGCTTGGCTATGCCTCCCTGAATAGGTAAACTGATATAATGATTGAAGGCTTTTCCATACGGTTAGGGTCAAAACAGGGTAACCATCCCCTTTAGCTTCTTCAGGGAAAGGCACTCCTTCTGCTGAAAACTCTTCTATCATATTCCCTGATAAAGATGCCTGACGCATGACTTTATATCCCATTTCATAAAATTCGCGAGAGATAGGGTGGTCATAGGGGTGATTTAACCTACCGACCGTATAGATTGCAACTAAGCCCATAAAGATACCCCCATCAACAGTCTTTTTCTAGATATATTCAAGTAAGGAGGTGAAAATTCCTTCACTGACCTGGTCCCTTCGTTTAGTAATACAGAAGGAGTTCTGTTGCTGTAGCCCTTTTTTTTAGTTACCTTCCACCACTAACATTGATGATTTCGCCCAATATATAATTTGAAGCATCAGACGAAAGAAAAGCTATGCTTTCAGCTATTTCTATCGGTTTGGCTATTCGTTTAATAGGTATAGTAGAAGACATACGAGTAAGACGATCATCATCAGGAGCAAATTTTTCATGAAAAGGTGTTTCAACCACTCCAGGGGCTACTCCGTTTACAATAATTCCATATTCGATTAGTTCTCTGGACATTCCAATAGTCATAGTATTTAAAGCTCCCTTAGTAGAAGCGTAATGAATGCTTTCGCCAGCGCCTCCGATGCGAGCAGCTGTTGAAGATATATTAATAATCTTCCCTTTTTTTCTTGGGACCATATGCTTTAAGACAGCTTGTGAACACAGAAGAACACTAATAATATTTAGTCTATATGCTTCTTCCCACAATTCTTCACTTGCCTCCATAAATGTACTTGGTCGGATGCCCCCAGCCGCATTATTAATTAAAACGTCAATTGTACCAAAGGATGCTAGAGCACGGTCAACCATTGCATTCACTTGATCTTTATTTGTGACATCAGCTTGAATCGCTATCGCCTCTCCACCATTTTCTTGAATACACTGTACCACCTCTAAGGCACTTTTTTCATTGGAACGATAGTTAACAATGACCTTTGCACCTTTAGATGCGAGTAATTCGGCTGAAGCACGTCCAATTCCTGAGCTTGCTCCCGTTATAAGAATCACTTTGCCTGATAAGTCCTGCATATCTTTCCTCCTAATAGATTTCGTTATAATAGTAATTCGACAATTTTAGTTCTAATCCTTTTAAAGAAGTTTTTATCTATTAAATTGATGTTCTAGTAGAGGTATTAGCTAGCTTAGCCAGTATTCCTAGTTGAACTAAGCTATCCCATTATTTATTAGTACCTATTCCTATAACAAAACACATCCACCTCTATAAACATAGAAATGGATGTGTTTTCGTATTTTTATACCTTTTTTTTATTTAAAAAGTCTTTATAGACTAAAATAGCTACAAAAATAAAACTTAGACTAACCATCCGGAAGATCATATCTATACTAATCCATTCAGCGACAATTCCTAATACTAACGCACTCAATCCAACACCAACATCAAAACTGGAAAGAAAGGTTGCGTTGGCAACGCCACTTTTTTCTTCACTTACCTTTTGAACCGTCCATGTTTGTAAACAAGGCATAACCGTTCCATACCCGGCTCCAAACAAAATCGCTGCAATAATAAGACAAGCATTATTTGTCGTATAAGACAGCGTGACAAGTGACAAAAATCCTAGAACTGCTGATACAATGATGATCGACCAAGGTCCTTTTTTATCATACCATTTTCCTGTAAATGGACGTAGTAAAGTTGAAACAGTCGCATTGATAAGAAAGAATAGAAAAATATGATCTAATCCCTTTTGTTTTCCAAAAAGAACTAAAAAAGTAATGATCGCTCCAAAACCAAGTGTTGTTATAACCGTTAATAATGCTGGGAACCAAGCGTCTTTTTCAAAAATCGCGTCAAAAAATTGAAATGGTTGCCTATTATTTTTAACAGGAGTAGGTGAATAGACAAATTGAAGTCCAATTGCTGCTAATAGACTGAGTACTACGGATGACCAAATTAAAATATTAAAAGAAAAAGAGTCATAGATAAGGATCCCTACACTCGGAGCAATGATAGCACCGACCGTTGTTGAAATAGAAAAATACCCCATCCCCTCTCCTAATCGTTTCTTTGGAATTAAATCGACTACCATTGTACTATTGGCTGTGGTTGATACTCCCCATGCTGCGCCATGAAAAAGCCGTAACACTAGCAAAAGCCAAATAATAGTAAGAAAAGGATATAGCGCTGTAATAATCAATAAAGCTACACTTGCAAGAATGGCAAGACCTTTCCGCTGGTTATCAATTAAATAGTACCCTACAAAAGGTCTAATAAGAACAGCGCCTAGTGTAAATAATGTTGTCATTAGACCTACTTGAATGGAAGATGCATTCATGCTTAACAAATAGGCTGGTAAAATAGGCAGCAGCATTTCAAACCCGATAAATACCAAAAAGTTACTAATAAATAAAAATAGAAATGATTGATTAAAGATTTTTTGTTTTTCCATATTAATATTCCTCGCTTCTAATTAAATTTTCTAAATTAGAAGCGCTTTGAACACTGAAACATTACGATATTGCCTAAGTTTTTTAAACAATTGTCTCACCCTTTCTAAAAAACATAACTAAAGATGGCACAAATGATATATGAGAAGGAGTTTATTAACAAATAATAAACTATAATACTGAAGCAAGGTTTATAAAGTCAGTTCCTTGATTTACAAGTTTTTCATTTAAAAAGCCATATTATATTGCAAAATGGCTTTAAGTTTTATATTCTAGCATAAATATATTTATAGTAAATATCCAGTGCACCCTAATCTCCCTCAATTTTTATCGCTTCTTTTTCATTAAAGAAAAACCCGATATCTTATTTATCGGGTCTCTTTGATGAAATATGGAATTACGTAGTGTTATTGTTCTTCTTATTGAATTACTTTATTCATGAACTCTGTCTGTCTTTACCCGTGTTGGAATTTTCTTTTTATTATTTTTGTACCTTTCATCTACCTCTGTTTGTATTGTAGTACCTTCAATGTTAATATTTGGTAGAAGTTTATCTAGCCAACTTGGCAAGTACCATGCTGCTTTTCCCATTAATGTCATTACAGCTGGTACTAATGCCATCCTTACAATAAAAGCATCAAAAACAATTCCAAAAGTTAGTGCGAATCCCATTGATTTAATGATTGGATCGGGAGCCAGCATAAATCCTGAGAACACAGATATCATTATAAGACCTGCTGCTGTCACTACTCCTCCACTATCTTTTAATCCTGCTAATATAGCCTTTTTTGCATCTTTTGAATGTGTAAACTCTTCTCGCATTCTACTAACCAAGAAAACCTCATAGTCCATTGCTAGACCAAATAATATCCCTATAACAATAACAGGTAAAAAGGCTAGGACAGGACTTGATGTAGGAAAACCAAATAAATTTATCAAATTTCCATCTTGAATTACATATACAACAAACCCTAAAGTTGCTCCTAGTGATAGCAAGAAACCTAAAACAGCCTTTAATGGGACCAGAATAGATCTGAATACTATGACTAACAGAACAAATGCAAACCCCACAATAAGAGTAGCGAATAATGGCAATGCGTCATTCAATTTTTCAGATATGTCTATGTTTACTGCAGTTGATCCAGTAACTAACAATTCTATTTGATCTTTACTAGTTAGTGAATCTGATAATTTCCTTATTGAGTGTACTAAATTGGTCGTTTGTATATCATCTGGACCGGTTTTGGGAGTAATTGAAATCATATAGGTATTTCCTGATTTATTTGGAATTGGTGGACTTACATTTTTTACATTTGCTAATGCACCTAATTCTTCTGTTACCACATTGATTTTCTGTTTAATATCTCCGCTATTTTTATCTGTTTTTGCTAAAACGACCAATGAGGAGTGGTATCCAGGACCATATGCTTCTGTGAGTAAATCATATGCTCTTCTTTCTGTTGTTTCTTTTGATTTGGTTCCATTGTCAGGAAGACCTAGTTGCATATGAAAGAATGGAATACACACCATTACAAGAATTAAGACCCCTAAAATAGTAACTGTCCAAGGCCTTTTTGTTACAAAATTTCCCCATTTACTTGATTCTTTTACTTCCTTTTTATTGGATAATATCGCCAATAATTTATTTTCTCTAGAAGGTCCAATTTTATGACCAAGAAGTCCTAAAATAGCTGGTACAAAAATTATCGCTATTAAAATGGCAAAGAATACACAAACTGCTGCAGAGAGCCCCATCATAGTTAAAAAGGGAATTTTTGCAACTGCTAAACCTACTAAAGCAACAATTACGGTTACACCAGCAAAAACAACTGCACTACCTGCAGTTCCAGTTGCAATAGCCACTGCTTCCTGTAGACTATGTCCTTTTGAAAGTTCTTGCCGGAATCTTGAGATAATGAATAAAGCATAATCAATCCCAACGGCAAGTCCTAACATAGCAGCTAATGAAAGAGCAAATGATGGGATATCCAAATAATTGGTTCCTATGAGTATAGATAAAATTCCTACTTCTAAACCTACTACAGCAGTAATAATTGGCATACCTGCTGCCAAAAAGGAAGTAAAAGTTATTGCAAGAATGACGAAAGCAATTACTACCCCAATTACTTCTGTTATTCCACCTATCTCTAATTCAGAAAAAGCAACTGTACCTGCTATCTCAGTTTGAATACCTGCATCTCTTGTATTTTTAATACTTTGCAATATTATTTCTTTTGATCTATCTGTTACGTTACCTGCAGGTACATCATATGTCACAACAGCATAACCAATTTGTTTATTTTTATTGTAATTGCCTAATTCTGCAGGAGTAGCAACAGAGACTACCGATTTATCTTTTTTTATCTTATCAATTGTTTTATTGATGATATCTGCTACTTCCTTAGTTTCTAACGTTTGGTTATTCGGTGCCTTTAGTACTAGATTTACGGTACCTGGTGCTGGTTTTTTGGAAGTTTGAAATTCCTTCTCCAAAATTTTGCCTGCCTTGGCGGATTCTGTACCCGGTATAGACATATCCTCACTAAAGGAAGGACCTAAACTTAATGCTATGATTCCAATAATAAGGAGAATACCTATTGTTCCACCTATAACTTTCTTTCTATGTCTAACTGCCCATTTCCCTAGTTTATATAGATACTTCGCCATACTTAACTCCCTTCGAATTAATTCAGTCGTTTATTACATTTTAATAATAATGAACTAGGCAAAAAAAAAAATCGTACATATGGGCAAGTTACATATGTACGTTCGGGCATAGTTTTTATTTATCTACTAAACGGAATAAACCTTGATCTAAAGCAATAGCAACAGCTTCTGCACGAGAGTTAACACCAAGTTTATTGTAAATATTGGTTAAATGGGCTTTAACAGTACGTTCAGCAATCCCCATATCAAAAGCAATTGCTTTGCTTTTATAACCTTTAGCAACTGCTTGCAGTATGAATAATTCTTTCTCTGTTAAAGAATTAGATAGTTGAGTATGATTATTAAATTTTTTCTCCTTGAATTTTAATAGTTTTTCCATTAACTCAGGCTGTAAAAGAGTTTCACCTCTGATTGCAGATTCTAACGTTCTAAATAAATTTTCTCTACTTGTATCTTTTAATAAGAACCCTTTAGCTCCTAACTCCATTCCTGTAACCATTAATTCATCTTCATTATATGTAGTTAATATAATAACTGGAATAGTAATACCTTGTTTATTCATTATTTTTAAAGTATCTAATCCACTCATAATAGGCATATTTAAATCCAGTAAAATAATATCTGGTTTTGCATTATCAATCATTTCTAAGGCTACTTTTCCATTATCTGCTTCACCTATAACCTGAAACAATTTATTGGTCTCTAAAATTAATTTTAGCCCTTCCCTAACAACTAAATGATCATCAACAATTAATATTTTATAGTTCAAATGTTATACCCCCTGTATCAAATAGGAACAGTAATAAACAATTTGGTCCCTTTTCCTGGCGTACTTTCTATTGTCAATGTGCCTCCAACTAACCTTATACGTTCTTGTAAGCCTAAAAGTCCAAATTTACCCGTTTGTTTTCCAATATTTTTTGTAGAAAAACCGATTCCGTTATCAGAAACTTCCATATATAACTTTCCACCTTGTTGTTCAATCTTAATCTGTACCTTTTTTGCCTGAGAATGTTTCATTATATTAGTTAGGGATTCACGGATTATATATATACCATATTCCATTGATAAATTAGGTAAAGAATGAACAGGTTTAATTTCCTGTTCTACATGTATACCTGTTATTTCTTCAAATTTTTTTATTTCATCTAACACAGCTGAATGGAAATCAATATACTCTAATGTCTCTGTTCTCAAATTATCAATCACTGTTCTAGCATCTTTTAACGTTTCTCTTGCCTGTTGCATCGAACTGACGACAATTTCATTCGATCTAGAAATATTTCCATTTTTTATATGTACATTAACTGCTTCTAATTGCATAATCAGTCCTGCCAAACCTTGGGCTAATGTATCGTGTAAATCTCTAGCCATTCGTTGTCTTTCATTTACTAAAGTTAGTTCCTCAACTTTTTGGTATGCTAGTCCTAACTGTTGTAAATAAAACTCCATACGCTCTTTTGCACTAACTTGCCGGTTATAGCTAAGCGTATAGAAAATTACTATCAGTAAAATTAAGAAGAATATAGGAATAAAAATTGGTAGCTCACTTGCCCCATAATTTATAGTGATAGCAATGCAATATAAACCATAAGATAGCATAAAAAATAATATAACTTTTATTTTACTTTTTAGAATAATAATACTTTGTGCTATTAAAACTGGTAGTAATCCAATTAATACAACTGGAGACCCTTTAGGTAATAGAAAAGCTGAAATAAACAATATACACTCCTGAGCCAAAAAGTAAAACCAATACTTATTATTATTAAATAAACGGAAAAAAAAATATAGGAATGCATGTATTACTATAATTAAACTGAAAATTAAACTATGAATAAGCATGGGGTGTTGAATATTTTGCAGTATTAATGCCCCTATATACATCAAAAAAATCCAAAATATAATAGGTATTTGCGAAAATATTACTACTTCATTTGGTTCCTGCATTAGCGCTTTATTATATGGCTTGAATTTCTCCATACTCCTTTCACCACCTCACTACTATTTTATACTTTCTCCTTATTTTATTTACTGTCCGTTAGTACATACCCAAAAGGGCAATCAAATCCTTCTTGGAGATCAAATTTGCATTAAGTAAATTTTTTCACCGTTTTTAAATAACAAAAAAGCTGACGATTTTCTATCAATCAGCTCCCACACTCTTGTTTAAATGAATATCTCATAATTTTTTTTAAGAGGTATGAACAATAATGAGTACCTAAAACTTGTACCACTTTTATTCTTGTTGATCAATATCAATAAAATAATGATCCTTTCGGTAAGAAACTGCCTCCATTGTAGCGATTAGTTTTTCTTCATGAAAAATCTCAATTCTATAGAATCCGGTACGAAAGTTTCTTCTTACTTCCGTTGCACGTGCGACTATCTTGTCTCCAGGTTTTGCCGATTCCATAAACTGAATGGTCGTCGATAGTCCTACCGAAGTTTTTCCATATGCATTACAGGCTACCGAAAATGCATGATCGGCCAACGCATACATAATTGCCCCATGAACCGTTCCGTATGCATTTACCATATGGCTTTGCACATCTAGGGTTGCTTCTGCAAATCCTGCCTCAAATTTTGTTAACTTAATGCCTAAGGATTGAGCATATGGATCATTTTTCACTTGGTTATAAATTTGTTCGTAGTGTTTTTTATAAATTTGATACTCATCAATTTTCTCTTTCACAAAAATCCACCCCTTTACTAGATTTTGCAATATTTAAAAGACCATTTGCACCAATAACATGTAAATAATCGTTCCTCCAGCTATCGAGAGGAACATATTTTTCTTCCAAAAATGAAGAATTACAACAGTAATCACTCCTAATAATTCAGGGATACCATGACTTCCAGATAATATTCTTACATCCTTTAAACTATAAATGACCAAAAGCCCGAATACCGATGATGGTAGCACTTTGCCCAAGTATTGTATGTACTTCGGTGTGTTTTTTCCCGATGGAAAAACGATGAATGGAACAAACCTTGTAAGCATTGTACCGAAAACCACCATGGCAACAATAATAATTTGTTGAGTTATATTCATTGTCATTTAGCTTCAACCTCAACTTTCTCCAATGACTTTTTAGACAGAGTCAGTAGCCCCAAAATTGCTATCATGGCAGGGATAATGAAATTGTTTCCACCAAAAACAATTAGACAGACAATTGAAGCTCCTAAACCTACAAGTGAACTTATATGTTTTTCTTCCTTCATCCATTGTTCAATAAAGATAACGACAAAAAGTGCAGTCATGACAAATTCAAGTCCATCCGTATTGAACTTAATAAAAGATCCAAAAATACCACCTAAGGTTGCACCTAATACCCAATAAAATTGATTGAATAGTGTGACAAAAAACATAACCCAGTTTTTATCTACATCCTTTGGTACATTAATTGTACTATTGATTGCAAAAGATTCGTCGCAGAGCCCAAATATCATATACCACTTTTTCTTTCCCGCTCCCCCATATTTATCTAGCATTGATATGCCGTAAAACAAATGTCGTGCATTAACCATTAATGTTAGTAGTAATGCATTTATCGGATTGAAAGACATAAGCAATAAATTTGCTGCCACAAATTCCATTGAACCTGCAAATATTAACAAACTCATCAAAATCGGGTAAATCGCAGTAAAGCCCAATGAATTCATAAAGATTCCATAAGCAGCCCCCAAAAAGACAAATCCTGCAAAAATCGGGAGTGTATATGGGAAAGCCGTTCGAAAGGCAATCCATATTTGATTTCTATTTTTTATTTGCTTGGATATCCTAACCGGATTTACATCTAAAGATTCTTTGTTTGCATTCAAAGTAGTTACCTCCTAAACTTCATCAATTGGCACACTGACCGTCCTTTTTTCTGTACTCATTACCATGCTTGTGTCAACTCCATTAATTGCAGGATTCTCCATTAATGAATCAATGATAAAATTCCGGTAACTCTCCATATCCTTTGCTACTATCTTAAGCATAAAGTCATGGCTTCCTGTTAGTGTGTAACACTCTTGAACCTGCGGATATTTGTTTATATCCTCTATAAATGAATGAATTGTTTCCCTATTTAAAGGTGATAAATTAATGAGAGCTAATGCTGTGACTTCAATTCCTAGTTTTTTCTCATCGACAATCGTCGTAAACTTTTGAATAATACCCGCTTCCACCAAGTTTTTTGTTCTTGAAAGGCAAGCAGATGGTGAAAGTCCAATTTTCTTTGATAAATTTAGATTGGATATCGATGCATCTTCCTGCAATTCCCTTAATATTGCCTTATCGTAATCGTCCAGAATAAACGCCATTTCGCAACCCCTCAATATTATTTAGTAAATATTATTTTGTATGTTTCATATATTAACGAATTATCCATTGTTTATCAATAAATAATTAAACATAAATTTACGAAAAATAATCAAAACAAGAATAAAATTTATTTAAATTCAATTCAAAATTTATGCAATTGCTGGTAAAAATTAATCATCTATATCAAAAGGACAGTACCCGTTTTCATTTGGGCCCTGTCCCTTTTGTGGAAATTTACAAATCTTATCTACTTCAAATTTCACCTATTTTTCGAATGGAAATTTTTTGAATTAAAAAGATATACAAAATAACATCTTTGATATTCCAGCGAATAAAGCTGATGAAAACTTTATATTAATGAACTTATCACTTGGTTGTCGTCCAACACATATTTATTGGTATCTTTAGCGAAGCATCGCCCTGGTATGATTACTGAAATAAACCAAATAGCCAAGCTATCATATACATTGGAACAGCGACAATGATCATCCCTGCAAGTAAATAGCTAATCGACCTTAAAATAAATTTAAAAATATCAAATAAAGCACCTGCTAAATCATCAACAAATCTCAATTATAAAAAACCCTCCCCAATTTGTAATTTGGTAATTCCATCTTAACAGAATTCCCCTTTTTAGGAATAAATTATATAGAGCAGATTTATACGATATGCTTACACCACTATTCTCGCAATGTTAGTGGAACAAAAAAAGATCGCCACCGCGACCATATCTTTTTTTACTCTTGCCCGTGTTACTTTAAGTGATACATATTAGACTATGTAATTTTTACGGCTATTATATTAACTGACAAACTCTTGAGATATTCTTTTCCCATCCTTTAACTGTTCAGTAAATTGTCCGTCTGTATATTCATTTATTACATTCTTCCAAAATAATTGCGCTGGTACATTTTTTGAAATTTGAAAAACCTCCCAATTGGATTATCCTTCTTCACTACCCTGAACGTTGAACACAAGATTCCCAGGAATTAGTTTTTAAATGAAGAATATATTTATTACTAGTTTTTCCAACCATGATTGCAGGAAAAGAATATGTAAACGCGAATATATGATAAAAAGACTTGATTTAGAAAGGGAGTATAGCACGCATGGATACTAAATCGCTTGACTTGTTTTCGCAGGAGTTTCACCAAAATCCTTATGATTATTACAATAAAATCCGACCACACCAACCATTTGCAAAAGTGAAGATGTTTAACGAAGGACATCATTATTCATGGATGGCTTTTACGTATGAAGCAGCGGTAGCCGTGTTAAAAGATCCGAGGTTTATAAAAGATATGCGGACAGTCTTCCCTGATGAAGTGACAGACGAAAATCTGCCTCCAATAACTCAAAGCATGCTTTTTGTTGATCCACCTGACCATCGCCGCCTACGCAGCCTTGTACAAAGTGGCTTTACGCCCAAAAGGATTGAGATGTTAAGAGGGCGCATTGAGGATATTGCAAGAGAACAAGCATGGCTCATGAGAAACAAAGAAACGGTTGACTTTATAGAAGAATATGCGTTTCCGATTCCAATTAGAGTCATCTGTGAATTGCTTGGCATCCCATCTGAAGATCGTCTTGATTTCCAGCGCTGGTCCAATGTAATAGTGGAGATTAGTGATAGTCCTAGATACGATGAGGCTATGGTGGAATTTATGGCTTATCTGGAGAAAATGATTGAAAAAAAGCGTGAATCTCCTAAGGAGGATTTGCTGTCTGATTTAATTCAAGCAGAGGAAGGAGGAGATCGTTTAACTGTAAGCGAATTGTATGGTGTCGTTATGCTTCTAATTGTGGCAGGACATGAAACGACTGTGAATCTAATTGCCAATGGTTTACTGGCGCTGCTTACACACCAAGACCAGCTTGCAATGCTAAAAGAAGACCATTCCCTTGTAGCACAAGCCATTGAAGAATTGCTACGATTTAATGGTCCAGTTGAGTTCAGTACAGACCGTTGGGCGAAGGAGTCCTTTACCTTTATGGGACAGCAAGTTGAGAAAGGGGACCATGTCATTGTGTCTCTTGCGTCAGCGGATCATGATCCAGCGACGTTTTCTGATCCCAGTACCCTCGACATTACAAGGGAAAAAAGTCCGCATCTTGCGTTTGGAAAAGGCATCCACTATTGTCTAGGTGCCCCTCTTGCCCGGCTTGAAGGCGAAATTGCCCTACGCGTTTTGCTGGAAGAATACCCAAATCTTAGCCTTGCAGCTGAACTGAATGAACTTGAATGGCGACAAAGCCTTGTTATTCGTGGATTGAAACAGTTGCCTATCAAGCTTCTTTAAAGAAACACATCAAGAACAAGCAGCGATTGGAGCCATTTAAATTGACATGTTATCCCTTCTACAAAAGAAGACGATTTGTTTTTTGTGATACATCTAAGCAATTAGGGAATATGGAAAATTAATTTTTTTATTGATTATGTTTTTCTTTTATTTAATTTAAAACTTCAATGGATTTTCTATTTAACGGAGAATCCACTGAAGTATTTGGATGTAATAATATAACCACAATATTTTAGTTTACTTTATTTTTTACACCTGTTTAGTGAATAAGGAATCTTTGATTTTACTATTCAAATTTGAGTAAATCCGAAATAAATCTATTTATATTTCCTTTTAAGATCGTGCCGTGTCCCGTACATAAATATTCAACATCAAATTTGTTAATAACCCTTAAACCATCGATAAATAAATTAAAATGATGTTCTCTTTTCATTTCTTCGTTTTGAGACCAATCAGACACAAACTGCTTAAACTTTTCTCTTTCAAGAGTACCTATATCTACAACTTTATTATCGTTTAAAGATTCTCCAAAAAAGCAAATATGATCTCCACAAAATAGCGTTTTGCTTTTACGATGATATAGTAAGACAGAACCTTTTGTATGATGTCCAAGGAGAACACATTCTAAATTGCCTGCAGTTAAACCGTTATCGGGGAGATTCATCTTTAGTTTGTGTCTAAGATTTTGGGGTACCAAATCTAAATCTTTCCTATGAATAAATCCGTCTACTTCTCCTATGTGTTGAATTCCCCCAATATGGTCCTTATGACCGTGTGTGGCAATAAAGTGAGTTACATCACTATTAGAAATCCCTTTACTATTTAGTGCAGAGAACAGGAATTGAGAATGTTCTTCTTTTCCTGAGTCAATAAGCAAAATATCATTGGCATCGAGCAACAAGTAGCAGTTATTATATGAGTCCCAGGATTCATCCCAAACTAAAAAAGCATACACATCTTTCGTTATTTCTTCGAGATACGTATTCATTTAATTCCCCCAATACTCTACGGTTATTAAGGAATATTCGTTTAATCCTTTGTTAATACCTTCTTCACATAAATTGCCTCTTTAGTCGAATAAGAAAAAAGAGCTAAAAAAAAGCCCTTCTCACTAGAGTGGGGCTATTTCTTGCTTAACTAAAGCCCACGTTACTGAAATAAGAACTGAGCTTACCAAGCGTGATAAATCTGTTTAATTGTTATTCGGCATGGCTGCGGTTGATTTAATAAACAATTTCTCGTAGGAATGGCATAACAACAACCATGACAAACAAAGCGATGGCGACGTAAAGGATGGTTCCGGCTATTGGTAGGATCCATTTTTGCTTCTTGTATTGTATCCAGTAATTAACTGCCCACATGACAAGCAGAAAACCAAAAAGACAGAATTTAAATATGTCAAAGATGGGGTCTTGGGCTGGGCTAATATTTATCACAGAGAAAAATGCGAGAATACCGATAACTCCCAATAGGATTAAATTGACAACATGCACGACAATATTATAAGAATTGTTATTCATTAAACCTCCCCCCGATCATTTATAGTTCACAATCTCAATTTATTAATCTCATTCTTGATACGATTGCTTTTCAACAGTAGCAACTTTAATATATTCAATAAGAAGAGTGGGCATCCTTCTTGTTGAAATGCACCCGTTCGTTTAAATACTTACCTTCACAAAGATGAACCACAGTTAGCCATAGTATTTATGAAACCATCCCACAATTAGAATCATACTCACTATCCCCCATACCGTAGTTCCCACTATCCACCAAACTATTAATTTGGTCGAACCTTTTGTGCTTTCTATATTATTTTCCATATTTGTTTTTATAAAGGCGAGTTTATTCTCCATATTTTTCTTCATGGAAACGAGCACAACAAATCCGAATATGATAAAACCAACAGTCATCCAAAGCATTAATTCCACTTTTAATACCCCTTTTTTGTGAATACTTTCTAACCTGATTATAACCACCCATAGCATTAGTTTTTTATTTAACTTTACAATTTTTTATTCAACAATCCTGCCTCTTTAGCTTAATAACTTTAAAAAAGCATTAATCCTCCATAGATAAACGCCACATTAAGTTTAAGAGCATTCTTTCACTCACTTTTAATGTTATTATATTTTAACTGTAAAATATTTTTAAACGTTTACAGAAAGCATTTAGAATTGCAACAATTATAAACAAAAAGCATAAATTTATTAGACGGTAAATCCAATGTACCCCATCAAATACGTCTAGATTTCCATATATTACAATAGCAACAATAATAAAATAAATCAGAGTGCTTTTTTATAATATCCTCCTTTCCGATGATTTGTGGATCTCTTTAGTCCTTATTTAAATTAGTTAGTTCCATATTATCAATATTCAGCTAAGTTTCAAGGCATTAAAAATAGGACTATTTTATTAAAACAAAGGAGTTTTCCTTTATTTTTAGAAGTAGTTATTAAGTCAGTTAAAAGAGGTTGAGATTAAGGAATGTTGAACGAACAATCAAGGTAATAGCAGAATTAACAGAGTTTATTCGTTTAACAGAGAAATATATTGATGACACCTTTGAGAAGATGATTATCAAAGAATATGCTTAAACAGTAAGTGAAAAAAACAGCTTAGAAGATGAATCAATTAGGTTATGAAATTGGACCAAGTGATGTAACTGTTATACTTAGAAAAAGATTTAAGGATGATGAACTACATAGTGTTGTCCGTAAGTTTTATAAAAAAAATTAAGGAAGTGATTATTTTAATTCGAAGGAGAAATTGATATGAGACAACTGTGTATAATTTGTGTATTATTGTTATCACCATTCATAGGTTTGACAGGGTGTATTAGCGAAGCAAAAAGAGATCGCATGGTATCAGACGAAAAAGGGAAATATAATCTTTATATAGTTGGCGATGATATAATCGACAATAAATTAGAAAAAGAAACAGATATTAATAACATCTTTAGAATGATTATAGAATCAGATTATAAAAATTCAAAAAATAATACACCATACTTGAAAATCACTGAAAATAAACCTAATTATTTTGTATTTGATAGTAAGGATTTAGTTTATCAAACTACTTCTTATAAAAATTTAGTAAAATATTTAAAAGAGCATCCAAATGCTAAATAACATCATTAGAATTGCTTGAATTATTGCCCTTCTCAATCGAGAAGGCTTTTTCTATTAAACTAAAGCCCCCGTTAGTTTAATAAAAAGGTTAATCTTTATATTTATTAGTATCCCCTTAAATTCTCTAAAAACTTCTTTCTTGATAAGGTGTGCCTTTCCCAAGCTCACAGTACTGCTTCAAGCTCAGCAAAAACATTGCCCAGTTGTAATTGCAATACTTGTAACATGACGTAATTTCTTTCCACTGGTCATGGCTAAAATCAACCTTTGTGATGCCGTTAGATTCAGTTAATTCAAAAGTGATTGTAGTCCCGATCCATTCTGGTTCGGAATCAGCGTAAACGCATTCCCAGCTGACTCGCTTGTCTGCAACAAGCTCAATGACTTTCATTTTGGCTGTATCATTAGGACCAAAGCGAAACTCATTCACCTTTCCAACGACTGCTTCCACATTCAAATCCTTTGTCCATACTTCAGACAAGCCTTCCTTCGTTGTTAATGCTAGGTATACCAGATGGGCTGGTTTGTTTATTTTTTGCAATTGTGCAATACTTACCATGCGATCCAACTCCTCTTTCATGGTAAAATCCTTTCAAAATAACTAAAACTATACATTAGGTGGAATTGTAACATATTTTAAGAGGCATAATTTATTCAGTATTGCTTTTAAGGCGATTCCATTAATCCACCTATGAGTGCTTAATCGATAATATACTGAAGTTACATCCTTCAAGTATATCAAGATTTTGTTCGAGATTTTTCTTATAGTACGTTTCTATATTCACTTCGCAGTTTTAAATCTCCTATTTCGGTTACTCAATTATATTGCCCCATTGTTGAATACAGGTTAAACATCGAGCTTCAACTAACTTGCCCCGTTTGTTTAAATACATTCCTTCAAAAGCTTGTCTTTTATATTTCATTTAATACAGGAATACTACTCCTTTACTAAAGCAAAAAAGGGTATTAGTTCTTCATCAATTAATATTCCCACTTTTTAAGTAGAAAGGATGCAAAAAATGCATCCTATAAAAATATTTAATTTTTTATATTAACCAGTACAAATCATTATTATATTTCTATCAGGATCACTAATAGTAAAATAAGAGAAATCATCAAAATTTACAATTTCCGATTCAATTTTATATCCCAAACTATTTACGTAATTATACGCTACGTAGATTTGATCTGTGTGAAAATTAAATAACGGATATTCGCAATTTTTCGTTCTTTTTATTTTCTCTTCTGGTCCTGCATCCAAGGTTAATCCAGTGTAATCGCTAATTTTAATATTATATACTGGCCTTCTAATTTCTGCGGTATCGTATTCTTGACCTAGTAATTGTGAATACCAAATTACTGATCTCTTTAGATTACTTACATGGACAAAAATAGTATTGATTTGGTTTTTAATTGGACTGTTCATTCTTTTCACTCCTCTAATAATTTGAATCATATAGTGATTCATTTATATAACGGAGAAAGAAGAAAAAACCTTACATTAATGTTTAAAAAATGTGATAAAAATATTGCGCATTCAAATTTACGTTTAGTTCTTTAGCAGCTCTTTTCATTAAATCCCAAGAAAAACAATAGAATTTCCAATAGGATACCTTTTCTTCTACTAACTCAAAGAAATGTATATTGTTAAGATATAATTGATTATCTAACTTCTGCTCAAACTCAACAATAACATTCCGTCCCCATAGCTCTATATACTGGGAAATGATTTTATGTTGTTTTTGAACAATTTCTGCCCAATCTTTTAATGAGTTTTTCTCCGTTTCATTTTTACCCATTTCTAGTCCAGAATGTGTTATCTCAGTCATTACATTTTCATCTAATAAAGAAGCTATTAGTTTTGGATTTTTATCCCTAAATCCCTTTAATAATAAATCTATCGTTGGATTTATAGGAAGTTCTTTTACTGCATGGGCGTAGCTATTTTTTTTA
Organism: Heyndrickxia oleronia; assembly: GCF_017809215.1. Lineage (GTDB taxonomy): Bacteria > Bacillota > Bacilli > Bacillales > Bacillaceae_C > Heyndrickxia > Heyndrickxia oleronia. The sequence goes on from NZ_CP065424.1 coordinate 3,709,214, forward strand.
TTAGAATTATGGTACTCACGCATTTTATTTCTTGCTCTACTCAAGTTTGTATAAACTGCCCCCTCCGAGGATGACATAATCTCTGCTACTTCGCTTCCCTTAAATTGAAGAACATCTGATAAGATTAGTGCCACGTATTGGTTCGGAGTTAAATACCTTATCAATAATTCCAAGTGTTCCATTACTAAAAATTCTTTTGAAGTATCCTTTTCATTAAAAACTACATCATCGAAAGACAAATTTGTATGTTTTTGTTTTCTTACCTGATCAATCCATAGATTAGTAGCAATTTTAAACAAATAAGCTCTCGTATTTAAAGGTTGAAATATTTTAGCTAGAACTGACAATGATCTTAATAAAGTATCTTGTACTAAATCTTCAGCATCCCAGGGGGATCTTGTTAATCTATAACAATAATTCCACAATTCACTTCGATATGGCTCAATCTTTTGTTTAAATTCTTGATCAATCTTTCTTAAATCATTACTTAATGAATTTAGATTTTCAATTGGCATATAGATCTCCATTTTTTTACTAAATTTGCTCTAACTTGTTTTATTCAACAATAAAGGATATTAATCCTGCTATAACTGCTGATACTTTACTTAAATTTTAAAAAAAGATCCCCCTTTTAAAGGGATGCCCCCGTTTGTTTAAGTACAACATTTTACAATCTTTTTGTTAAATAATAAAAAAGCGACCTCATTTAATGAAGAATCGCCCTCGATAATCTAAAGAAACATTTATTGAAATCCACCAGTATCTTTATTATCCCCCATCATATAATTTGAACTATCTCCTGGTTTATTGTTCGGATGAGTAGGTATTTGAGGATTATTATTGTTTTTCTTACGTCTCAAGTCAATAAAAATTGCAGATGCCAGAATCAAAAGGACAAAAATAAATAATATCCATAACATCTAGCTCACTCTCCTTGTAATTTCCATTTTACCACAATATACACATTTTGAATATTCTGATAAAAATATTCGTTAATCAACTAAACTGTCCCTTTAGTCGAATAAGAAAAAAGAGTTGAAACTAATGAAAAAAAAGCCTATTTTGTACTACCATACAGGTTATTAAAGTTAACCCAAAATCTCAATATCTTTCAAATTCAACTTACTAAAATCAACCTTAATTGCCCCCATTTCATATATGACATTTGATCTATTGTTAAATCCACCGTGGTCATCATTGCCTATGGTTATTAACATATTATTTTTTTGACAAAAGTCTATAAGAACATTTGTTATTTCTTCTGTATGAGTTGTGTAATAACATTCAAAGCCATCTGCGCCCATATTTTCAAGTTTTTTTAAACAAGGTTCTATTTCAAAAAGATTATTCTTCATTGTTTCTCCGATATGGGCAATAACTGCTTTACCATTTGCATTATGTATTACATTTATTACATAATCTATTGATGGAAATGAACTTTTGGGTTTAATATTATAATCACTGATGAGATTAAAAAACTAGGAACATCAATAACTAAGTTTTTGCTCTTTAGGTAGTCAAAGCCTTTCCAACCACCGTTTTTTAGATTTCGATTGTAAGAATTAAAATCTTCTATACTTATTTCCTTGTAGTCAACACTCATCTTTTTTATTAATTGTATATCAATATCAGCATAAACCGTCTCACATTGTTTGCAAATATCAATTATCTCTTTATTTTCAAAATTGAAGTCATAAGCGAGGACATGAAATTCTTTATCTTCAAAAGAGGTAGAGATTTCTGCTCCTCGAATTAATTTAATTTGGTTCTCTTTACACAAAGGTATAAGCTCGTTATAAGCTGCTGTTGTGTTGTGGTCGCTTACACATAATAAGTCAATGCCGAGCTCTCTTGCCTTCTTGACAATTTCCTCAGGAGAACGGGTACTATCGGAATAGTGTGAATGAATATGTAAATCTGCATACATTATAATTTCACCTCTAACTTGTAATTGAATGTCTAATTCCTTTTTTCTTATATATTGATTAGCTGTATTCTACCATGACGGTCATGGACTCTTCTTCATTCTTGTTAACTATGTTTCTGCATTTGTAATTTCATTGAATTCCATCTCATTTAATAATAGTTTCCTGGATAGATAAAAACACAACTATTCAATAAGAACAAAGCATCCCTTATTAAAGGGATGCCCCCGTTAGTTGGATAAAAGTTATTTCTTCTTTCTTATTTGAATGTTTTTTTCCGTCAATAATCCCGCATTAAACACCGATAAAATCATGATGAAGAAAAACATTCCCGAACGGTTGGATCCCTCTTGTCAGCAATAAACTCAATACTAGAAAAATTAACATAAACAAAGCCTATAGCAACAAATATAGCTAAGATAAATTGCCCTTTTAAAGACTTAATCATAAAATGCCCCCTATAAATTGGATTTGAGTCAATATTTTGGACAACAATATTCATTCTCTTCTTGAAGGCGAAGCATTTGTTTCTTCATCTTGGCGATTTCATCAGCTGTGACAGTTGATCCATCCTCAGTTTGAATGGGGGAGAATTTCTTAATCCACGAATAGATTGTTACTTCAGAAACGCCATATTCACTACTTAAATCTTTTGCTGAGCTACCAGAGTTATAGAGATCAACGATCATCATTTTGAAATCTTCATTATATTTTTTACCTGTATTTTTGTTTCCCATATAGACACAACTTAGTTAAGGTTTTAAAAACTTAACTAAGTTGTGTCTATGAAAATATCCTAGCATCACTTATAAATGTGTTTACATTCTAAAATGAATTGAAATTATAAATAGGTTAATAGAAACATTTCAGACAATTAAAGTAATAGTTATTTTTCTTTTTTTGACTCGTAATCTGGGATGAAACCACCTAAAACAGCACATACAACAAGAATCCAATATGGAATAACATTCAATCCATTTGGTTCTAGATAAGCTTGATTGATTACGAGAATCGCACAACTTATGAGTATAAGTATAATTCCAATAATATTTCTAATCATGTTTTTTCCATCTCCTTTGGAACCCTTATTGAGCCAGCTCTTTAGAAAGAATATTGGTCTCTTTTAATATCGGCACTATTTTAATACGGATTTTTGCTACAAAATGTTTCATTACTATTAGTATTAGGGATATATTTTTCACAGCTACCTTCTGGAATAAAAATACTACTATTTTTCCACTATCCAATCACTTATCAATTGAATTATTTGTTACCAATGAAGAAGAATTCTTTTGCCTTAAAGTAAATGCTACTAATAGTCCAACCAGAGCAATGATAGCTTCAATAATCAATGCCATTCGCACTGCATCGGTCAAAAGTTCGTTCCCCATTTGTTCCAATGATCCACTGGTATTGAGGGTAGCTGAAACTATCGCCATAATTACTGCCAAACCAACTGCGGAGCCGATTTGTTGGCCTGTGTTTATAATAGCAGATGCAATCCCTTGTTGTTTCATTTCAATACCTAAACTAGCAGCAATAAACATTGTTGTAAATACAAATGCCTGCCCTAAACCTATAATAATAGTACCCAATATCATTGCCCAAATGGAGCCGTGTACAGTTAATTGGGTAAGAATGATAAAACCTATAGATCCAAGTACCATTCCAGTTCCCATTGTCCCTGCAATACCTATTTGGCTAATCATCTTGTTAATAAACTTAGAACCTACTAAAGCACTGAGTGTTAAAGGTAGAAAGCTCACTCCTGAAAGAATCGTAGAGTAATGTAATACTTCTTGAGTGTAAAGAGTCAAAAAATAGTAAAGTGTTCCAAAAGATGCAGAAAACAAAGCTGCACTGATTGTAGCACTGACTAAACTACGAATACGAATCAGACTAGAAGGAATTAAAGGTTCGCTCGTACGCTTTTCAATAATAATAAATAATAAAAGTAGACAAAATCCTAAAACTCCAGGAATGATTGTTGCTTGATTTGCCCAGCCCTTAAGTGGAGATTGAATAAGATAATAAACCACTAAAATCATGCCAGCCGTCACTGAAATAGTTCCAGCTAAATCATAATGACGAGTAGTTGACGTTACTTTACTCTCTTGTAGAGCAAATGGCGCCAGTAAAATAACGAGAATCGTAATTGGCACATTTACTAAGAAAATGGCTTCCCATCCAAAATAATTTGTTAACAACCCTCCAAGCAATAACCCAAGGGACAAACCTACTCCACCCATGGCTGCCCATACTGACATCGCATGGTTTCGTTCTTTGCCTTCTTCAAAATTTGACATTATCAATGATAGGGTTGCAGGAGACAATAATGCTCCTCCTAGCCCTTGAATACCTCTTGCTACAATCAACATCATATCAGAATTTACTAAACCTCCAAGTAAAGACCCTAAACCGAATAGTGCAGTTGCTATAATAAACATCCTTCTTCTTCCTAATAAATCTGACAATCTTCCCCCAATTAGTAAAAATCCCCCATAAACTAGAGAAAATGCACTTACTACCCATTGCAATGAATTTGCAGAGAAGCCTAATTCTACAGCAATAGATGGTAAGCCAACAAAGATAATAGTGTAATCGAGTGCTAAGATTAACTGAGATACAGCTAAAAGAGTTAGAGCTAACCCCTTAAATTTCTTTTCTTTCATTGAATATTCTTCCTTTCTTTCTAGACCAAACAGTCTATAATTAGAATAAAAAAATAATAAAACAATTCATCAAAACTAAACATTCTAGACTAACTAGTCAAAAATAATCAAAAATAGAATGAAGCCTTTTAATTAGCTTCACCTTTAGTCCAATGTCGTGAGAATCACAGAAACATAATCATCTAATACTTTATGATCCGATGATAACTTAGCCACCTGTGTTAACGAATATCTGGAGTGATTCAAATACTTAGCCAGAGCATTTATGTCTTTTTTCTTCCCAATTTCCCCCTGTTCTTGAGCACGTACTAAAGCTTTATAAAAAGCTTCTTCTAACCGTTTTAAATCATGGTTAAAAAACTCTGATATTTCCAAATCATGGGGTATTTGAGCGATTGCACTATCCATAATAAAGCATTCTTTACGCCTTGCATCATCCTTTAAGACGTTTATTCCCTCATAGAAAATTTCACTAATAGCCTTTTTTACTGACCCAGGACGCTCCAAATATGATATTACAGCAGCAGTTTTTCCATTTATATATTGTTTTACTGCAGAAATAAACAGATCCCTTTTTGTACCATAAGTGTCATATAAACTTTGACGTGCTATTCCTAAACCATCTAATAAATTTTGAAGCGAAGTGCCTTCGTAGCCATAATGTCCAAAAATCTCCATAGATTTATGTAGTACAATAGATGGATCAAATTCTTTATTTCTAGCCATTGGTTATTCTAACCTCCTTTCAGAATATTATTTTATTCATTTCGGACTGATTAGTCAATAAAGAAATCTTAATACTTCTTATTAATTCTTGTAAAACTAAAATGCCCCTTAGTTTAAATAAAAACAATTGCACAGTAACACGCCTGCACGAAAAACAATAAAATGCTTGATCCTTTAAATTATTTAGCAAAATGTTAAGAGATTAATAAGTTCAATTTAAAAAGGACAAAAAGTAGACCCTTCTAAAATATTTTACGGCTAGATTAGAAGTTGTTCAAGATGATCCAAATCCTATCTTATGATCTGTCATACGCTTCTGGCGGTGCCTCCAACCAACCTTTATCGATTAAGATATTCATGCCATCATCAACAAACAAGCCAATGTTCATAAGAGTTCTTAAATACAATAGATTTATATCTCTTCTTGCTGTTACCGCCAGTGAGTTTCCGAATGACCTTATCTTCATTGCGAACATGTCCACTTTATGGAACAACATTATTTTATCGGAAAAAGGTGAAAATGTAGATGTTGTAATCAAATGGTCTAGGTATGACGGTGATTGAAGGTGTTCCACGTGCAGTTTTTCCTGGTATTGCTTTACAGCTTTATTAGTCATGTCTAAGCCTCTTTTAAACAAAGCCTTTATCTTTTTATCTTGAACGATCTGATGGAATCCCAATAATAATGCCAAACTTGTTACGTTATTTTCAATGTTATCCCAAAGATGGATGATTTCTAATGCTTGTAATGGTCGGACTTCTCCAATAAAACCACTTAAGTAACTTTGTTTATCAATTTTATCAACTCCATCTGGTGTTGGTATGGTAGGAGGTGCAGCAATGAATTTTTTATCCATTAAAATATTATTAGTTTGCCCTAAAATGACGGTAGTGCATTGATTACAATAAATAAAAAATTCCCTTATATCCTCCCTCAATACCAATGGAACGGCTACTGCGTAAAGACTCAAACCTGCCTTAGCAGCATATTTTAAATAATGAACATAAAATTCATCTGCGTATAAACGAGGGGCACCAAGATTTACATCATCTTTAGTAAATCCAATTGGGATAGGGAAATTCTCCTTTTTAAAAAATCCTTCTATTCTATGCGTGAAATCATTTGCTAAAGCTAAACCATTTTCTAATAGCAGTCTAATATCTTCATCATCGCAATTTTGAAGAAAATAACTTAAAATTTGAATTGACATGCTGTTTCCCATATAGGTAGCCCAAAGTTTACCAATTTCAAAAGTTGTAAAAGGTTGGGGCTCATATAATATTTTGGGATTTATATTAAGTGGTTTTATCACATTCATTGGATTTAAATCTTTATCTATTGTCATAACTAATCTCCTTTTCCAGCATTTCTGCTTATGATTTCCAATGAAAAATAATTTAATTCCAACAAATCTTACCTTTAACTTGTAATGGTAATATAAATGGACTGTAGAAACAGTCCATTTTCTTCAACTATTCTGCCCCTTTAGCTCAATAAGCCTTATCATAAAGAAAGAGCACAATTCTTGCTGCAGAATTCAGCCCTATAACGTAATACACATTATATTTTTAGATTTCTTTAATTGAGGGTAAGAATAAACTCCTCCACATCTTCGCCAAGTGCATTAGAAAACCCACTGTCCTCACCAGTAATCATGAATCCACATTTCTCTAGAACCTTAAGTGATACGGTATTGTCTTTCGAGGCACGAGCATAAAGGGGACGAATTGTAATGTGCTTTAGAAATTCCCGTAAAGCTTTTGTTGCGATTCCTTTTCCCCAATATTCCTTTCCAATCCAATAGCTAACTTCTGGTTCTCCGAACTGCTCGAAACATGAAATATGCCCAACCACATTCTTTTCTACAATAATCGTCTGCTTAATAATTTCCCTATCAGTAAGAATTTTGTTCCAGTGTGTAGTGAAGCCATCCCAATCACTGGGGTCTTTGCTCGTAAAGGCAGCCATATGGTTCGCTTCATGGTTCTGTTGTTGCTTGAAAAAATAGGAAGATCATTCTCAATCACATTCCGAAGCATTATATTACTCATCAAACTCCCCCGTTATTTTTTTCAACAATCGGGCCATTTAACGGATTAAGGAAAAGTATTATTAGTGACAAAAAAAGTGGTTTGATCAGAGATTATTTTTGTTCATAAAACGGATTTAGTTTTCTGAGAATCTATTGTAACAGGAACACACGTTTGCTAAAATAAAGTAAATAACAAAATGTAAGGCTCTAGGTTAAAGAAAAATTAGAATCACTCAAGTCAGCTAATTTGGAACTAAGTAACTATCGTCCAAATAACCATCCTCCATTTAGACAAAAAACTGCACCTCGATGGTTGTGTTTAAACCATTGAGGTGCAGTTTTTGCAGACAATGTTTAGGAGGCAAAATTCAGATACCTTAATCCGCTAATTGAATCACCGAATGCCGTGATGCCATGCTGGACAATACAAACGTGGCAATGATGGCGATGACTACTCCGAGTAACCCGAACCAGGTAATGGATGCCAAAGAAACACGGTTAACGATCAGCCCGCCGATTCCTGCGCCGACAGCCATGGCAAGCTGCATCATGGAGCTGTTCAAGCTCAGCATGACTCCCGAGGATTCAGGAACAAGCGAAACCAGGTTAAATTGCTGCGCCGGAGCGGATGACCAAGCGGCAAAAGACCAAAGGATCAAAATGGCGAATACAGCAATGACCGACTGTCCTACGAAGGATAGCAAAATAAACGAAATGACGTGAAGCACCATCCCTGAAACGAGCGTGTATTTGATGCCCCGTTTATCCGCGCTGTAACCGCCGACTTTCGAGCCAATCAAACTGGCAATGCCGAACACGAATAGAGCTGCGCTAATTAATGATTCATTTAAATGAGTCACATCTAGCAAAAAAGGAGAGATGTAAGTATAGGCGAGGGAATATCCTCCCAACCAGAAAAAAGTAATCGCTAAAGCAACCAAAACCTGAGGTTTTTTTAACAAAGCAAATTGTTTGATCAAAGGGACAGGCTTGTCGCCCTGCATACGTGGAATAACCGCAGCAATGACAAGCATGGCCATAACCCCGACAATTGCGATGGCCAGAAATACCGCTTTCCAGCCAAAAGCCGAGGCTACCATTCTACCGAGCGGAACGCCGATGATGAGTGATGCGGTAATGCCCATGGTGACGTTGGCGATGGCGCTAGCCTGCTTACCTGGCGGAGCGATTTTGGCGGCGATGCTGAGCGCGTTAACTGTGACCACTCCGGCACCTAACGCCGTAATAATTCTCGCGGCTATGAAGAAACCGAAGCCTGATAATATAAATGTCAGCAGATTTGCTGCAATAAAGAGGCCAAGCGAATAAAGGAGGAGCTTACGCCGGTCCATTTTGGCCGTCAGCGCCATCAAAATAGGCGTACCAACCGCATAGGCCAGGGAATAAACCGTAATAAGCTGGCCTGCTGCCGCAACGCTTGTTCCCAATGTCTCTGCGATCCGGTCCAATATCCCGGAAACGATGTAATTGGATGTGCCGACTAAAAAGCTGATCAATGCTAGAACGTAAACTTTCCATGTGTTCTTCATAATTCACTCTCCCGATGTGTTTTAAATAGCTATATTTTTAAGAATATCGAAATTTATCTGGCGCATTGTTAGAAGTCCAGTGCTGTCCAGTTCTATAACAAACGAAAAGCTCGCACTGGCTGGTTAATTTGACTTCCAAGATCAGTACGAGCATGCAGATATACGATTGCACTGCCGTATACCAAATGGTACGTACGGTGGTGTAAGCGATCGGCTGCACAACTAAATGGCAGCCTCCTACTTCGTATAATTCCCAATACTTCTCTGCGATTAACTTGGATCATAGTAGGTATCTGGTTTTCCAAAACCGGTAACTATTACTGAACCTACAAATATCCCTTTAGATAAATAAGGTAGACAAACTTTATAAAAATAAAAGATTCCTTGTTATATATAATTATTTGTTTTTTACAACTTTATAAATTTTACGTAACAGCTAGAGCTAATAAAATTCATTCCCCTTAAAATAGTATCCGGATACAATTAGATATCATCCTATTATTCTTGCTGTATATCTGTAGTTTATGTTATATATACATATAACTCAAATACATGTATCGTTATGAGGTGATAACAAAATGGTTATGACAACTAACAATTTAAAAATCTTTATTAAAGTTGCAGACAAAATGAGCATTACAGAGGCAGCAAATGATTTATATATATCACAACCTGCTGTTAGTAAAGCTATTAAAAACATCGAAAATGATCTTAATGTAAAGATATTTCATCGAGATAAAAAAACAGGACTTATACTAACAGATGTAGGAAAAGAAGTATTAGTTCTTGCGAGACAAATGATGAATATTGAAAATAAAATTTTTCAAATTTCAAATAGAGAAAATAACTTGTTTGGTGGAGGAGTAAAAATTGGTTCTTTTCCAGCTGCATCAACTATTTTCCTTTCAAAAGCAATTGCTTTATTTAAAAAGAAATATCCTTTAGTCAGTATCGACCTAATGGAAGGTTCACCAAATCAGATAAACAAATGGGTTGAAGAACGAGTGGTTGACTTTGGAATTGTCTTGTCTCCTGTTGAAGGATATGAATATAAATTTCTTATTCAAGATAAGATGGTTGGGATATTACAGGATCAACATGAAGTGAAAAATAATATAGATTTAATTGCTCACCAGAATAACTTAATATTATGTAAAGCAGGTTACGAAAAAGTCGTATCACAGATTTTTAAAGATAATAAAATTAACTTTGATAATAGCTTTATTGTACAAAACGCTGACACATTAATTAATATGGTGAAAAATGGCGTTGGAATTGGTGTTATGTCTGAGTTTATCTTAAGTTCAATTTCCCACGATTTTGTAAAGTGTAGTATTCACCCTCCAATAGATATGGAAATAGGCTTGATTGCTCATTCTTTTAAAGAATTAACTCCTGCAGCAGCGGCGTTTGTAAACGTTATAGAAAATAATAATATTAATTAACTCAACTTTCGCACCTAGAATATCAGCTAAAAACCTTGAGGGTGTATGAATTATTCAACATATTTATCGTATTGACAAGAAAGATGCGAAAAGTGCAGTCAGTTTATACATTAATATTTCCTCATTATAATGGACCCATAATATTATTAGTACCCGCTATATATTGTTTTACATTAATAGTACATATTTATTCCTAATCATCAGGAATAAATTGGAATTTTAAATATTGAAGTAGATTACCTTAAAGCAAAATTTAGAGAAGAATATATAGAAGATATTAAATAAACAACTAATTTAAGCTGATTTTCCTTTTTAGGAAAATCAGCATTTTTGTATTTTGTGAAATAATTTACTTAAGCTAACTTGCCACTTTAGTCGAATAAGAAAAAGCCACCGAAAATGGCAGCTGGTTCTTAAACTATTGCACCCATTACCCTTAAGTATACTTCTTCACAATTTTGTTATTTCTAATTATGAAAAAGACATTGAATATTGTTTAATAAGATTTTTTATAAGAGGATTTAGTCCTTCTGGTAACTCATTTGCTTTAAAGAACTTTGCTTCAGTAGTTTCTTGACCGTCTGCTTTAAGAACTCCACCTTTGATTTCCTTTGAGATATATGCGATTGTAACAGGATAGAATTCATCACCGTTTGGTAATTTAACAAAATGCTGTTTTCCTGAAAATACGCCTAGCAAATCCAGTTGACCAATTTCAATTCCTGTTTCCTCTAAGACTTCTCTTCTCCCTGCTTCTTCAGTAGATTCTCCTAATTCAATAAATCCACCAGGAACTCCCCAAAGTCCGTCAATTCGTTTTTGTAATAAAAATTCTCCTTTCGTTTATTACAGCTACCGCAACTCCAACTAATATTAAAGGTTGATTTCCAACAACCTTGCGTAAATCTTCAATATATCCCATAGTCTCCTCCTGAAAAACACTTTATTTTTTCTAAGAAACATATTTCGACAACCGCAAATATATCCCTCCTTCTTTCACTAAACTGCCCCGTAAGTCGAATAAGAAAAAGACTATATTTTAACAGCCAGATTTTTAGGAAAGCCCCCCATTAATGTAAGTACATTTCTTCACAAACTTTAATTCAACAATAAATAAAGATGGCAAAAACAATATTGTTATTCTATATATAAAATAAAATATTAGTAAGGTTCATTTTTCATACAGTTCTTCCTCTCTTCACTTGCATCTCTTAGCCTCTACTTTCCACAGTCACCAACCAACGGAAAGTTCTAAAGATGTCGTCCTTTAAGTCCAAATTAGATGTTGACAGCTTAAAAAAAATGTATTAATGTATCACTAAATATATCCACATATTGTAAAATGCAGTGAAGAGGAAGAGTAATTAATCACTCGAATCATAGAGAGCCCATGCTGGTGAGATTGGGCATTCGAGCTTAATGAAAGAAGCCTTGGAGCAGTTGACTGAAAAATCGGAGTAAGTCAACCGGGAAATCCCGTTAAGGAAATGTGCAGTAAAGTAATTATGAGCTGCATAATGAGCGGGTTTTAACCAATTTAGGTGGTAACGCGGAAGTATGCCTTTCGTCCTTAGCAGGATGAAGGGCTTTTTATTTTGTCTCTTTTCTCAAACATTGTTGCAATTTAAGTAAAGTTTTAACGAATAACTATCGACTGAACACGACTACACCTTTCATTTTACTGAGAAAAGTGCTGTAAACTCGATAAGAATCGCTGAATCCTTTATTGGGTGTAAAAGCCTGCAGTTGGGCTTTTACAAAAGCAACAAACTATACGAATACAACCTTTATTTTTAATCTATAGGGGGATATGACATGTCAAATGAATGCATGGCAGAACTATTATTTCCAGATGTTAAACAGTTACCGGCTGATATATATTCACTATATCCGCCAAGAAATTTGTCTTCATATGCTATGGTGACACGTTTTGCACCGAGTCCAACGGGTTCGTTGAATATTGGTGGGCTATACGCAACTTTAGTATCGGAAAGATTAGCCCATCAAAGTAATGGAGTCTTTTTCTTGCGTATTGAAGACACAGATAAAAAACGTGAAATTAAAGGTAGCATCGAAAACATCATTAATTCATTGTTATACTTCGGGATTCGTTTCGATGAAGGACCTACCTTTTCAGGTGACGATATGGGGGATTACGGACCCTATAAACAAAGCTCACGGATACAAATCTATAAGGTATTTATTAAGCATTTAGTCAGAAATGGTTTAGCATATCCTTGCTTCTGTGATACGGATGATTTACAAAAAATAAGAATAAGTCAACAAGACTTAAAAATCACAACAGGTTATTATGGTCAATGGGCGAAACATCGGGATATATCATTTCAACAAGCACAGGAAGAGATTTTAAATGGTCAACCATTTGTTATTAGACTTAAATCTTCGGGTTCATCAGATAGAAGAATAACGTACCATGATTTAGTAAAAGGCGAGATTGAGTTTCCTGAAAATGACCAAGATATCGTAATTATGAAAACGGATGGTTTACCAACATATCACTTTGCGCATGCCATAGATGATCATCTGATGGGCACAACCCATGTTATTAGGGGCGATGAATGGCTTTCTTCAGTGCCGATCCATATTCAGTTGTTTGAAACCTTGGGTTTTAGATTACCCCAATACGGTCATATTGCTCCAATCATGAAGCAAGTTGGAGCTTCTAAGCGGAAATTTAGTAAACGAAAGGATCTTGATGGTACCGCTGAGTATTACAGAGAACAAGGGTATCCAGGAATGGCAATAAGTGAATACTTCATGAATCTCATCAATTCTGACTTTGAAGAATGGAAGATGACAAACCCTAATAAAACATTTAGAGACTTTTTTATCTATCCTTGTAAAATGAATGCCAGTGGTGCTTTATTAGATATGAATAAACTAAGTGATGTCAGCAGGGATGTTATCTCTAGGCTCACTGGTAAACAAGTATTTGATTATTTATATGATTGGTCAGAAGAATTTGATTCTGAGTTCCATACTTTAATAGACAAATATCAGGAATACACAGTAGACATTCTAAATATAGGTCGAACAATTGAGAAACCAAGAAAGGATTATTCAAAGTGGTCAGATGTAAAGCCAATGATTGATTTCTTTTATGATGAATTGTTTGAAAAGGATGTCTTGAGTGGTTATAAGTTACCAACAAATGTAAGTTTTGATATTGCGAAAGAAATAGTACTAGGTTTCAGCAAAACTTATAGTTTTACTAATGAAAAGGATACTTGGTTCCATAATATTAAAGTACTTGCAGATGAGCTCGGATTTGCAAAGGATATGAAAGAATATAAGGCCAATCCTAACAATTACAAAGGACATGTTGGTGATGTAGCGATGGTAATTAGGGTCGCTCTAACTAACAGAACTAATACACCTGATTTGTTTGATATTATGAAAGTAATGGGCGAAAAGAGGGTTCTTTCAAGATTGCGTACATCTTTCGGACATTCTATTTAATCAACTTAAAATCATATAAAAAAATGACCGGACTTCTCTTTTCCGGTCATTTAGCTATATTTACATAGCAACATCTTTTATATTATCCACTATCTTCACCTTAAAGTTTATACTATTTGTGTTACGGTCACTGGTTTTGGTGCATAAATGAATGATTACCTATATGCCTCGTGTGCTGAACAAAAGTTAAAAACCAATCTTCAACAAACCTGGCCCCTATAATTCAAGTGATAATCTTTACAAATTTTTGTGTAGGAAAAAGACGCTTTCTTTACTCAAGCTTCTGGATATTTGTTTTTATTAAGGGTCGAGACGTTGAAAGCTTACATTTCTTTCCGAGATATCCTTTCTTTCTACTATTGATTTTGTTATTTTCTCATCTAGATTTTTAATTGCCAACATCGAATTATCCTGAATAATGCCTGTATCTACAAAACCAAATGAAGCGTATAATGTTTTAGCTTTGACATTACTTGTTCGATAAAAGAGGCTTACATATTCTGCTTCCCCATATGGCATAGTTTCAATATCCATCAACATTTTTTCAAAGGCAAGTTTGCCATATCCTTTCCCCTGATAACTCTTATCAATCATAATATGCCATATAAAATAGCTCTTCTTACCGTAAAAAACTTCATTTTCAAATGATTCATGGTCCAACGTATCATAAATGTACATCAAAAATCCAACCGCAACTCCATCGACATAAACAGCAATAGGATTCGCTGGTATCCCGTCTGCGTTCAACATATGAGCGTCTGCAAAGCTTCTGAGGTTAGTAGTTTCTATGTAGTCCTCCTGGTTTTCTTCAACTTTAAGTGCTATTATTTCATCTATGTTATCCCCCGTTATTTTTCGTAATTCAATCATTTTTTTATATCCTCTCCTAAGACAGGCCACTTCCACACATGGCCAAAAACATTCCAAACATCATTTCCATAATTCGCAATATAGGGTACATAAAATATACACCAATGCTAACTCTTTTTATCCATTAGGATAGAAAAAGGATGTCTATGATCGTCATATTCGTTTACGAACAAAATAAAACCAGATTAGTTGTATGATAAGAATAAACACAAATGCAACACCTAAAATTATAAATGTAATAATTCTTATTTCAGGAGTTTGAACAACCCCGGCTCCATCTACATGTCTTGTTCCGATAATGATAGCAAGTATCGAGAAAATTACTAACCAAAAAACATTTGCAACCCACCAGAGCTTCATCCGTTTCTCCTCCTTCCGCCATATCCAAATAATATATATAGTAATACGGAAAAATGAGATATTAGTTCCATAATTTGTTTATAACTTATTAAACAAACCTGTCCCCCTTAGTTTAAGAAGGATTATTTCATTTCCTTAATATCTATTCCATTTGCTGGCTTGTCAGTAAATGCAAACCATACCTTTTTTTGAGGACTTACTTGTACTAGCTTTGCAATTTCATCTTGAACAACAACTTCTTTAGTATTTTCATCACTATTAACAACTGCAGTAATATAAAATGGTAAACCCATTTCGGCTGTTGCTATATAGCCACCATCTTGAATGTCAATAGAACCTGAACCTGTTACCCATTTCCATTCATTATCTTGTTTGTTTTCTATAAATCCTAAATTTAATGTTTGCTCTTCTTCATAGAAGACAATTATTATATTGTCCTTAATTTCAAAGTGCCAAATAGAATTAAAAGGGATTTCGTTCTCATTCATAATATCTTTGAACTTCGCTTCTAACGATTGTGTTTCATTTGAAGAACATCCCCAAACACTTATGCTTAACAATAAAAACATCGTGAAAATAGATAGTAGTTTCCTATTCATAAACTCTCTCCCCTCTCTTCAATTCTTCTGCCCTTATAGCACGAAAAGAAAAAGCGATTCTTTATAGAGAATCGCATCCTCAACTAAATATAACACTATATAACTTAAGCATTAGACAGTTTTATCATTCTCTACTTTTTCATCGTATTGGATAATGTGCTTAGTGTCTTCTGTTGGACTATCATGTTTCACATCGATTTTGTTTCCCATTGTTATGTCATCATATGGTGTATATCTATTTGACGATGATGAGTTCTTCTTATAGATTCGATAAACTACGTATCCAATTACCAAAATAACGAATAAAGTATAGACATAAGCCATTAAACCATCCCCTTATAAACTTAACTTAATTACTTATGTATTCTTATAATTTCTATAAAATTCCTTCTTTCACTAACTGCCCCTTTAGTTGAATAGAAAGTGCTTTACCACTTATTGTAGTAAAGCACCCGTAGAGCAGTATTATATTATCAGTTGTTTAACATGCAAAATAAAAAAAGGTGAATTTGAATTTGCTCAATTTCACCTTTTTCACTATTTGAAGAGTAATGTCCCATTATCAATATAAGTCTATGTTTAATTTTATACGTATACGAACTTGCCAAATTCACTACTGAAAATTTATTTTTATTTTTTCATCTTCTTGCTCATCACCATGAATGATTATCTCCACATGTTCATCACCATCCCATTGAACGGTGAAATTATCCGGATAAAGAGTTGCACCTCTATTTTGTATAGTATACTCTTTATATTTATCTAAATTCCCTACTTTTCCATAATAGATTCTAACTGGGGCATTAAATGTAAATAGGTTAGAACCACGAACCTGTATATGAATTTGATTAATATGGTTGGGTGAATCTTCTAAAACAATGCTATCTAGTTGTTTAAATAATGAATAATTTACTTTCTTCATTCCATAGAATAAAAGAGAACAAATAGCAATCACAAAGATAATAACAAAAATAATCATAGTTTTTTTTACCCGCTTGACCATTTTATTAATCCTTTCCTGCTCTTTTTCTTCTTCTTGAGTCACAATGATCACCACCAAGAATAATACCATATACTTACTAGCCTAATAAGCCTTAACAATTTGGTCCTTAACATAAAGAAAGAGCACAGAATTGCGCCCGATTGTTGAATAACGATCTGCTTCAATTAGCTAGTTTAATGGAATAACTAAAATATGATATAAACCTTATAACCAATAAATTTCTATTAAACTAAAAGCTCCCTATAGTTTAAGTTTTTTTCTTCACAACAAACAGTTCTTTTTACGGGAGTTGCACCACTTTCCTCAATAAGAAAAGAGCTTTCCAGTATTTAAGAAAGCTCCAGTTTATTCTACTTAATTCTTTGAGCAATGGGGTGATCAACATTTAGTTGCAACAAATCCCACAAATTCCCATATAAATCCTTAAACACTGCAACTATTCCATATGATTGCTCTTTTGGTTCTCTCTCAAATTCAATTCCTTTTGATTTCATATCGTTATAATCTCGCCAAAAATCATCAGTATTTAAAAAAAGAAAAACTCTACCGCCCGACTGATTACCAATAAAGGCTTCCTGCTCAGGTTTAGATGCTTTAGCTAATAAAATTGTGGTTCCTACTGAACCAGGAGGAGACACCACTACCCAGCGTTTGTTTTGTTCTGGTTGATAAATATCTTCGACTAATTCAAAATTTAGCTTTTTTGTATAAAACTCTATTGCTTCATCATAGTCTCTTACTACTAATGCGATATGAACTATTGATTGAATCATCATTGTCTCTCCTATTGTTATAGAATGATAGTCATTTACAAGATTCACTTGAGATTAACATGTTATACAACAATCTGGCCCGATTGCGGAAAAAAGCTAATAACAATTGTTCAATTAAGCTACCCCGTTAGTTGAGTAAGAAAAAAGAGCTGTGACCATCACTTGATCTTCAACTCGTGCCACCTTTTGTTTAAGTACAATATTTCACAAACTCTATAAAACAAACAATATTAATATACCAATATTAGTCAGGAACTAAAGAGTAGTTGCAAATAGTTCTTCTGAAATTACTTTTATTCCATTTCTTTTTAGTAGAGCTGAAGTGACTCCCATCCCCATAATTTTTTTTCCTGTAAATTCACCGTTATATATGGTTAAACTTCCGCAAGATGGGCTATTTTCCTTTAGAACCACCAAAGTCGCATTTAATTTTTTAGCTTGTTTTAGCGTAGAATATGCTCCTTTTATGTAAAGTTGGGTAACATCTTTACCTGATTTTTCAACCACCTTAGCATTTCCATCCAGTACATCTTCTCCGTTTCCACCAATTATCTCAGCTGGTTCTCTAGGCGTTGAAAACCCTCCAAGTAATTCTGGACATATTGTAATAGCTTTATTTTCTTCAACCAATTTTCTTATTTTATCATTTAAACAATTTGTCCCATTATATCTCACATCTAACCCTGCTAAGCAGGAACTCACCAATATCATATATTAACCCCTTTCTTCAAAGGTCTTCTAATTAAATTCTACCAAATATTTTCTTGTTCAACTGCCCTTTTAGCACAATCAGAAAAGGGAATTGCCGCAGCCATTTCTTCTTTTACAAAAGCATCCGTTAGTTGAAAAAGAAAAGTTGCTTATTCAACTATCGTTCCCGATTACTATATGTATGAGTGGATTTATTTCAGTAAAATCCCTTTGTCTGGAATAAGTATAAAAAATAACGTTTTCCATATCCCTTTTAATTCTCTTGATATATTAAATAATCCTGGAACGCCTTATTTGGGATAAAGAAAAGAAAGCCCTTTTTTCACTTTGGCTTTCTTTTCTTTATCTTTATACTCCTTTTTTGTAATCCTCAAGAGCTTCTTCAATTAAGCGTCTGGCAATACCAGCGAACACAGGATTACTGATTTTGTAATACGGAAGAGCGATAAGCCCTACTGAGAGTGCCCAACCTCGTCCGCGTTCCCAGGTTGCCTCATCAACCGATAGTTCTTTACGCAATTTTTCACGGGTTTTTACTGAAAGCAGACTCCAAGCAAATAACCAGTCACATGCAGGGTCTCCAATACCAAGCCCGCCAAAATCGATGATTGCACATAACCTGCCTTGATTTATAAGCAGATTCCCCGCTAAGAGATCTCCATGGATCCATACTGGATCCTTTCCCCAAATTGGTGCCTTTAGTGCAGCCTCCCACGCTAATGTTGCTAAGTTGGTATCAATATCATTTTGTAAATTTGCAATAGCCTCTCGAACATACTCATCCCTCATTGCAAGAGGAACTCCACGCCAGAAATTATGATCCCCTGGTGTCGGTCCACCTGATGGATCTATTCTCTGTAAAACTTTCACACATTGACCTAAGTCAATAGCCACCTGATATGGATCATCCATTCTTCCCGTAATCGCGTCTTCGCCATCAATCCATTTATAAACAGACCAATGCCAAGGATATTCTTCAATCGGGTTACCCAACGCTATCGGTGTAGGTACAGAAACCGGTAGGTGCTTTTCAATGAACGGCAGCCATTGATACTCCTTTTTAATCTGTAAAGATCCACCTTCGTTAGAAGGAAGTCTAACAGCCATATTTTTACCGAGTCTATAAATTATGTTATCCGTTCCACTTGAATTAAATCGATTAATAGGGAGATCTGCCCAATTAGGAAATTGTTCAGATATTAATTTGTGTGCAAAAGACAATTTTGTTTCTTTCATTTGAATGCCCTACTAACTTAAAGGGGGAATCGCAGTTTAGGGGCTAGTTAGGCGATAATCCCCTTTAATGTGTTATGCCCCATCTTAAACATTGCTGTGGACATGATAAACAGCACCTCCAATTAATAGTTATAGTTATAATAACACACTGTTTTCAGAATCAAAATAATTTTTACAATACTTCACTTATTTGACTCAATACATGTAAAAACGCGTTCCTTAATAAACGCGCCCTTTAATTGAAGAAGATTAGTGGACCTTTGCTCCCGATTGTAGAAGATATAGTTTCATTTAGCTGGTAAGCCTATCATACTGCTTACTGTTCAATTACACCGACTTTTCATACTGACTACCCTAAATATAAAATCAATATCTTATCTTTAATCCTCTGTTCTTATTGCTCTAGATGAGAGATCTTCTGCGCTGCACGCATACCGATGTAACAATATACTGAACCGTCCGTCAATGTGGAAAAAATTACAGGTATCCATTCCTGACCGGCTCCCGCCCCAGCAAACACTGTCTCCGATACAGGTATAAGCTCGATTTCCATAGGTGGAGGGGGGGTTTGCCTGCCGTCGGAGATTTCGTATAGCAATTGCAGTGTTCCGTTATGTTCCGTGACTGTCAAGGTTAATCCTTGACGCTTGTAAACACCAACGAAAGGAGTTATATCAACAGTGGGCGGATTAGGAGCTGGTTCAAAGACTGCGTTCGGCATTCTCACACTGACTAGTTCTTCGAACAATTCTCGAAAAAGGATTGATTGAAGTAGATCTGTACTCCCACCGTTGGTCATTAAGGAAACAACCACTTCGCATCCGGGAATTATACGCAAATACGCATTTTGCCCTATTGTGGCACCGTCATGTCCAATTACATGAGTATCGTACCAGTCATATATCATCCAACCTAGTCCCCATCCTTCGTTGCGAGATGTCCACTTGTCAGGAGTTTCAGCCACTAGACGTTGCATGTCGTTGACACTCTTAGAAGTTAACACACGGGAACCGTCCGATGCTAAGCCGCCATTAAGATGTATCTGGGCAAACCGGATGAGGTCGGCAGCTGTTGCGCATAACGCTCCACCACTGGGTCCAGACGAGCGCGGCAATAGATTCCAGAATGGGGCTGGTATCACATTTTTTCCATCACCGCTATCTAAGTGTCCCATCGCAGCCCGAAACTTCAACACTTCCTCTGGCAGCGTCACCGTGCTGTAGAGACCAAGAGGAACGAGGAGCCGATCTCTTAGGGCATCGTCCCAAGTTTGGCCTGTCACGACCTCGATGATGCGTCCTAAAACATTGTATCCCACACTACTATAAGAAACGACAGTCCCGGGAGAGCTTTCTAGCCTTAGTTCTTTACAGGCTTCGATGTAACGTGCTAGACAGTCATCGCCTCGCCCAGTATCTATTGTAAAATCGCTAGTCAGTCCACTAGCATGGCTTAGTAATTGACGGATCGTTATCGCTTCGGTACCTGGAATAGCAAACTCTGGTAGTACATCCTTCACTGTTTCGTCTAAATCTAACTCACCCGAATCTATCAGCTGCATCACCAGTGTAGCTGTAAACACTTTAGAAATTGAACCAATCTGGAACAAGGAATCGGTAGTAGCTTCTACGCCTGTCCCCCTGTGCAGTAATCCGCTTGCTAACTCGTGAATTTCCCCATTTACGAGTATCGCCAGTGATGCTCCCGGTACATTGTAGATCGTTCGTAGACTATCCAATCTCTTTTGCCAGTGATCCAAATTGAATGTTTCCGTTGAATTTTTAATAGCGATTTCCTCCTTGTATTTTTTAATACCAACCGAAGGTATGAATATTCTTGAAAAAAAATCTGCCTAATAAGCAGATGTAACAAAAGTATATACTTAAATTAGCTTTTAATACTTTTCACTGTATAAACGATAAAACTTCTCATATTGCTCCACCATTTGCTCATCTAACAGATCAATGCCTATTCCATTTAATAATTCCATGAAAAACCGACATCTGCGAAGCATATTCTCAGGGGGAGCTTCGAAAATCATTGGGCTTAGCCATAGGTTACTGAGAAGCATCACCATCTCACTAAGCTCCAAAGGATAATCTGTCTTGATAGACCCATCAATCACTCCCTGTTCAATGATAGGCTGTATATAATTAGGAACAGAATCTTCGATTACGCTTTTAAGTTGGGCTACCAATATTTTTGGATTTTCCAAGAGATTTGGCGCAGTTGACATCATCTCCAGTTGTGCAGGATCATGATTTAAGGAGACTCGGATTATTTGACGAAGTTTCTCCAGACCGTTTAGTCCCTTGTCATCTCGGACTGCAGCCAATTTATCTTCTACATCTTTGTATAGTTGATTAAGAACCGCCACCATGATATCTTCCTTTGACTTGAAATGATGATAAATTGCTCCCTTCGTAAGCCCACCAAGTCCATCTGTGATATCTTGTATAGAGGTGTTCTCATAGCCTTTTTTTATAAACAAGTTTAGCGAAACGCTCAGAATTTGTTTAAGTGTTTCTTCGGGATACTTATTCCTTGCCACCATTACTTCTTCCTTTCATACATTCCGTAGGTATGTATATAAGATAAAAAATTTTTGTCACCTTGTCAAGTTAAATAAAATCCTACTTTTACCTAGAGAAGATTATCTGAACGTAAACTTTTTGTATGAATTAATACATCAGGCTATGTAGTCCAAATCAAAATCCGGGTATATACACTATTCGAATACATTCCCAAATTACTTAGTTTATTTCGTTTTATACCCGATTGTTAACACAAGTTAAAAATAAATCTTAAACTCCCTCAGTTTGATACGAATATCTCTCGAATGCTCACTTATTCGCAGGAATTCATAA
Source organism: Heyndrickxia oleronia (assembly GCF_017809215.1). GTDB lineage: Bacteria > Bacillota > Bacilli > Bacillales > Bacillaceae_C > Heyndrickxia > Heyndrickxia oleronia. The sequence goes on from NZ_CP065424.1 coordinate 3,731,464, forward strand.
CCCTTGTAATTGGATTTACGGGAAATTGAAATGAGTTCTGATAATTTAGGCTTCGTGAAGGCATAGTTAAATAAAGGAGCCAGCTACCACTCCATATTTTACCATATAATGTACATCTCCACGCCGCCCCTGGAGGCTTTCCCTCCCATGTCTCAACGGGTCAATTGCCCTCTCATTCCTTCGTCATGCCTTTCCAAGGGGTGGAGGCCAGTTATGCTAAACTGATGGGTCACAGTGCCCTTTTGTTTAAGAAACCTGGTACTCCGTACATATTTGAAATCCTACGAATAAGACAACATTCAAAATAAAGTTAACTAGTTTATTAGATGCATCTTCAACTTTTGAACCTTCGGTTTAGGCAGCTAAGTGAATGAATTCCTGAACCTGAACCTTACTTGGACAGTATGATTCGTTTCTGTCGTGCTATTCCCACAAATATCCTTGCGAGTTTTCCTATTAGTTTCATGATTGATTTCATTTTCTTCATCTTCTTTACCTTCACATTATGGGAATGGATGGCTTTAAACTCAGGATTATTCATCACTAGGCTCATTGTGGCTAAGTAGAGGAAGCGTCTTAATCTCGATCTACCACGTTTAGAGAGCACAATTTTACCTTTCCATTTACCTGAACTCGCCTCAGCTAGATGTAATCCAGCGTGTCGTAATAAAGAGTTTCCGTGAGAAAATCCACTCAGATCACCGGCCTCACCTAATATTCCAGCTAAAGAAATATCACTTATTCCTTTCATCGCAAGTAGTTTCCTGGCAAATGAGATTTGGTTAAGCACTTCTTTTACTTGTTTTTCCACTCTTTCGAGTTGTTTTACAGCGAGATCATATTCTTCTAGTAATTGTTCTAAGTGGAACTTATATGCATCGAGTGCTTGTCCAGTTCCAATAGAGGATTTTGCTAATTTGATGAGTAATTGAGCTTTTGGGGACCAGGTTGTCTTTTTTCATTAATGACTTCCACCCCGCCATGATATCGAGTGAAGTCATGGAAGAGATCTCTTTGGAGTGGGGAACAACCGAAGGGTGGCAATGGCTCCTTTGCACGAAACATCTTTAAATACGTGTCTTAACTCTGGAAACACAACATCTACCCATCGATTAATTTGATTAACGGCCATGACGAGACGTTTTACAATCACATCACGATTAGACATAAGAACTCTGAGTTTCTCAAATGATTCAGATGATGGGCGAACGAAAGAATAGTAGCCATTTTTGACCATATCTGCGATCACTAGCGCATCTTTTTTATCACTCTTTGATTGAGTATTATCACGATTCTCTTTATTCCTTTTTACTGAGTGAGGATTGACAGTAACTACCTCAATTCCTTTATCAAATAACCACTTAGATAGGTTAATCCAATAATGGCCTGTAGGCTCCATTCCTACTATTTCTGAATTTAAGTGTTTAAGTTTTTGTAAATCTTGCATCCAGTTTAATAGTTTCATAAAACCCTCTTCATTATTTTCAAATGTGAGAGGATCACCGACAATGATGCCACGGTAGTTAACTGCACGTGCAACGTGAAATTGTTGAGCGATATCCACCCCAACAATTAGATGAGTATCGGAAATTCTTTCTATTAGTTGATTTTGTTTGTTCTGCATTTTAAAATTCATAGTAAGGCTCCTCCTTAAGACTTGAGTTTGATTGGTCTCATACTCGTATCTTACTGAGGAGCTCTATTTTTTTCAAACCTGATATTTAACGATCTACAGGAATGCTAAACTGCCCCTTTAGTTCAACAAAATACAGTTTTCTTTATTGCATATAATCTTCGAAATATGCATTTCGATCTTCCAAGGATTTCCTCTGGTTACTTATAATAAATCTCTGATAAAATTAGTTGATTTTATCTAATCTAATTTGGAGGAATCATGACTGACTTAGCAGAACAACCAATGACAACTTTATTAGCTCAACTAGCTTATAGCCCTTTATATATCATCACTGTAATACTAGCTCTTGGAGGACTGATTTTCTTAAAAAGTGAAAAAGGTTGCATAATGTTTGTATTTCGAATTTGGGCTCTGGGTCATATTATTACTTACTTATTAGCTATTTACTCTTATTTAACAAACCCGAATTAATGCACAGTTTTGTTCAATAGCGACATTAAAGATCTTAGTCTTCACAATTTTTATGTATGGACATATCAAAAGACGCATTCTTACTAAAGAAAAGCGCCCCTGTCTTAAATAAGTTTAGTTGATAATTTGATTTTCTTATAAAAAAATGAGAGATTATTTACCGTCTGGAGACAATATAGGACTTCAAACAATCCCTATTAATTTCCATAAAAATAGTCTAGTATCAAATTGTTTAAATGGAGCTCATCTTCTCTTTTTTAATTCCCATTTTAACATATCATTCACAGTTCCAATTTTGTTCATATTCAACTTTTCTAACACTTTAATGGATGGAATATTATCATGTAGGCACTCAGCTACTACTTTATCAACATCATCATTTGTAAACGCCCAATTAATAATTTCTTTTACGGCTTCAGTTGCATAACCTTTGTTTTGTGCTGAAGGTATAATTCCATATCCTACTTCAACCGTATTTTCTGAATTAGGTTTACCCTTAAATCCAATATCACCAATAATCGTATTATTTTCTTTATTGATAACTAGCCATACACCCCAACCTAATTGAGTAGAATCCTCTCTAAGTTTCTCCAAAAACATCGTTATATGAGGGCCTATTTCGTATTCTTCTGTTGAAATCGTTGATAATAATTCATCTGTGCAAGGTACGATTTTAAGTCTTTCTGTCTGTAATTCCATCTTCATACTCCTCGTATATTATAATAATAAGAGATCCATCCACACTTGATCTTCACCTTTATTGCTAAGAATAGATGATATTATACGTTGATTTAAGGACACCGTTCGAATATTGTTTTATGTCAACTAAATCCAAATTCAAACGTAGTTTAACATTGCCAAATAAAGGTATTCCCGTGCCAATCATTACAGGGTTAATCTTTAAGACTAATTGATCAATAAGTTGATGTTCAATTAATGAACCCGCCAATTTCCCTCCACCACAGAGCCACAACTTTCCATCTTCCTTCATTTTAAGATCTTGTATAAAGCTTACCGCGTTATTTTTAATTAATTTGACTTTATCGTTTGATTCAAATTGCATTGTGTTTGAGAAAATATAATGCTTCAACTCATAAGGGCTAGGCTCACCCGGCTTAAGACCGAATTGAAAGCCGTATTCATATGTTTTCCCACCCATTAGTACCGCATCATATTGCTGAATATCGGATATGAAATCTGTAACATGATCACCCTCGTTTAAAAATATAGAATCGTCAGCTACTCCATTCGAATCCGCAATAAAATTGTCAAGTGTAATTGCAGTATGATAAATCAATTTTGCCATTTAGAAATCCCTCCGTTTAAACGCGAACTTTCTAAATACTTTCTATAAAACTTTTATTATTTCCTTTAAATTCTTGAGATTAAATTTTATTCTTCTTTCACTAACCTGCCACTTTAGTCGAATAAGAAAAGCGACTGCTCTTATTGAACAATCGCCCTCCGTTTGGAGATTATTTATATTTTGTGCTGAGCGCAACTTTAAATTGGCAGAAAGCAAACATTAATTGATAAAAGTCAAAGCGTCCATCCGTTAAAATTTAATGTATACTTTAAAATGTGAGGTGAAGAAATCGTGACAAACAAAAAAATCACAGTACAATTTACGATGCTGACATTTTGGATAGCCTATCTTGTGTCAGGTGCTTTGATTGCTCTTGGGCAATTCGGATATTCGGTTCACAATTGGGTTCACTCGTTACAGGAATTCGGGATGAATATCCCTTTTGCAATCTATATTTTATCGCCTGCTATTGCTTCATATATCGTTCTTAAGAAAAATAACAAAGTAGCAGGTTTCAAGGAATGGTTGAGAACTATTTTTTATGCCAAAAATAGCATATCTCTCTATTTGTTCGTTATTGCAGGACTTGCACTGTATTTTTTGATACATATTGCAGTTTCAGGCCGCACGGAAATGGTGCTTCCATTTTATACGTTCTTCCTTTCCCTGCTTGGTAATCTTATTATCGGTGGCTTGGAGGAAGCTGGATGGATGTACATATTACAGCCTGAGCTTGACAAAAATTACGGTTTTGTTTTGTCTTCTGTTTTTGTTGGAATCATTTGGATTTTATGGCATATCCCTCTCTTCTTCATTCCGGGGACGAATCACGGAGAAGGACTCATTAACTTTTGGATGTTTGCAGTTCAACTAATTGCGTTTCGGTTTTTCAACGGGGCAATCTACAAAATATCAGGAAAAGGCAGGGTGTTTATGTGCATATTATTCCACACCATGTTCAATGCAGCATCCCCCATCTTCGGCACCATGACTATGACTTGGGCGGGAACCATTGCCGCAAATGCTGTGATTGTTCTTGTTTCAATTGTAACCGTTGTGATATACGACAAATATCAAAGCACCGACTACTAATCCGAAAATTAGGTAGGGTATGAATATAATCCTACGAAGAAAGGCAGCATTCGCCTCCTTTATTTATAGTACCTCTAATGCTAAAAGAGGCAAAGCTACTACTGTAAATTGGGTACCTGACAAACTTATAGACTGTCCTAGCCAAAGCTTGTAAAAACTAAAATATTTTTTATTTTTCTATTAATCAATTTCAACACTCAACTTTTGATCAGCAGACAAATCTCCTCTTTTTTCCTCAATGAGATGCTACATATTTTATAGGTGATTTAAGTGATTTTATGATTGAGATATATTATGGTTATTCCATTAAGGATGCTTTAAATGAGTAATGAAAAAAGCCTAGTTTCTTCGCATTGTACTAAGAAATTAGGCTTTTTAATATTGAAAATCCCTAAACATTGTAAATCAGAATTTTCCTGACTCTCCCCTCAAATTAACAATATAATTTCATAAATAAACAATAATACCGTCTGGACGGCATAGTAAATTTAACAAGTAATGAATGGAGAATTTGTATGCCTGCTTCAATATAAGGATATAAAGAAAAACTGCCTCTTTAGTTGAACAAAAAAAGATCGCCCCAGCGACCCCATCTTCTTATTGCCCCCTATAGGTTAAGAAGAAAAATGTCATCAGGTATTAGAATTTATTCCCCAGGTAAAGGATACCTTTCCCAATCAGTTGGTCCTTCACCACTCTCAATAAATTTTCTCCAATACTCACCACTTTTCTTATTAAATAAGATGATGTTATTTTCATTTACAACTATTAGTTCCCACTCATCGCTTCTTCTTGACGCAAACCTTCAGATATTGCTCTTACTGCATGTTTGGTGCCACAATATACCGTTCCGCCTGGATAAATGTTATGCCCCGCTACTGAAGAAAAGATTAATAATATGACCTGATTTACGTTCCCTCATCGAAGGAAGGACAGCAGCGATAGAATACAAAACACCTTTGAAATTAACATCAATCATCTTATCCCATTCATCAATTTTTTTCTTATATAGAAAAGCTTGAGGCATTAACCCAGCATTATTGACTAATACATCAATTTTCCCAAGTTTTTTAAGAGCATACGCAGCCAACTCTTCCATTTGTTCATGTGAAGTTACATCTGCCACTTTATAATTAGCTTGTCCACCATTATTTTGTATCTCCTCTTGTAATTTCTTGGACTGTAACTTATTAGGTGGAGAGTGGTCTAAGATGAAAAAAGATTGTAACTGAAGTTCCTGAAAGATTGGCTTTTCTTTTGAATTTGTAATCTACATATAATCAATTCCTTTCTACGTTCATCACATTTCTTCTCCCCCCACCTGCATTCAACAAAAAAACGCCCATGTCACTCGGACATGGACGTTTTTCCTTTTAGTTATGCATTACCCAAATGGAGCCTAATACAATGGTGAGGGCAATGATGATACTATATATAATGTTCCCAACTTGAACTTTAGAGTTTTCACTTTCTTTAATGTGCATGAACATGAATAGCTGCATTCCAGCTTGTAGGAAAGCGAGAATACCGATTATGCTCATAATCGTTGATTTAGGAAGATTAGTATGCAATGCAACAATCATTGCCGCAATCGTCATGACTAATGATAAAAAGAAGCCAACAATATGTCCAATTGGATATTTTGAATGATGTTGTCCCATTACTTAATCAGCCCTCCTAAATAAACAAATGTAAAGATAAAGATCCAAACAACGTCAAGGAAATGCCAGTAAAGACTGATAATGAAAAATTTCCTTGAAGTTACAGGTGTTAATCCTCTTTTTACTAGTTGATAAATGAGAAGAATTCCCCAAAGAATCCCCATTGATACGTGCAGACCATGGGTACCTAGTAAAACAAAGAAGCCTGATAGAAATCCACTTGTTTGTAATGTTGCTCCTTCGTGGACATATTCAATAAACTCATGAAGTTCAAAATAAATGAATCCTGCTCCCAAAAGAAGTGTCACAATAAACCAAAGGAGTAGTCCCTTTTTATTATTATTTCGCATTGAAAAAATAGCGAGACCACATGTGAAACTACTTACTAAAAGGAGAATTGTTTCGGTCATTACATCTTTGATCTTAAATAAATCTAATTGATCAGGACCACCTGCGGTAGCCCCTGACAGAACAAAATAAGTAGCGAAGAGAGTCGCAAATAATGCGATCTCTGCACCTAAGAAAATCCAAAAACCAAATATATTTAATCTGCTTTGTTCAGTTTGATATTCTAACGGCAAAGACGTGTCTAAATGTTCACTACTCATCATTTTTCACCCCTTGCTGCAAGTTCAGTACTTAAAATTTCATCAACTTCAACATGGTATCCTTCATCACGATCTAGGGAGCGCCATGCTAAACAGCCTAAAATAATGATTAATCCGATAATGGCCATCCACCACCAAGAGAAGACGAGACCAAAACCACCAATACCAAAGCCTACAGCCGAAATAAATGGCATAGAGGTGTTACTAGGCATGTGGATCGGTTTAACTTCCTCTTTCTTATAAAGAGGTGTTTTGTTTTGTTTCATATCCCAATAGGCATCAATATCTTTCACTTCTGGTGTCACTGCAAAATTATAATGTGGGACTGGAGTTGGTGTTGCCCATTCTAATGTACGACCATCCCATGGATCACCTGTTACATCACGTTCACCATGTTTAAGGCTGTAAATGATATTCCATACAAGTACTAGGAATCCGATACCCATTAATACACCACCGATGGTAGAAACAACGTTTAAGCCTGTCCAACCAAGACCATCTTGATATGTGTACATACGACGTGTCATACCTTTTAAACCTAGTACAAATTGTGGTAAGAAACATACGTTAAATCCAACCATCCAGAACCAGAATGTAATTTTTCCAAGTTTTTCGTTTAACATATGACCAAACATTTTTGGATACCAATAATGTAATCCAGCAAAACATGCGAAGGCTACACCTGGAATTAATGTGTAATGGAAGTGAGCGATTAAGAAATAACTATTATGATATTGATAATCTGCTGCCGCCATTGCAAGCATAACTCCGGTTACCCCACCGATTAAAAAGTTCGGAATGAAGGCAAGTGACCAAAGCATTGCTGATGTTAATTTAAGTTTTCCTTTATACATTGTAAAGAGCCAGTTAAATAATTTTACACCGGTTGGTATCGCAATGAGCATCGTTGAAATAGAGAAGAACGAGTTCACTGCTGCGGTATTCCCCATTGTAAAGAAATGGTGAACCCATGTGAAATAACTAAATAAAGCAATTGCTAACATTGAAAAGACCATTGATTTATAACCAAATAATCGTTTCTTCGCAAATGTACTAATAATCTCAGAGTAAATACCTAGGGACGGTAATAGAACGATATATACTTCAGGATGTCCCCATATCCAGAATAAGTTACTCCATAACATCGGCATACCGCCAGATGCCATTGTAAAAAAGTGTGAACCAAATAATCGGTCAAATGTCATTAAACCTAATGCAACAGTCAATACTGGGAATGCAAAGATAATAATGACACACATGATTAATACAGACCAAACAAACATTGGCATTTTCATTAGTGACATTCCTTTAGTTCTCATCTTAAGAATGGTCACTAAGAAGTTGATACCGGTAATTAATGTACCAATACCAGCAATCTGCAAGGCTACTGCGTAATAGTTATTACCTACTTCAGGACTAAACTCTGTTCCCGCTAATGGGAAGTAAGAAGTCCATCCAGCTGTAGGAGATCCTCCAATAATGAAAGAAATATTAAATAATGCACAACCTGCTGCAAACGTCCAGAAACTGAAAGCATTAAGCATTGGATACGCAACATCACGTGCGCCCAGTTGAAGAGGAACCGCAATATTAATGAGTCCCATTAAAAATGGCATCGCCATAAATAAAATCATTATTGTACCATGAGTCGTAAAGATCCCATCGTAGTGATTAGCGTCAAGTAATTTTAAATTCGGTGCGGTAAGCTGTGCCCTCATCATTAAGGCATCGACACCGCCGCGGAATAGCATTAATACCGCAACTAGAACATACATAACACCGATTTTTTTATGATCAACGGTAGTTAGCCAATTTGTCCAAAGCCATTTCCATTTTTTAAAATAGGTTAGATAAAAAATGATACCGATCATTGCTAGGGCTATACCAGCTTCGGTCACATATATAATCGGTTCACCTGTGACGAAAAATTCATCTAGCTTCATATATTTTCTCCTCCAATCTTCTTAATGTTGATGTTCTGACATGTCCATACCATCCATATCCATGTCCATGTCTTTCATATCATGTTCTTGATTGGTTTCTTTTTTCTCCATCATTCCGTGCTGATGTGGTGTTTTCACCCATGGTAAATGTGTACCTGTATACGTCATACGACCTACGACACCAGGTTTTAGAATTTTGTTGTAATCAGCCTTTGTTAAAGCTGGAGCACTGTTTTTCACATCTTTCACCCATTGATCAAAGTCCTTTTGTGTCTGTGATAGAACTTCAAAGTCCATATGGGCAAAGCCTTCACCATTAAAGTTGGCATTTCTTCCTAGGTAAGAACCTGGTTTATCAGCTAAAAGGATTAATTCCATTGAGTGATTTGGCATCGTATATTTTTGACCACCTAACTCAGGCACCCAAAATGAAGCCATTGTTCCTGCTGATGTTAATTGAAACTTAACAGGAGTATCCTCAGGAATATTTACATAGTTGACTGTTTCAATTCCTTGTTCTGGATAACTAAATATCCATTTCCAATCTGCTGAAGTCACATTGATGACGATCGGCTTCTTGTCTTCATACCCCTTTGGGATATCTTCTAATTGATAGTTTGCTTTAACAGTTGGAATAGCTACAGCAATAATAATGACAATTGGTATAGCAGTCCAAATGATTTCAAGCCACGTATTCCCGTGTTGATCTGGTGGCATATAATCTGCTGCTAATCGTTTTTCCCGATATTTATAAACCATAAAAATAAATAGTCCTAAAACAACAACTAGAATAATCATCATTAACCAGAAAGAGTAAACAATTAAATCATATTGTTTTTGTGCAACTGGTCCTTGTGGATTTAAAACTGCAATTTTACTAGTATCACATCCACTTAATAGAAAAATAGATGATAGTAGAACCAAAGACACTATTTTCCATGGTAGTTTTTTTGCTCTCATTCGTTTCCTCTCCTTCCAATTCAAGAAATATGTATAATATTTCACAAAGTAAAATAAGAAAATGACATATTCGTCACTTGATCGAATATCTATACTCAAAATTGGTACTCGAATAGTGTACTGCAATTTATAAGATTTTAAAATTGTTTTGTTCACTAATTCACAAACTAGACAATATTTATTCATAAATAATACAAAAAATATTCTCCTATAGTATATTGACATTTTTTTCGTCCCAAAATACTGGAAATAGTGGTTAAAACATGGAATTGTTAGTTTACTAAAAAAATAGTTACACTCAGTTTTTTTCGGATGATCGATTGTAATTTGCATTCAAAGATTGAAAGATATAAAAAAGACCCAAAAAGATCTAGAGTCTTTTAAGGGCTATCATGAAAGAAATCTTTATACAGTTTTAATCATTTTCTTCTGAAAAATAATACGAAACGACATCAAATTCTAATAATCCTTTAATGGGATATTTAAGACATTTACTAAATACTAATTTTACGCAGAAATACTAAAACCCGTTATCGACTAACCATTTCATAAGACTTTCTTCTCTTTTCTTACTATTCTCATGCTGGGCATTGTATTTAAGCATTTTCTTTTGTGCCACAATATTTCCATCCACCATAAACAACACTCTTTCCGTTTTGGCTGCGACCTTTACATCATGGGTAACGATCATGATGGTTGTCCCTTTTTTATTAATATCCGCAAGTATAGTCATGATTTCTGCTGTTGATTTGGAATCTAATGCTCCGGTCGGTTCATCGCCAAATAGGATGTCCGGATCATTGATTAATGCTCTGCAAATAGCGACTCTCTGGAGTTGCCCTCCAGATGCCTGGATAATCGTATTATTAGCAATCCTATCAATTCCTGTCATTTCCATTAACATTTTTGCTTTTCGATATGTTGCCTTTTTATCCGCATCTTTTGATACAAGAGCAGGGAACATAACATTATCTATCAGTGACAAATTTTTTAATAGATGAATATCTTGAAAAATAAACCCCATATGATTTAATCGAACCCGTGCTAGTTCCTCTTCTTTTAGTCTGGCAATATCACGATTTTTAAATTTCACACTTCCGGAAGTAATTCTATCCATCCCACTTATATTATAAAGCAGTGTTGATTTTCCGCTCCCAGATGGCCCCATAACTGATACAAATTCACCTTCATCTATTTTTAAGCTTATATCCTTTAAAATATGGAGCCGATTTCCCTTGCCTAATTCAACCTTTTTATTCATTTTTCCTGCTTCCAATATTGTACTCATCTTTATTCCTCCCACCCCAACTTTTCATTTAATAGCTATATATCGTGTTCCGCTCCTTGATTTCATTGGATACCTTGACAGGCAAGAACCCTTTATCATATTTCTATCTTCTTAAAATTACAGATAAATCTTCTTTTATAGCTATCCTGCAGGAAATGTAAATAGTCATTCCCACTATTGCAATCAGTGCCAGCGGACATAGCAACCAAGTCTGCCAGACAATATTAACCAATTCAATTTTTGCAGCACCCATAGAGGACATCGCCATGTTTACTAATAGCTCCCCTAAATAGTTTGAGGCAATAACCCCAAAGATGATTCCCAATACTAGCACCAACATGGTTCCTGCCATATATTGCTGACAAATATGTTTGGAAGTTAGCCCAACACATCGCATAATGGCAATCTGAGACATGTCCTTGGACAATAACATACGCAGAAATAACGAGGTAATTAATACACTAATGATGACTGCAATAATGATTGCACCTACTACAATCGTACTCATTTGATCTATGATATTTCCAAGAGTTTGCTGTGTATATTCCTTGATATCATTCACTTGCGCAGAATCATACGTATTCTGGTAGTATGCCATCTTACTAGGTATATCAACGCCTTCGATTAGATCAATGCTTACGATATACCACAGAACAGCATCTTTATTTATACCAAAACTAGTATCCGCTTTTGCTGTTTTTCCTCCATTTGTAATATCTTGATAAATACCAGTTACTATTAAATTTTTTTCAGTCCCTCCAGCTTTTACTGTTACCTGGTCTCCTATTTTCTTATTTAATTCGTCTTTTGATGCATTTGCATAGGAAAGGGAGATCTCTCCTTCACTTTCAGGTGCTCTTCCTTCCAGATATTTTAATGGAAATACAGAAAAATCCCCTGTTTCAATATTAATATAATCCCAAGAGCCTTCTGCATTTTTAATCTGGTAGGAGCTAGTAATATACGCTGCATATTTTCCAATGTCAGAATCATTCTTCAGCTCTTCCTGCAACTTGTTAAAATCCGCTGTAATACGGTCTGTCCTTCGAAGATCGATTCTCATATCAGATTTTCCGATTCCCATATAGGTAGAAAACGTTGGAGAGTTCATAGTGTTATACATAGTTAAAGGAAGAATTACTATAAATGTACAAACAATAAATATGAATAACAGTAAACGGTATATTTTGAATCGCTTCCATACATCCCTCAGTCCCATGTAAATGTTAGTACTTAGAACCTTATTCTTAAGTAATGAAAACCGGTATTTTCGATTCTTTCCACGCTCCATAATATCGGAACGTATTGCTTCCACCGCAGAAATTTTATCCATTCTTTTCAGTACCTTTTTGCAGTACATCACAATCATGAAATAGACGAATATTGGAGCGATAAGAGATAGTACATATTTTAAGTTTCCTGATAAATCCGAGGACAAATACAGTTTCATATTACTGTTAAACAGATTAACCGTAGCAAAGGAAAGGAGATAACCTAGGATACCAGCAATTACTGACATGACTCTGTATTTGTTAAGATATACTTTCTTAATATCCTTTTTCGATATTCCGATTGCTTTCATAACTCCGATTTCTCTTAAGTCTTCATCAATTGTTGCTAAAAAGGTAAGTCTGATACATAGTGAAGCAATAATAATAAGGAGAATACTGATAAGGATAATTACCATTGCAACGGCCGTATCTGATAAAGCATTAAATAGTAGAAAGATTTTCCCTCCGACTGTAGGACCGTTTGCCGGAAGACCTGCTTCGATATAAGCTGTCTGTACAGTTTGCGCATCTCCATTTTCATTTAGTTTGAATTGAATTAAATATTCCAGTTCCCCTGCCCGCATTCTGCGCATTTCATCATAATCAGCCTGATTTAGAACAAACCGTTTCGAAGACGTAAGAGAAGAGTTCATTTCATAATCCCTTGCAAAATCTGAAATAACAAAACTCTTCTTATAATTTCCATTTTTTACTGTAATCGTCTCACCGATTTTTAAATCATATTGCTGCATGAAATAGATGGGAACCGCCACTTCCCCTTCCTTTATAGCCAACTTTTTATTATTGAGATCCAATATAAAGTCAAATTGTTGATTCTGGACAACAAAGGAAATATCCTGTACTGTGTCAGCCATTGTTTGGTTTTCACCAAACTCAATATTACTTCCATCAAAAGTCAGAAGAACCATCGTTTCCTGCATCGCTATATTCTTACGTTGTCCTTCTGTAAATCGATCAATTTCTAGCTGGTCAAATTCTCCGGAATGCATTTGTGTTATGTCAGCTGGTACTGCGCGTTCCTGCAGTTCCTTCATCGACTGAATTAAATTAGCAATATTATTGATGGAACTGGCTGCCAATATCACTGCCAGCGTGATAAAAACAAATACTGCTAGCGTGGCAATTTTGTTTCTGATGAAATCATTTTTAACCATTTTCAAAAACATCATTTCTTCTCCTTCCGGATCATCCAATAGCTATTTTTTCTTCTGTCACTCTATCGAAGCTCCTCTCTACCATGTTGAATTTGATTCCATATAAACATGCACTCCCATTTATTTTACAAAGGATTCCTTTTATATTCAGACTATACATAATAATTAGATTCATTTTCAGCCCCTTAAGTCTGATTTCTTGCTCAGACCTGAGGTGTAACTACCTTTTTTCTCTTTTACCTTACATAATGTCTATGTAGTGATTGGATAAACATGCTCTGTATTTTGAAATCTTGAACCAGGCTTGTCTCTCTATCTATGGTTTCTGGCTTGTCGTTTCTTTCAAAGAAAAATAATAGTAAACCCTTTGGACTCTATCACTAAAAAAAGCCTCTAGCATCACGATGCTAGAGACTTTTTAATCATTTTATAAGGTTGTTCAGTATCCTATAAAGAAAAACTTAGTCCATATAAACAGGATCATGATCGAATATACTTCTTAAAAAAACAGCCTATTGAAAGAGCTAGCGCCATTTTGTTTAGCATGGAGGAGGAAAAGCCAATAAATAAACCCATTAGTACTTTCTCTATCTATTAAGTACCTTCTTCCCCTTTTTGGGAGCTTTATGAATTGCAATCCCTAAGGTATCCTCCATCGCTTCCAGAATTCCTTCATTCAAGCTTGGGTGCGCATACGTTGGGAAGATCAAATCTTCATCTCTTGCGACCATTTCTCCACTAATCACTGCAGTCGATATTAGTTCAATCGCTCCTTCACCGATCATATGCATACCTAATAAGCGCTGGGATTCTTTTTCAATAATAACCTTCACTAAGCCGTCCCGATTTCCTGAGAACATGGCATAGCCATTTCCAAGAAGAGGGTATGTGCCTGTTATTACTGAATATCCTGCAGACCTCGCTGCCTCTTCAGTCATACCTACAGTGGCAATCGGTGGCTGAGTGTGAATGACTTCGGGCATCCAGGTGAAATCTAATTCGCTCGGCTTTCCACAAAGGATTTCAGCAGTAACCTTTCCTTGTTTGATGGCCTTTGTTGCGAAAAATGGTCCTCCTGTTATATCTCCAACGGCAAATAGATTTGGTATATTGGTTCGTCCTTGATCATCGCAAATGATAAATTGTTGTTGATCGACAGAGACCCCTAACCGTTCAAAGCCCAATTCTTCTATATTCCCAACATATTCTTCTTCCTTATAAAACAGCTCTGCTGAAATGAGCGTCCGCTCATTTTTTTCACTGACAAATGAACATTCTACGCCATTTTCGTTTTCTGCCAGCTCCACATTTTTCACACCAGAATAAAAAGTAATATTTCTTTTTTTCATCTGCCTTCGTAATTCTTTTTCTATTTCTTGATCGAAAGAGAATCCTTTATGCTCTTCCATTATTAACGTAACTTTTGTACCTAATGCTTTATAGGCGAAGGCAGCCTCTAAAACAATATAATTCGAACCAATTAGAATAAGCTCTTTCGGCAATTGCTGCAAATTAAATAATTGCCTTGAATTTAGCTGATATGTCTCACTTTCCAGAGTGTATACCGGTTTTGCACCTGTTGCAATAATCGCCTGTTCGAAATTAACGACTTCAAAATGATGCCCATTTTCAATTCCAAGTTTATTTTCGGAAATGAATGAGGCATGACCATACATCACTTCGATCTTGTTCGCCTTACATAATGCTTCAACACCCGACCGTAACTGACCCACTATTTTTTCTTTATAAGATTGATAGGTTTCAAACTGAAAATGATTCACTTCAAATTGATAACCAATCTCTTGTAAATGCCCCCATCTGTTCGCCTGTTTCGCAGCATGGACAAATGTCTTAGATGGAATACATCCTTCATTTAAGCACACACCACCTAAGTGATTTTGTTCAATTAACAATACATCTTTTCCTAATTGTGCAGCCCGTATAGCTGCGGTATATCCCCCTGGTCCTCCGCCAATCACAACAACTTCCTTTTCCTGGGCAATTTCTCCA
Source organism: Heyndrickxia oleronia (assembly GCF_017809215.1). Classification (GTDB taxonomy): domain Bacteria; phylum Bacillota; class Bacilli; order Bacillales; family Bacillaceae_C; genus Heyndrickxia; species Heyndrickxia oleronia. The sequence goes on from NZ_CP065424.1 coordinate 3,746,885, forward strand.
ACGACCATCTTATCTCAACTCCAATAGCATTCTCGTAGGTTGCTCGAGTAATTGAACAAAATAATTGGTGAACCCAACGGCTGTCGCTCCATCGGCGACCCGATGATCAAAGGACATCGAAAGATTCATAATACTTCTAATGACAATTTCATCATTGACGACGACTGGTTTCTTTTTGGTTTTATGGAAGGCAATTAATGCTGTTTGAGGATAATTAATGATTGGTGTCGCACCAATCCCTCCTAATGGACCAACATTACTAATTGTAAAAGTCCCATCCGAAATATCATGTTTTGTAAGTGTATTATTTTGCGCCTTATCAATATAATCCTTCATTTCTGCATGAATAACGCTCAATGTTTTCTGCTCCACATGACGAATGACTGGTACAATCAGACCTTCTTTTGCATCAACGGCAATACCGATGTTATATTCCTTTTTTAGCTTAATCACTCCTTTTTCTTCATCTAATACTGAATTGAAGATAGGATATTTAGCTAAGCTTAGTTGAATGGCCTTAATAAAAAAGGCTGCCACCGATATATTGACCCCGGCTTCATTTAATTGTTTTTTGCTGTCTAATAAGTTCGTCATATCGACCTCTTCAAAATGAGTAACGTGGGGAATTGTATACAGAGACTTACTCATAAGTGATGCAATTTGCTTCCTTCGACCATTAAAAGGAATTTCTTTGACTTCAGCTATAGTTGGTTGTATATCATTTTTGTTTTCCTCAACCGGCTCCGGCTGATTGACATAACGATATACATCCTCATCAGTCACTCTACCTGCTGGCCCAGTCCCATGAATGTCCTCGATATCAATTCCTAATTCTCGTGCAATTTTCCGTGTATATGGTGCTGCTAATATCAAACGCTTAGGACCATTTTCACGATCTACTTTTTTTATCGTCATAATGTTTCTATTCATAGAAGTGTTTTCAATCTTTTGTTGAACCGGTTTCGTTCCTGAAGATTCAATGATTAGTAATGTCGTCCCCACCTCAACATTTGTTCCTTCAGTGACGAGAATTTCTTTAACTGTTCCCGCTGTTGGCGATGGGAGCTCAGCGGTCATTTTATCTGTTTGAACTTCAACTAATGGTTGATCCGGTAGTACCTGATCGCCGACCTTGACAAAGTATGTTAATATCTCTCCTTCTGTCATTCCTTCACCGATATCATGAAGCTTTACTTCGATCACGCTATCACCTACTTTATCTAGAATTCTAATTAAAATTGAATTGCTTTATGAATCGCCTCAATAATTTGATCTTCATTTGGCAAATAGTGTTGTTCTAATGTGTAAAATGGGACAGGCACATCAAATCCTGTTACTCTTTGAATAGGAGATTTCAAGTACAGAAATGAGGTATCTTGAATCAGTGCAATAATATCTGTACCTAACCCGCTTGTTGCATGAGCCTCATGCACTATAACAGCCCGACCTGTTTTTTGTACGGATTCTGCAATCATTTCTTTATCGAGTGGATACAATGTTCGCAAGTCAAGGACATCACAATGAATATTCTGCTCTCTTACTTTTTGTGCAGCCTTTACAGCCAATGGCACCATTGCTCCCCAAGCAATCAATGTGAGATCTGTTCCTTCCTCTACTAGACTCGCTTTTCCTATTTCGACTGTATATCTGTCAGTAGGAACCTCATCTTTAAAGGCACGATAAGATCGCATCGGCTCTAGAAAAAGAACTGGGTCTGGGTCATCTATACTCGCTATTAAAAGCCCTTTTGCATCATATGGATTGGAAGGACAAACAACCTTTATTCCAGGCATATGTGTAAACAAAGCCTCGACACTGTCAGAATGAATTTCCGGTGCTTTCACACCTGCCCCATATGGTGCTCGAATAACTAATGGAACATGAAAATGACTTAATGTTCTCATTCGTATCCGAGTTGCGTGTGTCATGATTTGTTCATAGGCAGGATAGATAAATCCGAGAAATTGCATTTCTACTACCGGCAAAAATCCATTGATGGCGAGACCAATGGCTGTTCCTACGATACCCGACTCACTTAATGGTGTATCTATCACCCGATCAGGACCAAACTGTTCTTGAAGTCCTTCGGTGGCGCGAAATACTCCACCATTTTTCCCTACATCTTCTCCTAAAACAAGGACTTCTTCTTGTTCCTTCATAACAGTGCGGAGCCCGTCTGTGACTGCTTGAACAATGGATAGCTTTTGCGTTTTTGCTGTTATCGTACTCATTGATTCACACCTCGCAAAAATTCATAATATTGATCCTTTTGCTCTTTAATCGTCCAGGTTGGCACGGCAAATACATGATCAAATAAATCATCTACATTGGGTGGTGGATATGCCTCCATTTCTTCAATCGCCTGTTCAATTTTTTGCGTAGCTTTAGTTATAATGGATTCCTGCCAAGCCTCATCCCATATCCCCTGATTTTTCATGTATTTTTCTAATCGTGATATTGGATCGGTTGTCGCTCTTTTTCTTTCACTTTCATCTTGATTCCGATATTTGGTTGGATCATCTGCTGTTGTATGGGCTCCATAACGCCATGTGACAGCCTCTATTAGTGTTGGGCCATCCCCTTCTCTTGCACGATCTAATGCTTTTTTAGTTTCAAAATAGACGGCAAAAATATCATTTCCATCTAATCGTACTCCTGGAATACTATAAGCAACAGATTTTTGAGCAATCGTTTCCGAATTCATTTGTTTCTCAATTGGAACCGATATGGCAAACTGATTGTTTTGATTAAAAAACACGACAGGTGCTTTAAACACACTTGCAAAATTTAATCCTTCATGAAAGTCACCTTCAGATGTAGCCCCGTCGCCGAAGTAAACAATCGCAGCATTTTTAGTTCCCTTTCTTTTTTCTGCTAATGCAGCCCCTGTGGCATGTGGCAATTGTGTAGCAATCGGTACAGCTGGCGGAAAAATCTTTTTACCTTCTGGTGGGATACATCCCTCTACTCTTCCATTCCAATATAAAAGAATCGTTTTTAATGAATGTCCAAAGGTGATCGTTGCGGCATGATCACGATACGTGGGAAAAAGCCAATCATCAGCTTGTAACGCTAGAGCACTGCCCACTTGAGCAGCCTCCTGTCCTTCAAAAGGGGCATATGTTCCTAATCGTCCTTGCCTTTGAAGGCTAATCGCTTTTCGGTCAAAGGATCTTACAAGAATTAATTTTTCATATAATGATTGAACAAAGCTTGTTGTAAGCGCTTCCGAAATATCGTTGTTTAATAGATTCCCATTTTCATCAAGGTATTGGATCCTTTTAAACATCTCCAAACTAATCCCTCCTGTTTGTCTTAATGTCTAATTTCCCATTTTGGACGTTTATGATGTGAGAAGAAGCTATTTCGATGTTTTCTTGCCTCCATTCTTTCCTCACAAAAATGGTTTGCTGCATCCACAGTTGAAATGCCTTTTTCCTCAGAGTGGCGATACACCTCAATCAAAGAATTATAAATAGCTTTTGTTTTATTCATCACACGCTTTTTATTTGGACCATATAATTCATCTGATACTTGAATGAGTCCTCCTGCATTTACAATATAATCTGGCGCATATACAATATTCTTTTGCTTTAGGATATCGCCATGATGGTCTTCAAGGAGCTGATTATTTGCAGATCCAACTACTGCTTTTACTTTTAATACATCGATCGTATCATCATTAATAATTCCCCCAAGTGCACATGGGACAAATACATCTGCATCTACACCATAAATATCGTTTCCTTGAACGACTTTTATTTGGTTGTTTCCAATTTCCTGAGCACGATGTAATAATTGCTGAATAGCGTCTGAATTAATATCTGTCACATAAAGTGAAGCCCCCTCCTCAAGTAAGGTTTCTGCCACCTTAAATCCGACTTTACCAAGTCCTTGAATGGCATATGTTTTTTCACCAATGTCATTTGAACCAAACAAGACTTGATTGGTCGCTTTTAATCCATAAACAACACCTTGTGCCGTTGGGACTGAAGAATCGCCACTACCGCCATATTCTTCAGGAATACCTACAATGCAATTTGTTTCTTTCATCGCATGGACGAAGTCCTCTGGGGTGGTTCCCATATCAGTTCCCGTGTAATAGCGACCATTTAAGGAATCAATATATTGTCCTAATGAACGAAATAATTCAGGAGTTTTATCCTTTGCTGGATCCCCGATAATGACGGTTTTTCCCCCACCAAAATCAACATCAGCAGCAGCACATTTATAAGTCATTCCTTTGGAAAGTCTTAGCGCATCATTTAATGCATGCTCGAATGTTTGATACGGATACATTCGACAGCCCCCAGTTGCAGGGCCAAGGGTCGTATTATGTATAGCAATAATGGCTTTTAATCCGGTTTTCGGATCATTACAGATAATCACTTGTTCATGCTCATTCATTTTAGTAAAAAAGTCCATTTGCGAAGCTCTCCTCTCGAGAAGTTTATTGCTTATTCCTTATCCTGTTTTGAATCAGCGATCATTTGAATAATTTTTTCCTTTGGCAAAATTGCTTGTTTGACCTCCCCATGACCAATCAAACCTTTTTCATTCCAAGCTTCTGTTCGTGTGATCACTATATTATTTTTTATTTCGGTCAATGTTGCTTTTACCCTAACCTTTGTTCCATCTGTTGTAGGAGCGATATGCTTGATACTTACCGCTCCCCCCATCCCTTCCTCATGCTCCTCCAGAAAGGGAAGGATGATTTGCCTTGAAGCCCATTCCATATGGTAAACCATTGAGACCGTTGAATATGCTCGATGAACGACATTACCCTCAAATCCAGCAAACATATCTGGTGTCACCTCGAATTCAATGGTTGCCGTCTGGCCTACTTCCATTCCAGCCTTCATTTCATCCCTCCTCTTAGTCGTTCTACAATAAATCTCTTTTCTTAAACATCGTTGCTTTTAAACGAAAGTTTTAGCTAATAAATTTCAGTTGAAGTCTGCTACACCATTTATTTCTCAGAGTAAAAGAGCAATCAACACCGCTAATCCCTTTATTGGGTGTAAAAGCCAGCAGTTGGGCTTTTACTAACAGCCTTTAATAATTAGTTAATCGATTGATAAAAGTGTTCTGTCACTTATGATACTTTCACCACGAATTTTCTGGAATTCCTTTAATAATTGTTCGATGGTCAAGTCCTTTTTCTCCTCCTCCCTTACTTCAAGAATGATTTGCCCTTTATCCATCATGATTAAGCGATTCCCTAGATCAAGGGCCTGTTGCATATTATGGGTAACCATTAGCGTGGTCAATTGATCCTTTTTTACTAATTCCTTCGTAAGATCTGTGATTAATTTTGCACGTGAAGGATCAAGGGCAGCCGTATGTTCATCTAAAAGTAGAATAGAAGGCTGAGTAAACGTCGCCATTAATAAAGATAGAGCTTGACGTTCTCCCCCAGATAAAAGTCCAACCTTCGCATTTAGGCGGTTCTCTAAATTAAGATGCAAAGATTTTAATGATTCTTTAAAAAACTCCCTTCTTTTTTTATCAACTCCTTTTCTAAGCGAACGTGATTTGTTTCGCGAATAAGCCATGGCAAGATTTTCCTCAATCGTCATCGTTGGTGCTGTTCCAGCCATCGGATCTTGGAATACTCGACCAATTAGTTTTGAGCGCTTGTATTCTGGTAATCTCGTCACATCTTTATCATCAATTTTCACCGTTCCTATATCAGGAGTTAGCACACCAGAAATCATATTCATTAAGGTTGATTTACCCGCACCATTACTCCCAATAACAGTGACAAAATCCCCTTTTTCTAAGGTTAAATTAATTTGATCTAACGCGACTTTTTCATCTGGAGTTGCTTCATTAAAAACCTTATTAATCTGTTCTAGGCGGAGCAATTTGATCTCCCTCCTTTTTTCCAGCAGTATGCGTGAACCGCTCTGAAAATCTCCTTGCCTTACGTCGCTTTTCTCTTTGTCTTTCAAGAATTTTAGGGATTACTAAGGCAAGCGTAACAATAATGGCGGTAATTAATTTCATGTCCCCTGTATCGAGTATTTTGATTCTTAGAGCTAATCCGAGAATGACCCGATAGATAATGGCCCCAATAATAACGGCTAAAGTCGTTCGAAAAACGGTCTTTGTTCCAAATATTGCTTCACCAATAATAACGGAAGCAAGACCGATAATAATCATCCCAATCCCTAAATTAACATCAGAAAATTTCCCATACTGGGCAATAAGAGCACCAGATAAAGCAACGAATGCATTCGATATCCCCAATCCAAGAATGATTAAAGAATCGGTATTCGCTGAAAAGCTTCTGATCATTCGCTGATTATCACCAGTTGCCCTTAATGCAAGGCCAACTTCTGTTTGTAAAAAACGATCAAGAATCCATTTAATAATAAAAGTAACAATAATCATCAATACTACGATTCCCCAGGTTTTCGGCAAGTATTGAATACCAGTATAACTAAGCAGTTGATTTAACCACTGGTCGATCCCTAGCTGCTGCCAAAATTGCGTAAACTTTGTCATAATTGTTTCTGAATTTAATAAGGGGATATTTGGTCTACCTACAGATGTTTCTGAAGACATTCCCATTATTCGTAGATTGATAGAATAGAGAGCAATCATCATCAAGATTCCAGACAATAATGGATTAATTTTACCCTTTGTATGTAAAATTCCTGTGATGCATCCTGCAATAAACCCTGCAACAACGGCAGCGATGGTTGCGAGAATTGGATTGTAACCTAAAACAATCATCGTTGCTGCCACAGAACTTCCTGTAACAAAGCTTCCATCTACCGTTAGGTCTGGAAAATCAAGCACTCGGAATGAAAGATACACTCCAAGTGCCATGATGGCATAGATGATTCCTTGCTCCACTGAACCAAATATTGAACCAAATATTTGTGTTAACATTGAACCATCTCCTAATTACTCGCTAAATTCCGCGCCCCACTCATCCTTGATTTCGATGCCAGCTGCTTCTGCCGCTTTTTTATTAATGACTAGTTTTAAATTTTGCGGTGGCTGTGCCGGTAGTTCTGATGGTTTCTTTCCATCCTTTAAGATTTTCACAGCCATTTGCCCGGCTTCATAGCCAATATCGAAATATTCAAAGCCGTATGCACCTAGTCCACCACGTTTGACACTGTCAAATTCGCCGACCATAACAGGTAGCTTATTATCATTTGCTACAGAGATGACGGATTCTAAGGCAGATACAACCGTGTTATCTGTTATAATATAGTAGCCATCAACTTTTCCTACTAATGATTCTGTTGCTTGCTTTACATCTGCTGAGGTCGCAACTGGAGCTTCTTCAATCTTTACACCTTGTTCTTCGGCCAGTTTTTTAACGATATCTACTTGGGCACGTGAATTTTGTTCACCGGAATTGAAGACCATGCCGATTTTTTTCATATTTAGTTGTTCTTTCATAAACTTTAGTGTGTTTGGAATTGCATCTGGATGGGTATCAATCGTTCCTGTAACATTTGCGCCAGGCTGATCCATAGATGTAATTAGCTCAGCACCTACTGGGTCTGTCACTGAAGTAAAAATGATAGGAATATCTTTTGTGGCACTTGCTACTGCCTGGGCACTTGGCGTTGCATTAGCAAAGATGAGATCAACATTGGAGCTTACTAAATTATTTGCAATGGTTGTGTTCAAGCTATTATCTGCTTGAGCATTTTGTGTATCATACTCAACTTTTAATCCTGATTCTTCAATTGCCTTTTTAAAGCCTTCAAATGCTGCATCTAATGAAGGATGCTCGACATATTGGGTTACACCAATTTTATACGTTTTCTCTGTTTTTTCGGAATCTCCACTTGCTCCTTCCCCACCGGTCGATTTCTTTTCACCTTGAGCACCGCAGGAAGCTAATAAAAAGGCACTGAACAAAATCATCGCACTCTTTTTCCAACTAATTTTCATTCCATTTCCCCCTATGAAATAAGTTCATTATCAAAGATTGTTGCAGTGTTTCTTCCTTATCCTCCTTTCTATTTTTTTCATGAGGGATCTCGTAAAAAATTTGGAGTTTTAAAAGTTTTAATATTCCAAAATTTCTACACAAATCGATCCTCCCATGATATTTCTGCATGAAAGGACTTTGTTCCTGCTTAATCCTCCAGTAGATTTCCTATGTTTTTCAATCTTTTTCGACAATCATCCATCATTTCTTCAAGGAGTTCAGCCACTGTAGGTTCATGATGAATCAGCCCAGCAATTTGTCCGCTATTCATAAAACCATGATTCTCATCACCTTCAAGGGCTCCAATTAGATGATACTTTTCACTTGTTGCCTCAATGAATTGGTCATCTGAAAGTTCAGTTTCCGTATTCGATAGGTTTATAGCATAATCCCCTTTTAATACTCTTCGTATCTTCCCGTGATTACGACCAATGATAAAAGTACTATGATCCTCTGCTTCGATAATCTTGCGTTTATACTTGTTAGAAAAAGGAGCTTCCTTTGTCGCTATAAATCGGGTCCCCATTTGTACACCTTCAGCACCAAGGGATAAAGCAGCAAGTAATCCGCGACCATCAGCAATTCCTCCTGCAGCAACGACAGGAATGGTTACAGCGTCTACCACTTGGGGGATCAGTGTTAGGGTGGTTGTTTCAAATGGTGAATTGATTCCTGCTGCCTCATACCCTTCTGCAACAATGACATCTGCTCCCGCTTGTTCTGCCTTTACCGCATGCTTGACAGATCCCGTTACTACCATCACCATCACATTATGTTCATGCAATAATGGGATGTAGGGAGCCGGATTTCCTGCAGATAAAGAAATAATCGGTATTGAATATTTCCAGACTAGCTCTAGCATTTCCCGTATATTTGGATTCACGTTAATAGGGAGATTCAAAGCAAATGGCTTCTTTGTTAAGTGTTGGATTCTATGAATCAGTTTTTCTACTTCATCTGGATTCATTGTTCCTACACCAATGGTGCCCAAACCACCCGCATTTGAAATCGCCGCAGCTAGCTCAGCATTACTAATATTGCCCATTCCGCCTTGAATGACTGGAAGTTCGATTCCCAGTTTTTTTGTTAGTCGATTCATAAGCGTTCCCCCGATTCTTCTAGAATTAATGGATGCTGTAAAATATCAAATGATTTATTTTTACGATGTAGTTGATTTTCCTTTTTGAAGATGGATTCAAAAAATTGACCTGCAGGTACAGCCAGTTCCTTATGATAATCAGAAAACAGCAATGCTGCTTGATTTCCTAGCCATTTTTTTGGAAGCAGTTCTTCAGGTAAACCAGGATCGATAAATAAAAATTTTCGATATTCATGGACAAGCTTTGTCCGTTCTACGAAACAATCAGCGGGGGACATATTACCAGTTTGAATTCGTTTTTTGACCGTCTCATATTTTGGGTGATAACGATCAATAAATCGTTTATATTGGGCATTGATTTCCTCAATATCCCAGCATTCCTGGATTAGCCTTTGGTTTTCATGGGGACCTTTATACTCCGTTATAAATACATGTACATAATTGCTAATGTCATATTTATCAACAAGTGTATGCACCTGTTTGATTAATGGGTTCGGGGAAATCCAACAGCTATTAGCGATTGGTCCAAAGCCACTCCACACGAGTTCCTTTCTTAGCTCATCTCGTATAGAGCGCTTATCTTCGGGAATCGAATACGTGAGCATCGTCCATTTCCCATTCCATTTCTCTTGCTTTAATTTATAAATTCGGGTGGCTGCCTCATCCATACGATCGTCACCACGAGGGGTCAAATAATAATAGCTTTTATTGCCTATTTTTCGCGCCTCTACCCAGCCCTGTTTATTCATTCTTGACATTGCTGCTCTAACTGATTGCTCATTATGACCAAATTCTTTTAGTAATTGAATAAGGCTTCCTATCCATATTTCATTGCCATAATGTCGTATATAATCTCCAAAGATGGTGAAGATCATTGAACGTGTATTCAAGTTGCCCTTCATTAGAAGTACCTACCTTTTTTTAGAGGCCGAAGCGTAGACAATCCTCAGATATTCTCGATAATTGTAGCAATGCCTTGGCCAACACCAATACACATTGTTGCTAAACCGACCTCAGTTCTTTTTCGTTTCATTTCATAAATTAATGTCGTTAAAATTCTTGCACCACTAGCTCCTAATGGATGGCCAAATGCAATCGCACCACCGTTTACATTGACTATATTAGGATCAAGCTCTAATTGTTTTATACATTCAAGTGATTGGGAAGCAAAGGCTTCATTGATTTCCACTAAACCAATATCCTTTGTTGTCATACCAATGCGCTTTAATAGTTTTTTCGTTGCATATATCGGTCCTAAGCCCATAACAGCCGGTTCTAATCCAGCTACAGCTGATGCTTTATACTTTACTAATGGGGTTAAGCCGAGCTGCATTGCCTTTTTTTCACTCATTAATAATAAAGCCGAAGCCCCATCATTAATTCCCGATGCATTTCCTGCAGTTACCGTACCTTCCGGAAAGATAGGCTTTAATTTTGCTAATCCTTCCAACGTGGTATTTGCTCTCGGGTGTTCATCGGTATCAACAATGGTCACATTGCCCTTTCGATCCACTACCGAAACAGGGATAATTTCCTCGCTAAACAATCCGAGCTCCATTGCTTTTTTTGCCTTCATTTGACTTTGAAAGGCAAATTGATCCTGCTCTTCTCTTGTAATAGAAAATCGCTTTGCCACATTTTCAGCCGTTTCAGGCATGGAGTCTGTTCCATACATTTCTTGCAATTTCGGATTGATAAAACGCCAGCCAATGGTTGTATCGAATAATTCCATATTCCCTCTTGGAAACTCAGCATTTGGTTTTGCCGTGACAAGAGGAGCTCTAGTCATACTTTCTGTCCCACCAGCTATATAAATCTCACCCTCGCCCATTGCGATCGCCCGGGCTGCATAATTTACAGCATCAAGCCCCGATCCACAGAGGCGATTAATGGTCGTTGCTGCGGTCTCCACTGGTAAACCCGCAAGTAAGGTCGCCATTCTTGCTACATTGCGATTATCCTCCCCCGCTTGATTGGCATTCCCTAAAACGACCTCTTCAATTTCTGAGGTGGGAAGTAATGGGTTTCTTTCTATTAATGCTTTTATTACAATGGCGCCGAGATCATCTGGTCTAACATTTTTTAATGCTCCTTTATATCTACCTATCGGCGTTCTTACCGCATCTACAATCACGACATTATCCATTAGGAATCACCCCTAGATGTGTAATCATATACACCCTTTCCTGTCTTTCTTCCCAATCGCCCAGCTTTTACATATTGTACGAGAAGAGGAGCAGGTCGATATTTTTCGCCTAATGTTTTATGTAGATATTGAAGATTATTTAACCTTGTATCCAATCCGACTAAATCTCCCAATTCGAATGGACCCATTGGATAGTTCAGACCTAATTTGATCGCTTTATCAATATCTTCCGGTGATCCAATCCCCTCCTGTAACATATAAAAGGCCTCATTTCCTACCAATGCACTGATTCTACTAGTGACGAAGCCTGGAAACTCATTCACCACCACTGTTTCTTTTTTCATTCTTCTAGCGGTCTCTTGAATGACATTCACGGTATGCTCATCCGTTTCAAGCCCTTTAATGATTTCCACTAATGGCATCTTGTGGACCGGATTAAAAAAATGCATCGCGATGACTTTTTGTGGTCGATTGGTAAAAGAGCCTATTTCTGTTGGGCTCATCGTAGATGTATTAGTAGCGAACAGACAGTGGGCTGGAGCCAATCGATCAATTTCTTCAAATATACTTTTCTTTATTTCTATTTTTTCCGGAACGGCCTCGATAATTAAATCGGCATGGCTAACTGATTGATCCATATTATTTGTATAATGTAACCTTTCCTCCGCCGCGTTCTTTTCTTCCTCGGTTATTTTATTGCGCTCTATCCCTTTATTAAATATTTTTGCGATTTCTTCTTTAGCTGAATTTAATGATTGTTCATTGATATCACATAACTGAACCGAAAAACCTGATACTGCTGCAACATAGGCGATCCCTCTGCCCATCACTCCTGAACCGATTACGACAATATTTTGTACCAATTTCATCATCCCCACATCCTATTTTCCTAGAAAAAGAGGTTTCCTTTTTTCTAAGAATGCGGCTATTCCCTCTCGGTGATCATATGAGCTGCCTGCTATTTTTTGTGCATATGCTTCTTTTCCTAATACTTCCTGCAAATTAGAATCCCAGCTTTGATTAAAATAGCGTTTTATTAAGCCGATTGCCTTTGTTGGCATATGAGCTAATTTTTCAGCAAAGGCTGTCACATCTTCATTCCACTTATCATGAGGGATGACCTGTGTGACCAAGCCTATATCCTTCGCTTCTGCTGCGGAAATCTTCTCTCCTAATATAGCCAATTCTAATGCTTTTGCATGGCCAACAATTCTCGGGAGATAGTACATGTTTCCTGAGTCAGGAACTAATCCTACGTGAATAAAGGCTTCGATAAAGCTTGATTTTTCATGTGCTAGTCGAAAATCGCAGGCAAGCGCAAGACTTAGACCTGCTCCGGCAGCAGTGCCATTAATTGCCGCAATAATTGGTTTTTCAATGGCCGCCATTTGTTGAATCATCGGATTATAATATTTTCTTAAATGCTCTCCATAATCCGTATCTTCATTGACCGATTGTAAATCCTGACCCGAACAAAATGCCCTTCCATTTCCAGTAATGACGATACAACGAACATCTGGATCTGCAGCTGCCTTTTTTAAGGACTCTTTTATCTCTATTTTCATCTGTTCATTAAATGCATTCAGCTTTTCCGGCCGATTTAATGTTACCCATGCGACATGATTTTTTACTTCAAATTCAATCGTTTCGTACATTTGATCCCCCCCTAGCGCCCTTTGAAATTAGGTTTTCTTTTTTCAACAAATGCCTTCATTCCTTCTTTTTGATCATCGGAAGAGAATAATAGTGAGAAATTTTTCCGTTCATATTGCATCCCCTCATATAAGGAATAATCAACAGCTTTATAAACGGCTTCTTTAATAAATCGAACAGACAATGCTGGTTTATTTGCTAAATTCCTAGCATATTTCAATGTTTCTTCAACCAATATTTCCTGTGGATAGCGGCGATTAATGATTCCCCATGCCTCAGCTGTTTCTGCTGTCATCATTTCTCCAGACCAAAGCCATTCTAATGCCTTTGTTTTCCCCATTAATTTTGTTAGCCGCTGAGTTCCACCAGCACCTGGCATGACGGCTAAATTAATTTCTGGAAAGCCGAATTTCGCATCTTCCGAAGCAAATAGCAAATCACATACAAGCGCTAACTCGAAGCCTCCACCTAAAGCAAAGCCATGAACGGCACCGATTATTGGCTTTTTTATATGTGCTAGATCATCCCACTCGGCAAATTGATTTAATAATTCAAGATGGATGGAATCATCTTGAGCCATTTCAGTAATATCTGCTCCAGCAGCGAACGACTTTCCATTTCCATATAAAACGATGACCCGAACGCTATCATTACGATCCATTTCTCGCATGGATTGAACAATCTCAGATACCATTTTTCGATTTAGCGCATTTAAAACCTTTGGACGGTTTAAACGAATAATACCTATGCTTTCCTCTTGGTCTACCTGAATATATTCATAATTAGTCATTCACATCTTCACCAAACATGAATGTAACTAAGTCACCGGCAAACTCCATCACATCTTTTCCCGATGCCTTCGATTCAGGAGTTTTAGATGCTTCCTTAAAGGCTTCCTTACTCGCGTAATACATCACACACATCAAATAATAGGGACTTGAACCTGACATCTTCGTTATCTCTACCTTTTCTAGCCCAGGAATTTTATTCGTTAGCGGCATATGTGTGTTGAAATAATAGTCATCGAAGCTTGCTGTGTCCTCTGGTTTCTTAAATAAAGCGATCATTTTATACATGGTCATAACTCCTTCCAGTTACATTAAATTTGATATTGGTTTCATTGCTTCAAATGGGTTTTTGCATGATTTACAATATAAAATGCTACGACATGCAGTTGGTCCAAATAAATTCTCCATAGTCGTATAATGAGATCCGCAATAAGGGCATTCCACTTTCCATTCATGATTTTGGGCATCAAATTCTGGTGGTGGAGCAATCCCAAATTGCTTTAGCTTTTCCTTTCCATCATCGGTCACCCGATCAGATGTCCAGGGTGGATGATAAATAAATTCCACATTTACATCGCTAACAGCATCAATAGCTGAAACAGCGTCGATCATATTTTTTTTAATGATTTCTAAGGCAGGACAACCGAGAAAGGTTGGCAGTGCCTTAATGTGCACAATGGAATCATCTGATACATTTATCTCTTCAATCATCCCCAAGTCCATGACACTTACCGATGGAATTTCAGGGTCCTTAACGCTGCGTAAGCAATGTTCTATTTTCATCAGTAATTCATTCAATCTCTGTCACTCTCCTACCAAGTTGCTTGTGGATCAAGGTGATACACTTCACTTAATGTTGCTAGAGCTTGAATTAAATCGTCCGTATGCACTCCTTCCCTTCCATTCCCCTTTTGCATTTTCGGATCTCCAGGATAGGAAATGGCTACGTCTTCAAAAACCCTTCGCATTTCTTCCTCCCAGCGTTTCTTGAAAAGACTCTCTTCTTCAATGAGCCCATATTGGGACATTTGGAGACTGTGTTTTCCATAGGTCAGCACTCCAGCAAATTCATTCCAAACCTGCTGTATAGCTGCATGCATTCTTGTTTTTGCTTCCCCACCACTTAAACAAAGCTGGTTAAACCAAACCTTCCAATGCATGATATGATAGTATTGCTCCATTTTCATTTTCGTCGCTGCTTGTGCTAAAGGTTCATAGCTTGATTGCTTTAAAGATTCAAGTTTTAATTTTTTATAAATATCATAGAAATAATGACGAACAACAGCAAAAGCCCAATCGTATTTAGGATTTTCTAAATAGGTTCCTGTACCATTCGCCATTTCTAATAAAATCGCGTTTTTTCGATGTTCTGCTTTCCGACCATGTGCAAGAAGATCAGCTGGTCCTTCACCAAGGGCTTCTAATAGTTCGTAGTACATCACCGCATGCCCCATCGTATCTTGATTAATCGATGCATAGGCGATATCTTCTTCAATATGAGGAGCTAAACCAAGCCATTCCGAACCACGAAACGCAAGGATAAAATCATCATCAGCAAGTTGATATAAAAGCTCGATTACTAACTGTTTGTATTCTTGATTTTCATTTACGTTCAGTTGACCCACGTTGCACTCCTCCCCAAGACATAATTTCTTTCTCATCTAATACCTGTTGTTCATACTGACGCCATTTCTTTTTTAGATAGCCATATCCTTTCGTTAAACGATAGTCCTTATTATCTATTCTCGAAAGAGATGCTCGTTCTTCTGGCATTAATTTACGAATATCGGACCGCTTTACTACCCAAATATCCACTGCTGGCTCCCTTCTCATAAAATTTTCTTGTGCCATAACAAATGCCATTTCTTGATTGGGAGCAAGCAAACTAAATTGATGCTGCATATCCGATTTAAAGGTTCTCCTGCTAAACACTTCATATACTTCATAAAAATCCTTTGATTCTGTCATTTTTATCACCCCTTACAATGCTTCACGAACCCATGCATTATTCTCATAGGCAATTTTCCGGAGCTGCAATCGTTCTGCTGATTTTGGACCGTTATTGGAAATAATCTTTTTAAATTCATTCCAGTCAGGCTGCTGATACACCCACTCTTCTTTTTCCTTGTCGTAGTACATTGTCTCATCTGGAAGTTTTAATCCTAGTGCAAGTACCCGCGGCACATATTTTGAAAAAAAGTCTTGGCGCAGTTGTTCATTTGTTTTCGAACGAATTTTATATTTAATGGTTAAATCCTGTTTCGATGAGCCGGTAGTTTGTGCTGTTGCTGGCCCAAAAAACATGAGTAGTGAATCCCACCAGCGATTTAACGATTCCTGGAGCATTTTTCTTTGCAGCTCTGTTCCTTCGGCTAATGCCATAATAATAGACTCACCGTGTTGAGCATGGAAGACTTCCTCGGCACAGATTCTATGCAACGCTCTGGCGTATGGACCGTAGGATGCTTGCAGCATATTTGTCTGTGTCATAATTGCTGCACCGTCAACAAGCCAGGCTATCATTCCAGCATCCGCCCATGTTGGTGCCTCCATATGAAAAACATTGTGAAACTTTAATCGTCCGGTGAAGAGGTCTTCCATAATATCTGCGCGATTTTTCCCTAGTGGCTCCAGTAGATCCTCGACGACCCGAAGCAGCAATTGCCCATGCCCCATCTCGTCCTGTACCTTCGCCATGA
The DNA here is from genome assembly GCF_017809215.1 of Heyndrickxia oleronia. Classification (GTDB taxonomy): domain Bacteria; phylum Bacillota; class Bacilli; order Bacillales; family Bacillaceae_C; genus Heyndrickxia; species Heyndrickxia oleronia. The sequence continues at coordinate 3,763,233 of NZ_CP065424.1, forward strand.
TTCCAAGCTTCTTCCTTAATGAAGGGGCTTTAGGTACCCATTCCTTCTCAGGCAATGCTCCCATAATTTCACTAATTCCATGCATGGAGATTAATTTGATTAAGACCATTCGATAATCATCTGGCATCCAATCATCCGCTTCGATTTTCTCCCCGCGATTAATTCTTTCCATGAATTGCTCATGCTTTTCTTCTTCTGTCATTTGTTTTAGATCAACAAAACTCATAATGATCTCCTTTCTTGAAGATATATCTAGTTAGACGCTCTTTTTTTGCCCACCAATAGATCGTACATTTGTTTGAATTCAACTAACTATTTTGCTTTTGTAAGCGTTGGTCTACAATTCGAATGGCTTTCCCCTCAGATCTTGGAATATGTTTAGGGGGATGAATAATGATTTTCATGGATACTAAACAATTGGATTTTAGTTTTCTATAAATTTCTGCTTGAAGTGTTTTAATCATTGGATGTTCGAGATTCTGGGAAACTTCTTTGTAAATCTCTTCTTTAATTTCTACGTGAAGATGTGCTTCATCTAATGAGGATATTCTATGAAGATATATTTGATAATGTGGTACGATTTCTTTTATTTGAATTAAATGATGTTCAATTTCTGACGGAAAGACATTTACTCCTCGGAGTATTAGCATATCGTCAATTCGCCCCTTAATGCGTGACATTCGTGCCGATGTACGACCGCAAATGCATTTTTCCGTTGTAATCGATGCGATATCACCCGAACGATAGCGGATGATTGGAAGCGCTTCCTTTTTTAAGCTAGTAAAAACCAATTCACCCTCTTCCCCTTCAGGCACTGGCTCAAGTGTTTCTGGATTAATTACTTCGACAAAAAAGTGATCCTCTGCAATATGTAGTCCGTTTTGTGCCTCATAGCATTCTATCGCAACACCCGGACCAACCACTTCGCTTAAACCATAGATATCACAAGCTCTAATATCGAATAATTCTTCAAGCTTGCTTCGCATTTCTTCAGACCATGGCTCCGCTCCAAATATTCCTATTTTTAAAGAGGACTTACGTGGGTCCAATCCTAGTTCACGCATTTTCTCCCCAATATTTAAGGCATAGGATGGGGTCGAACAAATAATGGTCGGTTTAAGGTCCTCGATGAGATTAATTTGTCTTTCTGTATTCCCACCTGATATCGGGATCACCACAACTCCTAATTCCTCTCCACCATAATGCAAACCTAAACCTCCAGTAAACAAGCCGTATCCATAGGCATTTTGAAGAATATCCCCTGGTCTTCCCCCTGCGGTTTTAATCGCCCTAGCTACTATAGAGGACCAATCAGCAATATCTTGTTTGGTATAACCAACGACTGTCGGTTTCCCACTCGTACCACTTGACGCATGAAGTCTTATTAATTCGTCTTGTTTAACTGCAAATAGTCCAAATGGGTATTGATCACGGAGGTCTTTCTTCGTTGTAAACGGAAGTTTTCGAATGTCTTCTAATGTTTGAATATCGTGGGGTGCTATATGATGTTCAAGAAACTTTTCTTGGTAGAAGGGCACTTGATGGTATACTTTCTTAATCGTGTTTTTTAAATCAAGAAGCTGCTGATGCTGGATCATTGATCGATCTGCAGATTCAATCATAAGGAACCCCCTTTAACACAAATAAATGATATAGATTATTCCATTTCATTATATGACGTAATATTAGCGTAGATACATAATTTCGTCATATATATTCAGAATAACGAATCAATTTTGCAAAGTCAATTGGTTTTCTGAAATTTCTCTATAGTCTGAAATGAGTGTATAAAAAAAAGAGTGCAGAATTTTTTCCTACACTCTTTTTTGTTTAGTTTGGTCTTAATACTCCATCTGAAATATCTTCTTCGTTTTCTTGATTCGTCTTTTCTATTGTTTGGTCGTCAGCTAACATTTTCACAAGTTTTCTGGAAACTGAAAGAAGAATAAGTCCTAAAATAATTACGACAATTCCAATGACAGAAAACACTTCAAGATAGCCCAATTTACTTGTAAATGAACCTAATTGACCTGCAATAATGTTTGCAACGAATGAACTTGCCATCCATACTGCCATTAGTAAAGAGGCAAATTTAATTGGTGCATACTTACTTACAAAAGATAACCCTACAGGTGATAAGAACAATTCACCAATGGTATGGAAAAGATAAGTAAATACAATAAACAAGATATTCGCCTTAGTCGTAATATGATGCTCATTACTTCCGGTTTGCATAACAGCAAATATTAAAATGATATACCCAATTCCTAATAGCATCATACCGAACGCCATTTTTGTTGGAACTGGAAGATCCCCACGCTTACGATTCGATAATTTTACCCAAAGAAGCGATACAAGTGGTGCTAATAAAACAATAAATAACGGGTTAACCGATTGGAACCATGATGTTGGTATTTCCCAACCAAATAGTGTACGATCAACAAATTTATCTGTATAAATACTTAATGCTCCACCAGCTTGTTCAAACCCTGCCCAGAAGAAGACAACAAAGGCAGCTAAAATAAAGATAACCTTCATTCTATTTTTTTCAGTTTTCGTTAATTTTTGTTTTTCAACTGCTCCGACTGAAGAAACTTGTGGTTTTCCAACAGGCTTTTTACCGATATCGCCTAAAAAACGATTTCCTAAAGAATTAAATAAAATTTGACCAATAATCATTCCGATAGCTGAAGCAAGGAATCCATATTTATAGCCATATTCAATGACGCCATTCGCATGTACCGCGAACCACTTATCAGTAATAAATCCGATGATTAATGGAGAGAAGAATGCTCCTACATTAATCCCCATATAGAAAATCGTAAATGCCGCATCACGACGTTTATCTTTTGGATCATACAGCTCACCGACAATGGTTGAAATATTCGGTTTAAAAAATCCATTACCGACGATTAATAAAATTAATCCTGTGTATACTGCTCCATAGCTTTGATGGGCAAAAAGAACAATATTTCCGATTGCCATGATGATTCCACCGATAGTAACAGCACGTCTTTGCCCTAAAAATCTATCTGATAACCATCCACCAATTAATGGTGTAAAATAAACAGCACCTGTAAAAAATCCATATAATGCAAGGGCTGTACTTTCATTCATTCCTAAACCACCATTAACAAGTGATTTGGTTAAATATAAAACAAGAATGGCTCTCATTCCATAATAACTAAAACGTTCCCACATCTCTGTCATGAATAACAAGTATAATCCAGGTGGGTGCTTTTTTGATTGCTTGGATTCAAGTTGTTTGTTCACCGCTGCATCCATTTGTTTTTCCCCCTAGCAGGTTAAATATTATTTCAGTATAATTATCATAATTAAAAAACAATTAAATCGTCAATAAAATATTTAGAAAAAACAAAATTGGAAAATTTCATAATTGCTTATTTATTGGAACAAAAACTAAAATAAGCTTAAAACACTGGGTTTCATCCAATTTATGCATTGGATATTCTTTCCGATAGCAACCATAAATTACTATATCAAAAAAGTTATTTCACTGAGATGAATATAACATCCTATTTGCATATTTGTAAATATGCGGATTTTATTTATTTAATATACGTACTTAATGGATTAAACCACTTTCTTTTACCTTTTTTATCATTTTTTCACTTGCTTGATTAATGAATTTTTTCAACGTAACACCGATAAAAACAGAAACAATTAAAAAGATCGACAGGATGATTACATCCTTCTGAACGATATCCCACAAGATCCCCCCTGTTGCCTCCCTCATCAAACTAATGGAATAGGTAAAGGGTAGATAAGGATTGATCAGCTGAAAAAACCTTGGTGCAACTTGTATTGGAAAGGTTCCTCCAGAACCAGAAATCTGTAAAACAAGAAGCACAATCCCAAGAGCCTTCCCAACATTTCCAAAAACCGAAACAAAGGTATACACCATTACCATAAATATGATGCTATTGACAACGCCAAAAAGTACAAACCAAGGCTTGTCCGCTACATAGGTATGAAGTAAATACATATCCCCTAATGTTGCAATCAAGGACTGAAGAATGGCAATCGTTAAAAATGTGAATAAGCGTCCAAAATATACTTGATAGCTTTTTAATTGATCATTCTCGACCTCTACCGTTAATAACGAAATCAAGAGCATTGCTCCTACCCATAATGAAAGGGTAGTAAAAAAAGGAGTCATGCCTGATCCATAGTTAGGGATGGGGAAAAGCTTATGCTCTTTCAGTAAAATCGGATTCTTTAAAAACTCACTTTCCTTATTGACATTATGCTTTAAGAAACGAATAATCTCATTGATATCTGCCTTTTTATCAAATTCTCGAATTCGATGGGCAATCTCCCTTATTTTCTTTTCAACTGTCGGAAGATCTTTCTTCAGCTTCACAATCGTTTGCTTTCCTGTTGAAATTCCTTTCGATGAGTCCTGTAGTATTCGTTCAACATCAGGCATACTATTCTGTGCATCGGTCAACACTTTTTTTGTACCTTCTAATACAACCATTCCATCGTCCATTGTCCTTCGAATGGCAGGAACATATTGACTCTCGAAATTTGCATGTATATCTGCAATTTTAGAAGAAGCTAGATTAGATACGTCATCTAGACGTTTTTTTACATTATCGGCCACTGTTTTTGAAGTAATAATTTGATTATTTAAGGCGATTTCAGATTGGAGATCGCTTTTTAATTTTGTTAATTGATTGAGAAATATGGATAGGCGTTTTTGATCAGACTGAGCGTTCAATTTTTCTAAAAGCCCAGTGGTGTAATCAATGACAACGACCCCTCGATTTAATCTAGTATTTATTTCTGATAAAGCAGCATTGGCTTCGTCAGGATTGTTTTGGTAATTTTGCAAAATCGATTGGATTTGAGATTTTGTGTCTGCAAGTTCCCTCAGTTGATCAATATTCCCTTTTATGATCGGAATAATGTTTTGAACCGCTTCCTTATTTTTATTGATAAAATCGCTCAATTCATTGGTCAATTGTACCCCTTTATTCGCGACATTTTTAATGATTGGCAGGTTGTTTCGCACCTTCGATTCTAGCTCTCCAGCTGTATTTATATCATTTAGTGCCGTATTAACGATTTGATTAATTCTCGGAATATCATTCTCTAAGCGAAATATAAGATTTTTCATGTTTTTAATATCTGGAAGATCTTTTTCAAGCTCAATGCCCAATTCATTAAATATGGAAAATATCGTTTTACTGACCGTCTTAATGAATTCTTCACTTATTTGCTGAACGATACCTGTCGCACCTGTAGATGTTATTTTGGGAGCAATTGCATTTATTTTTTCATTTACAGTATAAGTAATAACCGGTTTTTCAGGGTTTTCTTCCAGAATAGAGGTCATTTTTTTCGAGAAATCTTTTGGAATAAGAATACTCGCATAGGCATCACCGTGTTTGACCATATCTAAGGCTTTCTTCTTATCAACAAAGGTCCAGCCTAATTTTTTATTTTTTTTCAAGGATTGAACGATTAAATCTCCTACATTTACCTTTTGACCCTGTAATTGCGTACCGGCATCCTCATTCGTTATCGCCACAGGAATTCCTTTCGTATTTCCATACGGGTCCCAGGAGGCTTGAATATTGAACCATGCATATAAAGAAGGTAAGGCAATAAGCGCAAGAATAATAATCAACGCCGCCCAATTGGTTACAATCCGCTTCAAATCTGTTATGTAAAGTTGAACTATATTCCGCATTCAAACCATCCTCAATTCACATTCTCCTACTTATAATTAACCAAGGACCTGTTCTTATACTTTCTTGTAAAGCAAAAAGGGGGTCAGACCCCACAATGTAAAATCCAGTACGAATAAGCTTTATTCGTTCTAGAAATGACATAGTGGGGTCAGACCCCTTAACGACCCCTTAACTGATTGAAGCGTAGGTGCCTTCATAGAATGTGAGTGGTTTGCCTTCGTTCATGACGATGTCCTTGACTTCTCCGATGTAGAGAGTGTGGTCACCTGCTGGGTAAGACGCGTATAGGTCACAAACGATATTTGTGATTGAGTTAGGAAGAATGGGTATATCATTATTCCAGCGAAATTCGATTTCTCTTCGGTCATTTAGCTGCCCCGCAAAATATTGCGAAGCATCTTTTTGTTCTTTGGCTAATATATTTACGGCAAATTTCTTTGATTGATCAATTAAATTCTTCATATTTGCCCGATTTCCAATGGATATGAGAATAAGCTTCGGATTCAGTGAAACAGACATAAATGCATTGGCAGTCATTCCGTGTACATCACCATTGACTGCTGTTGTAATGACCGTTACACCTGTTGCAAATTTCCCCATTGCATTGCGAAATAGTCGATCATCCATCTCTTTCCCTCCTTCTTATGCTTACTTTTTATACCTTGTATGAATATTATTTAGCTTATATGTTCCTGCTTCACTGAATTCAATAAGCTCTAATGACAACGCAAGATATCTCTTTTCATAAATCGCGGAAAAATGGGACGTCATTACGTCAAAGAGCTCATCACAGGTTGATTTCTTATCCTCAACTGATCTACCTGCACCTATCTTTAAGCATGTGTGTACAAATGCATCATCATGCTTGCCGTCCGCTACAACATAATCATGTAATTCAATAGCTCTTGAGCGGATCCCTCCAATCGGAAAAACATCGCCTCTAGAGATTAATACCTGATTCATTTTGTGTAAAAGCTCTGCTATTCTAGCTTCTTCTCTTATGTTATCCGTATATTCTACAATAATATGCGGCACACACATTCCTCCTATTATCCATCGTCCTCCACAATTGTGCTTAGTAGACGCCCAATTCCTTCAATTTCTGTAATGACTTCATCACCAATCTTTGTGTTGACTGCTCCCTTTGGGGTTCCAGTTAGAATCATATCTCCAGGGCTTAGCGTCATAAAGCTACTCAAATACTCGATTAAAAATGGAATACTAAAGATCATTTGACTCGTTGAACCTTCTTGAGTCAATTCACCATTTACATAGGTACGTAAAGTAAGATTCATAGGATCTTTAATATCCTCTGCATCTACTAACCATGGACCGATTGGTGTGCACGTATCACGATTTTTTACGCGTAAATTTGGACGATAGTAATTTTCTAAGTAATCACGGATGGCATAATCATTGGCAATGGTATAGCCCTTTACATATTGATACGCCTCTTCACTTGTTACATTCCGAGCAACCTTTCCAATCACAACAACTAACTCACATTCATAGTGCATAAAGTCTACATCTTTAGGTCGTTTTGTTTGACCTTGATGTCCAATCAATGTATTGGGTCCTTTTAAAAATACTAACGGTTCGCTCGGTGCGTTAAAATCTAGTTCTTGGGCATGATCGGCATAATTAAGCCCTAACGCAAAAATGGTTCGAGGGATAACAGGGGGTAACCAGACTACTTCATCCATAGAAATAAGACGATGATCGTTTAGTTGTAATTTCCCATCCTTTTCTACAGCCTCATAGATCCTACCCTTATAGGCAACTCTTGCTGTTTTCAAGGGCTCACCCCCAATCTTAGCTCTTCTTCCCTTACTACTTGATTTTCCAATACACCAATTTGCTCAATTTCAATTCTGATGTGGTCACCAGCCTTCACCAATGGCGGATTTTCCGGAACACCTACTAATACAACATCACCTGGGTCAAGTGTCATAAAACTCGTCATTTCTGACAGTAACTGTGCAACAGGACGAATCAAATTAGCGGTTGAATTTTCCTGGCAAAGTTCATTATTAATAAACACTTGAATCTTAAGACGATCTGGTTGAATCGATGAATGCTTTTCAACAATATAAGGGCCAACCGGACAAAATCCATCTCTTGCCTTTTGACTAATTGCCGGACGATAGATACTCTCATGTGGAATACTAATATCATTTACAATGGTGTAACCATCAATATAATCAAAGGCTTCTTCAATGCTCACTTTTGATGCCGTTCTACCAATCACAATTCCGAGTGCCGCACCTACTTGTAATTCCGTAACATTTGCAGGAAGGGGAATGGGCATTTTATGAGCAATCTTTGTGTTTTCAGGTTTAATATATAAAATCGGTGCCTTCGGTGGAGCCTTATATGGCTCCTGATGCAATGCATCACTAATCGCTTCAACTTCTCCCTTATAATTAAGCAGTGCTCCATAAACCATTCCAGTTACTGGAACATCAAATGGTGGAGTATTGTTCTTTTGCAATGGATCATGATCCTCCATATTGAATTCCTGGAGCTGCTGCCTACCTAGAAGCTTATATTTTATTTTTTTCAATTTCCCACCACCTAGATGATAATTGTCGGTTTTTTCTTCTCTAATAGTGGATCACTTGTTGTGACAAGCTTTCCTGTATGCACATCTAGAACATTTGATGCTTCATTAAACCAGCAATCAGGCGCTGCATGTCCCCAGAAGGTTTGGCGCATCGGGTCATCCAGATCCCATTTCACTGGTTTAAAATCAGGGTCACTTGTTAAATAATCTCCATTGTATAATTCAATGCGATGACCATCAGGATCCCGTAAATAAAGGAAAAACGCATTCGATAAACCGTGTCTACCTGGTCCTCTTTCAATATTTGCTCCATACCCAAGTGATGCAAGAACATCACACGTATGAATCACACTCATTGGATCACTTAACCAAAAACCAATATGATGTAAACGTGGACCCACACCGTTCATAAAGGCCACATCATGGACAGTTGGCTTCCGGTGCAGCCATGCAGCCCATATTTTTTCATCGTCTGCGGTTGTATACTCTGAACATGAAAATCCTAGTTCATCTATATAAAAATTGTATGCTTTCTCTACGTCCCTTACTGCACAATTAAAATGGTCGATTCGTTGAACCTTAGCCCCTCTATATAAATCATAGCGTTGAAGATAACGGTCCACCGTGTCCATTGTTGCGAAAAACTCAATCGGAAGACCAGAAATATCCTGAACTCGTAATGCTCTACCCAAAGCCTTTTGTGTTCCCGCTTCCACCCATTTTGTTAGGAACCCTTTTTCATTGAAGAAACGGTCTAATGAATCAAGATCTGCTTCCGAATATACTTTATAACTAATGACCTCCACACTTGGTTCGTCACTCTTTTTCAGCACTAGACTATGATGGATATGTTCTTCGAGTCCACGTAAATAAATCGTCTCGTCGTCACTTTCCGTTTCAACAAAGCCAAGGGCATTTACATAAAAGCGCCTTGATTCTTCTAGATTTGTGACATTCAGTATTGCTCTTGCCGCACGAATAATATTAAAATCCACCCCATATACCCCCTCTTTACACACTTAAAAAGCTAGATTTCCCAGAATCGACTTGCCCTAAAAATTCCTTAATGATTTCTTTATAGGACTCTTTTTCGTACCCTTCAAAATAAGTCATTCCCATCCGAATCGGATCACCAAAGAAGTAGTATTCATAATGCATTTGTCTGTTACCAAATGCACTCATAGTCATATCCCATGCTAAGCGGAACAGTTGTACACGTTCATATCCTTCTAAATTTTTTCCTTGTAGTCCTCGATGGATTAACTGACCAATATCTTCATTTTGAAAATCTGCTTGTGTCGGAATTCCCATCAAACCGGAAGCTCCCAATATTCGTAAAATCTCTACGAGACGAGGATATACTCGTGGATACCAATTCCGTGCTGCATCTAATGCCGCATAATCCGGCGTCATGATTCCCCATTTATCAAGCTTTGCATTGTGTTCTGCACGATAGAGATGACTGCGCATCGTTTCGAGTGTAAGCATGATTTCTGTTCCTTTATCTTGTACATGCTGGAATTGATCAATCCCAATAGCATCCATGACTGAAAGTGCTAGGCCTAGCAAGAACTCCGTTTTCACAATGTTCTTTGCTACTACTTGATGAGCCATATGGACAACTGCATTCGTTTCTCTAAACGTCCGATTACAAATAGAAGAATTTCCACACACGAATACACGATTCCATGGAACAAACACATTTTCGAAGGAAACGATCGCATCCCCTTCTTCAAAACGTGAGGAAAGCGGATGATCCCATTGATTTTTACCGTAATCAAATGACTCTCTGCTAATAAATTTTAGACCTGGAGTATTATTTGGAATGGCAAAGGCAAGCGAATAAGGATCATCTAACTCTCCTGCTTTTTTTACTGTAGAAGGGAAAACGAGAATCTCATCGGTGATTCCACCCTGTGTCGCAAGAAGTCGGATTCCATCCACAATAATTCCATCTTTATTTTTCTCAACTAAATGCAATGCCACATTGGCATCCTTTTGCTCATGCTGTGCCTTTGCACGATTTACTTGTGGGTGGATTAATGTATGTGTTAAGCTAATATCATTTTCCCTAGCATATTCATAGTAATTTTTCGCATTTTCTACAAGGAGTGGATCCCCTTCGGAAAAGAAATCATAGGCTGCTCCCATTGCCATCACTTCAGCATTTAAATAGTCTGGGGAACGTCCCATCATTCCTCCTGATACCTTTGCCCACTCTGTTATTGCTTCACGTCTAGCGATTAAATCATCAATACTTTTTGGCTGCAGGAAGGTCATTCCTACTTGTTCCCCACTGCTAGGAGAGGTGTAAAGCATTTTATCGGCCTTTTCATATTGAAGATCATATAGCTTCGCCATCGATTGAATGACATTTTTAAAGGCTGGGTGCGCCGTTACATCCTTCACCCTTTCCCCATGAATATAAACATTGTTATTTGCTTTTTGTAAACGTTCGATATATTGTTTTCCTGTTTTTGCTGGCATATATCATTCCTCCTTTATGATTTCTTTTTTCCGAATTGTGGAATATGATGGTCACTTAAAGCGACATGTATGACCTGTGTTTCTGTATAAAAGTCAAAGGCATAATGTCCGCCTTCGCGTCCCATTCCACTATATTTACTTCCTCCAAATGGAATCCTTAGATCACGAACATTTTGTGAATTAATCCAAAGCATCCCTGCATCAACGGCTTGAGCTACACGGTGTCCTCGCTTTAAATCATTCGTCCAAACATAACCTGCCAAACCGTATTTTGTATCATTGGCAAGCTTGATTACTTCTTCTTCGTCCTTAAATTTCATCACGGCCATCACAGGTCCGAAAATTTCCTCTTGGGCAACCTTCATCTGATTCTTAACATTGAGAAGCAATGTTGGAGGGACAAAATTACCTTTTTCAAATTCAGAAGGAACCTCACCACTGTACAGCTCTGCTCCTTCTTCTTTTGCAATTTGGATATATTTCTTTACATTATTAAAATGCTCGACATGAATAAGCGGCCCTACTTCGGTTTGCGGATCTAATGGATCTCCGACCACTATATTTGTAATTCTTTCTTTTAATGCATCAACAAATTTTTCATAGATTGATTCCTGAATAAATAACCTTGAATTTGCTGTACATCTCTCACCATTGAAGGAAAAGATCCCCCATGTTGCCGCATCTAGTGCCCTTTCGAAATCGGCATCATCAAAAACAATAATTGGCGATTTCCCACCTAGTTCTGCGGATACACGCTTCAATGTATCTGCACCGTTTTTAATAATTTCCGAGCCAGTGGTTGTTTCCCCAGTAAATGAAATCAGCTTCACGTCAGGATGGGCAACAAGTCCGGCACCCGCAGTTTCTCCAAAACCATGAACAACATTGAATACCCCTTTCGGAAGCTCTGCCTTATCAATGATTTCGGCCAAACGATTGGCTGTTATTGGGGACCATTCACCAGGCTTTAATACAACCGTATTTCCCGTTGCTAATGCCGGTGCAATTTTCCATGTTTCAAGCATGAACGGTGCATTCCATGGTGTAATTAGACCGGCAACACCAACAGGCTTATGAATGGTATAATTAATAAATTCTCCATCTACCTGGTACGCCTCACCAACTAAACGGTTCGATACCATTTCTGCATAAAAACGAAAGTTCTGTGCAGCTCGTGCTACCATATTTTTTGTTTGGCTGATTGGAAGTCCTGTATCCAATGATTCTAAAGGAGCAATCTCTTCTATATGTTGATCAATAAGGTCGGCAATTTTATGGATATATTTCAGACGCTCACTAACCTTTAACTGACCCCATTCCCCATGAAATGCACGGTTCGCCGCTGCAACTGCTTTTTCAACATCTGCAACATCTCCTTCTGCCACATGGTTAATGATTTCATTTGTAAAAGGATTGATATTTTCAAAGGTTTTTCCTGATGTCGCATTTACAAATTCGCCATTTATATATAACTGAATATCTTTCATGGAAACATTCACACCTTCCTTAGGCACTTAATTTGTAGTTATCTCATCAGATAACGCTACATGCTGTTTTAAAATGTCACGAATTTCATTTTGTAGCTCCTGAGTTGGCAAATCCATCGGCATCCGTAATACCGGTTCGATTTTCCCCATCATTCCAAGTGCTGCTTTAAGTGGGGCTGGGTTGGTATCCTTAAAAAGAACATCATTTAGTTCCATTAAATCAAAATGAAGATCTAAAGCTTTATCTATTTCACCAGCCTTCCATGTGTTGTACAAATCTGCTATTTTTTTCGGAACCACATTGGCTGTTGCACTAATATGACCTGCTCCGCCAATTGCCAGCATCGGATAACAAAGTAATTCAATACCGGAGTAAAGGAGAAAATCCCGACCGCATTTCAATAACACACGATTGACATGTTCAAAGTCTTTATTTGATTCTTTTACACCGATAATATTCGGACAATCTTCACTAAGTCTTGCAAGTGTATCGACATGGAGATTCGTTGCTGTTCTTCCGGGGATGTTATACACAATGATCGGTATATCTACTGAGTCTGCCACTGCTTTAAAATGCTTATATAGGGCATGTTGTGATGGCTTATTATAGTAGGGGACAATCACAAGGGCTGCATCCGCACCCATTTCCTGTGCTGTTTTCGTTAAATATAGGGTTTCTTGATGATTGGTTGAGCCAGTACCTGGTGCAAAGGGAACTCTGCCATTTATTTTCTTTTTAGCCGTTTCCATCACACGAACGCGCTCTTCGATGGTTAATGAACTTGGTTCACCTGTTGTTCCTGTAACTGAAATAGCATGTGTGCCACTATCAATATGCCAATCTATAAGATTTTCAAAGGAAGAAAAATCAATTGTATAATCATGATGAAAAGGGGTAACGATCGGCGCTATGGATCCTCTTAGTTTTTGTTTTGCATCATCAAGCATTGTCATTTATACACACTCCTTATCATTTCATGTTTTTTTAAAGGCTGTTTTCAGATCGATTGTTGCTTTTACAAAAGCTCAACTGCTCGCTTTTACACCAGTCCTTATGGAGATCGCCATTCTTTTCACAGTGAAATGAATCGTGTAGCGATTTTCTTACTTACCAGCAACAATGTTTGAGAATAGAGCCTTTTAAAATGAAAGCACTTACATATCGAATGTAACATGTGTTAAAATATATTTAAAATATTTAAAATATTTGTTTTTCATACAAAAATAATATGCATCAGTTCTTCCTTTCTTCTTAGATGAGGAATGCTCGGCAAATTGAATGTAAGGAGGCCTAGAATGGATATTCGCCAATTACAATATTTTTCAACCATCGTCGAAGAAGGGCAAATCACTCGTGCAGCCAAGAAACTCCATATGTCCCAACCTCCTTTAAGTCACCAATTAAAGCTTTTAGAGGAGGAATTAGGAGTCAAATTATTCGAACGAAACGGGAAAATATTGGAGCTTACAAATCCCGGGAAAGTTCTATATCAACAAGCACAAAAGCTGATTCAACAACTGGAAAACACGATTAATGAGGTAAAGGAAACGGAAGAGGGATTAAGAGGAGTTCTTGCCCTAGGGGCATCGAAATCATGTTTTTCATACTTTCCTGAAAGAATACAAGCCTTCCTAAAAAAATATCCACTCGTCAAGATTCACTTAAGAGAGGGAGATTCATTTGTCATTGGTGAGCATATAAAAAATAATGAAATCGATTTAGGCGTGATCCGTTTACCGATGGAATTAAGTGATTTTTCCTATCGACATTTATCAAAGGATCCTTATGTCGCTGTTTTTCCTAAGGAATGGGTTAATAAAGAGCAGGCATCCATTTCTATGAGTCTCCTAAAAGACATTCCATTACTACTCTTGCATCGAATTAAAGGCTTAGGACAATATGAATTAATTTTAAATGAATGTAGACGACATGGCTTTGAGCCAAATATCGTTTGTGAATGCCCGGATGTGACAATGATTCTCTCCCTCGTTTCGAAAGGAGTCGGGGCAACAATCATTCCTAAATACTCACTACTATCCTTTCAAACTACCAATATACGGGTTCTGTCTATAAGTGATACCGAGATTATGGCTGAATCTGCATTAATCTGGAGCAAGGATCGTTATTTAACGAAAAGCGCCAAGTATTTTATTGAGATGTTTGAATAGGTATTGTTCATTGGCATACGGTAGAGTGAAATTGGAAGTGCTCATTTTCCATCCTAATCTTGGATGTATGACTTAGGATACATGGAGGGGATGAATTTTGCTGAAATGTTGTAGAGTGTAAAACGTAGAAATACGAAAGACCGGGTAATGATTTTCCTTCCATAAAGACCTTGGTAAAAGCCCTACTGCCGGCTTTTACAGCATATAAAGGGGATCAGTGTTCTTATATATTGTGTAGCTCTTTTCTCAGTGGACTGAAGGAGGCTCGCGTTCTTCAACCTATATTTTTTAGTTTAACTTTACCTAATGAATAATAATGTTTGAGAAAAGAGCATAAAAAGACAAAGCTCCTTTTCCGAACTTTGTCTCTAAAATGAAAATCATTATTTTTTGTTATTGAGGAAAAGATAGACGAGTACCGCTCCTATTCCACATCCTGCTATCACAATGGCCATTGGCACTGCAGTATGGCTTCCACCTAGTCCTACAAGTGGTGCGACAATCGCTCCAAGAATAAAAGGTAATAAGCCAAGGATTGCCGAGGCACTTCCAGCAGTTTCACTTTGATTTTGCATAGCTAATGAAAAGGATGTTGTACCAACCATCCCCACACTGGATACAACAATAAACAATGATGGGATAACCGCATATAACCCAGCATCGAGAAGAACAACGAGTAGTAAGATAACACCACCTATTGCACATAAGCTAATCCCGATAATAAACAGCTTTAGCTCTGAAACTCTGCCAGCTAGGCGGCCAGTCAATTGAGAAGCAATAATAATTCCCACACCATTAATCGCAAAAATAACACTAAACATTTGCGGTGAAACCCCAAATATATCTTGTAAAACAAATGGTGATCCAGAAATATATCCAAACATTGCTGCGGATACAAGCCCTTGTGAGAAGGCATAGCCCATAAACTGTCGATCAGTCATGATTAGATGAAAAGTGGAGAATGTTTGTTTTAATCCTCCTGGTGATCGCCTTTCACGTGGTAATGTTTCTTTTAATCCAAAGGAAACCGCTAACCACATTAAAATTCCGATGACAAAAAGAACAAAAAAGACTCCACGCCACGTAACAAAATGAAGCAGCTGTCCTCCAGCAATCGGTGCAAGAATTGGAGCAGCCCCATTAACAAGCATTAATAAAGCGAAAAATTTCGTAAGTTCAGTGCCGGAATACATATCTCTTACCGACGCTCGAGAAATAACAATTCCGGCTGCGCCAGTTGCCCCTTGAATAAAACGTAAGAAAATGAGCATCCAGATTGATGTACTGTAAGCGCAAAGAATAGATGCTACAGAATATAAAATAAGTGCGATTAATAGCGGCTTCTTTCGTCCACGAACATCACTTAAAGGACCAACTAAAAGCTGACCAAGCGCCAACCCGATGAGGCAAGCAGTTAAACTAAGCTGTGCAACCGATGTATTCGTATGTAGTTCTTCGGTGAGCTTAGGTAATGCCGGTAAATACATATCTATCGATAGTGGACCGAAGGCAGAAAGGGCACCTAATACAAAAGCAATCCATAATCTGCGTGACTTAGCCATCGATGATGAATGGATAAGTTCCTTTTCCATATTCATCTCCTCCTTCCCCTTTCAATCATATGAACCTTCAAATATATAAGTATAAATTTTACCATAAACATTTAACATGCATCTACTCCAATTTTACGATATTGGCTCAACAGTCCTTTGTCGTTTTCTATTGGAATATTAAAAGTGATTTTAGCAAAAGGGTGTTTTCGTATTGCTTTTGTCAAAGCCCAACTACATGTTTTACACCCGATAAAGGATTCAGAGCGTACTGCTGGAATTGAGGTTTTCAACTCGTTTACTTGTGAAATGAAAGGGGGCTTGCTATATGCATCGGTATTTTCATCTTTCACGGTGATCTATCACTCGCTTTGGTTACCTTGGGCACGCTTTTTTCTTCTTTGCGGTATCTATCGTTCGCTTTGGTTACTTTGCACTCGCTTTTTCCCCATCTACGGTAATCATTTGCTCCCTTTTGTTACCTTGCACACGCTTTTTCCTTCCTCATGGTAATCTACCGTCCGCTTTCGTTACCCTGCCACTCGCTTTTTCCCCATCTACGGTAATCTATCGCTCCCTTTTGTTACCTTGCACACACATTTTTACCCTTCACGGTAATCTATCATTCGTTTTCGTTACCTTACACTCACTTTTTCTCCCTTCAGGGTAATCTACCGCTCGCTTCGGGTAGCGCTTATTGATTCAAACTTTATTTCAACAACAAAGTTTGAGAAAAGAGCCTATCAAAAAAAAGAATGATCCCTGATGAAATGGAGATCATTCTATCTGTTACATATATTGTTTTTAACCTGCTAAAACTGAACAGGCATGTTCTCTTGTTCAAGTTTCTTAAAGGTATATCCTTGATTTTTCAAGTAGTTTAATAGTTCAGGCAAATGATTGATCGTCTCCGTGCGGTCATGCATAAGAATAACAGGAGGGATATTCTTTGCCACTAAGTTTTCAACTTGTTGAATGACATCATTGACATATCGGCTATCCCGATACTTCCAATCTCTACTGTCTACATTCCAATCCCATAAAATAAAGCCTTGATTATGTACTGCTGTTTTATATTCTGGCTTCATATATGGATGGCTTCCGTAGGGAGTTCTGATAAGATGAGTAGTGATTCCGGCTAGTTTTTCTAAAGTTTGATTGGCTGTAACCATTTCACTAACTACTGTATCCTTAGATACATATATTTTCTTCACATCATGTGTAACACCATGTAGACCGATTGAGAACCCACGTTGAATGGCATTTTGTACCTCTGTAGGAAATCTCCTCATATTTGGTTCCAACCAAAAGAATGTAGCTTCAGCTTGATATTGATCTAATATATTCATTAAATCTCCCATTCTATTTGAGGGACCATCATCAAATGTTAAATACACCACTTTACCTTCAGAAGGTTTTACTAATGGGAGAGTTGGATTGATTATATTATTCTTCTTATCAACGGATGCGGAGGACGTTTCGTTTTTCGATGAAGTATCTGCTTCTTCTTGTTTCTTCTCTTTTTCCGGATTCTTCGCTACTTGTTTTTGCTCTTGAGTAGTCGATTCTTTCTTTTCTAGTTCTGTCTTCGTATTTACTATTTGTTTCTCCTGCTTTTTCTCTTGCTCTTTTTTAACTGGTTGATTTACCTTTTGACTTTTTTCGACCTTTTTTACTAGTTTATGCTCTTCTTCGACTGAATCTTCTTTTTGAGATTGAGACTTTGCAACGACTTCTGCTGCTTTTGCTGTTGGATCTGAAACTTGTTGACTATGAATCTTAAAACCGATTATTACGAAAGAAACTAGCATAACCAAACCAATTAAACTAATTTTCCCTCTCCTATTTAACTTCTTCTTCATCTTTATGCACCGTCCCCCCTGATGTAATATATTTGTTATATAGAGTATAAAATTTACCAGGGAATAAATGGTGACAAAGAAGTTACAATTTTCGACTTTTATTGATAGACAGGCTATAAATTTATAAATTAACAATTAAAATCTTTTGATTGATATTCAGTTTGATTGATTTGAATAAACCGGTTCAAATATTGGACCAACCTTTGACTAAGCTGTTCTCGTTCTTTTACTCACCAAAAATAGTCTACTTCAACTAAATAATCACTTTTAGCAATTTCTAAATTTAAAAAAGGGGGTCAGACCCCAAAATACAATGTTTAGATTCGAAAAGCTTGATCTAATCACCATATTTCATGTGGGGTCTGACCCCCTTAAAAGGTTATTCTACTATTTTGGATAGGTTAGCCATTTCGATGGCAGAGACAGCAGCGTCCCAGCCTTTGTTTCCTGCTTTTGTACCAGCTCGTTCGATGGCTTGTTCGATTGTATCTGTGGTTAAGACACCGAATATGACTGGGATTCCTGTATTTAATGAAATGGCTGCTATGCCTTTTGCTGCTTCATTACAAACATAATCAAAGTGTGGGGTTGATCCTCTTATTACCGTTCCGAGAGTGATAATCGCATCATATTTATTTGATTTAGCCATTTTTTGTGCAATGAATGGAATTTCAAATGCACCTGGCACCCATGCGATTTGAATGTTTTCTTCATCCACCCCATGTCTTTTCAATGCGTCTAAAGCACCACCTAATAATTTTCCTGTGATAAATTCATTAAATCTTCCTACTACAATACCAACTTTCAATCCTGTTCCTACTAAATTCCCTTCAAATGTATAGCTCATTTTTATTCCTCCTCATTATGTTTAGTTTACATGGATATTGCTTTGTATTTCTTTTCGATAACGAATCAGGTCATGAATCGTCACCATTTTCAATTGAAATTCATCCGCAATTTTACGCAATTCCTTCACCCTTGCCATCGTGCCATCTTCATTTATGACCTCACAAATAACTCCAGCTGGTGAAGCACCTGCGAGCTTTGCAAAATCAACGGCTGCTTCCGTATGTCCCGGTCTTGTTAAAACGCCACCTTCCTTCGCAATTAATGGAAAGATATGACCCGGACGTTTAAAATCGCTGGACACCGAGGTACTGTTACTAAGCTCTCTAATCGTCGTTGATCGTTCATATGCAGAAATCCCAGTTGTTGTAGAGTTATGATCAACACTGATTGTAAAGGCTGTACCAAAATGATCTGTGTTCTCTGCGGTCATCGGTGCTAATTCGAGACGATTAGCTATTTTTTCATCGACGGGAACACAAACTAGTCCTTTACCATGTGTAATCATAAAGTTAATCACCTCAGGAGTTGCCTTTTCAGCTAGAGCGACAAAGTCTCCTTCATTTTCCCGATCCTCATCATCACAAACGATGATCACTTTTCCTGCTCTTAGCTCATCTAATGCTTCTTCAATGGAATCAAACATGATTTCTCCTCCTTATATAAACCCATTTTCTTTTAACATTTCATTCGTAATCATTGTTTTCCTAGAATGGTTCGAATCACGAAAATGAAGGAAATGCTCCATATACTTGCCTAGCATATCGCACTCAATATTCACCACATCTCCCATTTTCTTTTCAGACAAAATCGTTTCTGATAAGGTGTGAGGGATTAAAGAAATAACAAAGGATTGATCATTTATTTCAAATACGGTAAGGCTTGTTCCATCAACGGCAACAGATCCTTTATGAATGATGTATTTCAATCGTTCTTTAGTTGTTTCAATCTCATAATATCGAGCATTATCCGCTTGCCAGATTCTCTTAATCATTCCTGTTCCATCTACATGTCCTGAGACGAAATGACCCCCGAATCTACCATTGGCAGCCATGGCACGTTCTAAATTCACCTTGGAGCCTTGACTCAATTCTACTAGGCTAGTCGACTGAAACGTTTCGGGCATTACATCAAGATGGAAGCTTTCTTTCGTAAAAGTTGTCACCGTTAAACAGACTCCATTGACAGAAATACTATCTCCGATATGCATATCCTCTATAATCTTTTTAGCCATGATCTCTAATTTCATCGCATGACCCGATTTTCTCATGCTCCTAATCATTCCTATTTCCTCAATAATTCCAGTAAACAAATGTTGCCACCTCCTTACATAGCTTTTGAGATGATTCGGATATCGCTACCTATTTTCTTCACTTCATTAATCACTAGTTCCAACGCCTCATGTATTTCAGCTATTCCCTCGCCACCAAATGAAGTGGGCGCCATTCGGCCACCAATTAGTTTAGGTGCAATATACGTAATCACTTGTTGAAATGCCCGCTCCTTTAGGAAGCTACCAAGGACTTCGGCTCCTCCTTCAACGAATAGAGAGGTTATGCCCATCGTTGCCATCTCTTTGAGCAAAGTCTTTATCTCTATCTTCGGAGAATCCATCTGGAGAAAATGAACATTTCTATTTTTATATAAATCCATCTTTTCTTTTTTTACATTTGAACCAGTGACAATCCATGTTTCTACCAGTCCATCAGAAACAATTTTCGAATCAATCGGAGTCCGTAAATTTGTATCTAAAATAAACCTGACAGGACTTTTTCCTCCGCCTGCTTGCCTTGTTGTTAAACTCGGATTATCTTTGATAATCGTGTTAACCCCAACAAGTATGGCATCATGAGTATGCCTAAAATAATGCACATCCTCTCGCGCCTCACTACTTGTGATCCACTTGCTTTTGCCTTCTTTTGTAGCTATTTTTCCATCCAGACTAATCGCTGACTTCAAGGTGACAAAAGGTAGTCCTGTTTGAATAAAATGTGTGAACACCTGATTGATTTGGCTCGCATCTTCGTTTAACACGCCAACTTCAACCTGTAACCCTGCATCTTGAAGCCGCTCAATCCCTTTACCTGAAATCTTTGGATTCGGATCAGCCATTGCGATGACCACCCTTTTCACTCCAGATTTAATCACTAAATCTGCACAAGGTGGAGTTTTACCAAAATGACAACAAGGCTCTAAAGTGACATACATCGTAGCCCCTTTCGCATGATCTCCTGCCATGCGAATCGCATGTACCTCAGCATGCGGCTCCCCCGCCTTCAAGTGAGCACCCATTCCCACAATTTGATTATTTTTCACGATCACCGCACCTACTGCAGGATTTGGTGTCGTTTGTCCATTTGTACTCATTGCAAGGTTAAGGGCGAGTTTCATATAATAATGATCATTCATTCTACATTCTCCTTACAAAAAGTATTTGATGTCATACAACGGGACAAATAAAAAACCCTGAAGAATGATTCTTCAGGGTTTAAAAATGAGAATAGAAAAATAAAGGTATATATGAAACCTTTCCTATCCTTATTTATGTATAGCAAATAAAGGTTTTGCCTACAGCAAAAAAACCTTATTTTCCAATCATCAACAAAGAAAGGGAAAGACTTTTCGAACTTACCCAATTTCTTTTTTCCTTCTCCCATCCAGACTATAACTGTCGGCTCTGGAGTTGCACCAGATCCACCGTTTAACAAATGTTAACCGGGTCACGGACTAAGAAACATGACTGTTTCATCACCGCCGGTAGGGAATTTCACCCTGCCCCGAAGGATACTATTTAATTAGTGCTTATTATATCGCTAAAATAAAATAAATCAAACATTTTGTTTTAAAAAAATTATACTGGTTATTTTTTATGCAGGAAAATCAAATAACCCTCTTGCTTACCATCCAAAAATAAAAACTCCCAACTAGGCAGAAAAATTGAGAAACGATTTGACTAGTTATAATAAAACTTTAGATGCTTTCTTAGATAAATAATCAATTATAGAAAAGCGCACCGGAAGGCTCCTTTCCGCTATTCCACTTACTAAGGAAAATTCGATAAACGCATGAAATCATTTACTTATGGTACAGTTCAGCGAAATGATTCTTAGCGGCTCCCCTTAATGTTCATTGGTCTAAGTATCGACATTCTCCCATATAATTCATTGAAATTAGACTAAAATGATAGGAGGAGAATGTATGGATAATCAAGATACAAATCCGCGAGAAAACTATCCAGAACAGAATCATCCTCAGCAAAAACAGGCACCAGGAAGTAGCTATCAATGGAATATAGACCTTCCAGCTAAACTCCACTCTCAAACTGTGGGTAAGCGGGGACCAATATTAAAACAAGATAATATTGAACATGAAACATTACAAACTTTTATTCATGAAAAGATGAAGGAAAGACCCGTGCACGTTAAGGGATGGGGTGCTTTTGGTCAATTTGAAACGTTATATTCTATGTCAAATTATACATCCCTTTCATTTTTACAACAGCCAGGAACAAGGGTCCCAGTATTTGTACGGTTCTCACTTGCCGTCAGCACAAAAGGTACACCTGATACATCAAGAAATGTAAGGGGATTTTCCACAAAATTTTATACAGAAGAAGGCATTTTTGATCTTATATGTAACCACATTCCAGTATTTTCTGTACGTGATACCATTCGTTTCCCTGAAGCAATTAAGGCATTTCTTCCTTCACCAAAAAACAACTTAATAGATCCAAGCCGTTACTGGAATTTTGTTGCAAGGGCACCTGAGTCGTTATTATTTACACTTCTTGTTTACTCAAATCTAGGTACAGTTAAAAGTCTGCGACATTTACCTGGTTATAGTGTAAACACGTATGTTTGGAAAAATGCTGAAGGAAAGCGACATTATGTTAAGTATACTTGGTCACCATTGGCAGGTCAGCAGTACATTCGGAATGATGAAGCAGTGAAATTAGCAGGGGAAAATCCTGATATTGCTGGGCAAGATTTATATGATGCGATTGAAAAAGGAGAACAAGTAGAATATGGATTGTATGTCCAAGTGATTGATCCAGATAAAGCTACAGGACTTCCATACGATCCATTAGACGCTACGAAAATTTGGGATCAGCAACAATTTCCGTTTCATCCTGTCGGTCGCATGGTGTTAAACAAAAATCCAGATAACTACATGGAACAAGTTGAAAAAGCGGCCTTTTCACCATCGAATTTACTGAATGGTGTTGAATTATCCGATGATAAAATGTTACAAGGACGTGCCAATGTTTACTGGGATTCTCAACGTAATCGTATTGGTTCAGATTTCCGAAATGTCCCAGTAAACCACCAGGCAGATTGGTGGCCAGGTGATTTAGTTACAAGCGGTAATGGTCGATTGGTTGAAGGTATTCTTCAACGATCTGACCTTGAAAAACAGGATAATTTTACACAAGCTGGACTTTTTTATGAATCTCTTTCCGAGGATCAACAAAATGATTTAATTGAAAATATGGCACCAGGATTAGCAACGGTTTCATCCGATGTTTATAATCTTGTATTACAATATATGAATAGTGCATCCAATGATCTAGCAAGAAAATTGAACAAATCTGTAACGATGAAACGAGAGGGATGAAGGGTTATTTGAAATAGTAAATGTTACCCTTTATTCAGCATCACTCGACTTGCTTTTTGTTTTTTTAGACCATTTTCTAAAAATTGTAATTCGATTACTCTGTGGATACATATGTTGAAGACTCTATATGAAGATACATCCTGCTACAAAGTTATTCAAATAATAAAACAGCCCTTCTCCATCCGTTTAGAAGGTGCTGTTATTTTTTTCGGAAAAACCTCATTTACTTATAATATGGGTTAAGCATAACGATTTGCAACAGAACCTCAAATCCCCTCATTATTAGTGTACTTTTTTATATTCTCCTAGATGTATTTTTAATTAGGTTAATAGGCATTTTTATGGCCAAAAAAAGAGTTATATTATGGTAATATAACCCTTCCAATAATTTATAGGAATAACTCTTTTCATGAAACAATATTTCATTACTTCCTTTTATTTTCATTACTTTTAGCAACTACCTCGACCAAATAACTTTACTATCCAAGCTTTTTATCCATTTAGGAGCATTTTTATTAGAAACTTCTGTAAGCTGTCCAACCTTAAACAAGTTCATTTCATTATTATTTTGATTTACTTCAATTATTTCAACAGCAGCAGCGTAATATTCTTCATATAACGGGTCTGCTATCTCCAAACCATTATCTGTTTCATACATTGTATCTAATTTACATAATACTTCTACACCATCATTAAAGTAAAAATAGAATTTAGTTCCATTTGGAAATCGAGAAATAAATTTTGTAAAACCATTCCCATTACTCATAAAAATAACCTCCTAAACTGGTGAACTAGTACAATATGGACACCTGTTTTTGGGTAACATATAAGTGTAATTCCAGAAATGGCAGCTACACTATTTATCAAATAAAACTTCTACTTCTTTAAAAGTATCATTAACCTTAAAATCACGATACTTTTCTATCTACATTTAATAGTAAATTCCAAAGACTATTGCTATTTTTCATCTCACTTATTTGCTCTATTTTCTTATCTTCATTTATTAATATTCCATAAGGTACCGTTGTAATTGAATAGAGCCTCATCAATTTATTTGAGCGTAAATATATCATGTCTTCACTAACATGGTTGACTATGAGACTATCCTCATGCTGTTCATCCGTATTTACTAAAACTAAGTTAATATCGTAATGTCGTTTTATATTTCTTAACTCGGGTAATAATGTTTTACAAGTTGGACAATTTGTATTAATAAATAGCAATAATGTACGATGATTACTAAATAATTCAGTTGATATAACTTTCTCTCCCCTATGATTATATTCTCTAAAAGCAGGAGCTATTTGATCAAGTTGAAGTGTACCAATTTTTATGCCATTAACACTTTCGATTTTACGGATAAATGCTCCTATATATCTAGCAAGGAAAAAAATTAATACTAGTTGTCCTAAGGAAAGTATAATGAGCGTAATCAATGAGATATTATAAATTGTGGACAAGTTGATTCCTCCTTTCATTCAATCACTTTATATATTCTCTTTGAATGAACTACAAACAATCTCGTTTCCTTTATTATTGAAATAAATATCAGTACATTAACTGAACATAGACTAAAAAACAGTTTGAAAAAGAAATGAATGATTATTGGTGAATCATAGAAAAAAGGAATAAATGCCAATCCTAAAATAAAAATATTTCTAATCACTATTCCGTAATTTAGCTCTTGATTCTCTAAAAAACTTCCACAACCACAATTTATCTCCGTATTCCCCCGGATTAGATTGATAAAAACGGCAGAAGTATAAATTAATATAATTACAGTTAAGAGCGAAACACTAAATATATTTACGGAAAAAAAGTAAAATAAAATGGCAATCATTAATTCTGAAACAACCATTAAAAATAAAAAATAAGTGATGAAACGTTTAGGTAAGAGTTTATATTGAGAAATTGATATTTTGTGTTTATTCCAGTTTTTTATTTTATCAAATGCCGTTGTTATAAATAAGAATGCTAGAGTGACTTGAATCATGTAGACTATGTAACTCACAAAACCAAACCTTCCTTCTCATAAAGTTGTGATTGCGATGTGTACATTTCGTAATACTGTCCTCTATAACTTAATAAATCTGAATGACTGCCACGCTCAATAATTTCACCATTTTTCATAACAAGGATTTCGTCGGCCAAATACGCTGTTCCAAGTCTATGAGTGATAAAAATCATTGATTTATCTGGCGTTTGTTTAAACAATTGCTGTAATATTTCTATTTCAGAGATTGGGTCTAAACTTGAAGTCGGTTCATCCAGAATAATTAGATCTGTTTCCCTAAATAATGATCTTGATAAAGCTAATTTCTGCCATTGGCCTCCTGATAGTTCAAGTCCTCCATCAAAAAGCCTTCCTAATATAGTTTCATACTGTTTTGGAAATTTTTCTACTTTCGAATGAATACCTGTTCGAATGGCTGCCAATTGAATTTCTTCAGCATTCTCGATGTTATTTATATTTCCAAATCCTATATTCTCCTTTACCGTAAAATTGTATTTTTCATAATCCTGAAAAAGGACAGAGATTTTTTTATGAAAAGAGTTTTTATTAATATGATTCATATCCATTCCATTTATCGAAATCATTCCAGTACTTACTTCATATAATCCTGAAATACATTTAGTTAATGTTGTTTTTCCAGAACCATTTTCACCGATAATGGCAATTTTCTTTCCCAATGGAATATCTATAGAAATATTTTGAATAGCAGGTTTCAATTCATCTGGATAAGTAAAAGCTAAATCTCTTATTTGAATGGCTTCAATATGATTAATGACAGATCCATGATGACCGTCATTCATCTCCTCAATTTCCATAAACTCTCGATACTCTTCAATAAACAAACTGCTTTCATAGATTTTTGCTATATTTCTTGAGATATTACTTAAAGATTCTTGAATATTTTGCACGGCTTGCAAAACGGATACAAAACTTCCAACAAGTAATTTCCCTGAAGAGATCAGAAGAAGTACTAGTATTCCTGATAATGCATAGGTAGTGATTAATAAAAATTGCGCGATAAAAGTGAAAATCCCCTGTTTTTTCAGCAGGGAAAGTTCATTATTTGCAAATAACTGATAGTTTTCCTCCCATTTGCTAATAAGATATTTCCCAGTTCCAAACAATTTAATTTCCTTCAGTGAATCACGGTTATTTAGCAAACCTGCGATATAAGATTCAAGCCTTCCAAATGGAGTTAAAAATTTTGCCAGTTCAAATCTTTTATTTCCATAACTCATCTCAATAAAAAAAAGAGGAAGAATACCAACAAAAAGAATGAGTATGAATGCCCAGTGCTGTGCGATTAAAAAAAATAGAATCGAAGACACCGTAATTAAATCTCTTATAAGACTTGATGATTCTTCTACTACATTCAAAACACTGGATTGATTACTACTTAATCTTTGAATTTTGTTATAAGTTGCAGGTTTTTCAAAGTTAATAAAAGAAATTTGATTAATTTTTTCGAAAATAGATATATTGATAATTTTCCCAATTACAATCGTTACTTTTTTTTCATTGATGATGGATAAATATTGTAAAAAATAAGAAAAAAGAATAATACCAATTTGTAAGGAAAACAAGAAAAATACACTGCTATATGAACTCTCTTTTGAAAAAAGTCCAACTACTTCATTAATCAATTTTTGAGTTAAATAGATCAGTGTAACAGGTATTAATCCTGTAATTACTTTAATAAATGCCATAAAAAATAAATACGACTTACTATTTACCCAGACTAATTTGTATGAAAATCCAATCCCCTTAAACAGTCCAAGAAAAATTTGCAAACTATTAATTCCCCCTCTTAATATTCTGTATATTGACATTATTTAGAATAAATAATAACATAGTAATTGTTAATTGTCCAAAAACTAGAAAATAAGTTAATATATTTCTATTTCTAGTATTATGCTCAACCTATAATACTTCTTCAGATACTCCTATGAATCATCAGAAAATTTTTCAAGATTTTTTCTTCTAATGTCATAATCACACTTCTAGAATGATTACTTCATACGCAAATGAAAACATTGAAAAAATGTCTTTAATTAAAAAATCTCTAAAATAAATCTTTCCAACTACTATACTTAGTTTTGACTAAATAAAACCTTACATTAACTGCTTAGGGAAGACGGTAGAAAAATTTAAAACCCTGATTTCACCTTCTTCTTTTCTTAATTGAAAAGATCCTAAATCACACTAAAGACACCAATGACATAAAAAATACACTTCTATCAAGATTAGAAGTGCCATGTAAAATTTGATCAACTATCCATTGATCTTTAATAATTCTAATGAGGTGATCGTATGTCAAAATTTTTTTCAAAGCTATTAGGAACTTCCGCATATCCAATTTGCTCAAGCACTATTAAAAGAACTTTTTGTTACCTAAATATTTCTAAGTGTAGCGATGCACCTGCTACGGGTTATAAATATGTTGATTCTCGAACTGGGGAAGATTGTAGTTCTACTTACTTTGTAAACTGTCAATGTAGACCGTAATCGTTCTTTTCCTAATAACATAGTTAATATCAAACATTAAATGGATCAATGGATAGTTGAATAAATTTTATATACCATTTTCAGTTGTGATCTAGACTACTACTACTTCGAAAACTTTTATATTTGTTTTCATCATAAGAATCCTTTTACATATCGATCATCATTTATAACACTTGAAGCTGGAGGTATCATTTTGTTTTCTTTCATTTTGTTTAGCTTAACCCTTTTATCAATCATTATGTTCATCATTTGCTTTGTCATGTTATATCCCAAGAAAACTAAAGAAAAGATGATACAAAAAGAAGATTCTCATGAAAACACTTTTGAGAACTCATTAATTATGGCTCCAAATTTTAAACTACCCACTATCAATCAAAAAAGTTATACATTAACCGATATTTTAGATAATGGAATAACACTTGCCTTTATCGATTCGCAATGTGGGTATTGTGAGTCCTATTTAGAAGAATTTTTGATTGAAATGAAAGGTCTAAACCAAAATTTTGCTGTAATTTGTGGTGAAAGTGATAAAAACCAGTTAAACAAAATCATAGATTTGTATAATGAGAATTTTATAGTGTTACAAGGTAACGCCGAGCTATTTGAAAAATTCGAGATTTCGTTTTTACCCTCTTTTATTTATATAGATAAAAATCGAAAAATACTTTTAAGAACACCTATCCCGCTTCAAATGAAAACATTTCTAACTAGATCAGTCGTATAATGTAAAATTTACTTGTTACGTGCATGGAAAATATTAACGATTACCTACTTGATAATTTTATGTTCATTATAACAGGCAATAAAACAACTCCCCAATTTGCATTGGAGAGCAGTTGAAAATTAACTAAAAACCTTTTCCTCTTGTTCCTTCGTAAAAAGCTTTTCATCGCATGAAATACGTCTGATTTTTGCTTTAGAATATAATAACGGAATTTTTCATTCTTAATATTTTTATAGGCGGTCATTAATGTTGAGTGGCGGTTGTATTGATTCACCTCACCGTAGCCGAACATATTCGAAACCTTCATTAGCTCTTCAACTAGTTTGATACAGCGTGGATTATCAGAGGTTAAGTTATCACCGTCTGAAAAGTGGAACGGATAAATATTGTAGCGGGATGGTTCATATTTTTCTTCAATGAGACTTATGGCTTTCCGATAGGCAGATGAACAAATAGTACCTCCACTTTCACCTTTGGAGAAAAAGTCTTCTTCGGATACTACTTTAGCTTCCGTGTGATGGGCAATAAATTCGATATCGACGGTCTCATACTTCGTACGTAAAAAGCGCGTCATCCAGAAAAAAAAGCTGCGAGTCATGTATTTTTCCCATACTCCCATCGAGCCGCTCGTATCCATCATTGCAAGGACAACGGCCTTTGATTCTGGTTTTTGAATTTCATTCCATGTTCTAAATTTTAGATCCTCTTGATAAATCGGGTGGAAACTAGGTTTTCCGCTTATTGCATTCCTCTTGAAGGCTGTCATCATCGTTCGTTTCTTATCGATATTTCCCATTAATCCTGTTTTTCGTACATCATTAAATTCAATATCCTCAATCGTATTTAAATCCTGCTCTTTCCTTTGAAGGTTTGGCAATTCTAATTGCTTAAATAATGCTTCCTCCAATTCCATTAATGATACTTCAGCTTCATAATAGTCATCCCCTGGCTGATCTCCTGCGCCATCGCCTTTTCCGGGTCCCTTTTGTGGCGCGCCATCGCGTGCAACAACGTCACCCACCTTACTTTCGCCATCACCCTGGCCGACATGTTTATTCTTATCATAATTATAACGGATTTTGTATTCATCCAATGATCGGATCGGAATTTTGACCACATCACGGCCATCTGACATAATGATGCTTTCTTCGGTTATCAGATCGGGTAAGTTATTACGAATGGCTTCCTGGACTTTTTCTTGATGCCGTTTTTGATCATCATGTCCTTTTCGGTGGAGGGACCAATCTTCACTTGAAATAACAAACTGTTGGTGTTCTGACTCAGTCATCTCTTTTCCCCTCCTGCAATTTTTTTAAATCATGCACCAAATTCATTTTCCCTACATACAATATGTTGGCTGTGTGTAGAAATAGAGAGAGAAATTTGGATTACTCTATACTATGCAAAAAATCGAAATTATTTACAATAAAATAATCAGAATAATGGAAACACCTAAAACATTGGACAAGCCTTTTTCATCCATCTCCTTTACTCATCGGCCATGCACTGGCTAAATTTTTTTTGATTTTTTAAAGGCTTTTGTCAAAGCTCTACTGCTGACTTTTCCATTTAAAGGGGCAACGATCCGATAAAGTTTGCATCTCAGTTGAATCAAAGAGCTTGTCGGTTTTAACCTATTTTTAGTGAAAACATGAACAAAATTTGAGCAAAAAGCTTAAAAGAAGACCCCTAAGAAAAACGGTTATCTTAGGGGTCTTGTCAATCATGCTATTCTATTTTTATCGGTCTACCTATCCAGCAATATGCGCTTCTTGCTCGGTTACCTCTCCATCATCTCGAGACTTGTCGCGTTCAATACGATGCATTTCTACAACGTCCTTCGTAGGTGGAATGATCAAGCTTACAATCGCAATCGTAATACCTGAAATTACGACACCAGAAAAGCCTGGCATTTTCCAAAGATCTGATAGTAATCCAAGGAATCCTTCTGAATGACTCTCAGGTCCAGGTACACCGAAAATAGATGTCAGAACATAGTAGATGAGACCTACTAAAATACTTGTCCAAACCGCTGGTGTACTTACTCTTTTGGTGAATGGCCCAAGCACGATTGGCCAGAATATCGTAACAAAAACAATATCCCATGCTAAATAGGCTAAATCAATAACCTTTTGAAAGCCTAATGCTAATGTTAACCCAAGCAAAGAGCTTAAAACGATGGCTCCTCTAGAGAAGCGCAATAATGTTTTTGGATTTGGGTTTTTATTAATAAAGTCCAAATAAATATTTTTCGTTATAATTCCTGAAGTAGCTACGTAGCACGCCGCCAGCGTAGACATCCCCATTGCAGCCATAGCCGTCAAAAATATGGCAGATACGACTGGAGGGAAATAGCCTTCCGCAAATGCAAGCATCAGCATTTCAGGATTATCACTATGTGGAAAAACATGACGGAACGCTTCACCAAGCATTCCAGGGATCCAACTAATGAGTACAACAACGATTCCTGCAATAATCATACTTTTATAAGCAATTCGCGGATTTTTTGCCGCCGCCACCCGTTGCCCTAAATCTGCAGCCGGAATATCTCCTAATGCTAGTACTAAATAAAGGGACCAGAAACCAGCGCCGCCTTTTTGGAATAATTCATTTACATTCCACCAATCAGGGTTAAATGTAAAATTATCATATTGGAAAAAGACAACGATTGCGATCCCAAGTATTCCAACAATCGCAAAAAAGCCTTGAACAATTTCTGTATAGGCAACCGCCCATAGCCCACCAATAACTGAATAAAGAACTGTTAAAAAGACAAATATGAGTGCAGCTGGTAAAAAATCAATAGAAAAAATGGATTGGATGATATAGGTTCCGCCAACTGTTAATGCACCAGCATTAAAAAAACCAAATGCTACTGACATAACGATCCCAGTAAAGGCGCCTAATTTTTTGCTGTTATAACGTAATCCATAATAATCCGCAATTGTCCAGCCTTTAAGACGTCTTAATGGCTTTGTCCATATTAAGGCGCCAAGAATCATACATGTACCAAGTCCTGCCATCGTCGCTGTACCTTCAAAACCACCTGTAGTATAACCAGATCCTACTGCAGCAAAAAAGAATGGAGCCGCAAGCAGGGCCGCTATTAAGCTTCCTGTTACAACAAACATCGGCATACTCCAGCCTGCTACAATTAAATCTTCTGCCGTTTTAATTCTTTGATAGCCTTTAAATCCTATATAGTAAATAAAGATTAAATATAATAGAAAAACAATGATATTTATCATACATAAACTCCTAATTATTTTAATAACCGAAAGGGGGTCTATATGAAAGAAGTTAGGCTCCCTTTTATAGACACCCTTCCATTCTAACCATGTAGATTATCCGTTCATGACGATTCCGCCATTGGGACTAATGATTTGCCCAGTATAGAAATTTGCATCCTCACTCGCTAAAAACAACACACTTTTCGCGATTTCTTCTGGTTGGGCTAGACGTTTTAATGGATATTTTGATGCTTCCTCTTCAGGATAATTGTCACCAAAATCTTTTAATATGTCCGTCCATGTTCCACTTGGAGCAACAGCATTGACAAGAATGTCAGGAGCTAGCTCTCTCGCTAACGCTTTTGTAAAAGCATTAATTCCGCCTTTTGCCGCGGAGTAATGAACAAACTCTTCACATCCTAGGCTTCCTAAGTCAGAGGAAATATTAATGATCTTCCCTGAATTTTTCTTCTTCATACGTTGAGCTGCCGCCCTTGCATTATGGAAATATCCATATAAATGAACTTTAATCATTCGATCCCATTGCCCATCTGTCATTTCTGTAAAAGGAACGCCTTCTGCAATTCCGGCATTATTTACTAAAATGTCGATCGACCCAAGCTTTTCATCAAAAAATCGGAACATTTCTTCCACCTTTTCAGATGATGATACATCTGCCTCAAAAACAAATGCTTTTCCACCATAGCTCTCAGCTTCCTGTTGTACCTGCAAAGCATTTGCCGCATCATTAAAGTGATTAATGAGTACATTTGCCCCGTTTTTTGCCATCTCAAGAGCAATCGCTCTCCCGATCCCTTTACTCGATCCTGTTATAAGGACATTCTTTCCCTGTAATCTCACTGCTAACTCCCCTTTTTTCTAGGCTCTTTTCTAAAATTGTTGCTTATTTAGGTAAAGCTTTCAAAGATACGAAAACTGCCTTTTACTAAAGCTAAACTTCCTTATAATTTAAAACTGCTAACTAACTGCTGAAGTTCCTCTGCTTTTTCGCTTAGTGAATGAGTGGCTCTACTGATTTCTTCAATTGAGGCTGCTTGTTCTTCACTGGATATTGAAACATTTCCTAAATTATCAGCTGAGGTAACTGTATATTCTTTTAGCTGTTCTACAGATGCAGATACTTCTTCTGTTGTCGCCGAAACTTGTTCAGATGCTGCGGAAACCTCTTGTATTTGACTCGCTACATTTCTAGTCGATGTCAAAATTTCTTCGAAGGAATTTCCTGCTTCTTTCGTCAATTCAATTCCGTATTGAACATCTTCTTTTCCTTGTTCCATAACCGAAATCGAGCTTTCCGTATCCTTCTGTATTTCATTGATTAGCTCATGAATTTGTTGAGCAGATTGTGCTGATTGCTCTGCTAGCTTCCGAACCTCTTCAGCAACTACAGCAAATCCTCTACCATGTTCACCTGCACGAGCTGCTTCGATTGCTGCATTCAATGCAAGTAAATTCGTTTGATCGGCAATCTCAGTAATGATATTAACGATGCTACCAATTTCCCCTGAACTTACACCAAGCTGTTTAATGGCTTGAGAAAGATGAGTAACGGAATTATTGATTTTTTCCATTTGATCGACTACATTTTTGATTGCTTTATTTCCTTCTTCAGCTTGCTGTAATGTCTCTTGTGAAACCTCTGACACAACAGATGAGGATTGAGCAATTTTATAAATGCCATCGGACGATTCCGTCATCGCCTGTGCACTTTCTTCCATAATTAGTAAGGTATTATTTGTACTACTCACGACATCCTTAAGTTCATCTGAAACTTTTTTAGAGAAATGATACCCTTCTGATGCAGTTGCAGAGAGCTCCTCAGATGAAGCAGCAAGATGTTCTGAAGTCAATTTAATATTATGAATAAGGTTTCTTAAACTATCGATCATCGATTGAATCGAATTCGAAAGAACACCGATTTCATCTTTTCGATTTAAGTCTAGATTACTGTCAGAAAGATTTCCTTCTGCTACGTTATTTGCCACTGAAATAACTTTATCAAGCGGTTTTAATAATTTGCGGATAGAGAAGTAAATAACGATGATAAGTATGATAATTCCGATAATCGCAATAGCAATTTCTTTAATCAGTGATTTTTGAATAATATTATTAATATAATCGGCCGAATAATCTACGCCCAACACAGCAATTGGATTATTATTTTCATCAACAATTGGGGTAAAAACCGTTTCCCAAGTACCGAATGGGTCATCAAAGATTTTCGTCACAACCGGTTGATTGGTTTCCATGGCTTTTGTTGCTGCTTTCAAATGAATATCTGCTAAATCAGTGAAATTTTCGCCTGCTTTATAAATTTCATCCAGATTTTTTGTAAAAGCAATTGGAACCACACTGTCACCATTCATTTTCCAAATATAGCTCCAGCTCATAACCCCTTGTTTTTCCATAATGTCATCAAGTTTTTCTTGTGTTTTCTTAAAAATTTCGTCACTTCCACTACTATTTGTAGTTAAATATTGGATATCCTCACGATCGATAGAATTTGTCGTTAAAATCCCAACACTTTTAAGCTCCTTTTTTAAGTCATTTTTTAATTGAGTGGATAGCTCAAGAATATTCAATGTCGTTGTTATCGCAAACATAATTAAAACGATCACTGAGATGAACAATGACATTTTTCCTTTTAGTGAAAATTTCCTAAACAAATTTACGCCCCCTTATTTAATTAATAAATCTAAAGATTTTATCAAGTACACTCTCTATATCGACAAAATTCGCTATTGTTTTCCACCAATCTTTCATTTTTTCCAAGAAAATTGCTTCCAAAAAATATTTTTAAGACTTTAGTCCTATGCAAAAGGGATTATTTTCAATTCACCATTTTCCATTTGCAAAAAAAATCCCCCTCTATACAGAGGGGGAAGATTTTTCAATTGGATTATCGATTTAACAAGCTACCAACATATCGTAATAGCTCATTCGCTGAAGTCGAATTATAGCCATGTTCATCAATAAGACGAGCAACCACTTCGTTAATCTTTTTCAATTGCTGTTCATCTGGAGTTTTCGAGGATGTTGTAATTTTAACTACATCCTTTAAATCAGCAAATAGCTTCTTTTGAATGGCTTCACGTAGGCGATCATGTGAATTATAGTCAAAGCGTCTTCCTTTACGGGCATAGGCGGAAATCCGGATAAGAATTTCTTCGCGAAAGGCTTTTTTAGCATTTTCAGATATTCCAATTTGTTCTTCAATCGATCTCATTAGCTTTTCATCTGGGTTTATTTCTTCTCCTGTTAAAGGATCATGAAGCTTCGCTTTATTACAATATGCTTCAACATTATCTAAATAATTATCCATTAATGTTTTGGCTGACTCTTCATAGGAATAGACAAATGCTTTTTGTACTTCTTTTTTAGCAATCTCATCGTATTCCTTTCTTGCCAAGGAAATAAAGTTTAAATATTTTTCTTTCAGTTCAGAAGTGATAGATGGATGCTGATCTAGGCCTTCTTTCAATGAACGAAGAACATCCAGCGCATTGATAGAAGATACTTCCTTCCTAATGATCGTTGAAGATATGCGATTAATGACATATCTTGGATCAATTCCACTCATACCTTCTTCCTGAAATTCTTTTTTCAATTCATCGATATCGGCAGAATTAAATCCTTCCACACTTTCTCCATCATATAATCTCATTTTCTTAATTAGATCGATGTCCCCTCTTTTTGGTTCCTTTAACCGAGTGAGGATCGAGAACATCGCCGCAATTTTCAATGTATGAGGAGCAATATGAACCTCTGCCACATCACTTTCATTGATCATCTTTTCATAGATTTTTTCTTCTTGGGAAACTTTTAAGTTATACGGAACAGGCATTACAATGATCCGTGAATGTAGCGCCTCGTTTTTCTTATTTGATATAAATGAACGATACTCCGTTTCGTTCGTATGTGCGACGATTAGTTCATCCGCACTAATCAATGCAAACCTTCCAGCTTTAAAATTTCCTTCCTGTGTCAGGGAAAGTAAATGCCAAAGGAATTTTTCATCGCATTTTAGCATTTCTTGGAATTCCATCAAACCACGGTTCGCTTTATTTAATTCACCATCGAATCGATAGGCACGTGGGTCAGATTCCGAACCATATTCAGCAATCGTTGAAAAATCAATACTTCCAGTTAAATCAGCGATATCCTGTGATTTCGGATCAGATGGGCTGAATGTTCCAATCCCTACTCGGCGATCTTCAGAGAAAAAGATTCGTTGAACGATGACATCTTCTATTCGTCCACCGTATTCTTCCTCAAGCCTCAACATGTTTAATGGCGAAAGATTCCCTTCGACACGTATACCATATTCTTTGTAAAAATCATCGCGTAAATGATTAGGGATCAGATGTAAAGGATCCTCATGCATTGGACAGCCTTTTATCGCATAAATCGCTCCATTTTCAGTACGTGTATATGCCTCGAGACCTCTTTTTAACATCGTCACTAAAGTTGATTTCCCGCCACTAACAGGACCCATTAATAATAAAACACGCTTACGGACATCTAAGCGTTTGGCTGAA
Organism: Heyndrickxia oleronia; assembly: GCF_017809215.1. GTDB lineage: Bacteria > Bacillota > Bacilli > Bacillales > Bacillaceae_C > Heyndrickxia > Heyndrickxia oleronia. Next base: position 3,799,563 of record NZ_CP065424.1, read on the forward strand.
GGGTGAAAGTATTCTTCAACTAATTTTTCAAGGGCTGCCTCCAAACCGAATAGTTGATTACTAAAAAACTGATATTTTTTCTTCCCATCTACTTCTTCTATTCCTGCATCTTTTATCATATTGTAAACACGGGAATGTGCCGACTGTGCAACCCAAGGCTTCTCTTTCAATAATTCCAAATATTCTCCAAAAGTACCTTCCCAACGAAGCTTTTCCTCTTCTTCTCGGTAATGTTCTAGTTTTTTTAAAATATCCATGAGTACCTCCCCTTGTCACTTGTTGAAGGACGATTAATATACTTTATGCTCAAACCTTTTGGAACATGATATAAAAACAAGAAATGCATTCCTGGGAAAAATATGAATTCGATGATTTACCATTAGTTGTTCATGAAAAACAAAGGAGGGATGTTCACATAAAATATAAATTGGGCTATAATAAAAATTAGTACTGCAATAATTTTGAAGGAGGCTTACATAACTATGGGAACTTGGGTTATTATAGCTGTTTCAATTGCATTTTTAGCAGCTATTTTTACTGCTGGATATGATGATAAGCCAGGAACAAATAAATAATTGAAGCCAAATAAAAAAATCTTCCTGTTTGGAAGATTTTTTTATTATTTTAAATGAGGATAGCCTTGTTGTCTTAATGCCTCATACACTAAGATGGCAGCAGTATTCGATAGATTTAATGAACGAACATTATCATTCATTGGAATTCGTAAAAAATGATCCTTATTATTAACTAGCAAATCCTTTGGCAAACCCGTCGTTTCCTTACCGAACATAAAATAATATTCTTTATTCACATCACTATAATCAAAAGCAGAATGTGGTTTCTCGCCAAAGGTTTCAATGTAGAAGAATTCCCCATTTTCATTTTTACTAAAAAACTCATCCAATGAGTCATAATAAGTAATATTTACATGATGCCAGTAATCAAGACCGGCACGTTTAAGCATTTTATCATCTGTTGAAAAACCAAGAGGTTTGATTAAATGTAGTTTCGTATCCGTTGCTGCGCATGTTCGCGCAATATTCCCTGTATTTGCTGGGATTTCTGGTTGATAAAGTACGACATGTATTGCCACGATTGTTTCACCTCATTATTGAACTATAACCTTATCCATTATAGCATAAGTTCCTTTTGATTAAGGATTATCTACAATGGTAAAAAATTTATATTGAATATTTGGTGTGTACGCTGTGGAATCCTCATATGCCCAGTAGCGCATCCGACTATTCGAAGTATGTGCATTTACAAGAGGCATGCCTAAAGCGTCTTTCCCGGTAACAATGGTATTATGATCAAAACGGCCATCTCCTTGGAAATCGTAACAAATGACGTCCCCAAGCATTAATTCATGTGGAGATCCGACTTCTCTTGCCTGTAAACCAGCTGTCGAAGAAGCTAGATAGATTCGTAAGGAATTAGCAACGCTCCAGCTATAGCTCCAATTATTACTCCTCATCCACCAGCCTTTGCTTTTATTCGGATATCCACGCATCGGTGCGCCTCCTGCATGAAGACATTGAGAAATATAATTCGTACAGTCCACTTCAAATTTTTTGTATGCAGGATTATATGAATTCCACCATTTTTCGGCATATTGAACGGCTTTCAAACGATCATATCGGTAGGAAATCCTTGGCATATCATCATTTTCCTCTAATTCAGCTTCTATTTGTCGCTGGTTCAAAATGATGTCTTCCTGATTTATCTCTCGGCTTTCATATAGTTTATCCTTATAAAAAGAGGCCAGGTGATGTTCCAACTTCTCCTCCATATACATCTTGTCTTTCTGTTTAATTAAATATTGCATGTGAACATCATAATGGACATACGTGTGATCATCTTCCTGTTTTCTATCCGTTATCGTTGTATTTGCCATAACCTTTACAATTTCTGCATTCCTATTTTGAAACGATTCGATCTTTTTTATTATATTTTCATTTTCATGGTCCTTTTTACTTTTCACATAGGCCTCAACCTGCCATTTTACGTGCGCTTTGATTTGATCTTTCATTTGCTTCCCTCCTCTAATTAATACATATGAAAGAGGAGCCTTTTCAAAACAAAAAAAGCAAAGTATAGTTATACTATATAATTCCATTTTCTTGAAGTAACATGATAAAAATAGAAAATAAATTGAAATATAATGTTAGTTTTAAAAAATTCCCACTTAAAAGGGGGCTTTTTATGAAATTCAAATTAATGGTATGGATTTTACTTCTTCCAATATTCTTGTTTTCCCTTGGAATTTTCTTTTTAGAAGTAGCATCTTATTCTACTTCACCGCCAGATCAAGGTGGAACGAACTTTTGGGTGGATTTCAAGAATGTTTGGTATCGCTCCGTATCATTTTATACTGCGCTTGTGATCATGTTTCTTTTGTTGTTTTTTAGTTTTTTAAAAAAGCGAGGATAAGCGTCTGATATTGTTTAACAAAAAAAACGCTTGGAGTTTGGTACTGCCCCTTTAAAATTATTTTTAGGAGTAACACCTTTCCAAGCGTTTTTATATTTATTGTTATACTTCGCCTTTTGTTTTGCGTATTGCTTTTTCAATTTCATTCAAAACATCCGGGTCTGTTTCTTTTTCATTTGAATGCTCTAATGCCATCGAAGCATCTTCTCCACCAATTTTCCCCAATGCCCATGCGGCTGTGCCACGTATAACAGGACGAGGATCCTCATTTAGTACCTGAATAAGTTCTGGAACCGAGGATTGTTCTTTAAAATGGGCTAATGCAATAATGGCATTTCTCTGAATTGGCTTTTTCCCTCTCCATGAGCCAGACATTTCCCCAAAATTATCCTTAAACTCACGATTACTAATCGTTAATAATGGGGTTAATCTTGGTTTGGCTAACTCAGGATCAGGTTCCATCTCTTCATGAAAATGAAAATCCATTCCTTTATTTTTAGGACATATTGTCTGACAGGTATCACATCCATAGATACGATTACCTAATTTATCGCGAAATTCTTCTTCAAGAAATCCCTTCGTTTGTGTTAAAAATGCGATGCAGCGCTGTGCATTCAGTTGTCCTCCTTGGACTAAAGCACCCGTTGGGCAGACATCAATACATTTATTACAGGATCCGCACTGATCTTCCATCGGTTCATCTGGCTCAAATGGTAGATTAGTGATCATTTCTCCCAAGTACACATAGGAACCAAACTCCGGAGTAATAATGGAGCAATTTTTCCCACTCCAGCCGATCCCTGCTCTTTGTGCTACTGCACGATCAACTAACTCACCCGTATCAACCATTGATTTAAATCTGGCCTCTGGTACCTTTTCCAAAATAAATTCCTCTAATTGCTTCAACTTTTCTCGTAAAATGGTATGATAATCGACGCCCCAAGACGCTCGACAAAAAATGCCACGTCTGTCCCCTTTTTTCCCTTGTGGTGACTCAGACATCTTTGAAGGATAAGCAAGAGCAATCGCAATAATTGATTTTGGTTGATCAAAAATCAAGGAAGGATTTACACGTTTTTCAATATCTTTTTCTTCAAATCCCGATTGATACCCGAGCTCCTGTTGTCGAATTAATCGATTTTTCATTTCAGTAAAGGTGTCTGCAGTGGTAAAACCTATTTTATCAATCCCGATCACCTTACTATATGAAATAATTTCTTGCTTCAGCTGAGAGATATTCATGTACGCTCCTCCTTCCTTTGTAGTAAACAAATAAAAAAACGCAATACCCCGTTCTTCTTGGAAAACGAAACACTGCGTTATTCAAAATATTATGTATGGAGCGGGTGATGGGAATCGAACCCACGACAACAGCTTGGAAGGCTGTAGTTTTACCACTAAACTACACCCGCAATATGAAATATATTTTAAATCTCTAATCGACTTTTTTATTATACAAATTTCTACAACATTTTTCAAGGGCTTTTATAAAAAAATTATTGAAAGTACATATTTTACATTAGACTTAAAGGAAGGGTAGTTTCCCCCCTCCCTTTAAAACCACTTATCTTCCGATCGGTTCCTTTTCAGGTATATGCCCTGATTTATTAACCTTTGTTTCTAGATAAAACTCATTGTATTCCGATTTATCTCCCCATAGTGGGATATGTTCATCAGCTAAAAGTCCAGATTCCTTTAGTGCAGCAAGTTTCTTAGGATTATTAGTAATTAAGGTCACTGGTTTGGAACGAAGGGATTGTAATACTGAAATCGCCTCATCATATGAACGGCTATCATCTGTAAATCCAAGTGCAAGATTTGCCTCAACCGTATCATAACCTTCTTGCTGCAATAAGTAAGCAAAGGATTTAGAGAATAATCCAATCCCTCTTCCTTCATGATTCGCAAGATAGAATAATGCCCCACTGCCATTTTCAACAATCATTTGCATGGATGTTCGTAATTGATACCCGCAGTCACAGCGTTTACTACCGAATATATCACCCGTATGGCAAATACTGTGCATGCGCACTAACGCTTTTTCAGCATCTTGGATATCACCGTAAACAAGAACTGAACATTGTTGCAAGGATGCTAAATCCAAATTAGGTAAGGAATCTAAAATTTCATCCTTTGATACATGTTCTTCTACAGCGAGCCATGTATACCACTTAAAATGGACAACCTGCTCTTCCAGCTGAACAGGAAGATTAATCGGTCCAACTAAGCAAATATTTTTATCTGAAAGTGAAATTAGTTTCATTTTATCGATAAGAAGATGTTTAACTTCTGATGAAATCATTGCTTTCTCCTCTTTTAAATTAGAATCATTATAATGTAAAGCAAGTTTATACTAAGTTTACTGATGGGTCAAGAAAATAAGATTTCCAATGGTTGAATATTAATAAGTATAATCTTTGCTTTTAATTTGTATGTCTTGTAAAACATTTCTTGGCTGGCTGCATGATCCTCTATTTATTGGTCATCATTTACTATTTTCCTTTATTATATTTAGCATTCAAATCATTTTTTGATTTTCCAATCAATGTCTTCGGTTCTCTGTTGATCACCCTGGTTAAATCAGATTTTCGGGAACGGATGGACTCCTTAGTTAACAAGTATATCATCCTTTATGATACAGTAACCATAATTATTGGTGGTTACTTAGAGGATCACATTCCATTTCGATAATTTTTTTATGTTGCTGGTGCTTGGGTAATGTTGATGGGATTTGCTCCTTTACTTAGTAAAGAGGTTCGACAATTAGAAAGGATTTAACCATTTTCATGCAGCGGTTGATTACCGGCAAGGTGAAATTTGTCTGGGCGGGAACTAATGAGAGCGGTTGGTTACCGTGCGGGGGAATTTTACGTGGGTTCGGGAACTAAAGTGACCGATTTATTACCCTGGAGGCGAAATTTGCCTAGGCACGGGAACTAAAGTGACTGATTAATTACCCTGGAGGGGAATTTTGCCTGGGCACGGGAACTAAAGTGACTGATTAATTACCCTGGAGGGGGAGTTTGCCTAAGTTCGGGAACTAAAGTGAACGATTCATTACCCTGGAGGGGAATTTTGCCTGGGGGCGGTAACTAAAGAGAGCGATTGGTTGCCCTGTAGGTGGATATTGCCTGGGCACGGGAACCTAAGAAACCGGTTGTTACCCTTAAGGAGGAATATACCGATTCTTCATTAAAATAACGGACTCACTGTCCGTTATTAATCCTTCATTTGTTATTGTATAGGCTGAAAAGCAACATTCCAGATTCCATCGTCATCTTTAATCATTTGAAAGCCAAGTTCACCATCTGGGCCTTGGAAGGAGATATATCCTTGATCATCACTCGTTTGTATAAATGTTCCTGTTCCAATGTTTTTAAATTTTTTTATAAGAGTTTCCTTCGTACCGCGATCTTCTTCAGGTATGGCACGGTCTTCTTCCTTTGTCCACTGGATATGTTCTTTACGGTCTGTATATAATGCATAGACGGCGTCATATTGTTGGTCAATTTCAGCTTTTACATATAGCTTTGCAATACTAATCGGACTCAAATCTTTTAAATGAACCTCATTCAAATCCTTAAGAAACAATTGATAAGCATTATTTTCTTCATTGGATAGAGTAAATTCCTCTTTAATAACAGGAGTTTTTTTCTTTTCTTCCATCGTCACGCGTGGAGACTCATGATTCATTAAAGAGAAACTAATTGCGCCGAAACTAATAAGCAGTAAAATCGTAAAAGCGGGCAGTAACCTAATCTTTTTGTTTGGCTTATTATTCCTTTGTATTTTTTGATACACTTGAGCCCGATCTTTTTCAGTAAAGACTGATTCAATACTAATATATTTGTCAATTTGCTCTTTTAATTCTTCACTTCTCATCCCACAGCCCTCCTAAGTCCTTTTCTAATGTTTTCTTTGCCCTTAATAATCTAGTTTTTACACCTGAGGGAGAGAGGCCAAGTAAGCTACTAATTTCATTTATTTTTAATTCCTTATAATAGTATAAAATGATTACTTCACGATATTTGATCGGCAAATCAAAGATGGCTTGAACAACCTTATCCTTTTGCTGACCATTGATCAAATAAAATTCAGGAGTTTTTGTTTCAATTAATGAGAAAAATTGAGTCGTTAAAAAGAGTTTTTTATACTTCCAAGATTTAAGCATATCCTTACATTTATTAATCGCAATTCGATATATCCATGTCTTTATATCCGAGTTTCCTTGAAAGGAATCCAGCTTTAAATAGATGGTGACAAATACATCTTGCGTTACATCCTCCGTTAGCGCCCAATCCTTTAAATAAGAATAAACTAATCTCTTTATCTCCTCTCCATACATCAACATTAAAGAGGTCAAAAAATCGGACTCCTCATTTATTTCCTCAATCAAAATTTCCCCACCTCATTTTTATCTCTTTTCAATTAGACGATTAAGGATCGAAATGGTTTCGGAATCTTCCTACTCTTTTTAACCGAGATTGTTCTAACATTTATAAGCTTCGTCCTTCACGAAGAAAATCTTACTGTAAACTAAAATAACACGATTAGTATAAATATTCCCTTTTATTGCTTTAGGAACCACTGTTTTTCCGGCCAACCAATCCTTTAAAGAGATTGTCAGTGGATCGGAATCGTACCCAATTCCTAAGATTACCTCTAATTTGTTTGGTAAATACACAACGGTATGCAGTGTTCCAAAATATTCTTTATAATGATGGAAAAATAATTTTGAATGGTTACCGTTAAAAGAATGGTAGGCTGATAAAGGCGTTAACCTCTGTTTAATTAATTTTAGTAGGTAATCTTTTCGATGAAGAGAACCTTGGATGGTCTCCCTATTTTTTCCCTTTAATGCTTCTGACTCAAAATGATTCGTACAAACCAGAGGGGTAGCAAACTTCACTATTTGTTTCTGTGGTGAAGCCTCAACAATTGCACCTTTCCCCTGTTTATCTGTAATCGAATAGTTGTAACAATATCCATGCGGAATATCTTTGATTAATTGAATCGCTTCATCAGTTGTTGCGCATTGGTCTAATACCATTCGAACGATGGTTGTAGCGATAAATCCTTCTTCTTTATACATTTGATTAACAAAATGCAAGCCTATCACAAGCCCTTTTTCATTCATACCGTCTAATCGGCCAATGATTTGTTGACTAAAGCCTATACTTGCATACCCTTTAATAGGATTCATAAGGACAAGCCGCGCATCGTACAATTGATCACTAAAATCATAATTACGGACGTAAAAGGAATCAGATACTAATGTAGTACACCCCATCTCAGGAAATATGACATTATAGCCACTATACCATTCTATTGCTGTATTTCTATCGATACCCAGCCCATCGGCCAATCCGTATATTTCTTCAAGTATGTTTGGATGTACTTTATTTAACTTTTCCCTTGCCTGGAAACAATTGAAGTCCGGATTTTTCTCCATGTTTTGATATGGTCCATTCCAGTTTGATTCCTGCCTCAATTGCTCCGCCTGTAAGCCCCCTATTTGATAGTTACTCCCCGTTAGCTCTACAACTTTAACGACTAACTCCTTTGGATCATTCATGCTTTATCCTCCTTTAAATTTTGTAACTGGCATAATTAAATCAAGATCGTTTAACTCTTCACCTCGATACCATTCTAAAACGGGACCTGTTGGTACCCAGTTATGGTCAACTGCAAATCTGATTAAATTTCTATACCCCTCTTTAATTTGTGAAATCGGAGAGTTAAAGCTTTGAGCAATACAAAGACAGGGTGGCATGTGTTCAATTTGTGCACCTTCAGGCAAAGCGGATAGACTGATCGATTTTGGTAGACCAAAGCCAATTTCTGCATTAATTGAATTCATTCCTGATAAATAACGAAGATAGCTGCTTTTGAAACGGATATTTCTCTCTAATAGTTCTTTGCCTCGTTCTCGAAAATGTGTGCCAAACTGACCAACCTCTGATTCTGCACCAAACCAAACAATGATTTCTTCCTTTCTTTCTATTAAATAAACAACTTCATTTTCATGTTGGCCTTCTAAATAGCGTAGACTGACGTTTAGTAATTCCTGCTTTTTCTTTAATGACTGAATCCACCTCGTCATCATTTGTTGGCGATTCTCCTCATTCCCACTAATATAAAGCTGAATTTCCTTTATAGAAATTCCAACTAGCCTTAAGCTAGAAATAAACTTGACCATTTCAATCTGGTCTTCCGAATAATAGCGATATCCATTTTCAAGTTTTCTTTTAGGTGATAATAAATGCTGCGTTTCATAGTACCGTAAAGCACTTTTAGAGATTCCTGTCCTTTCAGAGAAAGCTTGTATTGTCATTAATCCTTCCATAATTAATCCTCCCTTTCTTTAAGATAAACGTTAAAGTAACTTGAAGGTCAAGATAATTTTTCACAATAATCACAATGATTGAATGTTTATTTATGGTAAAATTATGTAAGAAGTGAGTTTCTCACTTATTTAAAAATACACCCAAATTCTATCTAACAATCTCTTTCCTTACGATCCTTTTCATCCTTTCAATTATTGGTGTCATTGTTTTAAACAAAAAACAATGAACAAAATAAATAAGGGAAACGCCCAATTTAAAGCGATTCCCTTTATGTTTAAATAAAACGAGTACCTTCTATAATTTAAATGGCGGTATAAAACGACCGTCGATATCTGTAAAATTATATTCCTTCGCTAAATCTCCCACTCTATATGCTTTTCCGCTCTTTTCTATTACATTGGCATCACTAGCTAAATGAGTAATTGCACGGCCAATATAATGAGGGGTTTCTGAATCCTTTAATTCCTCAGATTCCTGCCAATTTTCCTCAGCTACATGATGATGCTGTAACACAAGCTCTGTTCTCATGAATCCAGGTGAGACTGCAAGAACAGCAATATTGTCTTGTTTTAATTCAATTGACAGTCCATAAGCCATGCGAACTAATGAATTCTTAGCTAAATCGTAATAAAACTGTCCAGTATATTTATGATCGTCCCAAAATGTAGTGTGGACGATAAGGGCTTGTCGATTTTCACGGAGCAATGGAATGGCATAATGATTAGTGGCTAACTGTGCGCGCACACCAGCAGTAAACATCGTATCCCAATGTTTCAACGGTAGTTCCCAAAAAGGCTTCGCATCTACCCCAAGATCATGTGCCCCCCATACATTATTAATCAGAATATCTAATTTCCCTTGTTCCTTGCGTATTTGATTGATGACTGATTCAGTTTCCGTATCATTTGTATGATCACAGCGAATCGCGATTCCTGTTCCCCCATGGGCCTCTATTTCTGAAACGGTGTCATCAATGGTTCCTGGCCATGCATTTGTGGAATTTCCTTGCGTACTACGCCCTGTCACATACACTGTTGCTCCAGCCTTTCCTAATTCAATCGCAATCCCTCGTCCAGCTCCTCTACTGCCACCCGTTACAAGTGCAACTTTACCTTTTAAATTATTCATATTTCCCATTCCTTTCTTATCTTAGATATCCTCATTATAAAGGTTCATTCTTGACAACCTTTGTCATATTTCCTTAAATAAAACATAATAAATCTAAAAAAAAGGTGAGTTGGGATGAGAGGAGATCGCTTAATATCCATTCTTTTGCTGTTACAAACGCATGGGCAAATGACAGCTAAAGAACTATCTGAGAAATTAGAGGTTTCCGAGCGAACCATCTATCGCGATATGGAAGCCTTAAGCAGTACAGGAATACCGGTCTTTGCAGAACGTGGAAAAAATGGTGGATGGTCATTACTAGAGGGCTATCGAACAAATTTAACAGGGCTAAAGGAAGCAGAAATTCGGGCATTATTTCTTTCTCCTTCGTATCAATTTCTCGAAGATCTTGGTTTACATCGCACTTCAGAGGAAGCGAGAAATAAACTTCTAGCCTCTCTTCCAGAAAGTTATCGAAAAAATGCTCAGGACATATGGAACCGCATTCATATTGATACAAGTACATGGCGAGAACGGAAGGAAAAAATGGTGACCTTCGAAGTCCTGAAAAAAGCGATATGGGAAGAAAATAAATTGTTGATGGAATATGAACGTGCCGACGGAATTACAAACGAACGAATTGTCCATCCTTTAGGGCTTGTTGCCAAGGGAAGTCGCTGGTACTTTATAGCCGCTAAAGAAAATCATGAAATTCGAAACTATAGGGTTTCACGTATAAAAGCTGCGATGCCTATTAACGAAAAATTTAAAAGACCAACGGATTTTGATCTTGCCCATTACTGGAAAACCTCAACAAAGGCTTTTGTTGAAAACTTACCAACATATACTGTAGTGGTAGAAGTTACACCAGCGATCCTACCAAGGCTACAATTTTCAGACCGGTTCGTTCAACTTATAAAGATGAACAATAAAAATAAAAAGGGATGGATCCCTGTCGAGCTTTCTTTCCATACTGAAGAGGATGCTAAAGGATATATATTAGGATTCGCCGATCAAATGAAAGTGATTGAACCTAATGAACTGCATCATCAGATTCTTAGGATGGCCGAAGCTACGGTTTCGTTTTATCGACAGGAGAAATGATGTTGAAAATTTAGGAGAAAATAAATAGAAGGAGAAAAATAACCAAAATCATAAAAGGCGGTCTATCAAGTGATTTCCCACTTCATAAACCGCCTTTATTCTTTAGGCCTAATTAAGGAAGCTTTTTAATAAATACCACTTTAAGGTAATCGCCTTCTGGGAATTCTTTGATTGTTCGGAAATCATCAGGAAGGGAGAATTCCTCCATCAATTTATATTTCTTTCCAGATTCTTTAAAGGCTGTGTCGATAAATCCTTTAAATTTGCCCATTCCAAAGGTGCTGCAATTAGTAGAAGCAACAATAATTCCATGATCTTCTGTGATCGCAATCGCCTCTTTTAACAGGTTCTTATAATCTTTTTCCGCACTGAACACATATTTTTTTGATCGAGCAAAGCTTGGTGGATCAAGGATGACCATATCAAAAGAAAGCTGCTTTCTTACGGCGTATTTAAAATAGTTAAAGACATCTTCTACAATGATATCTTGTGCCTCATAATCAATTTCATTAATACTAAATTGTTCGATGGTTTTATTTAAGCTGCGATTGGCTAAGTCAACACTTGTCGTCTTTGTTGCTCCACCTAATGCAGCAAAGACTGAAAAAGCACCTGTATAGGAGAAGGTATTTAATACTTTTTTCCCTTTAGCATACTTATCTCGAATGGTTTTCCTTACCTCTCTTTGATCCAAAAAGACACCGACCATGGCACTCTCATTTAAATAGATGGCAAATTGAACACCATTTTCCTTAACGAGAATTGGAAATTGTCCTCGTTCACCAGTTACAAAATCATCCTCTTCAATATATTTTCCCTTCGTATCGAATCTTTTCTTTTGATAAATTCCTTTATAGTCAACTAGGTTTGTTAGTGATTGGATGATTTCTTCACGAAATTGGTAGATCCCTTTGCTATACCAATTGATTAAATAATACCCATCAAAATTCTCAATCGTTATTCCGCCTATGCCATCCCCTTCCCCATTAAATACTCGGAAAGCGGTTGTGTCGGAACTGCTATAATACGCCTCTCTTCTCTGAATGGCCATTTTTAACTTGCTTTCGAAAAAACGCTGATCAAACTGGGCACTTTCTTTTTGACTCAGAATCCAACCATACCCTTTATTTTGTCTACCATAATACCCTTTGGCAATAAACCTGTTCTTTTCGTCCACAAGCTTAATGATCGTTCCCTCTTCATCCAATCCATTTTGATTGATTAAGGCATCCTTCATAATTAAGGGATAGCCACTTTTGTATTTATTCACAAATTTCGATTTCACTTTAATAGTCAGTTCTTTTTTCATTTTTTCATCCAATCTACATTATGTTTTTTCACTATACTAATATACATCTCTTTTCGTAAAAACAACAAATGAAGTAATTAATGATAGGATCAACCATACTAATAAAACAACCATGGAAAATCCTAATGTCATCCCCTCGATAGGTGGACTTGAGCCATTTACATAATTCGTTAATTGAAGATTAACCATAAATAAATATTTCGCACTTTCCCATGATGAAACCATATTAACTAAGATTGCCCCGGCAATAAGTGCAGATAACATAATCCCCATTACAGCCGCTGTGCTCCGTAAAAGGACTGATAGCATAAAGGTTAAGCTACCAACAACAATACTGACAAACCATGCTAAACCAAATTCCATAATGATATATTTCCATTGCGGGATTGTATGGACATTCGCGGTCATCAATTCCGCACCGTTTGTAGAAAATCCTGTTAACATCGGCATGTTCCAGCCACTATAGCCAAAGACAACTCCTGACATAAGATAGGTAAGGATTGCCACACAAAGAATGATAAAGGAAATAGAATAAATTAACGCAATATATTTACTCAATAAGATTTGCCATCGTTTCACTGGCCGGGTCAGCAGTAATTTAATCGTTCCCCCACTTGCTTCAGAAGAAACTAAATCAGCAGCGATTACCATAACTAATAAAGGAAGCAGAAGACCAATCGCATTATCTACAAAAACACGCATAAAGGATGGTGCCCCTGGTGCATTGGGATTTATATTGTGATCCAGATAATATTGTTGCTGAGCCAGTCTAATTTTAAAATACTTCTCATAATCCTCTGGCAGTCTACTTGAAGTAAGACGATTTTGGATATCCACGATTTCTTGTTGCAGTTGAACCCGCCAATCGCTGGTCCCCATCTTTTTTTGTGTCGTTTTTACATCCTTATATTGTGCATAGGTAAAAATCGGGACGAGACACGCAACAATTAAAATAATCACAAAGAGACGTTTTTTACGAAAAAGCTTTAATTGCTCATTGAAAATTAAATTAATCAATCGAATTTCCTCCCGTCAATTCTAGGAATAGATCCTCCAAAGCTGGAAGAACTGTTTTCATTTCCATTACACGAACTCCTGCTTCGACCAGCTTTCGATTCCAATCAGCAATTTTCTCTTCGTTCAAAGGAGTAACTAATTGATCCTCGCTTCCTTCCTTCACGGTTGTCTCTTTCTCTAGTAGCATTTTAGCTTTCTCACGTGGTTCTACCCTCCAAATGACCCGTTCCTTTTCCGAAAGCAGGGCTTCTACTGTATCAATTCGGATAATTTCTCCACTTGTAATAATCGCTACCCGATCACATAATAATTGAATTTCACTCAATAAATGGGAGGATACGAGAACACTTAGTCCCTCTTCTTCGGCAAGAAAGCGAATGAATTCTCTCATCTCCCTTATCCCCGCTGGATCAAGACCATTCGTTGGCTCGTCCAAAATTAATAATTTAGGGTTTCCAAGTAAAGCTTGTGCAATCCCTAATCGTTGGCGCATTCCAAGGGAATAGGTTTTCACCCTATCATGAATTCGATTGGTTAACCCCACCATCTCTGTTACCTTATGTAAACGTTCGATTGGAATCGAAGGGTCCATTCTTGCAAAATACTCGAGGTTTTCCCAACCAGATAAATAAGGATATAATTCAGGATTTTCAACAATGCAGCCTAAGTTTTTCATCGCATGCTTAAAATCTGATTGAACATTCCTTCCCGAAATATAGATCGATCCGGAAGTAGGTTTAATTAAACCGACTAACATACGAATAGTCGTTGTCTTACCTGCTCCATTTGGACCGAGGAAACCAAACACCTCACCGGGCCATACATCAAAGCTTAAACCTTTAATAATCGTTTTCTTTCCTATCGTTTTACGTAAATCCTTCACTTGAAGGGCAGGAACCTGTTTCATTTTGATTTCCCCTCACTAAAATTAATCAAGCTCGCAACTCGTTCACCTATTAATTGATAGCCCGCTGCATTGGGATGAAATTTATCGCTAAATAAATAATCATTGACATTCAATTCGAAGAGATCAAATGTTGGTACATACACAATTTTTTGATAATTGGCCGCCAATTCCGCACTAGCAAAATTCCACTGTCGGACATACTCAGATGTTTGCTTTGATTCCTCCATCTCAATAAATGGATTATATAGACCTATATGAAAAATCGTCGCATGTTTATTTAATGAACGTAGCTTAGTATAGATTTGTTTTAGATTTTCGAGATAGGGCTTTTCAGATTGCGCATCCATTTCGCCACTTAATTCTAATAATGCCTCCCCCCCTTGAAAAAGGTCATTTCCACCTATGGTCAATAGGATAAGATCTGCATTCTTAATTTGACGTTGGATTTCTGTTTGCGCAAGTTGGTCCAGGAGTTGTGATGAAGTTTGCCCCTTAATCGCACTATTTGTCAGAAGGATTTTTTGCTTTGTTTTATCCTTCAATTCATCAATCATATACCCAATATATCCTTTGCCTTCTGGATCCCCTGTTCCCCTTGTTAAGGAATCTCCTAATGCAGTGATATTTAGATTCTGTTTATTTTTTGCTTCCGGAACGCTTTTCGTTGGGAGTTGATTGGCCGTGTCGATGTTTTTCGCTTCAGACCATTGATCCTGCAATACCCAACCAATTCCTAATAGACAAATAAACGCTGAAATAACTGATACGATTGAAATGAAAGTAATGAGTTTTTTGTTCATTTATCCATTCCTTCCCATATTTATTATTAACAGAATAGCAAAGCAGGGATTGAAATGAAACTTATCACTCCAAATTTTTGGGATTTCATATATGTAACTTATTTGTCATATATACGTCAAATAGAGTAACGAATCTGTATTTTATAAGGATGTGATAAGATGAAACGATTATGGAAGGGAATGGTTCTACTTTTCTTGGCAATGATTTTTTTAACTGCATGTAGTAGTAATAGTGAATCATCCAAGAGTAGTGACTCAGCAAAATATGAGGCCACTGAAAAAATGGCCCTCAATCATTCTACAGAGGAGGGCAAAGTTGGAGAAACGAAGGAAGATAAACAAGCTACTGCCAGTTCACAATCACGGATGGTCATTTATAATGCCACTCTTGATATGGAAGTAAAAAAAATCACTCAGGTACAGGAACAAATTACGCAAATGGTGAAACAATTGGGTGGGTATATTGTTGAACAAAATATGAGTCAAAACACCGAGGAACGAAAAGATAGCTCTTTAACCATTAGAATCCCTCAGGAACAATTTCATTCCTTTTTAAATAAGGTGAAAAAGCTCGGAGTAAAAACAGAGCATCAAAATATTTCTGGACAGGATGTAACCGAGGAATATGTAGATTTAACATCACGATTAAAAGCAAAGCAATTAGTGGAAAAACGATTGACCACATTTATGAATGAGGCGAAAGATACCAAAACATTATTGGAAATCTCAAATGAATTAGCTAAAGTTCAAGAGGAAATCGAAACGATTCAAGGTCAAATGAAGTATTTAGAAAATCAAACAAGCTTATCTACAGTGACCATCAATTTATTTGAGAAAACAGTCGTCGTTCCAGGATTTGATAATGATAAAAAAAATACATGGGATCAAACGAAAAAGCAATTTATGAACAGTATTAATTATATCGCTGCTTTCTTTTCAGGCTTATTTATCTTGATCATTGGGAATATTCCAATTCTTGCTATCTTAGCACTTATAGGAGGCATTAGTTATATTGTATGGCGACGAGTAAAAAAGAAAATAAATCATAAGGATGAATAAATGACCTCATGCTTCCATCAGAGACTGTCTCGAAGTGTTTAACACGTTCAATTGAGACAGTCTCTTGTTATTCGCGAAGTACACGAATGTCATTTCCTTAACCGTTACTTTTTGTTAAAATCCAATCTTGAACATCATTGATAATATCAATTCCAATTTGAATTTCAGCAAGGACAATCCCTTTACCAATAATTTTCAAGCAAGGGGAAAGAGTCGGCTTCGCAGGATTTATAGACCATACAACGGTCTCAATCGCGTTCAATGGAACACGGATATTGTTTATCACACCACTTGTAGTTAAATAACCATTCTCAATTACTATTTTATTTTTCTTCCAAATGAATTCAGTATTTGTTGTGGTTAACGTACTCATTTCTTCAAGGAGTGCCATTAGAAAATCCCACCTTATTTCAGTTTTACTTTCGGTCGACAAGCAATAACATAACACCTCTAAAATGCTGTTGTAAATACCTAATTAATGGAAAGGTATGATGTTCACAAAACATTTATAATTCGTTTGCAAAAATTTCATTAGTTTTTTTACTGAACATAGAATACACAATCCAATCTTCTGTTTTAGGAGTACCGATATTTCTTCATTGATGGCTAACTTGAATTTGGTTAAACAAGCAAGGAATGAAGTTCCTAAGCATGTCGTATTAGTAAACATGCTTCACTTGTTTTTTTCTAGCTTATACGATATCCAAAGATAAATAGCAATTCCACCGAAAGTAATCCATGGGCTTATCATTAGTTGTGTTTCGTTTTTCAATGGTGTTAAACCTAGCAAGTAATCAGGAAGTGTTAATAATGGTACAATAATGATTAGAATCAATGTTTTTGCCCAAATAGACATGGCGATGATAAATAGTGCTGTAATAACGCCGATAATGATGCTTCCCGTATTCCCAAAATGAATGATCGGAGTATCTACGGCTTTATTTAAGTAAATCAAACCAATAAATAAAACAATGGGTAGGATCACAATAGCAGCTATTATCAAACCTTGTTTCTTGATAGATTGATTCGTTGTTGAAATATATTTAAATCCCGTAAAAATAGAAGCAATAAATATTGCGGCAATCACAATATGCCCTATCAATTCTAAGACCGAATAGGAAAGCGTCCCTTTCAATAAATCCGGGAAAATTGTAAAAGAAAATGATCCAAAAACGATTAAGCAAATGTATTTGATCCATGCTCGCAAGTCAACAACCATTTCTTTAGAAACCATCTCCATATATTCTTTCGGAGAATTTCCAATGATTTTTTCAATGGGCTTTCCACTTTTTTCTGCTTCGAATAAATGGTCCTCCAATTCCTCTACAATTTCTTCAATTTCATTTGAATTTTTCCCACTTGAGAATAGGTATAGGCGTAAATTTTCCAAAAATGTCCTACTTTTTTCAGAAAGCTTTAATTCATGATTCAATTTTCTCATCTCCCTTTGATTGTTTTGGTTCTGATTCATAGTGTAGAACTCTATTTACATTGGTTTGTAAATAGTTCCAGCGCTCTATGAAATTTTCTAATTCAGCTTCACCCTTTGATGTAAGCGAGTAATATTTTCTTTTTGGTCCTGCAGTTGATTTTTTTAAAGTTGAAGTAATCAATTCCTCTTTTTGCATCCGCATTAACAAAGGATAAATCGTACCCTCACTAAATGAATGAAAACCATAGCTTTCGAGTTTTTCAGCCAATTCGTACCCGTATACTTCTTTATTCTTGATAATCGCAAGCAAACATCCATCTAGGATTCCTTTTAACATCTGGGTTGTAGACAAATCTCTCACCCCTTTCATATACCTTGCAATACAAGGGTTATTGGTATTGATCAATACCTTGCAATACATAATATACAATTAGTATAACTTCATTAGTCTTGTAATGCAAGGTATAATATTTTTAAAATATGGAGTTTTTACATATTACAAGAGGTCCACCTGTCTGATACCACCATCCGCATTGACTTTTTACTCGCTGTAACACCTAGTGTCTTTAACCAAGAGAATCCATTTTTATTTTCGATGGCAATGGCTAAAGGAAATCAAGAATTTTAAGTAACATGATTCCTACTCACCTTTCTCAGAAAGTAAAATCCACGGATGTTAAAAAAATAGCCATTAAAATTGATAATTAAATTCGCACATATTGCATCTGAGAAGTTAATAAAAAATGAGAAAAACCATTTTCATTACTAAAATGGTCCTTCTCATTTTTTTAGTATCTATTTTATTCTACCTCCCGTATCCTCACTTTTTCTCTGCTTCTCCATGTAAATCCAAGTGTAATAAACTCCCCAAGAGATCAAAGGGATAGCAAGTGTGTACGGTTTCAAATGAAGAGGTAAACTAAAGGCTAAAATAATTGTTAGAAGAACAGCCGGCGGAACAATAATAGCATATTTTTTCCAATCCAAATTTTATTCCTCCTCCCATTCTAGTTAAAAAAATAAGCCCTTCCAAAAGGACTTTTACTTTAGTTCTATTCCAATTAATTATAACAAAATTCCAATAATTTTAACATCCTATTTATGAATGAGTTGATTCCCCACCATCAACATGCAGAACTTGCCCTGTCACCAAACGTGAGTCATCTGAGGCAAGATATACATAGGTTGGAGCTAATTCGAATGGCTGGCCGATCCGTTTGAAAAGATTATTCCCGTGTAAAGCATTCATATCAGATGAGAAGCTTGCAGGAATTAGAGGTGTCCAAATTCTCCCCGGTGCAACCGCGTTGACCCGTATTCCTTGATCTGCAAGACTTTTCGCAAGGGATCGTGTCCAGCCAACAATCGCTCCTTTTGTCGCGGAATAATCGATTAAAAGTGGTTCCCCGGCATAAGTGACAACAGAAGTTGTACCAATAATGGAACTTCCAGGTTTAAGATGTGGCAGAGCAGCTTTGGTTGTATAGAAGTGGGAATAGAAATTTACTTTAAAGGTATCATCAAACTGTTCATCTGTAATATCCAATAAGTGATTTTGCTGGAATTGAATGCCAACATTATTACAAAGAATATCAAGCCCGCCAAAGGTCTGAACTGTTTTCTCCACAATTTCTACACAATGCGCTTTTTCCTTTACATCCCCTGGTAAAAGTAAACATTGCTGACCTAATTGTTCAATTCTTGCTCGTGTTCGATTCGCGTCCTCATGTTCTTCTAAGTATGCAATAGCAACATTTGCCCCTTCTTTTGCAAAGGCGATGGCTGCTGCCGCTCCAATTCCACTATCTCCTCCAGTGATTAGAGCAACCTTCCCCTTCAATTTGCCGCTGCCTTTGTAATTAGTATTCTCAATAATTGGTTTTGGCACCATAAGATCCTCACGACCAGGCTGACGAAGCTGACGTTGTTCAGGATTACTCAATGGGATCTCTTCATAGCGAGTGATTTTCCCATAATTCGGATACAAGGGGTATGGGTGAGTAATTTGATTTTCTTTAAACCACTGCTGTAATGCCCTCATTTCTGCTAGTTTTCCGTCAATTTCCTGCTGATTTCTCTCTTCATTTGGCTTTTCTTCTTGATTCAAATTGACAACCTCCTACATGAATTTCTTCTTCGATACAGTATGAATAGGCTAATATACATGTGCATGTCTAGTACCTCGATAAAAGACTTGCTCAAAACCATTCTAAAAATCATACGTATAAAAAAAAGGAGGCGACACCATTGCAATTTGAATTTCATATGCAAGTAAAGGATCTTCTAATCAATCATTCGAATGAGAAAGTCACGATGCACTATATGGATCACTCATGGTTACTGCCGATGATTGGCAATAGACCACCTTATTATACAAAACCGCGCTATGAACCATATTATTCGGTTATATAATACCTCTATGCTTTGGCCTATGTCCTATTCATGTGACCTAGGCTATTTTTTATTCTATTTCTACTCATTTTTTAGCATTTCAGCAAGTCTACTTAGTTCATCCTGCCGTTTTATCCGGTAGCTCGTTCCTTCCTTTTTTAAAAATCCTTTCTCACAAAATTGGGCAAAAACATACAATAAATGGCGATAGGATACGCCTAAAAAATCACATACAGTCACATGCTTTTCCTTATATACATCATGATCTGCCGTTTGCAAAATGAAATCTGCCAACCGATTTTCTAAAGGAAAAGCGAGGCTATGCGAATACTTTGCCGCGATTCGGGTTGCCTTTGCACTTAAAAACATAGAAAGCTCGCGAAGAAAAGTCACATCCTCTAGCAGCTTTGCACGACAGCTTTGAAAAGGGATGGCAAAGCAAATAGTCGTCGTAGAGGTTTGAATCCCTTTTGAATAGTACACCTCATTTAAAAGCTCCATTTCCCCAATAAAATCATGCACATTGATAAAATTGAGTAAGGAAGTCTTGCCATTTTGATGGGTTACATAAATTTTTGCTTTTCCCTCAATGACATAAAATAAATAATCAGGACGCGTTCCTTCTTTAATAATCCATTCACCACGCTGATATTCATGGACTTGTATATATTCAGTAATGGGAAAAGAAAATAGATGGGCAATCGAATAGGTTTCAATATAATGCTCTCTTTTTTCCTGTTTATAATTTTCCATGATCCACCTCTAAAATATGAGATTTCTCACATTATTGTACGGTTCTTCGTGATATCATGCAATCAACGGAGGGAAAGAGAATGAATATACAACGCTGGATGAGTCGACAGTTTTTTACTTTCTTTATGACATGGGGGATTTTTCTACCTTACTGGACAGGTTGGTTGATTAATGCCAAAGGGATGACGGTATCACAAGCCAGCTTGATTATGAGTCTAGGACTTTTAGCAAGAGGACTTTCAACTCTACTAGCATTTCCTTATTTATCAGGGAAATTTAGTAGTAAAACCTTATTAAATGGAATGGGGATTGCAACATTAATTTCAATTCTATGTTATATCCCAGCCAATTCCTTTACTAGTTTACTTGTGATTACCCTACTCTTCCATTTTTGTTACCCTGCACTGATGCCTGCATTAGATAGTGCAGCAGGAATTCTTGTTCAACATAATCAATTGAAACATTATGGAAAGAGTCGTTCTTGGGGATCGATTGGTTTTGTCATAGCTGGCTTGATTTTAACTGTTTTTACTGGGGCACTTGGGGATCAAGTGATTTTATGGATGATGTTACTTGGTACAATGGTGTTAGTATATCTCAGCTTATTACGTGCACCTGATGTGCTAACAGTAAAACCAAAAGTGGATAAAGCAAATCAAGGTGGCATGCTGAAATTATTTACGATTAAACATTTTGCTTTAGTACTTTTAGTCGTTATTTTATTACAAGCTGCCCATGCCTCTTATTATAATTATGGCTATATTTATTTACAGGAACTTCATGCACCAAAATATTTAATTGGTGTCATTATTAATATCGCGGTTATCGCAGAAATTATTTTCTTTTCTAGAGCAGATAAAGCGTTTCATAAGTTTTCAGTCGGCTCCTTACTGGCCTTGGCTGCACTCGGTTCAACCATCCGCTGGATCTTACTATTTGCCTTTCCGAATGTCATTGTCTTCTGTCTTGCGCAAACATTACATGCCTGCTCATTTGCGATGGGTCATTATGCATTTATGAAATACTTAATAAAGAATATTCCACATGAACAGATTCCGAAGGCACAAGGGATTTATTCCGCTCTCGCTCTAAGCTGGAGTACTGCCGTATTTACGATCTTCGGTGGCTATTTATATGAAATCGAGCCAAGATACGCCTTTATCGGGATGATTGTTTGTACCGTTCCAGCAATGATGCTTGCGCTTGTTTATCGGAAAATGAATCAAAAACAGCAACTACAAGAAATGAATACAGATTTGCCTTCATAAGGGAAAACAATGCTTCAGGCAAAATAGGAAGATCGATTGTCGTAGAGATGGTTCGTTTGAAAACGGAAATTGAATTGTTACGCATTTAATAATAGATAACAGATAAAAACCGAATGTAATTCTTTTACATTCGGTTTTTCTTATTATAATCGACAAGTTTTATAGAAATTGTGTAAAGTTTTATATATAAAATGACAAGTTTTCTTTACATATGGAAATGTATATGATATTCTCCTTATATAAGGAAAGGAGTTGCTTTAATTGAAAAAAGAGGAAATTTTAATGAAAAGCCGACTTGAAAATGAAAATATGGACGAAAGAGAACGGAAAATAGATGATGATTCTGCTTATCAAGGAATGATAGGGATACTTGTAGTAGTATTTATCTATCTCTTCTTCAAAATGTTTATGAATCAACCCGTAACTGATATGCTTTCTATTTTGACAGCCAATCTTACAGTCATATCATTTTATAAATATAAAAGAATACCAAATAAAAAATTCTTCCTTATTAATGCGATTGTGGGAGCAGTCGCAACAATTGGATTCGCCACAGCCTATGTGATTGGTGTGATTTAAAGAGATGGATGAAAAGTTAATATTAAAGAATAGATTAAAAGTTGCCAGAGCAGAAAAAAGCCTATCCCAAGGAGATTTAGCTAAACTGGTCGGTGTTTCTCGGCAAACGATTAGTGCCATCGAAACTGGTCAATTCAGTCCTACAGCAAAGTTAGCATTAATCCTATGTATTGCACTGGATAAGAAATTCGAGGATTTGTTTTATTTTGATTAGGA
Source organism: Heyndrickxia oleronia (assembly GCF_017809215.1). GTDB lineage: Bacteria > Bacillota > Bacilli > Bacillales > Bacillaceae_C > Heyndrickxia > Heyndrickxia oleronia. The sequence goes on from NZ_CP065424.1 coordinate 3,822,282, forward strand.
TATATAAAAAGAGAGTTATTTTTCGTGAATAACTCTCCTTTTATATGTTTTTTATATCGTAAAAAAGAACCAGACTTAATTGGCCTCTTTCTCTCTCATGAATGTATAATAGACAGCACTGGTAATACCATTAATTTGCTCCGCAAACGATGAAACGATCATCCATCCTTCTGCACCATATTCATTCAATAATTGATCATTTTCCATGGTCGTTTTAAAAAATCCTTTACTCTCAATTTTTATCGTTTTATATTCATATGTATTCATCGTATTAACCGTACCTCACTTGTAATCTCATATTATTTGAAGCTTCTATAAACAGCCCATCACCGTATCGCCAAATGCTCGAATGTCAGATAAATAATCATAGGTCGGTGTTGAACCGTAACGATTAAACATTCGAACGGCCACTACATCATGTTCTGGAATGACTAATAATGCTACATTCGTATAACCTAATATTTGATAAGAGCCCTTTGGTACAAGATGGCCAATTTCTGTTTTCGCAGCAGGCAACTCCTTCACAAACCATAAAAATCCGTTTTGAGGAAGATCCTTATCGAGTAATATTGGACTTTGGAGCGTAGTAGCAAGCTTTAGGATATCCGCTGGTACGACTTGTTTTCCATTAATAAACCCTTGTTTCAAATGTACATATCCCCAATAAGCAAGCTCTCTCGTGGAGACATACATATTCTTTTGATCTCCATCCGTTCCCTTACTTGTCGACCAAAATTTATCATTTGCTTGTCTCATCACCTCTACTAACTGCTCCTTCGGTTCGTCATACCATCCCGTTTCCTTAAAGGCTAATGGGGTAAATACCATCTCATCTAAGATCTGAGCAACCGTTTTTCCCGTTGTAATTTTTACAATTTGTGTTAGAAAATCAATATTAATATCGCGATAGGCCCAGCTTTGTCCCGGAGCAAATTCTCGTAGGATTTTCCCATCATTCGTCGACAAACCATGTGTATGGGTGAGTAAATGTCGAATTGTTGTTTCTCCTAAAAGTTCATTATTGATGTCTTTTAAATAGGTAGTTACCGCATCATCAATCGATTTAATATACCCATTCTGGACAGCATAGGCTACAGCAAAACCAATATAACTTTTCCGCACAGATGCCACATGAAATTGTGAATCCTCTTGAATCGGACGTGCATGACGTGTTGTAGAATGACTCCCCCAATATTCCTCCGCCACAATCTGATCCTGATGAATGATCATCACACTTGAACCTGAACAATCTAACATCGTAGAAGTATTTTTCACATGTGAAATAACCGAATAAAATTGATTATTTACTGCCTTATTAATGATCATTGATCCCCCTACTTTCTACTCTTTACTGTGTTTCAAGGAAACTAGCAAAACATCTATGATTGAATCCACATAGAACTATGTATTATTGATAATACGTTTAACAGGGGCTTTAGGTTTCACATGGGTGGGACACGGGGTCAGGTACCATGTCCCACCATGTCCCATTGGAAGATACATAGAATCCGTTTAAACGGTTTGCCCTTTATTCCCACCAATGCTTCATTTCACTGAAACCAACATCCCACAGTTTAGCGTTTCCGGATACGATAATCGTAATCTTATTTACCTTTTCAAATGGTATGATTAGCGTAACTTCTGTTTTGAAATTTTCCCCATCATATTGAGCTCTCACGTTTCCGTCCGCGATTATAGTCACTTCTCCTTTGTGATCGTCATTATCTGAAAATCCGAAATAGGAATACAATGTTACATCCTTTTTGTTTCCCAACATATAGATATATTTGGTGCTATTTTTACCTTTACTGGTATACACGTTCATTTTAGGCTCGATTATTTTTCCTGCTACAGTGAAACTTTGAAGATTTTCAATCATAGGTAGATTTCCTGTCATTTCTTTCACATCATTTAATGCTTGAATGGGGCTTTCTCTTTTCTTTAAAGCAAAGTTGATCGATTCAGAGATGACCATTATTCCAATGAGAAATACACCAATAGATAAAATTGAAAGCATGAGTTTTTTTAAAGTAACTTTTGAAGAAAATCCTACTTTATAAGCACAAAATCCTATCGCTGCACCTAATGTATTAGAAATTACATCATCTACATCAAAGGTACCAAGAAAAGTTAAGGACTGTAGGGTTTCCAGGACGAGAATAATCAAGATAAATATGAATATGAATTTCTTAAAACTTACACGATATAATAGGGGAATGAAAACTCCGAAAGGAATAAAAGCAGCAATATTTCCAAAATCGTATATCCATCCAAAAGATAGTCTTGGAAAGGTAAGTGGTGGATATTCTGGAATTAGCAAGAATTCATATCCATAATTGGTTGCATGTTCTAATCTATTAAAAGCCAGAAAAAGAAAATATAGAATTAGAATGGTATATAGAATGGTTCCTGCAAAGATAAGTTTTCTTAATTTAGCACTCATCATTTTTGTTGTTCTCCTTTGATTATATGTATATGGATTTAGATCGTACAAAACGATGGAACGTCCTACCTAATCATAAACTGATTAAGTTTATTAAATGATCTTCTCTGGATGTAGTATTGGTTCATTCATATGTGTATTATCTAGTTAATACACTTGCTGTATGTATTATATAGTTCATACACAAGAAGTGTCAAGCGAATTTTAGGGAGGCTGTTTTTGTACAATGGGCCTATGAGATTCTTGGTGGAATCTTCGAATGAAGTAGATGAAATATTTCATCGCTTAGTGGAGGGAAGAATTGAATTGTTAAAAACTACACAAGATGAGAGGGAGTAGCTAACATCGCTAATTGAAGTTTCCGGTCTTGTCTACAAAAATGGCAAAAAAGTTTTCTACTGATTAATAGTTCCCGGTGCAAAAAGTATCAACAGGCCAACTATTTGGGGGCTCTTCCCTTTTCGCTTATTACCTTCAATAAAAAGGCGTTAATCCATATTAATTAACGCCACCATTTTTTAGTGAAAATCTTCACAAAATTATTTTTTCACCGTTTATACTAACATGAATATTTCCTTTACTTCGATATGAAATGAGATATAGGAGTACCAAAAAGCTGTTATATAGATTCTATCTTTCAATCGTTTAAGATGCCAAATCATGCAGTAACGTATTCACTCAATTTTAAATTGATAATACTCTCTATGCATTAATTTTTTTGAATGCTAAACGTTCCATCTTTGCACGTTTTTCAGTATTGCTATCCAAACTACCTAACATTCGATTTTGTGGTCTCAGTAGCCATGAAGCGATGTTGAGTGCAGCATATGAAAGAGGAAGAATAATATTAAAACCGTAATCACCATAATCATTAGCTAACACATGTGATAGAGCCGCACCAGTCATTAAAAAGAAGATACCAGCGTGAACCCATTCTTTCAGACGAGGAAAACCAGGCATGAGGAGTGCGATAGCTCCGAGTACTTTCCATATCCCGAGAATGGTTAAAATATATAATGGGTAACCAAGATTCGTCACTAACTCGATGTTCCCCCCAAATTGCATGAGTTGCCCGATACCACTTAACATAATAGCAAATACAAGTAGTGAAGTAACTGTCCAATAAGCAATCATTTTTCCTTTTGTTTTCATCCTTTGATCCCTTCCTTTAATCATTGATTTTAAAATGAAATACCATTTGTTCTTACCCGTCTTTTCCTATTTTGCAAAGCTATTCTTCAATTTGACATGATCAATCTATTGTTATCATTCACTCTTCAGATAGTGGAAAAGGGGATAACCCCCATTAGCAGAGTAAAAGTAAATAAGGAAAATAGCCGCATCTATTGGGGTTTGCAAGCTAGTGAAAGCAATTTTTTACTTATAGAGAAAAATAGCTTTCACTAATTTCAATGATGATATTGGATGATTTAATACAAAAAATGCTAGACTCTTCCTACTCGACTAATGCCTTCTTTAATATTCTCCTTTGATCACAAAAAACGAGCCTCGAATTGTTCCAGCTAATTTAGACTTCTGCCTAGCAAACTTAAATTTCCCTTCTAACTCCTTTGGTACCTCCATCCCCTCAGAAAGCTTAAAACCAACGGCCCGCTTCTTAGGATCATTTACCGTGTACATGACATTTAGGACAAGACCATCCTCATAAATGACGTAGGTAAATTGGATATTTTCTACTTGAAAACGCGATGTTTCTAATGGTTTAGCCGCAAACTCAATATCACGTTCTTCTTTCAAAATTCGGTTCACATAATCAAGGGTCTCCTGGCTTTCACTACCTGGTATAACCGTAAATTCATGCTTATATTTGTTCATAAAGTAACGGGCTTCATTCGCACGTAAACCAGCAAGCGTTTCTGCAATAGGTGAAGACTCTAAACCAACGGTAGACACATTTTTAAAATCAACAGTATAAGACATTTCCATCTCTCCTTTTATCTTTTATTTCCTAACAACAGGAATCCACATTTCTCCAATAACTAAGCCGTTTTGCTGCCCCATCTCAACCGTTGCATTTGGTCCACCAACATAGGCAAAGTTCTTTGCTTCCGGCAAGACCTGACCAAAGGCAATCCCAACAAGCATATTATTCAATTCTTCAGCTGTCCTTCCCTCCCCTTTTACAACTAGGTATTCCCCCTTAGGAAATTGGATCACTCTTGAAGCTTCTGGAACCGAATCCTCTGTCATGACGCCAGCATAATACATCATCTTATTGTTCACTGCTTCGTTCACCGCAAAAATGTAATCATTGGTGGCTACTGCTTTTAAAGTGTCAAGCGTTCCATCTTGACTGACAGTCTGCCAAAAGTCTGATTTTTCCTTGTTAATACCAGCAAAGTCTGTATAATCGCTCTTAAGCTCTGTTCCAAAACCCGTAACGGTAAAGCTTTCTTTTTCTTCTAGCGTATAATTTGTCATCTTCAAAACCATCCTCTTTTTTTAATTTTTCAAATGACTTTTCTCCATCACTTGATGGTTATAGAATAACTTCTAATCATGTCAAAAAATGATACTGTTTAGAGGAACGGTAAAAAAAAATTGAAATGGATGATTTCATAGTGAGGTATAGAATAAGCTAAATCTTCTGTAGGTTGCCATTTTTGTAGTGTTCAGAACTTATTTTCAGAGTGTTGAAGAGTATTTTGAAAAGAAAATTCCTCACTCTTATTAGAAAAAGTGAGGATAGGAATTTTTAAATTCTTTTATTCCATTTCTTATTGGGCTACTGCCCCGTTCGATTATATGGTTAGCCAGATATTTTTGGTTTGATCATATCATACGAGCGATTCTTTTTAATGGAATTAAGGGGGTTTACCCAAGGTGAAAACATTAAAGTTGTACCCGATATATTATTTTAGCTTTGATAGAACTTTACATGTAAAGCAAAAGCTTAAATCTGTCATACACGCAAAAAAACGTCTTCTTATTAAAGAAAAGCGCCTGATTGCTGAAAAGTGTTATTAAATTATTCATTCTTTTTCAGTTCGTCTATTTTTTTGGAGAGTTCATCAATCTTTTGAAGAAGTAATTCATCATTGTGGTTCTTCCTTCTCATGAATTGTAATACGTTAATTAAAAAATAGGCTATAAAACCAAAAATCAAAAGATATATAAGCAAAATCATTATTGGTGCAAATGTAATCAATTATTTCCCCCCTATAACCATTCTATATAAATATATTTCAATACTTATTCCTTATCTCCTTCTTCAATCAAACTTGCACCGTTATGGATTTGATAATCATCAAAAATCAAAGAGTATTTTTCTATTAGAGGAATAAATTTTTTATCATAAGTAATTTGATTTTTAAATATTTGGTAGATCTTTTTACCATCTTCAATCTTTTTTAATTCAATGTAGAGATCTAAAACTAATTCGAAATTTTTATTAAAAATAAAATTTTTTTCGTAATTCAAAAATGCTTTATTAAAATGTTCTATTGCTTGATGCGGCATTCGCAAATGTATATATCTTATTCCTAACATATACTCTATATCCCTAGTATGTTTTCTATATCTCCTACTGGATAAAGCTTTGGATAATAATTTAACTTCCGCATTATTTAGTTTAAACAATCCAAGTGTAGAAGTTATATATTGTAATCCTAATAGTTTATCAAATAAATTTACAAGTATATATACAGACAAAATTGAAATCAATATTCCGGTAAAGTCATATAAAAAATCAAGCAAAATTCTCAAATCCTTTTCAAAATTAATAAATTCACTAAATACGTATTAAAGTATTGCGAGATAATACAAAACCAAGTATTAAATATTTTGAATCACTCCATAGATACAAGAAAAAACAAGCAAAAATCCGGCAAGTAAAATTAAAAATTTTGCAAGCCAATAATTTATTATTTTCGGTAGTGGAGTTAGTTTCAGTAAATAATTCATACCGTCATCTGGTTCTTTATAGTTCTTTTTATTAGGCTCTTTTCTCAAACATGGTTGCTATTTAAGAAAAGTTTCAACTAATAACTATCATTTGAAGACCTACATCTTTCATTTTACTGAAAAGAGCTGCAAACTCCATAAGATCGCTGAATCTTTTTTTGGGTGTAAAAGCCGGCAGTTGGGCTTTTACAAATGTAACAAGCTATACGAAAATAGCCTTTTCTTAACATAAAAAATTCCGAACCATAGTAAGACTATACCTACAATAAATACAAATATACCTGAAAAAACTTCTTTCACAATATCCCTTTTTCTCTCTCTAGTTTATTAATTGTTAGTACAGGTCTTTATTAGGAATTTACGTTAAAAATAGAAAAGACTGTAGAGTATTACTCAACAGTCTAGATCTTACCTAGAAAAATTAAGCACTTAAATAGCCTGATACTATTATTATTATCCCTATTATAATTAAAATCCCTTTAAATATATACCAAGGTAATATACCTATTAAAAATAAGCCAATACTGACTATAATATCACCAACAACAGAGCCAGAAGAGCTATTTATCTGTCCAATTTCATTAGGTAATTTATTTTCATGGTATGTTTTACTGTATGTTAAGCCTAAGATGATAAAAAAAGTACCAATAAAATAAGCTATAAAGTTTCCCATTTAAATACATTTCCCTTTCAAAATCCTAATTTCTTGGATAGGCTCTTTTCTTAAACATGGTTGCTATTTATTCTTTTCGAGATTTTTCAAGTATATTATTCACCTTCCCCATTCCTTTAGGTGCTGTACATATTTAAAATAGAAGTATGGTATTTTGTATATTTGCTGATTTAGAACATTTAACCTATTTCATATAAAAACCATGAAGGTTCGTAGTCATTATTGTTAATCTTTTTAAATATAGGTATAATATAAGTATAAATAAAAATAATAAAAAGGCACTGGCTGCAACCAGTACCTTTCGCACAGCATACTGCAAGAAGTGCAGTGGCATCGTGTAAGAATGTAAGAAATAAAAGTAACTCACTATCTCACTTTGCCAGGCGAGGGTGGGTTACTTTTTTTGTGTAACCATGATCACTGCGACGATTAAAGAAGCGAATGCAATCATAAGCTCTAGTGCGTCTTTTATAGTAATCAACAGCAGCACCCCCTTTCATTGGGGATTGCCACTGCCACCCTGCCGTATAGCTGTACAATTATTATACCACGTCATTAATGGTATTTCCTAACAGCCCATATACGAACAATGGTATTTCCACCTCTTCTTTAACAATATCCTCTTATTTAGTTTTTGTCCTGCATAAAGTATTTGTTGTGCCAACCTAAAAAAATCTGAAGATGATATCATCTTCAGATTTTTACTCAAATCGTTAATCTTCCTTTATCACAAAGTTCAGGATACGATTTCTCCTTGGAATATTGTTGCTACTCGCTTCGATCGTCTTGCAATGGTTTCAGCAGAACATGTAGCATCAACGACGACTAGATCAGCATCGTCTCCTACCTTCGGCCAAATTTGTTCACCTTGATCATTAAGCGGTGTTTTTCCACCAGTGATAAAAGAAAGTGTTTGGGCTAAGGATTGTTCATTTACCCATCCTGAGATTTCAGCTAGACGGCTTGCTCGTTCTAAAATATCTCCATTTCCAAATGGGGACCAGACATCGAATATATTATCACATCCGACAGCAACCTCTACCCCTTTCCTATGCAATAATTGAACAGGAGGAAACTTTCTCCCGAGTGGGACACTCGTAATAATCGTGATCCCTGCATCAGCTAAGATGTCAGCCATCGCTTCTGCCTGAGCGGCTGAAATATCCCCAAGTCCAAATGCATGACTTATCGATACTTTCCCTTGTAATCCAGCCTCTTTCGTTAATTGGGCCAATCTTTTCATCGTAAAGATACCTAAATGATCCGCATCGTGCAAATGCAAGTCGATTCCCGCATTGCCTTCAACAGCGATCTCCACCATTTCTTGTAAAGAGGCTTCAATATCACCATCAACCGTCGCGGGATCTACACCACCGACTAAGCTTGCTCCTTGTCGAACCGCTTCACGAACTAAGTCTTTTGCCTTTGTTCGCAGCAGACCATGCTGTGGAAATGCAACAATTTCATAGCTGAGCTTGCCTTCAAACGATTGCAAGGCTTTCTGAACCTCTTCTAAATTTTTCAACCCCACCTCAGGATAAATATCTACATGTGTGCGCACATGCGTTACTCCAGACTGCTGGTAGATATTCAATAAGGATTCTGCACGTTCTTGAGTAGTCGTTTCCAAGTTTGGAAGTGTAGTTTTTTCAATTTCTAATCGTTCAAAAATATTTTTTACTGGTGTGACTGCTCGCCAACGATCACTAAGCAATGTTTTATCTAGGTGGCAATGCTTTTCGATAAATGAAGGCAATACCAATTGCTTCTTCACATCTTTTTTCGGCAAATTGTCTGTTATCGCTTCCGTAGAAGGAAGGATTTTTGCAATTTTCCCTTCTTTAATTAATAGATGGTTACATTCTGTTTTTGTCCCTGTTATGACACCTTGGTCAACATTGTACCCGCTTTCTAATCGGACATTGGTTAGCCAAAAAGTCGAACTCATTCATCATCATTCCTTTCTATTTCAAAGTTGAAAGTTTACCAGCAACGAGATTACCTTTATTTAAAACAGCGATTCTCTTCGCTCTCCTAGCAACTGCCTCAGCTGAACAGCTTGCATCAACGAACACAAGATCAGCTTCATCACCAATATTTGGCCAAATGCGTTCCCCACTTTTATTCAAAGGAGTTTTGCCCCCTGTAATATAGGTAAGAGTTTGTCCAAGTGACCGTTCGTCACTTAAACCAAAACGCTGAGCTAAGGTTCCAGCCTTTTCTAAACTATCTCCTTTTCCAAAAGGGGACCAATGATCGGTAATACTATCATCACCAAGAGAAATATCTACACCCTTTTCATGCAAAAGCGGGATTGGAATCGTTCTACCAATTGGAACAGACGATGTAATTGAAATTCCTTGTTGTGCGAGAATTTCCGCCATTTCAGCTGCTTCTTTTGTAGAAATATCGGCGATTGCTAATGCATGACTAATGGTCACTCTTCCTTGCCAGCCTGCTTCCTCCGTAAAAGCGGCCAATCGTTTAAACGTAAAAATACCGAGATGTCCCGGATCATGGATATGAAGATCAATATTGGCATTTGCCTCTACAGCAAGATCCATTACCGTATGTAATGATTTTTCAATATTCTCATCAATCGATGCAGGATCTACCCCACCAACTAAGGAGGCCCCGTTCCGCAATGCTTCTCTTACTAGCGATACAGACTTGCTTCGCAATAATCCATGCTGTGGAAAAGCTACAATTTCAACATCAGCCTTACCTTTAAACGTTTCTATCGCTTGTAAGGTTGCTTCTAAATTTTTCAACCCAATGACAGGATCAATATTACAATGAGTACGGACATAGGTTGATCCAGAATGTAAAAGTAAATCGAGTAGCTTTTCTGCCCTTTCCTTTGCAACAGGCAATAAACGAGGAAGTAATTCCCGCTCTTCCTCCAGTCTAGTTATAATCCCCTTTGTTGGAATACTTGGCGCTTTCCAGGGACCACCATAGTATGTCTTATCAATATGGATATGCATGTCCCTAAAAGATGGAAGCATTAAATAATGATTCGCATCATATATTGGTAAATTAGTTACCAATGGTTTTTCGGCTAAAATCATTTCTTTTATTTTTCCGTCTTCAACTTTTATATGGAAATCTGCTGTTTCTGTTCCTGTCACTGTACCATTATCAAAAAAGTAACCTGTTTCTAATTTCACATTTGCTAACCAAAACTCTACAGCTGCCATTCTCTTTCCCCCTTCGCTATTCGGTCCAATCACAATGACCAATTATTTATTATTTAGTTCGCTCCACCGTTGATACACTTTAATACTCTCATCATCTTTTTGTTGAATCATTGGTAATCTGCGTTCTTCGATTGGTTTGGCGTACTCATCATAGAAGGTTTCTAATTCAAAGTATTTACGATCATCCTTATAATAAGGAGCATAATCCTCACGTGTTGTTATATAGATGACTTGTTTAGGACTACAGTAGTAGAGAGAGCCTAAGCACATCGGACATGGGCTTGCTAGAATATAGATATCACAATCAACTAGATGCTCAGTTTCTAATTTCCTACATGCTTCTCTAATCGCTAGTATTTCAGCGTGTGCCGTCGGATCATGTGTTTGCGCAACTAAGTTTGGACTTTCTGCAATAATTTCCCCATCTCGTACGATGACTGTGGCGAATGGTCTCCCACCCTCTTCTACATTTTTACGTGCTAAATCAATTGTATGTTTAACAAAATCCATTTTTATCACCTCAAAATTAGCTTTCTGTTTTTATCTAGTTGAATATTTTTCTATAAATTAAGAATATTTCACTTACTATACTTCCACGTCCTGCAATAACTTTGCTATTTTATGAAACCCTCTATTTTGAGCATGTTCCAAAGCTGTTATTCCCTCGCGATCACCAATCGTCACATCTGCCCCATGTTCAGCTAATAGCTTTACAATTTCTTGATGTTTTTCGCCGCCATCCCCTAAAATGACTGCTTCCAATAGTGCTGTCCAATGCAAATTGTTGATATGGTTAACATCAATATCCGAGTGAGTCAGTAGCTCCTCCACCACATCAACATGCCCCCGTTCAGAAGCAGGGATAAGAGCCGTCCCTCCATATCGATTCGTCAGTTTTGTATCCGCTCCAGCCTCTAATGCTAGCTTTACAATGTCAAGCATGCCTTCTGCCCCAGCATAAAGAAGCACATTATTTAACTGATTGTCACGAATATTGATATCCGCCTTCTTTTGAATCAGTGCCTTAACCGTTTCAATGTGATTGTTATAAGTTGCTGCAACTACAGCTGTACGCCCACGCTCATCGGTTGCATTAATATCTGCACCGTCCTCTAGCAATCTAAGAACTTTTTCAGTTTCCCCCTTCTCAGCTGAAGCAATGAGTTGCTGATTCAATGAGATCTCCTCCTTTTTCAACACTGTTTTTTTCGGTTGACTTTGTGGGGAATCGGGTATCGAATGACAGGCTGCAAGTAAAACTACCATTAAAAGAACCAAGAATCGATATTTTCTCATTATCCTTTTTCCTCCTATACAAATATGCTAACATGGGAATAACTATATTAAAAATATAAAAAAAATTAATTTTACTTAAGTTTTTCATATAATAGAAGGAGTGTATGAAGTGGATATCAGACAGCTGCGTTATTTTATAGCGATTGTAGAGGAAAGGAAAATTTCAGCTGCTGCAGTAAGACTACATATTTCCCAACCTCCTTTAAGTCAACATTTAAAAGCTATGGAGGAAGAGCTCGGATCTAAATTAGTGGAACGCAGCGGAAAATATTTAGAAGTCACTGAGGCTGGCAAAGCCTTATATAAGTATGCCTTACAGGTCACACAATTAATGGAAGAGGCAAAAATGGAAGTAAAAGAAGTGGGAAATGGAGTAAACGGAAGACTAACATTAGGGATAAACACCTTTTCCTATGTTGGTTTATCTACTATTCTGCAAGATTTCCAACAACTATATCCAAAGGTTACCTATAAAATTCAACAGAATGAATCCTCTCATCTTTGTAAATTAGTAAGGGATCGGTCAGTCGAATTGGCAATCATCCGATTACCGCTTGAGTTAGATGACTTCACCGTTTTTCATCTTGATACAGAGCCCTTTTACTTGATTACATCAACAAAACAGAAGACATTCAAGCATGAAGTGACACTTGAAGAAGTGGTAAATTTCCCACTCATTTTACCTAGTACAGAAGGATTGGGTGTACATTATTTGATTTTGGAGGCCTTTTCAAAGAATCAGCTTCATCCGCAAATTGTCTCCGAATGCTCAGACATCTCGCTTTTATTAGACCAAGTCGCTGCTGATTTCGGTGCATCCATTGTTCCTGAAACCGTCATTAAGCTAAATAAAAACAACCATATCCAAGCGACTAAAATTGTAGACGACAATTTCAATACCTCCACCGGCCTCATCTGGTTGAAAAATCATTATCTTTCAAGTGCCGCTGAAAACTTTATTCATTTGCTGACTGAACGTAAAAAGTGACTGACTTCTCACGGGGGGATGAGTGGTGTAACTATATTAGAGCTATGATTAGCGGGATTGTGTTTAGGTTGTGTTCTCGGTAATCATTGCGGGGTTTTGGTTACCCGGCTCGCGGCGTGGAGCCTTTCTCGGTAACCTTTACACGACTTTGGTTACCCGGATCACGACTTGGAACCTCTTTCGGTTACCTTTACTGGGTTTTGGTTTCCCGGATCATGATTTGGTGCTTCTCTCGGTAACTATTACACGGTTTTGGTTACCTGGATCGCGGCATGGAGTCTCTTTCGGTAACCTTTACTGGGTTTTGGTTACCTGGATCATGACTTGGGGCCTTTCTCGGTTACCTTTACTAGGTTTTAGTTACCTGGATCGCGGCGTGGAGTCTCTTTCGGTAACCTTTACTAGGCTTTGGTTACCCAGATTATGACTTGGGGCCTCTCTCGGTTACCTTTACACGGCTTTGGTTACCCGGATCGTGAATTGGGGCCTCTCTCGGTAACTATTACACGGTTTTGGTTACCTGGATCGCGGCATGGAGTCTCTTTCGGTAACCTTTACTGGGTTTTGGTTACCTGGATCGCGGCGTGGAGTCTCTTTCGGTTACCTTTACTAGGCTTTGGTTACCCTACTCTCGTCGGGGCTTCCTCTTCGGTAACCTTTATAGGGTTTTGGTTACCTGAATCCCGACTTGGGGCCTTTCTCGGTTACCTTTACTGGGCTTTGGTTACCTGGATCGCGGCGTGGAGTCTCTTTCGGTTACCTTTACTGGGCTTTGGTTACCCAGATTATGACTTGGGGCCTCTTTCGGTTACCTTTACTAGGCCTTGGTTACCCTACTCTCGTCGGGGCTTCCTCTTCGGTAACCTTTATAGGGTTTTGGTTACCTGAATCGCGACTTGGGGCCTTTCTCGGTTACCTTTACTGGGCTTGGTTACCCAGATTATGACTTGGGGCCTCTCTCGGTTACCTTTACACGGCTTTGGTTATCCGAATCACGATTTGGGCCTCTCTCGGTTACCTTTACTGGGCTTTGGTTTCCCGGATCATGACTTGGGGCTTCTCTCGGTAACTATTACACGACTTTAGTTACCCGGATTACGAATTAGGGCCTCTCTTGGTAACCATTTTTCGGCTTTGATTACCCCGATTTCGTTCTCAAGGGCATTCTGTGACAAATTATTAAGGAAAAGAGCTGTCATGGTGACAGCTCTTAATTTTTGAAATTCTATTTATTTACCACCAACATGGACGAATGACTGACGATGTCATCCAACATTGTTTCAGCTTTCTTTAAGGTTGCCAATGTTTGCTGTAAATCAATCATTCCATTCTTATCGGTTGTTCTGTATTCATCTAAAATAGCAACCGTCATGAATTCTCCATTACCGAAGCGTTCTGGTTTAATAAAAGAAAGCACCAATTTATTGCAATGCTCTAAAATGATTTTAGACCAGAAGGATCTTAGTTCTGAGCGCTTACTTTTATCTTTGACTTGAATTTTGCAGCATAGTTTTTCATTTTCAAGCTGTAAATAAACTCTGCATGAATCAGCATTCTTCCAATGCCACCAAAATCCATTAAAGCCACCCCGTGGATTTGCAACGTAATCCCAATGACCATGAATCCCTTCTTCTTGTAATTTGGAGTAAAAGCCATGCCATGATAAAAATCCCCATGTAGCTAGCGGTTGTTTTTGATAACTTTCATGCTGAGCATCAATATTTTTAAGGTGCTCATAATAATCGACCAATATCGGATTACTCGTCCCACCTTGAATCCCGGTTTCCAATATAGTTAGCATTTCTTTTCTTCCGAATAATTCGAATCCCGCTTTTTTTACCATTTCATAATTTCCTTGGTTTCCTATTTTATAATAAATAGGTAGCTGTTTATCTTTTCCTTCATCATATAATGTCTTTCGATAACGATTTAGTTGATCGGAATGTTCTTTTGTATATGTTTTATCTTCTATTAAAATATAAATTTCATGATTAATTACAGCTAACACATCAATCTTAGATTGCTGTCTAATGATTTCGATACGACCAATTTCCACCATCTGCATCCCATGCTTTGTAAAAATTTCAGTAATAAATTGTAACGCAGTCAAATGCAAATTTTCATCCATAGCTTTATACTGTGGATTAGCCCATTCCAACAGCCAGCACAAAAATGCATCCTGTGAAAGCTCGCTCGTTGCATAGTTAAATAAATTTGGTCTGTTCAATTTGTTCACTTCTCTCGAATTTTCTCTATTTACAAAATATTCCTTGTTAATCATAACAAATGAGAAATAATTTAAAAAGCTCTTCATAGAGAAAAAACCTGAATACTAGTAGCACTATTCAGGTTTAAGAGTTAATTATATTTCTTTTTCCTTAAGAATCTCTTCAATTACTTCAACGAGAATATCCACTGTTCTATATTCCTCCTGCAATGTGTTTTCCACCCCTCCTATTTCTAGTAATACGGAGTTTCCAAAGAGGTCCTGGTTATACGTATCCCGGCTTGTTGGATTGTCTTTTACAATTACTCCTCTTGATAAACCAGGAAATTTTCCCTTAATTTTTTCATCGAGAAGTTCAGCAAACTTTAAGTTCTCCTCATAATTAGCACTTGAGCGGGATACAACGAACACTGTTCTTGAATAATCTTTTCCGTTTATTTCAATCGTCGTTTCGTTTCGTTTTCGTGAATCTCTGTGTATATCAAAAACCATTTTCAAGCTTTTATTTTTTTCCAAGGTAGATTTTAATGGCTCTCTTGAGATGGTGTACGCGTCATTAAAGGATAAGCCTTTTTCTTTGAGAATTCCCATAATATTTGTTTTATCATGGATCGTTGGAATCCCCTTCTTTATTAAGGACTGGCTTAATTTTTCACCTACTAATGTGATATTATCCGTTTCGTGTAATGCTTCTGCCGGATCATTCATATTCGATTTAGTGAAAAAGGATTCAAAATTATGTGTTTGATAGATATAAATTATAGGGTCTTTTTTCATAGCTATAGAGGAGAATATTCCCTCTTGCTCGGTATCTTTACCTCCATAAATAAAGAAACATGTAAGAGCAATGGCACATATCGCAATACTACTTGAAACATATGAAAATAGTTTTATCCTGCGTTTATTATTTAGCTTTCTTGCGCTTTGTCTGAGTTTTTTGGAAGTAGCTGAAACAAATTCCTCTCTAGGATTAAGTGGATACGTTTCTTTTATTAGTTCGAATAAATCTTTATCAGTTTGCATTGCCCATAACCTCCTCTGCATCCATGTTTAATTTTTCCTCATTTCCTTCAATGCACGGTGGTAATCGACTTTTACCTTCGACTCACTACATTGCAGAATTTCAGCTGTCTCTTTTATTGAACATTCGTTTATTCCTCTTAGTATGACTATTGCTCGATAGGTTGGTTTTAATTTTGATATGGCTGTGTGAACAAGCTGTTTCGTTTCATTTTGTTCAATTACTTGATTGGGGTCCTTTTCGGTTGAGGCGATTTGTTTAAAAAATCCATCGGTAAAGAGAGAAGAAAATCTTTTTTTTCGATAATGGTCAATCGCAACATACTTGGCAATTGAAAATATCCATGTTTTTAAGTTGGTAATTCGGGCCTTGTTCGATAAATTGTTAAGGACACGAATAAACACTTCCTGTGTTACATCCTCTGCATCATTCTGGTTTCCTGAAAAACAGATAAGAAATCGATACACATCCAAATAATGGAGATTATAGATCTTTTCAATCTGTTCCTCTACATTTTCATGTTCAAACAAATCGTTCCCCCCTCAATTTCTGTGTTTTCATCTATTAATCGTTTGAGATAATGGAAAAGTTACAAGATATTTTTAAAAGTTTTATCAAACTAGTTCTTCTTTGTAGACGACTGAATTACCTTTATGAATTTTAACAAAGTGAGAGGATTTTAAGTGGGAACCCATGGTAAGATTGGTAGACAAAGATAGTAAGTGAGGTGACTGAAATTTGATCATGAATACTATATTTATTATTGCTATTATTGTGGCTGTTTTTGCTTCCATTGCAGCCTGGTTAAATACTCAAATTATTGTCAGAGAATTAGCTGAAATAAAGGAGAAATTAGGGATAAAGGAACATAAAAAGAGTTCATTTCTTGACCGTGACCTTGATAATGATTGAATAGTACCCAATCAATGTTAATATATTTTACATATTTAAAAACAATGGACGCTTTCCTATGGTGAAAAAGCGTCCATTTATACTTAAAATCCTAAAAGTTCTTATGTAGTAAAAAATCAAAATGTTCATTTTTCTATTGCCAGTAAAGGAAATATTTCATAAAATCGTAATAAATAACTATTAGAATGGAGGGATTTATCATTAAAATCCGTAAAGAACCGACTGAATTAAAGATGTTAAAACTGTTAAACTCGAGAACTTCTTTGTCAGCAAAGGACAAGAATAATTATCATTATCTTGAAAAAGGGTTTGATGGAGAGAAAAAATTTGATGCGGTGATAGGGAATTCTTCTGATTGCCTCCTCATCATTCCAGATTTACTTTTTGAATATCAAAATACTACTTTTCAAATCGACTCACTAGTCATAGCAAAAGAGGAAATTTATTTATTTGAAATAAAAAACAATGAGAGAGATCATTATTTTAAAGACGATAATTGGTACTTACTATCGGGTAAGGAAATTAAAAATCCACTTCTCCAATTAAAAAGAAGTGAATCTCTGCTTCGGCGACTTTTGCAATCTCTCGGTTTTCAACTTCCAATCAAAGCATATCTCGTTTTTGTTAATCCCCATTTCTTTCTATATCAAGCTCCTATGAAAGCACCTATTATTTTCCACCCACAGCTTAAACATTTTATTGATGATCTTAAGGCAACATCATTGAAAATAACAGATGGACATGTAAACATTGCAAAAAAGCTCCTATCCCATCATATAGAAGAAACTACCTTTCATTATATTCCCGAATACACATTTGAACAGTTGAAAAAGGGCATAACTTGCGTTAAGTGCGCGTCTTTAATGAAAGCACTAAGCCTTCAATCGTTAGCTTGTGAAAAATGTGGAATAAAAGAGGACACTGAAACGGCAATCTTACGTAGCATTGACGAATTCCAATTGCTTTTTCCCGATCGTAAAATTACCACTACTGGCATTCACGAATGGTGTGAAATCATCCACTCCAAAAAAATGATTCGCAGGATCCTTTTTGAAAACTATACTCTCCAAGGTTACGGTAGGTCCGCCCATTATGTTAGAAAAAACAAAAACACTCAATAAGAGTTTTGTTACCCTTTTTGTTTTTTTAGAGGGAACTATTCAGGAGCAATGATTACCGGGGTGGAGCTGGGGATCCTATTTGGGTAACCTTTCCTGGGCTTTGGTTACCCGGATCTCGGCGCGGAGCCCTTCTCGGTAACTATTCCCCGGCTTTGGTTACCCGAATATCGTCATGGATCTTCTCTCGGTAACCTTTCTAGAGCTTTAGTTACCTGAATCTCGGCGCGGAGCCCTTCTCGGTAACTATTCCTCGGCTTTGGCTACCCGAATATCGTTATGGATCTTCTCTCGGTAACCTTTCTAGAGCTTTAGTTACCTGAATCTCGGCGAGGAGCCGTTCTCGGTAACTATTCCTCGGCTTTGGTTACCCGAATATCGTTATGGATCTTCTCTCGGTAACCTTTCTAGAGCTTTAGTTACCTGAATCTCGGCGAGGAGCCGTTCTCGGTAACTATTCCTCGGCTTTGGTTACCCGGATCTCGTCACAGTGACTACCTCGGTAACCTTTCCGGAGCTTTAGTTACCCAGATCTCGTCACAGAGACTACCTCGGTAACCTTTACGGAGCTTTAGTTACCCAGATCTCGTCACAGTGCCTTCCTCGGTAACCTTTCTAGGGTTTTAGTTACCCGGATCTCGTCACGATTCCTCACTCGGTAACCATTCTAAACCTTTGGTTACCCGAACCTCGTCACGGTTCCTCCCTCGGTAACCTTTCCAACTCTTTAGTTACCCGAATCCCACCGTGGCTCCACCTCCGGTAACTATCCCCTTATATTTCAATAATAATTGGAACAACCATTGGTTTTTTCTTCAATTGGTTGAATATATGTTGCTGAATGGATTTTTTCAGCTCTCTTTTCATTACTTTTCGTTCGTTGCGGTTTTCTGCTTGTAGCTCATTCACCGTTTTGGTAGTAAGTTGATTCACTTTTTTTCGGAGTTCTGAGAAACCACCGTCCATAAATCCACGAGAAATTGTTTCTGGTTCGGAAAGCAGTTTTCCGTCTGCTTTGCTTATCGTTAAAACGACGATGAGCATGCCGTCCTCTGCAAACTGCTTACGGTCTCGCAGTACAAAATCTCCTACATTCCCAACATCTCCACCGTCAACATATGTGTTGCCAACGGGTATTTGGCGGGTTTGGCGCGGTACACCATTTTCAATATCAACAACATCGCCATTATTAATGATAAATGTGTTTCCCTGTTCGACACCAACGGATTCAGCTAATAAACGGTGATGGTGCAGCATTCTAAGTTCACCATGAATCGGGATAAAATATTTTGGTTTCATTAATGTCAGCATTAATTTTAAATCTTCTTGATATCCATGACCGGAAACATGCATACCAGATGTACTTCCTGATCCATAAATCACCCTAGCTCCTATTGCATAAAAATTATCTACAATACTTGTTATCCCTTTTTCATTCCCAGGGATTGGGCCGGCAGCAAGAATCACCGTATCTTTTGGCAACACTTCGACACCGCGAAAATTCCCCGTCGACAAACGGGCAAGTGCAGCCAATGGTTCCCCTTGGCTTCCCGTGCATAAAATAGCGACCTTTTCAGGAGGCAGTTCATTTATTTCATTTTGGTCGATTAACATTCCATCCGGAACGGTTAAGTACCCTCGTTTCATCGCAATATCTACTACATTCACCATACTTCTTCCGAGCAACGCAAGTTTTCGATTGGTTTTATAGGCGGCATTTATAACCTGTTGAACACGACTAACATTGGAAGCAAATGTAGAAATAATAATCTTCCGTTCCGCTTTTATGAAAGCTGCCTCCACATGATCCGATACCATTTGTTCAGATGGAGTTAAGCCGGGACGTTCAGCATTTGTACTCTCGGACAATAAAAGCAATACTCCCTCATTACCGATTTCAGCCATCCTATGAATATCTGAACGCTCATCACTTTTCTCAGGTGTTAAATCAAACTTAAAGTCACCGGTATGTACAATATTCCCCTCTGGTGTGTGAAAGATGATGCCTAAGCAATCAGGAATACTATGAGTCACTTTAAAAAATTCCACACTTATATTTCCGAATTCCAATTTCGAGCTTGCGTTGATTTCTACCAGTTTGCTTTCTCTTAAAATTTTATGTTCTTTTAATTTGAGTTCAATTAATCCTAGCGTGAAGCGTGTTGCATAAACAGGTACATTTAATTTTTTCAGGAAGAACGGAATTCCTCCGATATGATCTTCATGACCATGTGTGACAAGTAAAGCCTTTACCCTATCTTTATTTTCGATTAAGTAAGACAGATCAGGAATAATCAAATCAATTCCTAATAAACTCTCATCGGGAAACTTGTTGCCACAATCGATAATTACAATATCGTCTGCATATTCAATTGCATACATGTTTTTTCCGATTTCATTCAAGCCACCTAAGGCGAAGATAGATAAGATATTCTCATTTGTACTCATCTTAATATCCTCCCACTAAAAAAGATAATCTTAGTATGTCCTTTGTTTTTCCATTTATCAGTGAAACATGGGGACGGTTCTCCCGCTTCCTTTTTCTCATAAGAAAAAGTATGTCCCGTTAGGCGATTAAATTTTACCAAGGGGCATACTTTTTCATTTTTTTATACTATTACGAGGTGGGCTCATAAGATCCATCATTCGGCAATTTTATTGTTTTGATGCTTTCTTTGACTTTTGCCTCACCAATTTCAATGATTCAAAAATCCACAAGTCTTTAATAGTATTTTTTATTAAAAAATGTAATTGTTCTCTATCTCTCTATCGATACTTTTTATATGCAAATTCTGTTGCGGGTATGGAAATTCTATTTTCCTTTCCATAAACAGCTTATTTATTCTAAAGTTTATATTACTTTTTATTGTCCCAAGCTGATTATAATCAGATATCATTATCGATAATTCGAAATTCAGACAGAAATCTCCAAAGCCTACAAAACTCACAGATGGTTCCGGATCCATTAAAACTGCCGGTGACACTAAGCTTTCCTCTCTTGCAATCTCCATGAGCATATCTCTTAATTTTTCTACATCTGTTCCGTATGCAACATTAAACGGTATGGTTAGTCGAATTTGGGGATCACTAAACGAACGATTAACCACCTTTTCTCCTAAAAAGTATGAATTCGGAACAATAATATGTTCATTGGTCCCTGTTTTAATAACTGTCGCCCGCATATTAATTTTTTCAACGTCTCCTATAATGTTATCGATAAGAACGCGATCCCCGACTTTTATAGGTCGTTCAAACAAGATAATAACTCCAGAGATAAAGTTGGAGGTAATGTTTTGAAGTCCAAACCCAATTCCAACACTGATCATGCCTGCAAACACAGTTAATGCACTTAGATTTATCCCTACTGTCGTTAAGCTGACAATAATAGCAATAATCATAATGGAATAATGCACAACTCGGTCAAACGTATATCTCGTACCTTTATCTAAATGGTATCGATTATATATCCCCGGCAATAAAACATTTGTAGAAATTTTTGAAAGTCGACTAGCCAAAGTAATAATTAAAACGGCCACAATAATTAAGAATAGCGTTACATCCACTTTACCGAATTTAAATATCACGGCAAACATCCATTTTGCTTTTGAAAAGTAAAGGAGCAAAAATACCAATGTTCCATAAAAGGTAAACCAATTTACTATACTTCTCAATACAGCATGATGTTTGGGCAGCTTTTTGAGAATCGTAAGAATAATCCATCGCAATAGTAACATTCCAATTACAACTGCTGCAATAATGATTAAGCTCTTATAATTAAAGGAAAAAATCCAATTTTCTAATGTGCGAGTATCCATGTTTTCACCTTCATTATTTTATCTAATTTCACTTTAGTTGATTAAAGTAAAACTCCATGAAGTATATTCTAGCAAATAAATAAAAAAGAAGGATGGGTATAAAGTCCATCTTTTTATCGACATCCTAATGTTTAATAATTCAAAATACCCTTAATGAAACAACACTTTGAAGGACGGCCATGAAAAATCGTTCTATTCCTCTGTTGAAAATTTTGTGAAAATAGCCTTTTAAGGCACGATGAGTTTAATAGGCTACACAGGAAACAGATAATAAAAAGCAGGGAATCCGTTCATCATTTCCCTGCTTTTCTGAAGTAATTTTAATTATGAGTTTCTAATGAAAACCTGTCAGCATTTCATATCATTCCGCCCTACATTAAGGCGTAATTACCGAGGAAGCGGCATTATCATCAGCCTTCACACAATCAATTGCGACAACGAGGGCAATCATGATGGCTTCCTTCTCATCATTCAATATTTGCACTTTGTAGCTATCGCCCCAAGTAAACCATTCCTTGCTCACTTTACCGACCAGTTCACCATGCTGTAAAACCTGGAAATTCATATCCCACCAATTACCAAGTACTTCAATGCCTGTAGAATCAATCGTATAGCGTGCTTTAAGGAAAGAAAACTCCTTCTTAATCGTTAACACCTCTTGACCATTGACCTCAACAAAAAACTTTGGCAAGAAGCTAAACACCTTTTTCGTAATGAGCGCAATTTCATCTTTTGTTGTATTGAAAATGGAGAACGTTTTAGGAACTTTCATAAAACTTCCCTCCACGTAATAAACGTCCTTTTCCTGCTCATCCTTTACTGTAAATTTCCCACTTAAACTGAATACCTTTTGCTTTATATAGAGCTGCTTCATAATATGCCCCCTTTGATATAGCATATTACTATACTATAAGTATATTATTGTTCTACCCTACATATTTACATTTTAAATATAAAATCAATTCATCTATCACTAAGTTCGACTTCGATTGGAACCCGGTGATCGTGGCAGGTCTTACCCTATCAAATATTATTAACAGTTTCCTATTAAAAAAAGTTAAGGAAGCAGAAGAACCGTCCCCACTAAAGCTCTCCAGATTCCAATCGAAATCCTTCGACAACGACTTCTTCATCAACTTCTAATACTAAGCATTTCTTTCCATTGTAAGTGATATACTTAAGATTTTTGAGGTCTTTCGGGTTAATGGTTACGTTGGCAATCTTCGTTTCGATTTTAATCGATTTCGGAATGACGCTGCTTGCTTTGATTTCGTGTTTTTCATCAAATACAACACTTTTGAAGGCATGCTCGACTTTGTCTGAGCTTACATTTTCAACGCCACTAGCCTCTAAAATTCGCTCGATGCCCTTGGAATCCAGTTTAGGAGGTTCACTTTCTTCATTTTCTTCATTTTCTTGACTTTCCTGTACGATCTTATCAATTTCCTCATAGACATTCGAAATGACCTTGGAATCCACTTCGTCTCCTACTACTATCTTTAAAATTTGGTCGAAGCTGTCCTTTTCTTCTACCGCTGTAATGATCTCTTCACATTGGAGGACATCCACGATAAAAATTTCACTCGGTTGATTCGCTTTTCCACCATTATAAAGAATATGATTCACATCAGCTGAATTATCATTAAAGGCAGGAAATAGAAAACCAGCTAATGGAGCTGCTAAATTAATAATCGGATCCACGGCATTATTGGCTTTAAATTCTTTTTCAATATAATCAAAAAGCAACGCTTTTTTCGGCTGATCGGTTTTATTGAGACTGCAAAGGACAAACTGACTGGAATATACCTCGTCATCTCCGCCTTCTTCCGATTCCATATTTCGCTTCCTTGTTGCCTTTTGATACTCACCGCGGATAAACGTTACTACCGTATCAAATTCATACTTTGCATGGGCAAACATTTTCTCTACGATTTGGAGCATTTTTTCGTTCCATTCATCCGTAGATGTAGCATGCAATCCATTGAAAAGAGTCATTTGTGTGCTCTCTTCCTCATCTCGGCGAAATTTCAGTTCAAACAGCTTGGAGTCAAGTCCACCAGTCAAAACCTTCTTAAAGTTGGTTAAAAACAGCTCTTGTTCTTCCTGCTCTAGCATTTCAAACGGCTGGCAAACCTGATGATAAATCTCTCCTGTTTCTTTCTTTACATATACATTAAATATTTCTCGAATATTGATATATCTACTATTTAATTTAAATTGATTTCGGATACTTGCGATGTCTTTTTTATTCATTAATCTCATCTCCCATCCCTGATTATACTGGTCAGACGAGAAAATAGTAATACTTGATATTTTTTCAGTTTTAATAGCAAGCGTGGATCCCCTTGAAAGAGCAGTTTTCAAGGGGCGAATATAGATGATAAAATTTTTCAGTGTTTTTCAAACTTTTCACCACGATAAGGGGCAATTTTGGAAGGGCTTGTTAATAGGATAAAATTCAATAAATATAAAATGCTCACAAACCTTGCCTTATAAATGATTGTGAGCATTTTATTTAGGATACCAGTTTTTTCATGATGTAACGTTAATATCTTTAGGCTCTTATCATGAAATTCTCACTATTTCTCGTCTTCAGAAAAAGTTCTAGGTGCTCTTTTAGAAATCCAACATAACGGTCCACCTCTTCTATTGTGGTGTATGGCGAGATCGCAAAAAATTTATGCGCATAGAGAGAGATTCGCTTGCTTGAGTTTGCTGCTTTTACGATGCGCTGCTTTTTAGTATTTCCAAAGAAGACGGTATCTCGTTCGGCACCAATGACCTCTGCAAACTCGTCATTAAATTGATTGATTTCCGATATTTCTTCTATTGTTAAACGTCCGTTCAATTCATCATTCCATTTTGTCTCTTCAGGATAAAAACGGAATGTTGTGATCGGAGAAATCTCATTCGTGATCACTACATTCGAAATTTCTTTTAATAACGTCTTTCTAAAAGTAATATTGACACGTATGTAATTGGCTAAAAGTTCTTGATACCCTTCGATTCCAAAAGCCAATAAAGAAGCATAAATTGCTAAAGCACTACCCATTCGCGAGCATTCGAGTGTGTAGCCTGTATGATAACTACCATAACCACGATTTCCAACATACGGCGTTTCCGCTGCATCTAAATCAACATACTTCAGATTCTCTCTGTTTTTGACTAAAAATAAACTCGTAATATAGGGTGTTTGTCCAAGCTTGTGGAAATCAAAGACCATACTATCTGCAAGGTTGATATGTTTAAACCTCTGTTGGTAGGATTTCAATACCTCATTCACGTCGTTTTCAAATCGCAAAGGATTATTTTCAAAGTCGTAATGATTAAAGAAAGTATACATGCCGCCCATAGCTGAGTCTGCATGGATATAGATTGGATTGATGTCATATGTGCGTTCCACTTCATCCGCTATCCGCTTAATTCCCTCCATGTCATCAATGCCAAATGTATCAGTTGTGCCCATTGTGGCAAGGACATAAAGAGGAACGCCGCCTTTTGCAATAACATGCTCCATTTTTTCTTTTAAATCTTCTAGATTCATAGAATGATTCTCATTCACTTTTACACGAATCATGTTTTCCACACCAATCCCAGTTGCCTCTACTGATTTATACAGACTGTAGTGTGATAGCTCTGAACAGAAGCAATAGAGATTTTGCGGTACACCCTTTTGATTAGAGAATGGCGCGAAACGGGCAATCGCAAGACGTAAAGAATTAAAGACAGCTCCTTGCCCACCCCATGTTGTATATCCTGCACTAAGGCTTTCATCGTATCCGATAAGTTTGGATAGCATACTTGTTACTTCGATTTCTGCTGTAGCTGCTGCTTGTCCTTCCACATCCCAAAGATTGTTTCCATTGACTAGAACCATGACTAAGTTCCCAATGATACTGGCAATATTCGGAAGTGGCGCTGCATTTGCCACATAATTTCGATTGACATACCGGTGTCCTTCTACCAATTTTAGAAGCTTCTGAATCACTTCCTCCATCGATACACCCGTTTCCGGAACACTAGCCTGTCGAATGACACGATTATAATAATCCTCTGAGTACTCGGGCATTTCTCCTAGCGTTAGTTTGTTTGGATCCTTTAATGCATCTATTTTCGTTAAAATGGTCTTAAAATAGGACAATAATTCCTCTCTTTGAAAGTCATTTCCGTCCATACTAGGAAACAATTTTTGTATTTCTTTCATTGCTTTACCTCCCTGATGTTTTTACTAGCAGTCGTTTTATTTAAAGAAAACTAGAATCCAATCAGATCGTCCTGCTGCATCCATAAGAATGAGGATGATGGCAAATTGGACCTACATATATTAAGAGAAAATAACAGTTGAAAAAGAATACATTACCTACAATCGAACTACAAACCTTCTGATTTATTTTTCCATTTTATTTCCCTAGTTTAAGACAAAAATTTTTTCTAATGTACTTTTTCTGTTTTTGCTCTGTATAAAAAAAGCTTCCCACAAGTCAGTTAAACCTATGAGAAGCACTCTTATACTTATCAGCCAGCAAGATTAATAGGTTTAAACTGCCTTATTAACCTTATAATCAGCATTTTGAACCACTTTCGCTTCTTCAGTTTCAGCACCATGCCCCATTGTAAATAATAATTTATTTACATCATTTTTTAACCCGATAAGATTTTTTGCTTCCTGAACAAGTTTTTGCATTGTATGGAGTTCATCATCACTAATTTCTATGAGTTCCTCAAACATTTCAACAGATTCCCTTGAGATTGAAGCTATCTCCACGATTGTTTCCATAATCTGTTGTGTTGCAGAGGATAATTCCTCCGAACTAGCAGAAGAATTTTCATTATTTTCAGCAATGATCTTTGTCGTAGATACAATCTTTTCGAACATGTTTCCAACCTCTACAATGGTCGTATTTGTATCTTTAAATTCTTCTGTTCCTTGCTGCATGGAATGAACAACTATTTCTGTTTCTTCTTGTATATTCTTCACGATATTTGAAACTTCCGAAGAAGACTGGCGTGACTGTTCGGCCAATTTTCGAACTTCATCAGCAACAACAGCAAATCCTTTACCATGTTCACCCGCTCGTGCAGCTTCTATCGCCGCATTCAATGCCAATAAATTAATTTGTTCTGAAATCCCAGTAATCACTTTTACAATCGTGCCGATTTCTTGAGATTTTTCTCCAAGCTTATTTATTGCATTAAATGTTGTATTGATCGTTTGATTAAAGTGCTCCATTTTTTCTAAGGAATCCTTTAGCTTCTCGTTCCCCTCTTGTGTCAATTCTAAGGTAGTACTCGATTGTTCAGAAATTTGATTGGATCTCACGGATAAATCTTCGATAGCCTGTGCCATTTCTTCCATAGATGCAGCACTTTCTTCTGTAGCTACTAATTGCTTCTGTAATCCTCTTCCTACCTCATCAATTGCCGCTCTAACAATATCCGCTTTCTCTGAAGCATATTCACCAGTTACTGCGAGGTTTTCCCCTTTTTCATGTACATTTTTGGAAAAAGAAAAAAACTTTTCCCTTACACCGCTAAAATACTCAATTAATGGATTATACGCAGCATGATCAGAAGTTTTTTCATCCACTTTGCCTGCTGATATTTCTTTCATTACATTTATTATTTCTTTATTAAAATGAGGACTATGTTTTAGTGAAAAATATCGGTAAGCAAAATACACCGATACCCCCAATAAGATAACAATTATACCTAGCATAATAGCTTCCATGATATATAAATGCCCCTAACTCCTATTATTTTTTATTCAAATCCCAACACAAGTTCATCTATGCTGGATTTAATATTTTATAGCTCCCTGATAACGATATATGTTCCATCGGCTACACTTGCAGGAATGCCATTCAACTTCCTATTATCCTGATATCTATGTACAATATAATTTCCTTCTATATCTTGATATTTTTTCATATTATGATATTTTTCCATTACACGCATCGACTTCGGATTTGTCGCTTCCCCTAAAACAGCCTTTAACCCTTGTGATGATGCCTTTGTTATCAATTTATCTCCTAATTGCTGAATAATATCGTGACGGTCATGCTCTGCTATCACTCCTAACATAAATAGGTGTAATAGCTCTCCATCTTCAATTTCTTTTCCGTTTCTTTTTTGATAATCATCCATGAAACGTTTGTCCACATCCTCAAGCACACGTAGAATAACATTCATATCATAAAAAGAACCTTCAAATATATCTTCTCCGATAATCTCTGGTGCATTGGTATCTCCAGCAAGCACACCTACAACATTATTATGAGCATCACACGCGACTGCACAATATCCCTGCTCTACTGTAGAGTCTAAATAATCCTTGGTAAACTGATAGAAATCTTCATACTCTATATTTAATTGACCCACCATCGGTTCCTGAACCCATTTTCCCGAAACATCCACTCCAATAAATGTACGAGCTAGACACTCAGCTGCTTTCTGAATTAAATCGGTTTGTTCCTTCGTGATAATTTCATATGTATACAATTCTTGAGCTGTTTGCACTGGTTGATCTTCCTTTCAGCTTATAAATTTAATGATGGCTAACATTACATAGAATGCTGTACTTTATCGATAAATGTACCTGTGAAATTAATTCTTTCAAGTACATTCCTAATTTGCACTTGAGCAATTTTAGAGGCAGGCTTTACTACAAGGATATCCTTAAAGCCTAAGTTAGAATAAAATTGCATTGTTTGCTCCAACTGTGGTACAACCTTTGAAGGGACAGGTGTTTGGTGAGTCCCGTCGACAACAAACGTATATTCATGTTTTGATACTTTATTAATCGTATCCTGTAAATCTATCATATAACCTTCTGCATCTTCTTCTCTCATTAATCCATGTACCTGTACATGAACCTCTTTCGCGACCTCATTAATGGCCATTTTATATTTCTTTTTATCAACAACGATCATCTTTAAATCTCCTTTCTCCATATAATTTGCTCTTTTCATTTGTTACCATTTGCACGTTATTTGCGTAGGAGTGCAATAAAAAAAGCTATCCCAAATATAGATAAGGATAGCCTGATCATCGAATAATCGCTTGTTATCATTATTCTCGGCAACCCGACGATCATTATCCCTAAGGATTTTAGACTCGTAGCTTTGCGTCCTTACCTTTCGATAAGTTTGCCTTTTGCAATTTTTTAAAAAGTAGTACTAAACTCATGATAACATAGAACTATTACAATATGAATTTTTTGTAATTTTTTGTCGAATTAGACTATTTTAATTGATTTATATATGGTTAGTCTAGTAATTAGGTATCGCTACTTTTCACCTAGAAGAGGAGGATTAGTGCTTAGCTGTTTGAACTACCTTCAAATGCTTCCGCCCCTTTTGATTATGGTGGTTTGATAGCTTGAAGTTTTGATAGCAAGCGTGAATAAAGGGATCTTCAAGCATATTTATTTATTTACAAGTTCTTGGTAAGATAACTATATTCAGAATGGTTTTTATATTACGAATGATTAAATTCTATAAACAAGATGGCGGGTAAGCTGCCGCCTTACGATTTTAACTAGTAATCTAGCAGAAAGGAGATTCCCATGAGCAAATTATTATGGAACTCACCAAAAGATTTAGAGAGCTTGCTTTATGAACTTGTCGGTTGGGAAAGTGAAACCTTCTCAGAAGGTGAAAAACGCTTCTCGATAAAATTGCATGAAAAGATGAGTCACCTGCCATATTTCATGGAACACCCTGATTATCTAACATTAGATCCGGTTGATAAAGGACGCTCTTTTTTAACTGCCCTTTATAAAAATGAACATGCTTCAGATACGGTGGTTCTTATTAGTCATTTTGATACCGTTGAAACGGAAGAATATGGGCAGCTACAGCCGATTTGTCGGAAGCCACTTCAATTGACGGAAGCACTCAAGCAGCATAAGAATCGCTTATCCAAAAATGCCGTGAAGGATTTAGAATCAGGTGAGTATGTATTTGGGCGCGGAACGATGGATATGAAAATTGGTCTAGCCATTCATATGGGACTGATCGAAAAAGCCATTGCCGAGGAGTGGCCGATTAATTTATTGCTCGTTACAGTTCCAGACGAAGAAGTCAATTCATCAGGTATGCGCGCCGCAGTAAAAAAATTGGTGAATCTAAGTGAAGAACACGGTCTTGTCTATCAGTTATTCTTAAATAGTGAATCCTCCTTTTCCCAAAATCCAGAGGATGAGAACTACTATATTTATACAGGAACCATCGGCAAAATCATGCCATCCGCCTTATTTTATGGCAAGGAAACACATGTCGGTGAACCATTAAAAGGCATGACTGCCAACTATATTGCCGCTTATTTCAATCAACAAATGGAATGGAATCCCCTATTCCAGGAAGAGCATCTAGGAGAAAAAACACCACTGCCTGTTTCACTACAACAAAAAGATTTAAAACTAACATACTCGACGCAAACCCCGGCCCGTGCCCAAGCACTCTATAATGTCTTTATGATGCAGCGCTCAGCAAAGGACATCATGAATCGGTTTGAGCAGGTAGCCAAAGATGCGGTCTCTCGCTGCAATGAAAACTACCGTGCCCTTTGTAAGCAAGAAAACATCAAAGGAATTGGTGATGTGCGTGTATTGCGTTTTGAACAGCTTGAATCCTATGCCCGCGATAAGTTTGGTGATGCATTTGTTTATGCCATCCATTCGAAAGCTTTACAAATGGATGAGTTAGATGAACGGGATCAATCCTTCTTCGTTGCCGATCAACTCATGCACAATTGTCAGGAATTAGCACCAGCGGTCATACTCTTATTCACGCCACCGTATTACCCAGCGGTTAATTCATCAGACGACCCATTGATTCAAAAAGCCGTTCAATTGTTGTCAGATTTGACCCAGCAAATGAATATTCCATTAAAGCCAGTTAACTATTTTAATGGAATATGCGATTTAAGCTATGTCAACTATAGTGACAAAAACGATGGATGGACAAGTTACGAGAAAAACACACCGATTTGGGGAGATGGATACTTTATTCCCTTTGAGGACATGAAAAAGCTTAGAGCGCCGGTGCTTAATGTGGGTGCTTTTGGTAAGGATGCACATCAACTTTCAGAGAGATTGCATAAGGAAAGTGCGTTTGTGCGGACTCCTGTGTTGGTTGAAAAGTTGATTTTAGGGTTGCTTGGTAGATAGGATTTGGATGGATTATCTTGAATAAAAAATGCTCACGGGCCTTGGTTTTGGTTTGTGAGCATTTAAACTTTTTCAAATTAAATGTTTTAGAATTTGTAAAGTTCCTAGAAAAGGATTTCTGGAATTTTTTGTATTTTTTCATTTCAATCACTATACCTGAAACACATTTTCTTCAATATTTTCGCTTTATGTGTTTCAATCGCTATACTTGAGACACATTTTCTCTAATATTTTCGCTTTATGTGTTTCAAACACTATACTTGAAACACATTTTCTCCGATATTCTCACTTTATGTGTTTCAAACACTATACTTGAAACACATTTTCTCTACTATTCTCTTATAATGTGTTTCAAACACTATACTTGAGACACATTTTCTCTAATATTCTCTTATAATGTGTTTCAATCGCTATACTTGAGACACATTTTCTCTAATATTCTCTTATAATGTGTTTAAAAAACACTATCCTTGAAACACATTTTCCCTAATATTCTCTTATAATGTGTTTCAAACACTATACTTAAGACACATTTTCTCCGATATTCTCACTTTATGTGTTTCAAACACTATCCTTGAGACACATTTTCTCCGATATTCTCACTTTATGTGTTTCAAACACTATCCTTGAGACACATTTTCTCCGATATTCTCACTTTATGTGTTTCAAACACTATCCTTGAGACACATTTTCTCTACTATTCTCTTATAATGTGTTTCAAACACTATACTTGAGACACATTTTCTCCGATATTCTCACTTTATGTGTTTCAACCGCTATACCTGAGACACATTTTCTCCGATATTTTCGCTTTATGTGTTTCAATCGCTATACTTGGGACACATTTTCTCCGATATTCTCGCTTTATGTGTTTCAATCACTATCCTTGAGACACATTTTCTCCGATATTCTCACTTTATGTGTTTCAAACACTATACTTGAGACACATTTTCTCTACTATTCTCACTTTATGTGAAGCATAAACATAAATAATAATAGAAATCCTTTAATGGGTACTTATTCTAAAAATGCTTCCATTCTTTTTTGTTTATTTCACCTGTTACCCATCCAAAATACAAATTTACTTCATTCAATTCTACTGGACCAACAATTCCATCCTTATTCGGGGAAAAATTAAACAGTTTTACAAAGTTTATATAGTCTTCAAACCATTTTCTAGTTTCGCTAAATGAATGAACAAGCATAAGAGATTGACGAGCATTTACTTTCCTTGCTTCAAGCACTGCTGATGATGCTCTATGTAGTAATTGGTATCTTATATTACCTACACTTTCTTTATGTAACCCCAGTATATTAAGTAAGGATTCTAATCTTTTTTGTTTACCATCACTAGGATTCTTACCTAACCAATTTTCAACAGTTTTCCCAAAGGGCTCTGAAACTTTTCCTTCCACCATAATCGTTAATAATTCATTTTTAGACTTCGCAAGTACATAAAGATCATTTTGCGAGCTTGCATTTCCACCAGGTAAAGGTACCTTATACTCAGGGAATGCTAATAATACTTCCACATCGTGGAACAAAGGAAACTCGCACTGTTTAAAAATCGTATCCACGCAAGAAGGAAGTTTAGTAGCTTCTTCCCAACAATGAGCTAATTCATAAGCTGAATACCCCTTTTTCCATTGTTTGTCTGGATCTGCAAGAGAGTCTCTCCACGAAAGAGGACCTCGAGATGGAATAAAGAATTTAGCCATTTTTCTCTCCCCTATTTTGTTTTCTTATTGACTAATAATTTAAAAGGTAAATGTTGATATTTGATGCATCTCCGAAATAATCTTTATATAATATAAGAACAAATATTCTGGAAGGGTTTCAAGGTGAGCAAAGCGTTTAGCAACTTGTTAATGCATATTGAAAAATTACCACATACAAAAATAAACAAGTTTACCAATGGGTTAAACGCTATGTTGAACCTTCTTCATCTGTTGGTGGTCGTTTAATTAACAACAACCTTACTTGGTTTTTATTTGTTGACAGTCGTAGTAACGAAAGCAATAAACAGCACATTAAAGAATTTCTATTATCATCATTTGTATTTGAAATGACGGACACAAATGTTAGTTTGAGGCTATCAAAAGTGTAACTCTTTTTTTAGTTATCGAACAGGAAAAGCCTAAAAAGTAACAAAACATCAAGTATATTCGTCAAATAAAAAGGAGGTAGGTGTTTTTGAGAAAGTTAGTGTTGATTACAATATTGATTGTTTTATCTACGACTTTAATGGGTTGTAATTTAATTCAACCAAAGGATAGTGTGTCGATTGAATTGATTGCATTCAATAGTCTTACAGATGAAGAAAAGGATTTAATTCCTGCAAGTCCAAAAGATTCAATCGTGGAAAAAGTAACAGTTAATGATGAAAATAAATCTTTTATTGACAAAAATTATGATAAAGACCAAGTTTATGCAGTTACGTTTAATAATACTGAAACAAATTCTTCTGGAAAACTTACGGTTTTTGTTGATTTGGATAAGGAAACAGTTGTCGGTAAAGGATTTACGAGCAAGTAAGTATCAAATAAAACATCAATAATGGTAGGAAACCCCGAATTGTAGAGGTTTCCTTTAACTTTGCTCAATTATCAATATTAAAATTTAACAGAGCCTTTAATTTAATAATTCTAATCAAAAAAATCCATAAAATATAATAGAGTTAGTTAATTTTGTATATTTAATTCCCTTAAAACTTCTTTACGCAAATCACTCGCAATATTCCCATTTTTATAATCATCCAACAAAAAATTTATCCTCTGAATATAACTATCTGAATCCTCTATACATCTTTCAAAACAATCCATAAAATGGTCTACTAAAGTATCATCAACTAAAGCAATTGGTTCTGGATAATATTTGACATCTTCTCTTTCAAATGCTTTTCTACAAGTGTAAGCAACTGCATCAATAATGCAGTTCCAAGCGTTTACATCTGATTCATTATCTGACATCTCTTGAATTATTGTTATACCATTTTCCTCATTATCTAATAATCCATATAGTATATCCCCTATATTTTCTTTACTTTTTAGCCACTCCCAACATTTATTTATAACTTCTTGGGCTAAAATTTGATCTTCCCTTTGTGAAAAAATCGACAAAACTTTTTCTGAAAGTCCAAGAAAAAGTATTACTTTACCATCTTCTGTTAAACTACTAAAACTAGTATTAGCCATAATTAACCTCCAACAAATCAAATATACTTTTCATTTTTAAACATTAGAATATGAACACCAGTTACTTTAATGCTTTTATCAATAAGTTCTTTTTCCTTTTTCTTTCCCAGCAACATTGGAAGTGGTGAAAGGTCATTTTTTGTTTACAACCAAGTGCAGCTTAAATAGCGGTTTCATGATATCAAGGTCTACCTCTATCAAAAGAGGATAGTTGAAGCTTAATTTCATTTATGTTTATTTTCACTTCTTTATCAAATATTGAAGATTTTAAATATTCATTATGTTAAAATCCTTCTTAAGGAGGGAAGTATATCGTGAAACAAATAATCATTGCTTTTACTCTATTATTAGCTTTAGTGGGTTGCTCTAATAAGGATACTGTTAAGGGGAATGCCTCCCAACAAACTAGTAACCCTACTGAAAGTAACTCAGAGGTATTAGCTCAAGAAAATAAAGAATTAAAAAAACAACTAGAGGAAAGACCAGCTCTTACATCAGAACAATTAAGAGAAACGATGAATCTCTCATTTAAAACCATACAAGCTATGATAAATAAAGACTATAACTATCTTGAAACAATAAAGAACTCGAATGTGACTATTAATCAGAAGACGAACACTTTTATATTTGATGATGCTCATGAACAAGCTTTCTTACAATCTATTGATTACAATCATTTTGAATACAGGTTTCATCATTTAGAAGATGATGTTATAACAGTCGGGTTCGCCCAAAACAATTCTGAAATCGTTTTTCAGTTTTCACAAAAGGAAGGTAGGTATTTATTAAGTTCATTTATTACCAACTAGTGTGCAAAAAACACTCATTTTAAAATTGAGTGCTTTTTGCCTATGATTCCTTCTTAATTATAAAGCACATTTCTTTCTTGAGGAATTTGAAAATACATTCAAACGTAGGAGCACAGAAAAAATTGTATCTATTTTTATGACCTGTCACTCTTATCTAATAAACTCTAAACAAAACAGACGGCATTCTTGCTTCCATAATGGAAGGACAAGAACCCGTCCAATTACTTCTTATAGATACTTCGACGTTACTGATCTCTCACAATCCAGGATGCCCACTGGTGGGCCTTCATAAAGGATTTCTCCACCAGCCGTACCACCATCTGGACCTAAATCTATGATCCAATCACAATTGCGGATGACGTCTAGATGATGTTCAATGACTACCACTGTATTCCCTTTATCAACTAGTTTATTAATAATACGCAGAATGTTAGAGACATCTGACATATGCAATCCTGTAGTTGGTTCATCAAGTATATATATGTTCCCCTTTGTGTTCAGTTCCTTTGCTAGTTTCAGTCTTTGACATTCACCACCGGATAATGTGTTTAGAGGCTGTCCTAATGACAGATAACCTAGACCAACTGTGTTCATGCTTTTCAGCTTGGTCTGAATGCTTTTTACTTCGAAGAAATCTAAAGCTTCAGCGACGGACATCTCCATGATTTCTACAATATTCTTACCCTTATATAAGTATTGGAGCACATCCTGCTTGAATCGACTGCCATTACAATCACTACATTCTACTTCCATAACATCCATAAAGGATAGATTGAGCTGGACAATTCCAGTTCCACCACAAGTTTCACAGGCACCCTTTGAATTGTAGCTAAATAATCCGCTTTCTACATTATTAGTGTCTGAAAATGCCTTGCGGATGGCATCCATAATGCCGGAAAAGGTTGCAGGATTCGAACGAATATTAGCATGGACCGGGCTTTGGTCAATGCGAATCGCCTCCGGAAAATCTTTTGCAAAAACTTCATTGACTAGCGTACTTTTACCAGATCCCGCTACTCCCGTAACAGCAGTGAAAACCCCTTTTGGTATGCGAAGGCTGACGTTTTTCAAATTATGAAGGCTACTTTTTCTACTTTCCAGAAAATCAGAAACCTGTCTTGGTTTTGCATTGATTTCCGTTTTACTGCTTAAATACTTCGCTGTTAATGTATCAGAAGATAGTAAACCCTGGTAACTGCCACTATACATAATATTGCCTCCACCAGAGCCTGCATTCGGTCCCACATCAATAATATAGTCTGCAATTTGGATAACATCCGGGTCATGCTCCACAACTAAAACGGTATTGCCCTTGTCACGTAACTTGACAAGCAATTCATTTAACCGGTAAACATCACGTGGGTGAAGTCCAGTGCTTGGTTCATCAAATATGTACATTAACCCTGTTAAGTTGCTAGACAAATATTTCACCATTTTTACCCTTTGCGACTCACCACCAGATAAGGTTGGCGTTTCCCTAGTGAGAGTCAAATAACTTAATCCGATATCACACAGGCTTTTTAACCGTTCTACAATACCAGCGATAATCGGTTTAGCATTAGGTTCATCTATTTCCATTAGAATCTTCATTAACTCATCTAACTGCATGTCTGTTAGATCATAAATAGAATAGCCATTTATTTTAGAAGACATCACTTTCTCGTTATATCGAGTGCCTTCACAGGAGGGACATGTACAGGTGATTGCATAATCCTTCAGTTTCTTCGCGGCAGCTTTCGTTGTCTCTTTTTCTCTATTCACATTTTGCTGCATAAATTTTACTGCTATGCCCTGGTAAGTTGCGTTCATTTCATTACCCATGTAATTTAACTTTACTTTTTGTGGCTCTGCATAGACCAATTGATCGAATTCTTCTTTTGTATAGTCTTTTAATTTTTTATCTTTGTCGAAAAAGCCAGATTCAGCATAAGCTTTCCATTGCCAAGTACCCGGTGCAAAACCCGATAGTAGTATGGCTCCTTCGTTTAGAGACTTTTCCATATCCAGCGCAGCATCCGTGTTTAATGTAATAATTTTTCCAATTCCTTCGCATTTCGGACACATACCACTAGGATCATTAAAAGAATAGGCATTTGCATACCCGATAGCTGGCTCGGCAAAACGAGAAAAAAGCAATCTCATCAAGGAATTAATGTCTGTCGCCGTTCCAAGTGTAGACCGCGCATTTCCACCTAGACGTTTTTGATCAACTACAATCGCAGTAGAGAGATTATTGATTTCATCAACCTCTGGCCTACTGTATTTGGGTAGAAACTGACGTGCAAAGCTACTAAAAGTCTCATTTAATTGACGCCCTGCTTCTTGAGCAATCGTATCAAAAACAATCGATGACTTTCCTGAACCAGATACTCCTGTAAAAATAGTAATTTTCCCTTTAGGAATCTGCACATCGATATTTTTCAAATTGTTTTCCCTTGCATTAATTAACTCAATAAATTCCTGCTTCATTCAATCCTCTCCTTTATAAATTAAATATTCAAACGCTCGACTTGGGAAAAATAATCATACCAATAGTAAATTTGGAATTGCAAGCGAAAGCATGGGGACGGTTCTTCCGCTTCTTTGGATTCATTGCAAGGATGTAAAAAAGCTTTGACCACCATCGTGAATACTAAAACCTTTTGTAAATGGAACGGATAAATATTATCTAGTTTTTCATAGGAAGAGTGAGAGCGATGAAACCAAAGTATATCAATCGATTGTTTACCATAAATAATGTAAAGATCTTAGGGAATCGATATTACTTTCATAATCCTCTCTACTGTTTTCCACCTCACAAGAATTTTTTCCTTCACGTAATACGAAAATGATCCAAATATTTTAGTCTTGTTCTGTCCCGCCAGATATTAAATTTCCACCACTCGTTTTGTATACAAGATTAGATTGGGATTTCGTTTCACATATGTTTTCTCTACGACTCAAACAGTACCTTCTTCCTAGTCTCATAGGTATTAAGTTGGAATTTTTAATTATAAGAAAAAATAGGAAAAGTAATTCGTTATAATTGGAAGATATAGTATAATCCACAATTTATTAGTGCTACTATCTAATACTTTTTGCTTACAGGGGAGTGGGGATATGAAAAAGCTGTTAGGAATGTTAATCATCGTTCTTTTGCTGCTTGTCGGCTGCCAGGGTGAAAAAGTCACCAATAAAGAAAACACTGATTCCAAAAAGACAGAAAAGGCATCAGCGACGCAAAAGAAAGAGGAAAATAATTGGCAATCAAACCTAAACGATATTCAGTTGGACTCGACAATAGAGGCTTTAAAGGAGCAGAAGGCTGGAATTTTAGTAAAAGATACGACGAAGGAACAAGAAATAAAAGAAACGGCATTGTTCCCGACCGAAATGGACAGTGAACAAAAGGAGAAGCTGACCGACCAATTAAAGTTATTAACTAAAGAAACGAAGGACCCGGAAATGCTAAAAAAAGGGCTGATCTATTTACTTGGAAGTCCCTATTATAAGGATGCTATTGAACCGGTAGAAGCATTTACACCTAACTTTGAAGAACCAGATTTGCCGGAACCAGAGAAGACGACGAATACAGAAACTGCGGAAGCGAAAAACTCAAAAGCAATCATATTACTGGATGCGAGCTCAAGTATGCTGCAACAGGTTGGCGGCAAAATGAAGATGGAAATTGCTAAAGATGCAGTCAAACGTTTTGCGAAAACCATTGGTCAATCCAGTGAAGTTTCTCTTATTGTATATGGTCATGTTGGGAGTTCAGCTGATAAAGATATGAAAAAATCATGCAGTGCTATTGAAGAGAAATATACGATGGGGAAATACGACGAAAAAACGTTTGTCACAGCAGTAAATTCCTTTCAAGCGAAAGGCTGGACACCACTTGCGGGAGCGATAAAGAAAGCGAAGGAAATGTCTAAGGCCTATGATGCTGATACGACCATTTATATCGTCAGTGACGGTGCAGAAACTTGCGAAGGGAATCCAGTCAAAGAAGCGAAAGCATTCGCATCTGAAAATAGTGAGTATAAAGTAAACATTATCGGCTTTGATGTTGATTCAAAATCAGAAGATCAATTAAAGAAAGTGGCGGAAGCAGGAAACGGTAAGTATTTTTCTGCTAATAATCCAAATGACTTAAGCAAAACAATAGAAACACAGTGGCTACCTTCAGCGGGTGATCTTGCATGGTCATTTACAAAGGCTCCTGGTCCATGGGAAATTTTAGCGGAGCAAAAACGAGTTGATACGCTAAGTGAACCTTTGAAAAATGTGATATCACGAGAAAATGATAGGTTTACGCAAGCCATCCAGTTAATGGAGGAAAACCAGTGGATCGATTCGGAAACATCGTCCACCCTCCGAGATTGGAAATCGGAAAGAAACGAACAACTACGAAATATTGCTTCCCAACTATCTCAAGAAAAATATACCGAAATCAATGACAGAGCCAGTGAAATCGATAAAAAGGTAAAAGAATGGACAGATAGAATGTGGAAACTCAGAAAAGAAAGCGGCAAAACGTGGTAGGGGACGGTTCTTCTGCTTCTCTGGATTAGTTAGAAGGATTTAAAAAAGCTTGGACTATCATCGTGAATTGTTTAAAACCTTTTTGCAAATGGAACGTATAATTACTATCTAGTTTTTCAATGAAAGGGTGAAAGCGATGAAACCAAAGTTTATCAATCGATTGTTCACCATAAATAATGTAAAGACCTTAGGGGAACGGATTGGCATGTTCTTTATGATCCTGTGCCTCATATTTTTCATTTTGACACTTATCATTTTTGGAATTTCATTTTTCTTCAAAAATGATTGGATCGTTCATGAGATCATTCAGCTGATTAGTGGTGTTTGTTTCACATTTGTTTTCTGTTCGATCTTTATTACATTAATTTTTATGACCCGCAATTGGATTTGGAAACTGTTAGGTGTTTTTATCACCATCGCTTTTTTCTATGCTTCCACTCAACTCATGGTAAATGTGAAAATGATCTATAAAGATAAGGCCGCTTATGAAAACAAGCAATTTGAAAAGATCGTTGGCGTCCCGACAGAGGTAGAGTATGATAACCCAGAGTCTGGACCAAGAGTGGTGTATGAAATTATGTTTGAAGATGTAACTATTCAAGCTACCCATCTATGGATACGCCAAGATTATTTTGAAAAAAATATGAAGGGAAAAAGACTAGTAGTTTTCTATTTACCGAACAGTCATTATGCGATGGGTGTCAACGTGGCTGATTAGTGTCGAGCAGCGGGTTAATTTTACGCTTCACCATACACCAATACTGGACGAGGTACCACCCTTCTCCACCTACCTGGAATAAAAATTTTGTTACTCATATGACTGTTATTTCTTCATCAGATTATCGATTAGTCTCAGATTCCATCAACATAATAAATAGTGGATCCAGTGGACGGTTACTAGATTTAAAAACTAGTGACCGTCCACTTGTTTAATTTTCCTCTAACAATCCCTCAAAATACTGAATAAAGATATTTTCAACTTTATGATTTATTGACTAGTCGAACCGTTCTCATCATATTCTTATAAAAAAGAAATAAGAAAGGATGTGAATGAGTTGATCAAAGTAAAGGTTCGTTTACGGCCCCTTATTAGTAAGATTAATTTGCCCACTGTGATGAAAACGACTATACTGCCAGGTGACTCAATGGAAAGATTATTTATTGCAACCCAGGTCGGAGAGATCTTTTACATAGGTAACGGCGATATTCGAACTTTTTTAGATATTCGCCCTCAAGTTATCAAACTAGGTTCCTCTGAACCAGGGGTTTCCGGCCGTGGCTATGATGAACGGGGATTGCTGGGAATGGCGTTTCATCCACATTTTTATTATAACGGTTTGTTTTATCTACATTATTCGGTAGCAGGCACACAAGGACCTGGTGCTCTTCCCAAACCCTTTAAGCCTGACCCGTGTGATCCCAGCACGTTAAACCTAAAGTGGATAAATAGAGAGACCCAGTATGAGCATATTGATACAGTAGAAGAATGGATGTTACAGAGAAATGGTCAACCGCAAAAACGACGGACATTGCTTAACTTGAGAAGACCTTTTTTTAATCATAATGGTGTGAATAGCTTGAACTTTTCACCTGAAACAGGAAAGCTTGTTTTCACAAACGGAGATGGGGGAGCAGGCTATGATCCATTTAATTTAAGTCAGGATGATATGGAGATATTCGGTAAAATCATCGAAATCGATGTTAATAAGGATACAAATATCCATACCCCACCCGTCGTCACACGCTTTAATGAGCTGCCGGTCCCCATTCGAGAAACCCTTACCGTTATCGCCAAAGGAGTTCGCAATATACCAGGGATATCATTTCAAAGATTTGGGAATCAGTATATCAAATATGTGGGAAATGTCGGACAGGATTTGATCGAGTCGATTTTTTCTTTCGTCCATTATAAACCTATACCAGTTACTCACCTCATTCAAGCTGCTTTAACGAAATCTCCCCTTAACCATGAAGGATTTATTAACTTTGGCTGGCGGGGATGGGAAGGTGTTTTACCAACTTCAACGATAAGGAATTGCTCTGCAGACCCGACCTTGAAAGAGAAAACGATTGCTTATTACGATGAAGCAGTAAATACCTCAGTGAGTCGCCTTCAGCCTCTAACTAGTTATTTTCATAAAGATCCTCGCCCCGATAAGTTTGCCGGAACTGCACTTACAGGAGTGCAAGCCTATATGGGAGATGGAATCCCACATTTAAAAGGAAGCGTTGTGTTCACCGATCTTGCCCGAAAAGAAGAAGCACGACCTCCAGTTAAAGGTGTTCTAGCCTATACCAGGGGAAATGATTTTAGTGTGATTGAAACTGATTATAACTTTGGTTCAGAGTCAGCTTATTATGTTAGTTTGGGAACGAATATGGATCAAACTAGACTTTATTTAGGGGTATATGGCTCTATGAAAGTGACGGATTTAAACCAAGGTAGGGTGATGGAGATTGTTTTGTGATTTGGATAATCCAAATAAGATAGCAAAACATCGGTCAAATAGACCCATTGTCCGACCGACTTTTCCAGTCTAGATTCTGCTATACAAAAGACTAAAGAGATATGGAGATTGATTCCACATCCCTAAATTTAAAACGACTGGATACCTAGTTCTTATAGAATACTACTTTGCATTCTCATCCGGTTGATGGATGCCAAAGATATTCCCTTCCGTATCAATATAATAGCCCTGCCATGCCATTCCAGGTAGCGCATACTTTGGCATGGCAATTTTGCCACCATTACTCAAAATTTTTGCTTCAGTAGCATCGTAATCCTCCACTCCCATTGTACAAGCAAAACCATTTAAAGGCTGATTCGCTTCTGGAGGAGGACTCTGACGTTTCATCAAAGCTCCGTTAATGCCAAGCTCATGATCTTCACCAGTCACAGCCCCGAAATAAGGCATTCCTGCATACTCGCTCCAATCTTCAAATCTCCAACTAAAAACCTCTCCATAAAACTTCTTCGCCCGTTCCATATCATCGACATGAATTTCGAAATG
Organism: Heyndrickxia oleronia; assembly: GCF_017809215.1. Taxonomy (GTDB): domain Bacteria; phylum Bacillota; class Bacilli; order Bacillales; family Bacillaceae_C; genus Heyndrickxia; species Heyndrickxia oleronia. The sequence goes on from NZ_CP065424.1 coordinate 3,864,606, forward strand.
AACTAGTCTCCCCATAACATCCTCCCATTTTCCCTCCAAATTTGGTGTACCTACAATCTTTCAGTATGTATTTCTACATTTAAATTTATTACTCCTGCTTTTATAAAGGCTGTTTTCATATAGTTTGTTGCTTTGTAAAAGATTCGGCGATTCTTATAAAGTAAATTCTAACGTTCTCAATATTCCTGCCTAAAACTTATCTAAAATGTATGTCAACAATTTACATACGAAGATAAATCCTTTAAGCTTTACTTAATTTATTTATAAAAGGAAAGGATGATTGAATTGAGTATAGAACAGCACGATACACCTACTTACACGTTAAAGGAGAAAGCCGTGGATTTTCTACAGCTTGTCGCATCCGGGCAAGTTCGCGACGCCTATCAAAAACACATAGGTCCTAATTTTCTACACCACAACCCTTTTTTCTGTGGCGATGCCGATTCCCTCATGCTCGCGATGGAAGAGGATGCTGCCAATAATCCTCAAAAGATTCTTGAGGTCAAACGGGCCATTGAAGAGGCAGATACCGTTGCGGTTCACTCCCATGTGAGGCAAAATCCTGATGACCTTGGATGGGCTATTATCCATATTTTCCGTTTCCAAGATAACCAAATCGTTGAAATGTGGGATGTAGGACAAGCGGTACCAGAGAATAGCCCTAACGAGAATGGGGCGTTTTAACGTATTTGTTGAAACTATGTGTGTCGAACAATAAATGTTTCTTTTTTAAACTTCCTTTATTAAATGAAAAGATTCAGCTTATACAGCTGAATCTTTGCTAATTCTTCCACTATAAATCCACCTTAAAATTTAATTAGAAGCATTACGTTCAAGCTGTTTAATTATACCTAATCGATCTATTTGTATCCAATACTCAGCAATTTTTTCGTCTTCCACTCTATACACTGCACTTGCTAATTCAACTAATGGTAGTCCAGTGGTTTGATATTTCCCAATATTCCCTTGATGTTTCCCTTCTTGCTTCCACCTTACGTATACTTTATTTCCTTGAGAAATAAACTCTTGAATCTCAAATGAAAAGTTACCATATGTTTCAATCATTTCTTTTACGTGTTCTGCATATTCTTGTGGTGTTCTTTGAATTGTTTGTTCTTCTTCAGATACAACTTGATGTGCCATTACACTATCTGCCATTAATTCATTTGAAAATTCCGGATTCTCACCTGATCGGACTATCTCTAAAAAGTTCCTCACAACTTGTTCTGGTGTCATTAATAATCCCCCTTAAAATAGCTATTATTGGTCTAATACTGTCAATATTACCGCTAAAGAATTATCTATGAATGAGCGTTCCGGACGAGATTTTATCATAACTGTAAGTCCAACTAATGAAGTGACTAGCATCTGTGCTAATGCTTTAGAATTTAGATTATTTGTAAATTCCCCATTTCTAACTCCTTCGTCAATTAATTCCTGAAATAGGACTGAAAGATACATCTGATGTTCCCTAGTCAAAATTTCAAACTTTTCATTATGGGAAGCTAATTCTACCATTGTATTTATACAAAAACATCCCTTGTCCGTTTCTTTCTTATACTCCTCCTCTACTAGCTCTTCAAAAAAAGTTCGAATCCCTTCTTTAACAGGTCTATTTTGCAGTTTGATACGAACTTTGGAAGCATGCAATTTTGTATACCTTCGTAATGCAGCTTCAAACAAACCTTCTTTGTCACCAAAAGCTGCGTATAAACTTGGACGCTGTATGCCCATTTTTGCAGTTAAATCGCTTAAGGAAGTAGCTGAATATCCTTTTTCCCAGAAAAGGTGCATAGCTGCATCTAAAGCTTTTTCCTCATCAAACTCACGTAGTCGAGCCATCTTATCCCTTTATCTCCTTTACCATTTAAAAATTATATACCGAATAGTATGTTATATATATTATTTCAATAGTGAATAATTGTCAATTATTACGAATCATAATTAAAAAACTTTAATTAACAATAAATTATTTGACATTACATCATTAAATTGATTATATATTAATTGTGATAATTATATACCGATTGGTACAAAATAAAAAAACAAAAGGAGAATGATTTATGGATAGGAAAGAACAGATATCAACAACTTCTAACCTTCATAATAGTCAATTACAGTTAGGTCGTAGTACAGTTATGACCCGTTATTTAACATTCTTATTTGCAATAGCTTGCGGGGTAGCAGTTGCCAATATTTACTTTGCTCATCCTCTATTGACTGCAATATCAGATGAATTTAATATTCAACATTCCATTATTGGAACAGTAATTTCTATCACTCAAATATGCTACGCACTCGGATTAGTATTCCTAGTGCCACTTGGAGACCTAATAAACCCTCGAAAACTCATTATTGTTCAAATGCTTTTATTAGTTTTAGCTCTTTTTTTTATTGGGATTTCTCCCACAAGTACATTCCTTTTTATTGGTATGGCCTTAGTAGGTTTCCTAGCGACTGTTACACAGACACTTGTAGCATTTGCATCAACACTGTCTAATCCTACAGAACGTGGTCGTATACTAGGTATTGTTACAAGTGGCGTAGTAATTGGCATTCTCCTTGCTCGGACATTTGCTGGAGTATTGACAGACTTTAGTGGTTGGCGTTCAGTATATCTTACTGCAGCTGCCATTCTGTTTTTGATAATATGTTTACTATACAGAATATTACCAAATTACAAAAACAGACAATCACATTTGTCTTATCCACATTTATTACATTCTGTCCTCTTATTATTCGTACAGGAGAGAATTTTATGGATTCGCGGTATATTAGGATTTTTTATTTTTACTTCCTTTAGTATTTTATGGACTTCTTTGGTATTACCACTTAGTGCAGCTCCGTATCATCTTTCACATACTGCTATTGGAGCATTTGGAATAGCTGGGGTTGCAGGAGCACTAGCTGCTATGAAAGCCGGAAATCTAGCAGATAAAGGAAAAGGCCAACGAACAACTGCCATAGCTCTGTTTCTATTATTAATATCATGGATACCTATAAGTATGATTAATTACTCATTATTTTTACTAGTTATTGGAGTTATTCTGCTAGACCTAGCAGTACAGGCTATACATGTTACAAACCAAAGTATAATTTTCACAGTACGTCCTGAAGCAAGAAGTCGGCTTACTGCTGCTTATATGATTTTTTATTCCATTGGTAGTGCATCAGGGGCAATTTTTTCAACATATGTTTATGCAAAGTATGGATGGAATGGAGTATGTATTTTAGGTGCTACTATCAGTGGTTTAGCTCTTTTATTTTGGGCAATAACTTTTTTTAAGGAGTATCATGAGAAGGGCATATAATTATTTCTTTCACAATTTTAATCCAACATTGACTTAAAAAATAGATTCTATGTATCCAAATTGGAATAGTACGATACTTTTGTTTTCATTTCGTTTAGTAGTGTTTTTATCAAGATATATTTTTTGAATTATCCCCTCTGAGTGTTATATAAGGAAAGTATAATGAATATTACAGGAATACTGCCGATGTAGTACAAAAAGGCTGATAACTTTTGTTGATCAGCTCTTTCCCGTAATAATAAAGGGAACTATATATATTTGAAGTTCCCTTTTTCTATTTAACCTCCCGTTAACAGAAGAACTCGTGTCGAAGAATACTCATTCTTAAACGGTCAACAAATTCACCATTTCTTAATCTGTCTTGTCTCAATATACCTTCCTCAACGTACCCAATTCTCTTATAAGACTTTATTGCCTTTTCATTATCAACTTCTACTCTAAGCCAAATCTTGTTAAGGTCTAATTCATTAAAACCCCATTGAAGCATCTCTTTCATTGCGGAGAACCCATAACCTTTACCCCAGTAGGTTTTATCACCTATTGCTACTCCTAATTCGGCGTGTTTATTGAGTTTATCTATGTTTTTCAAATCTATCCAACCGATATGCTTTCCTTCTTCTGTTTCGATGGCTTTTTGTTCATATCCGTTTGTTTTGTTAATGCACATTTTAATCCAACTCATAGTTTCTTCTTTACTAAAAGGTGGATATTTCTCTGGCATATTTAAATGCTTTGTGACTTCTTTATCAAGACACCATCGAAAACGGTCTTCAACATCATTAAGAGTTAATTCTCTTAAATAGACTTTCGGTAATTCAGTTGTTTTCATTCTCTTTCCTCCTGTTGGTTTATTCTATTTTTAAACTTTATCTAGATGGAAAATTCTGATAATCTGAGTTTATCATAGGTAGTATCAGTTGAGAACAAGCAGCTTTCAATACTCATCTTACTAACCGTTGTATCATCATTTCGGTGTTTAATTTGGTCTAAAAATTGAAACCAACTCAAATAATGGCCGAGATATTTGGTAGCCACGCTATTAAACCGATTTAGCCAGCCCTTCAAGCGACTGTGATAACTTTTCACATTTTGAATATGGTAAACACCCCGGACTCGCTCCTTACCATCTGATTTAAATCTGTAATGCTCAAGTCCTTTTTCTCTTGCGTAGGTCATAAATGCCGCCACGAGCCGATTGTTTCTTCCAAACGGGTTTTTACAATCCGTCCATGACCAACCACTTTAGAATATATTATTTTCTGACGGTCTCTTGCCACAAGAACACAGACTTGTTCCTTGCTAATGCCTCGTTGTGATGATGAAAAAACAATGTAATTTATGAAAAATATTTCAACTTCAAAAATCATGGGCAGACTCCTCAGTCATTCTGAAGATTAAATTACAAAAAGTTTCTAACCCCAAGAAAGCAATAAACATAAAAAGAGGCACATCAAAAGTTCGCAGTAACTAATGAAAAGCCTCAAATTTTTTACCTATGTTAGTATTTTGTTCGCAAATTACTTCAAAACCCTTATATATTAGGGGATTGAGCGGTCATTACATCATGCCGCCCATAAGACCATACCCACATCAAATTTACACGCCATTTATTCAAAAACTTATGAAAGTAATATTTACTATCCAGCTGATTAAAATCAAAACCCCCTCTATCACTCCCCCTTCACAAAATACCCCACCACCACCGGAAATCGCTCAAACTCCTTCCTCATTTCCCGAAACGAAATCACATCATTTCCCCTAGCAAGCTCGAAATCTAGCAAATATTCATGACAGTTCAGTGGGTTCATATGAAATGACTTCCTATAGAATTGGATAGCCTCTCCCTCACTTCCAGCATAAATAAAAACAAAGGTTTTCCGATCCATCTTCAGAGAATAGATTCCAATTCTACGAATCCCCAATACATTCCTTTGCACCAATTCCGCTACTTTCTCATGATTGACTTGATTCAAGTCTATTTCGACTACATCGTCATCTAGTGCAATTTTATTCTCTGCTAATAAATAATAAAGGGTATGGGCCAGTGTAGATTCTTCGTAAATGAAACTATACTCGTACATCTCTCTCACCAACATTTGATAACCCCCCCCGTGAACTTTTTAAAAACTGCATAAGGTTAACTGGATTTCGAATTCTGTTCTTTCCGATCCTCAATCGCCCCTGTATGCTCGTTGTAATTCACCTTGATTGTCCCGACTGGTCCATTTCGGTTTTTCGAGACAATCATTTCAAGGGAATGATCCTCGGAATCCTTGTCATAATAGGCTTCGCGATATAAGAACAATATGATATCGGCATCCTGTTCGACACTGCCTGATTCGCGAATATCGGACATCATCGGACGTTTATTGGCTCTCGTTTCGACTAATCGATTGAGCTGTGCCAAGCAAATGACGGGGCAGTCAAAATCCTTTGCCATCGTTTTGAGGGCTTTTGATATTTCCGTTACCTGTAAATGGGGATTCCCTCCGTAAAATTCATTTGCTTGGATCAAGGTTAAGTAATCGATAAAAACGACTGGTTTCTTCGATGGAAATTCATACATTAGCTTTCTTGTTTTCGCTCTCATTACAGCTACGGTTTGCCCTGCCCCATCAAAGATTTGCATATTGGTTTCATCAAGATCACCAATGACATCCGACCATTTTTTCTTTTGAGTTTGCGTGAGCATTCTTTTCGGATCCCGCATTTTTGCACGGTTAAATCCTCCTGTCGAGGCCATTAATCGAGAGGTGATTAGTTTTTCAGGCATTTCTAAGGAAAAGACGAGTGGCAAAAACCCCGCCCAACCAGATATTTTGGCAAAATGAAGCATCACATCGGTTTTTCCCATCGAGGGTCTCCCTGCTACAATCGTCACTTCTCCACCCTGAAAGCCACCAGTCATGAGATCAAGCTTTTTGATCCCTGTTGTCACACCTTTCGCATGAAGCTGCTCTTCCCATGGTGCCTCATAAATTCTCAGCAATGCTTGATGTATAGAAGTATGGTCCTCCATTTTCGATTGATTTATTTTATCCAATTCGGCAATGACTTTCGCAATCTCCCAATCATTCATCGCTGCAAGCGTTAAGATGTTTCTTTTTTCCCGCTCCTTCCAGAGCTCAAGAATGAGCGTCTCCGTGTCATTAAATTTCTTTATATCTGCATAAGATAAAAGCTCGGTTAAATAAGACATGCCACCAAATGATTCGAGATCAGGTAAGGTAGTAAAGGATAGCAGATCAATATTCCTTCCCTCCCGCTTTAACGTCACCATTCTTCTCATTAGCTCTTTGTGCCGTTCACTTTCCAAATGATCTGGCTGGATGACGGTATCGTGAAGCAAGTATTCCGCTTTTATCAAGCTTCCTAGAAACGTTTTTTCCACAACACTCATCCGTCTTCCCCTGCCGACAGGTCGAGTTCAAATTCCCTTGGAATCGCTCTTCCAGACGAGTCCGATTCGGTTGATAATTTAGATTGCTTTTTCTTCTCATCCTCCGAATTAACTTCTTCCACCGTAAGTAAAGATTCATTTTCCCAGTTTTTCAAAATTCCTACGATATAATTCAGCTTTCGCTTGTTATTAGCACAAGCAATATTCATGGCTTTTAATATCATTTCCTTCGGCTGTAAAAATCGAGAATCATCTAACCAAGCTAACAGCTGCTGCTTCGCATTTACATTCGTAAAACCAAATCCATTCGCATCCCAACACGCAATAATTTCTTTCACATCATCATTCATTGGGTAGATGGTTTGTTGTTGTTTTTCATTTTCTTTTTGTTTTTCTTTTTGCCCACGTGTCGTATAACGAGACAGTGACGTATCGTCAAATTCTTCACAATCGGTTAAACGTGGGGATTTTTCATTCTCTATTCCTACAGTCCCTTTCTGTTGATAAAAGGCTTCATATAGACTTCTAATCTCTTGCTTATGTATGAATTCTGAAACATATCGAATCAGCGAATCATCCTCGACCTCTTTTAATTCGGAAAGGATACAATCCATGACCGGTTTTCCGCCTTTTTGAAGATTCTCTCTTCCCCAATTCTTAATCGCCAGTTCCCTTGTTTCCGGATTGTAGCGAATCAACTGATGGTGCTCCTCGAATCGCTCCATTAACGAATGAACACTCTCAATCGAATAACCCAAATCAAAAGCCATTTGTTTCTTCGTAATTCGATAGATTCCAATTTGCGTAGTATGTGGATTGGTCAGCAAATACAGGTAAAAATACTTATCCTCTGGGGTCATCTCTTCTAAAACCATCGGATTCTTCCAAAATTCAGTCCGCACCATTCGATACTTTGCCATCTTCATCCCTGTCCTTTCTTCACTAAAAATTGCCTTCATATATAGAAATATAAATGAATGAAGAAAAAGGACACCCTACTGTTCAAAAAGCTCGCGAAAATAAAAAAATTGGCAGGCATGAATCGGGTTTCATCCCGCATTCACACCAGCCAATTTACTGTATAATATAAACTTTTACTTTTGAGGGTCACCTCAATCTTCTACTTTTGCCATAAAGCTATCAATCATCTCACGCACTTCATCTGTTGACTTAGTGCTCATCAATTGATTTCTTAATTCACTCGCCCCTCGGAACCCTTTGATGTATATCTTAAAAAAGCGAAGAAGGTGCTTGAATGGACGTTGCTCAAATTCTTCTGAATATTTATCATGAAGATCGAGCTGCAATCTTAAGAGATCGAGCAATTCCTCACTGCTATGTTCCTTCGGCTCTTTTTCAAAGGCAAATGGATTGTTAAAAATTCCACGCCCAATCATTACTCCGTCAACGCCATATTGTTCAACAAGCTTCAAGCCAGTTTGACGGTCAGGAATATCCCCGTTGATCGTCAACAGTGTATCTGGTGCCACCTGATCACGAAGCTTTTTGATTTCTGGAATTAGCTCCCAATGAGCATCTACTTTACTCATTTCCTTTCTTGTGCGCAGATGGATAGAAAGATTAGCGATGTCTTGTTTCAATACATGTGTTAACCAGTCCATCCATTCGTCTATATACGTGTAACCAAGCCTTGTCTTCACACTAACAGGCAATCCCCCAGCCTTAGTTGCTTGGATGATTTCCGCAGCGACTTCTGGACGAAGGATAAGGCCGCTTCCCTTCCCTTTGGCTGCCACATTATGCACAGGGCAGCCCATATTGATGTCCACACCCTTAAAGCCAAGTTTCGCTACACCAATACTCGTTTGCCGAAAATATTCGGGCTGATCTCCCCATATATGGGCCACCATTGGTTGTTCATCTTCTGTAAAAGTCAAACGTCCACGCACACTTTGGTTCCCCTCTGGATGACAATAGCTCACCGTGTTTGTAAACTCTGTAAAAAACACATCTGGTCTTGCTGCTTCACTCACTACATGGCGAAAAACAACATCCGTCACATCTTCCATTGGTGCTAGTATAAAAAATGGTCGTGGTAAATCACGCCAAAAATTGTCTGTCATAATCAAATCCAGTCCTCTCATGATGGGATACTCGTTCTAACTCTCGTCCCAAAATAAAAAAGCAAAAATTTCTGCTACCTTTACACTTATACCATGCTTACTCAGTTTTTATCAATCGATAGTAAATTTCAAACATTATAAACTTTACTATGAACAAATAAAAACAGCAAAGAAAAAGCATTTGGGGCAGTAGAGTGAGATATATGATCCAGGTTTCTCTTGTATATTGTTGAAACTATTCTTATCAATTTGATGGAGTGATACTTTTGACCCCTAATGTCTAAAAGACAACGTATTTATTTTACACCGCATTGAGTCGATCGTTCAATCGCTTGTTTTTCTTCATTGGTTTCGTCGTCACTCACCCACTAGACGATTATCAGTTTTTTTTTTAGGATTTTAATCGTGTCCCTAGCAGAAAATTTATCAATACTCACACGCGCAAGAACGAAACCACTTTCTGCATTCGTTATCTTGGAAAAAAGAGACCAATTTTTTAGAATGTTTTTTTTATACTTTTCCTATTCTAGGGGATATTATTTCTGACAAGATTAGGAGGTTTCAGCATGAGATTGTTCAAGTATTCGAAATTATTGTTGCTGCTAATGATGATCCTTCCTTGGTTTACAGTTCCATTGATGGGAAAAGATGCTTTTAAGCGATTTTTACCTGCTGGTTTATTTATATCATTGATCGTTAGGATCGTTAATTTTATCGCAAAAAAGCGAAAATGGTGGTGGTGGTATCAAACCCTTCATCCAAAGATTTCTGGAGTCTTTCCTTTTATATGGGGACCCTTTTTAATTGGCTCTATGTGGATACTAAAATTGACATATGGCAAATTTTTCAGATATATGTTTTTAAATTTAGCAATTGATGGAGCATTTACCTATGGTTTGGTGTATTACTTGCAGAAACTTGGAATAGCGTCTTTAGTACGATTGAAAAAAATCAACCTATTATTAATATTTACTGTTGAAGCCTTGCTTTTATATGGATTTCAGATCATTAAAGATAGGCTCTTTTCTCAAACGTTGTTGCGATTCAAGTAAATTTTTTTACAAATAACTATCGGCTAAAAACCGATACACCTTCAATTCACTGAGAAAAGAGCTACATACTTCATAAGAATCGCTGAATCTTTTACAAAAGCAACAATTACGAAAACAGCCTAAAGATAAAATGATTGGGCATCAACGAAACAAGGAATGACTCGGAGGACTTATATGTATAAGATGAACAAAACGTTTCGACGGGAAATCGCAAATGTTAGTATTTGGGGAACAACCTATATTCACCCAAGAAATCCCTATATCGTTGCTTTATGGTCAACTACTTTTCCTGGTTATGGGCATCTATTATTACATAAGTATATACGAGGCTTCGCTCTAATTATATGGGAAGTATTTATCAATCAGATTTCGCATCTAAACCTCGCAATGGTTTATTCTTTCATGGGAAAATTTGAATTAGCGAAAGAAGTATTAAATGTGAATTATGTCTATATGTATATTCCTCTCTACATCTTTGCGATATGGGACAGCTACCGTACGACTGTGGAAATGAACAATCTTTATCTATTGGCTGAGAAAGAAGAACCCCCTGTTAATGCGTTAACTGTAAAACCATTTGAAGTTAATTATCTTGATAAAAGAAGTCCTGTGGTCGCAATGTTTTGGTCAATGACCGTTCCCAGCGTTGGACAATTATATCTTCACCAGATTATCTCTGCTTTTTTTACTCTGATTGTGACTGTTATGTTTGTTCATTACTCACACTTCATAGAAGGAGTACATTACTTAATGCTTGGAGATATCGATAAATCAACAGAGGTTTTAGATAAACAATGGCTGCTTTATATGCCTTCATTGTATTTCTTTAGTATTTTTCAGACCTACATGAATGTTGTGGAAAATAATAAATTATTTGAAGCCGAACAAAAAATGTTTTTAAAAAGCAAATACCAATCCAGTGATTTTAAAATTAAGGCAGCTAGGGTGAAATCGAATGCAAATTTACGCAACATTTGAATATTCAACTCGATTAGAAATTGCCATCACGAAATTAGAAAAAATGGGGATAAGTGAAATATTTGCCGTACCTCTAGATAACGGTCCCGAGGATATTGAAATTTTTGATACCATTCATCGTTCAGATGGAAAATCATTATTGAGTAAGGGAATGATTCTTGCTGTATTTTTTTCTGTAATAGGAGCAAGTAGAGGATTCAAACTTCATTGGGGTCCTATCATTTGGGGACTGATTGGAGCAGCCTTTGGATTTATTCTTGGCTTTTGCATTGATCTATACATCCATTCGAAAAAGCCTAAAAATCGAAAAGCACTAAAAGGAAAGACTTCCGAAGTAATTATTATTATCAATTGTAAAAACTCTGAAAAGCGGGATGTCGAAAGAATTCTTTGGGAGCAATTAGCTGTTGGCGTTGGCAAGACCGAATAGTCCTTGAGATAGATGGGATATTAAAGTATATATATTATTCGCATGGAACGTTATTGCCTTCTTAACGATTAATCTCCTTTGTAAAAATTAGCTTTCGAATAATGAACTCTTCCTTCACTTCGTTTTTTCAGTTCCCACGACAAAAATTTCTATAGAAAATGAAAGAAGCTTTCAATATCATCGTGTAACTTATGCGGCACAATCCTTTCCGTACCACTTTCTTTTTCCTATCGACGGATTTTACAATGGAGGCAAGAATAAATGAAAAGGAACGCCGATGCTGTCACATCAGCGTTCTAAGTAGCAACTCCACAAGAAGTGCGGTTGCAAAAAGGAAAAAAGTAATCCATTCTCCATACACCAGCAAGGGAGGGTTACTTTTCTTTCATAATCATCATGTAACTAAAAGTTGATTCTACTTATTTAAAGTAGGAAGTTTTTATTAGTAAAACATTAAACCATTGTACTAGTAGAAGGATCGACAATTGAGAATACCCCACCGTTATTATCAATCATTAAACCTTGGACTTTAACATGTAACGGAACTAATGCATGATGGCGAATGACCTCAACACTCTTTTTGATATTTTCACTAACATTTCCACTTCCATTTAGCCAAGCATCTAACGTACCACCTTGTAATTCAGGTGTACTATTTTTAAAAAGATAGTCTAACGTTTTTATTTTGTCTTTTTCAAGTTGGGTAGGTAGATTTATCGAGCGATGGCTTCTATCTTTTGTTCCAACAACGAAAATATCCTCAACATTTTCCTCATAGATAGCCATTATAACAGACCTCATTATATCTCCATAAGGATGTGAAATGATGCAACCATAACTTTCTATTGTTAACATATTTTCTGGTTGAATATTAGTTGTTTTTTGTAAGATAGGTACCAATTCTTGTTCAACGTCTGTTATTACTAATACTTTTTTATTTTTATTAATATTCATATAACATGCTCCTTCATAATTATTAGAATCATTTTTATGAATTTTTTTGAGTAACGCGAATGTTGATTTTTTAGTTACCAGTTTTTCCAACAACCATTTGAATCAACACTAGCAAGTCTAACCCACCCATTTTGAACTTTTTCTCGAAATGCTACATCATTATTTAATAAACGTTCTACATATTTCTCAGGTGCTTGGATAACTATTAACAAACGAAGTGGATCATGAAAAACTTCGAAATCTGATAGCATGACGGATTGCCAAGGTAGTCCAGGTAATAAGTCACTTGCATTCCCTTGCATCACACCTAGATTTGCTGTTACCGTTTGGGTTGCTTTATTTCCACTACCATAGTAATGAGGTGCTACCGTTGAAGCGTAATACTGTAAATTTATCATTTGGGAAACCGTTCCTGGCCCTGCAATGATATTAGCTAAGAGATTACCACTTTCATCCTGTCTCCAATCATAATTATGAAGGAAGGATCTCCCCTCTAAATCACAATTCTGCGTTAATTCACGTTGCCCGATAATAAAAGAGGCATTGCGTGCTAATCCCCATTCCGGGCGTATCTCACTCCAATCTTCAGCAAATCGGTGTGCTTCAGCCCTAGGATTTTTATGTTTCAAGTTGAAATTCGGTAATTTAGCGAGACGTTCTTCATTTGCTTGATGGGTTACTTTCGGTAGAATAGCTTTGATATGATCAAATGCTTCTTGTGCCGATTTTGAAAGTTCAGGGACATATATCCAATGTAATTCATCTACTGTTGTATTATGCTCTGCAGCTACAAAAACCGTCTCCTTTGGAATGTTAATACCTTCTAGGGCGAGCACTTCCCTTACCTCTGGAAGATTACATAGGGTGGCTAATACCCTTGCATTAAATCCTCCCGCAGCACCACCACATGCTCCACAGTCAAGAGCAGAAGCATAGGGATTATTAATACTTTGACTACCATGCCCACATATCACGACTAATGGTGCAATCCCCTCAGTTAGTCCCATCAATTGTAGGGCTTGGCGCACATAATCCACTTTCTCCTCTTCAGAAAAACCAACAGGTATCCCAGAATCTATGTCATGATCATAATGAAGCGAGAGATTAGTTTCGGGTTTGTCTAACCAATTTTTCCGAAGTTTACGAATGAAATAATCTGCTTTTCTTGGCACAAAGCTCCGTGCAAGCATTCGCATGCTAAGCCAGGGTCCACTAATTTCTGGTAAAAGTAAGCTTGTAAGGGCATTGTGTTTCATCATCTTAAATGTATAGCTCAATGAATTTTCTACCTGCTTGCGTTGTTGAAAGGTTTCCTGTTTTTGTTCATCTGTGAATTCTTTTATTTGATGTTTAGGCTTTTGTATAACCGGCATGGATGCATGGACGTGATGACTACCAAGCTCACTAATGGCAATCGGTAAACCAAAGAAACCAGCAACGCCTATTGTTTCAAACGGCCCTTCTTTTTCAAGTTGTCTTCGAAAGGGTTCTGAACGTACATCAATACAAAATGCTAATTGAGCTAAAACGGATTTTTTATTTTTAGCCTCATATTGTTTCGTAGTAATCTTCTCTCTTAATCGTTCTGTATGTGTTTGTTCCCAAGCTTCCAACCAAAGCTTTCGGCGAATCGTCTCATCAAAACGATTGGCAAAAGATAAATATTCGAGTTGTTCAAACGAAGACATCAGAGACCATTCCTCGGTTGATAGATTCCCCCAATGGATCCATGATGCTAAAAGTGTTTTTATTGAACCTTTTTCCTCAGATTGTTGATTTGACAAAGGTAAATAAGGTTTTACTAGCGCCCATTCCATGGAAATTCGAACGGCTAAATATTCTGTTAGAAGGTCATGTTCATGACTCGATTGTTGAGAACGCCAAAGCATCATACCTGCCCATCCAGGTAATGAAAGAAGATGTCCTTCCAGATAAGTCGGTATTTCTGAATGAGAGATGTCCAATGCAGATAATACCTCTAGTAAAGCTGTATGTGCCTCCTGAGGTAAGTGTTTTAAACTTTTACGCTGGTTTTTGCTAAGCAATGGATCATGCTGAATGAGACGGTGCCATGCATGATAGAAACCTTTGTCTCGATTTGGCATGGTCCAACCTGTCTGAGAATCATCCAGATATAATTTACACCATTTGATAACATGATAATCGAGCGTATTGATTATCCTTTCACCGTCTTGATTTTTTAATTTGGCACTTATGGGTTGGCTTGAAAAGTTGCCGATACGATTCATATCCAAGTCCATGATTTCAGTCCCCAATTTATTTAACACAGGTGATGAGAGGAGACTAGAAGGTAATGGATCTAATTTTAATGCTGCCTGACAAAAACGCTCAGCAATCTCCCTAGGTATATGAAAGGATTGTGAGTCAAGCCATCTCTGTAATCCCATCTGAAGAAAAGACTCATCAATCTCACCGCGTTCCTTTGCCGAACGAAGGATGGAGGCACTAGGATAGATATCCACTTCACGACTAGTTTTGAGCAAATGTGCCACTTGTTCAAAGGATTGTTTTTCAAGTCCCGCCCAAGGGTTACGTGCTGCAAAAATAGAGATTGGCGAAAGTGGTGCAATTACTCGACTAGCAGATACAACTAAATCATGAAGATCATGTTCTTTAAATTCATTTTTTTTATTTTTAATGGTTTCCTTCGTCAATACTGCTGTTACGCTCATCACTGATTACCTCCTTGATGTATAAATTTTTTAAGGTAGTTTGGATGACTTTCTACCGACTTAGGTTGTGCCTCACCAAATCGAACGAACCAAAGATAGAGTACAGCAAATAAAGTAGAAGATTGTTTACGGACAGCCAAAGCACCTATAGCATGACCAACTAGTAAGAAGCAAACGACAAAGATGACAGCCCACATTGGAGGTTGAAAACTTTGAGAAACAGTTGTTTGCAACCACTGGTAGAAGAGATCATGAATGAAAAAGTAAACGCCGGAAAATCCAATCATAAAAGCTAAGCCAGCAATTTTGCCAATTCTCCCCTTTCCAAAAACAACAAGCTGTGTCCAAGAAACAGACAATGACCATCCAAGGATTACTGCACTAACTAGTTGATACCCATCATCTGAAGCCATAAACCAAAAAGCAACACCTGCAAGTAAGCCTAAAACCCGACCAGACATCATCCATAAATTTGATGGTTTTTCATTAAGGCTAGATGGTGCATGATAACCGTGAGCTGCTGAACCAGCCTGCAAAAACAATGTAGCTTTAAATAAGCCATGTAAAACTAAATGAATAATAGCAGCTAAATAAGCACCTAATGCACACTGAATAAGCATAAATCCCATTTGTGCAATTGTTGATCCAACTAACTGACGTTTATAATCAACATGGACCAAACTAATTCCTGTTCCAATGAATACGGAAATACTAGCAAGTATAAGTAAAAGAATCTGCATCATATCCCCATTAAATAGTGAGGAGAATCTCGTTAAGATGATACCTCCTGCATTTACTAGACCTGCATGCATGATCGCAGAAACAGGTGTAGGAGCAACGACTGACTCTATTAGCCAACGTTGGAATGGCCATTGGGCGGCCGGTATCATCACAGCCAATAAAATCAATAAATTAATCCCTGTTCTCTCCATTGGTCCAAGCTGACCTAAACTATTATCAGTTAAAGCGAAAGATATCTGCCATTGACCCGTGACCAAATAAAGCCAAACGACCGCGGACAACAAAGCAATCCAGCTTATTGTAAAGAAGCGACCAGTTACTTTTGCTGCTTCATTAGCTACTTTCCAACTACGGTTTAGCCTTATAAGTAAAGTCAATCCTAAAAGTGTTCCCCCCCAACAAATGACCATCAAGCGTAGATCATCACTTAACCACGCCATCGAAGCTACAACTGTAGTAAATGTAAAAAGTGTAAAGTACTTTCTATAAGAGTGATCACCTATTAAGTATCGTACGGAAAAACGTTGAATAATTAATCCCATTGAAAGAACAAATAATGCCAGTAACCAAGCTAAGGAATCTAAGTTCCAAGGTCCCACAACTTCATTCATACTAGTATTAATAAGTGCAAGTAATGAGGCCAATGGGGGCAAGGCAACTATACAGATATGAATTCGAACATAACGTAAGGGTATTTTTGGATGTAAAAATATTAATCCACTTAGGCAAGCCACACTAAGCGTAATAAAAAATAATAAAACTAACATTTGTAATGCTCCCTACTAAATGACTTTAAAAAATTCTTGTGAATTACAGTTCATGTTTAGTTAATTTAACCAATAAAAAAACCGACAACTTTAAAAATTCAATGATCTTCTTGAATCAATGAATTTTGAAAATTGTCGGTTTCACTTCAACTAACTTTATTCAAGTTTTTTGAAGAGCTACCTTTTATTGGTTTATAAACAGTGTATTATTACATTTTATAAAATCTTAATCTAATCATATAGTTTATCAATTTTATGCTATTCATATTTAGGAATCTTTCTCATTTAGCCAATATATATATTAGAAAAATGCCAAAGTCCAAAAAATATTTAACATTACATAATAAACATTTACCAAATATTAAGCTAGGTTTAATTTAAATCAAATTATTTAATTTGTCAACTTGTCGCGACTTTATTTTGTAAACACCAATTGTCACCATAAGCAATTTACTGTCGTAAACAAATAGTCTATATGTATTTTAGTAGAGTTTATAAATTTTTTTATTATTTTCTTCAATGGAGAATATTGGGATATAATTCAGGCTAAATAATTGAAAACTTAATAGTTTACTTTTTCTTCATCCCAATCACGCACTTAAATATCAGATTTACTTACTTTTTATTAGAGTATTTATTTAATATATTATTTTACCTTCAGTTATATAATGATATGGTCTTTTTTATTATGTTTATGACATTAAAATTTTGACTCAATATCATTAAATAATTTAAAGACCATCACTCGTTCTCCTGTACGAGAGCTTAAGTCAGTATGGAAACTTTTCACCTTCTCACCAGTTATATTTAGTATAATTTCATAAAGGTCTTCTATACCTGATTCAACGAGCTCCGAACGTGTTCTTTTTATTGTTAACATCCCTGTTTTTGTTTCACATACAGTATATTCAGCTGGTGTTAAAATACCTTGTAAATTCACAATGATCATGTCCTGCAATATATTGGTTTTAACAGATAGAGATCCGCGTCCAAGAAAGTCCTTTTCCCATTTAGTAATTGCCTTACTTATTTCTGATTCAATAAAACCTTTCGATTTTTCCATGTATGCTATATCCCCCTCAAAAAAATGTACAATACTAACAACTATTAATTTATATTCGAATTAATGCTGCTACATTATTTGTGTACTTTTATATGTTATCTTGGATGTATTCATTCACCTTCTACATTTTTTTGCTTAAATTATTTAACATACAAAAATACCCTCAAGTTGATCATTAGTTTAAAGATACTGATAAAAGAATATAGTCCTGTTTTTGCAGTACTATAAAAGCTATTTTGCAGTACTAAATTTCAAACTGTCAAGTAGACAGTTTGAAATAATACAAAGCTTTAACTTTAATTTCCTTATGTCAGAGGACAGCTTTTAATCGACTATGATCAATGGTTAGTGATAAGCGGATACTATATATATTGAAAATGGAAGTATTCGTCATGGGATTTAGGCGAATAAATATTGGAATGCAGGTGATGACAGACTTTGCACAAAGTTCTAAAAAAAAGAGATGAAACCATACTTTTTAATAGGAAAAAAACTTGATAAGAAACAAATAAAAATATGAAAGCATTTTTTAGAAAATAATACTCCATTTTCTACTATTGTAGGGGGCAGATTAACTTTCAATAGTCGCTCCCTTCTCCGATAAATTGATGATGTATTGCATTTATATTCTTAATGGATATGGTATTGTTGGAAATAGTTTTACGACATTCTTCAATAAATATTTACTTTTATGGAATAGACAGCATTGAGATTATGAAAAATCGGTGGCTAGAAAAACTACCTAGTATGAATCCATAGAAATCAAAAAATAGATGGTTATTTCCTTTATATGCCGCTCTATTTGATAAAGGAGAGCATATTTTATTAATTTTTCCTAATACCCAAAGTAAATTCCTTAACCGACCTATTCGTAAAGGGAAAAGATGCATAACTTTTTGAAGTTGCACAAAATTGATATTTTACGCATAATTGTATTATTTAAGTTCCTCCCCTCTTTCTAGGTTTTTGTTATCGTACAATTAAGTTGTACCCTAAACAATAAAGTTGTACTCTATATAGGTTTTTTCTTCTAAGAAAAAAGAAAAAGCCTTAAAGAAATAATCTTTTTCTTCAAGGCAAAAAAAGTCTAATAATTTTTAAGTTTATACACAACTTAATATTAAATATTTTGAATCACTCCATAGATACAAGAAAAAACAAGCAAAAATCCAGCAAGTAAAAATATAAATTTTGCAAGCCAATAATTTATTATTTTCGGTAGTGGAGTTAGTTTCAGTAAATAGTTCATACCGTCATCTGGTTCTTTATAGTTCTTTTTATTAACATAAAAAATTCCTGCCCATAGTAAGACTATACCTACAATAAATACAAATATACCTGAAAAAACTTCCTTCACAATATCCCTTCTTATCTCTTTAGTTAAATAGATTATTCTTTTAGCAATATTAACAGGGGCTTATACAACATAAATTGCCTGCTTTTTATTACTAATAAATATATTTTCATGAATTGTAACAATCGATTCAATATTATATATTCATAAAAAAATCTGACATAAATGTAAGGAAGACATTTATGTCAGAAGCTTTAGTGAAGTAGTTATTTTATATAGTTTCTAATTTTGCTTCTAATCAAGCTAATAATATCTTCTTGCTTAGTATAATTAGTAATTAATAAATACTTTTTAAAAAATATTGTTTCTATGTTCCAAATGCAAAAATTATCAACTATAACTTTTCCATTAAGTTTATTGGTAATCATGATATTTACATAGGAATATGAATCTTGAGTTATCTTATCATTTTTACTAAAAGGTTTACCTAATTTACCAATAACAATCTCTATCTCAAAATCATCTATTTTACCACACTTATCATTTTTAATTTCTTTTGCTGCAAAGATAAACAGTTTTTCTATCTGCATTATATGTGATTCGAAATCCTTTTTAGAGGAAATGAGCCGCATATTCTTAATTCTTGGATTGACTATTTTTTTTATATAATAAGAAATTAATATTAACACTAGTAAGGGTATTAAATAAAATAAGATACTTTCAACCTGTAAATTCAATAAAATTTGAAAAATGATTAAGTAAAATATCAAGGGAATTATAAATAACAAATTCCAAAATTCACCTTTATTCTTAGCAAAAAGAATTACTATTAAAATTGCAATACTTACTATCCCATAAAACAAGCCCATTATTAATTCACCTGATTTTTATAAAAATATAATTTTATTTTTTATGCTTTCGTCCATATTCCATCCATCCCTTTACAAAATACCAGGAGAAAGTATAAATATCTGGTACCAACCCGAGGATACCACCACCAATCATTGCTGCTGCTTTTTTGGCAAAAGTCTTTAAAAGTTGATTCTTTGCTTGACTAATAATTGTTTTCACATATTTTCCACTATATTGAACCATATAGTTAATCTCAAGTCGCTTTTTCGTAAACTTGTGGATCATATCACCTAATGTGTATACCCCCGCTATTCTACCTACTATTAAACTATATAACGCTCCTGCATTTTGCCAACCAACATATTGTTGCAACCACCCAATCCATCCTTTTCGTAAAGCATATTTAAATTGAGCATTAGTCCCATTAGGATCTATCAACATGACAGGATTATTATTGGAATAACTATATCCATTAAGTGTAATGGGGTTATTCAAATCCCCTAAAATAGGATCCTGCGATAAAAATACACATGTTTCCGCAGAGTAATATCTAGCCATTAAATAATAAAGACTAGTATTTTCATCATAGCGATATCCTGCATAACGATAAGGATTTTCAGAGGCTAAATCGCCAGACTGGATCAAAAAATTCCCCATAGTGCCTAACGTCATCATAGGATATAAATTTTATTTAGCTAAGGTTAGAATCTTATTTATAAAAAACCTGTTTATCGTCATAGACATCAAGAATTTCACTATTACTACCATTATTAAAATAGTAATGGCCACACCAATAGTTCATGATAACTATTGGCGTAGCCATGTTAATTTTTACTCAAAGGGTTCCTATCCAAAAAATCATAAAAATAGTAATCACATAAATAATTATAAATTATGGCTGTTGATATTTATTAATCAACAGTCATAAATTTTTTAAAAGATGAAATATTCCTTTTCAATTTATCATTCAAGTTTGAATTACTCTAAATTATTCTCTAAAACAAACCCATTCTTCCAGGTTCCTACTAAAAGATATTCATCATTAGCACTGAATGCAGCAAAACATAAATATGGTATATATTCCATTAATATTTGTTCTAAGCCATCCAATCTTAGTATTAGTATACTTTCACTGTATGTAAGAACGACATACTTCTCATTATTTGATAAATGAATTTGCATAAAATATCCTGCTTTTTCCTTAAACTCATCTTTAATTATTTTTTTTTTCGTAACAATATCAGTGAAATCCATATTCATTAAAATCAAATCGTAATCATCAACTAAAATAAATAAATTATGAATAGAACTATATATAAGTGAATCCCAGAAAAAAACCTTCGAATTACTAATTATCTCAATTGAACTAGGCGAAATTGGCTCTTTAATCTTGATTATTTTATTTTCAACATAACCAGTTATTTTATTCAAAAGACTCAATGTAAATAAATGGAATTTATTATTTGGCTGATTGATAAATCCATTGTATTTAATTTGGGAGTTTTCATAATTTGTTAGAAGTGAAAAGTCTCCTGTGTCTACATCAACCGAAATAATTTGATTCCCATTTTTTGTATCCATAATATCTAATATTCTATTATTTTCTGTAATTCCAAAGCCATCATCAAGTAATTTGAAGTTTCTTTTTGAGGAAATTCTTTTGAGTAACTTTAAGTTTTCTAAGTCATATATCCATAGTCCACCACTTGTATTTTTAATAATTAATAACTTATTATTTCTTGAAAATTTAACACAACTTGGGTTCTTAGGAGAATTTATACTGATAGAATGGTCCCAATTATCAAATAAAATAACATTTGTATTTGTGCTATGACACATAAAGCGTTGATCCTCAGAGAAGATAATTTCAAAAGAAGTTTTCAATTTTTTCTTTATATTCATACCTAACATACTTGCTACACTCCTTAGATACCCACCTGCTTCGCAGGTAGGGTTACAATATTAAAATTACTGGTATCTGAATACAAAACATTATCAGTATAATTCTGAGCTATTCACCAAGTACTACTACACTTATTCGGTAATTATCTCCCTGTCACTTAATAGAATTCATTCTACATCTTCATTATTATTATTATAAATCTTTTTATAAAGTTGTTTTCTTTTTTATTGTTCCATTAACAGACAAAATAAAAAATACTATCATCTTTTATTTGCTAATAGAAGTTTGATTCATTAATTTATTAATTAAAATGGTGAACTAATACTCTTAGCTGTTAACCAGACCCTGACTGCCCGTAAAAGAGCCACTACATTCTTATGGTTTTTACTATAACTATTTCTTTTGTTATAAGCATTCCCCATAAGGGTGTTGATTGTGGAATAGTAAACATTTGTATGCATTCTTCTATGCAGTCCTGTTTTTATACTTATTAAGTTTATGGAATCGTTGACTGTTATACCTACATTCTTAAGAATGCCCCTAGCAAATTGAGCTTTTTTAGCCTTTTGTGCAACAATGTGATGTATTTCATAATTTGATCTATATTTTGGTCTAGATTTCACTCTGGCAAAGCTTTGATTTATTAAATTTCCTACTGCATTGAGTGATTTTATAAAATAATAAACTACCCCTACTCCCAAGACTGCAATCGTCGCAGCATATGCTACAGGTATTAGAAAAGCAAAATGTCCATTAGGATCTATCATCATTACTGGATTATTATTACCATAATTATATCCATTTAAAGATATAGGATTTTCTACATCTCCTTCTTCAGAATCCTTTGATAAGAAGATTGCAGTTTCAGAATTATAATATCTATCAACTAGATAATACAGCTTTGAATTTTCATCAAATCTATAACCTGCATAACGATAAGGATTTTCTGAAGCAATATCTCCAGACTGGGTCAAAATATTTCCCCATGCATCATATGTGTAGGATGCAACTTCTTTACCATTGTCATCTGTTAAAGCAATTACGTCTCCATGTTGATTATATAAATAATAATAAGTTTTTCCATTGGACGTCATTGTTAATGGCTGCCCAGCATCATTATAAGTATATTCTCTTAATATCTGGTTTTCACTATTTGTTTCATAGATTACTTGATTACCATCATAAAAATAATGGATCGTATCTGTTCCAGTTATACTACTAATTCTTTTTCCTTCTTCATCGTAAGTATATTTAGATATAGTTTTTCCTGTTTGATCCTTTATTTCTTCCAATTGATTTAGATCGTTAAAAATATACTCGTTTGATCCATCGTTTTTTAGATTCCCATTCTTATCGTATTGATAGGTCTTTTCTCCAACCTTAATCAATTGATTTGCATCATTGTAACTATATTGAGTAACTTTTGAATCGCCTGATTTTGTGATACTTTTTGAAATTCGATTTCCTACCTCATCATATTCATATGAAATTGTTGTTCCGTCTGGTAACTTTTCTTTCTTTAATTGGTCCAATTTATCATCATATGTGTAGCTTGTGGTTCCGTTTTTTTCGGAATAAATTTTGGTAATATTATTATTTGCGTCATAATCAAAAGTATAAGTGTCTAAAGGTTCTTGTGTACTGCTATTATTAAGCATATATTTACTTAATCGATTATGATTATAATACATTTCGATCGAATAACCATTTTTATATCTTACAAGTTTGGGAATACCTCCTTTTTCATAGTCAAATGTAGCTAAAGGAGTGGTATCCCCATTTTTTGTAATCGAACTTAGTTTATCCATTGAATTTATAGAAAATTGTAATGATTCAGTTTCATTACCTACTTGATACTTAAGAACTTGTTTTGTACCTAAATCTGTGTAGTTGATTAAATTCCCTCTGTCCACAATTGTATCTACAGAACCATCATCCTTATAAGATATGGTTTTTAATACATCGGAACCTTTGCATGGGAAATCTCCTTCACAAATTGTAGTTACACTGCCTGAGCTGTCATATCCATATCCCCACATGGTCATACCATTTACTTCGATACTCTTCAATTGATCAACAGAATAATCGTAGTTATTAATTATGATATGGTCATTTGGTAATAAGGTTTTTTCTAGATTCCCATTTAGGTCATACTGATAACGTGTTTCATCACCTAATGCATTTTTTTCCTTCTGAAGATTATTTTGACCATCATATTCAAAGTTTGTTTCTTTATTTTTGCTATTAGTGATTTTTGTTATGTTACCATTAGCATCATATTCGTATTTAGTTATCTTTTTGTTAGGATCACTAACTGTAGTAAGCTCATTCTTTTCATCATAAGTGTAGGTAAAGGAATTTCCTTTACCATCTGTACGTTCCAATACATTATCTTGATGATCTGTGACAGATTTTGTCTTATTTAGGAATGGATCAAAGCTTTCGACTGTTTTTAGATTTGTTTTATAATCATAATTTATATTTTCAGTTGAATCATTAGGGTGTGTTATAGACTGAATATCACCATATGAATCATATTGGTAAGTTTCAGTACCTGTATCTGGATACTTTATAGATAATAAATCACCCTTAGCATTGTAAGTATAGAATGTTGGGTTTTGATTTGAATCTATCATTTTTGCAATATTACTAAAAGTAGTATACTCATAGCTGATCGTGTGATGTTCAGGATCAGTAGTTGATGTTAAGTTCCCTTTATTATCGTAAGTATTTGTAGTCGGATGTCCATCCTCTATAATTGTAGTGGGATTATAGTTTTCATCTAGAGTATAAGTAGTTTCCATTCCGTCAGAATCTATTTTTTTAATTGTTACATATTGATCATTTGAATAATATGTTTCATGGTTTCCCTCAGGATAAGTAATGATTGAAGATTTATTTGCAATATCAATAGAATACTCCGTTCCTGGTCGATCACTAGGATCTTTAACACCATTTATTTCTTGTGGTTCTTGAACTTTTGTTAACATTTCATTTTGATAAGTAAAATCAGTTCGTCTACCGTTAGGGTCAATAATCGCTGATATTCGATTATCTTTATATTCAAATTGAGTAACTGAGTACGTTCCATCACTCTTTAATTGATTCATACTTATCATCTGGTCATTTTTATACGAATAAGTAAATTTACTACCTTCATAAGATACACTTTCAACATATCCATCAGTATTGTATGAAAGTTCAATGGATTTTACTAAACCATTACCTAGGTCACTAGTAATCTTAATTAATTGATGTTTTGAATTATATTCGAAATTAATTCGATTTCCATGACGGTCTTCCCAATATTGAAGAGTAGCTAAAGTTAAATCTGTATCATTATTAAACTCATCGATTTTAAAAACCTTTTTATTACCGTATTTGTCTTGTAGTTCATAATAATATACATATTTATTGTTAATTGATTCCGATGACTTTTTAATGGTTAAATATTTACCTGCTTCTGATTTGTATAGGGCACTGGCGTCATCATAAGTAAATTTATGAGTAGTTCCATCTTCATCTGTATAGTCAATATTATTACTGCCAACGTATAGGTTTTCTAAGCCAGTTGCTGTCCAACCGTAACCAAATATTGAATTTTCTTGCGATTTAGAATTATAGGTTCTATTAAAGTCTAAGCCAAATCCTCCACGAGATGGTAAAGTAAAATCTTCATATTGGATAACATTATTACCAGTTGTTAAATTAGTATAGCTAGTACCTCCAACTAGTGGATGAGAATCATATTCCCAATAATCTTCAATTCCTAATCTGGCTCCTGTTTTGTATGTGATGACTAATAGTGGCTGATATTGACCATCTATCGGATATTCACTTGAAATAAATTTTTTGTACGTATTTTTTGACTCACTATTACTTTTCAAAATAATACCATTGTTGGTAGATGGATTCGTCACCCACTTATTAATTAATCCAACTGGTATATCCCACTTTTGACTATATGCTAAATCTATTTGGTTTCCTACTTCCATGCTACTCAATACAGTTGAAGTATAATCTCCACCTTTCACACTCCAGGAGGTTAAAGGAGAAGTTTTGCTATAATTCCAACTAGCTTGATTTTCATCCCAACTATTAGACAATTGATAAGCACTAATATTAATAGGAGTATCATTGCTTACTGCAGACATCCATAAATTTAGATCAGCCTTCATAATTTCTGAATTTTTCGGAATAGAACTTACATTGAATTTTAATAAAGAACGTATAACATTGGTTTGTTTTGTATCTTTATATAGTCCAACACCTAATTCTGTATCATTTCCACCAGTTTGAGTAGGGAAATTGCTACGAATATTCGTGTCTTCCACGTTTTGAGATGAATTAATCCTTACTATGGTCGGATCAATGGTTAAAGGATATATTCTTTTCTTATCATTAAGCCAGTCTTGATTAGGTTTAATATGTAGGTAAAGTTGTCCATTTATTTCTTCATAATCCATACTTATTTCGTATGAGATTGCCTCTTCAGGGATGGACTTAATTTCTTTATTTGATTTATATCCTTGCGGAATAAATGAGTCGTACATTAATGGGGCATCAATATAATAAAGTTTTTCCTTGCTTTTAGGGTCGATAAGGTAGATTTCTTTGTTTTCTTGTTTTACTTCGAGGCCTTTTAAATCGATTTTGTAAGTATATTTCTCTGGAAAGCCATTTTCAGGTTTCTCTTGATATATAATGTCTTCTTTCACTCGATCTGAACCTAAACTATATTTAAGATTCACACCTTCAAGGACCTTCGGATAAGTAATGGAATTATCTTCTACAATCCCTTTTGAATTCTGAACCTTTGTTTCTTTTGGTTTATTGGTTTCTTTAACTGAATTTAAACCAAAATCAATTATTTTATCTTTATCTTCGATGCTAACAGTTGCATCACCATCTACAGACTTATCTAATTTTACCGAAAAGTCATTTGATTTATTTTCTACTTTGTTTTGATTTGGACTATCGACCAATTTATTATCGATATCTTTCCATTCACCATTCTTATCTTTATAGTGAATAGGAGTTTGGGATATTTCTGAGGTATACGTCCCATCATTATTTAGGAACGTTTTAGAATCAGCAGTTCTTAAATCTGTTTGTTCGATTCGATTTCCTCGACCTACTTTTCCCCCTGTATCTTTATTTGTCCCTTTCTCACTTTGATTGGTTTCTGCATGGACAATAAAGTTTGTTAATGGAATGTAAGCTATTGTTAAAGTAAATACAACAAGCCCAATTAACCATTTTCTAAAAATGTGTGTGTTTTTCATGCTGTTATCCTTCCTGGAATGTAATATTTTTGAAAGATTCCAGAAAGGATTGTAACATTTTAGACATAAAAGCTACCATGGTACATTGTAGTACGTATAGAAATAATAGGTATTATTGGTATATTAATCATAATTTATAAATCTCTAATCACTAATAACTTATAAAAAAATTAACAGGACCAAATGAGTCCTGTAATTTTAATTTAGATTTAATTTTCATATTAAACTTACTTGTAAAAATCATTATTCTTTTTTTTTTCCGTAATTAACATTCTTTCTTGTGTGATATTATTTCTTTCTTTTTACCTTATCTCCCTTACTCTTCATGATTCCCTAAACGATTTTTTTTGCCAAGTCTGGTGTTACCCCTTGTTCCTTTAGGCTATTTTTCCTTTTTGTTTTCGACATTATAAAATTTCTCCTCTCTATTTATAAAGCAATGTTCGTTTATTTTTATTGTTAAAAAGTATCGACATTTCTAGCAATAAATAAAACTTTTAATGCAATAAACTTGTACTACTCCCCTCCCTTCATAAACTATTACCAATGACGATATAACCTTGATATACTTATTAAAAAAGAGGGGTAATAGTAGGCAGAAGAGTGTGACTTCACTAAACCCAAGGTTCAATCTACCAAATACCAAATCAATAGTTAACACTGAAAAAGTTTCCAGATTCCTAACAGTCGATTAAATTGGATTGAAATTTTTTCTAGATAGAGGATAATTATATCTCTTTTAAGATGCCAACTTCATTTAAATAAGTTAAGCTGCTATACCTGCAAAGTACAATTTCCAATAGTTTTTTAGATAAAGGGTGTAATAATTCTAAAAATATACAAAAGTTGGATAACTAATCGATCCTTTAATGTTGTAAAGTACTTATAAGGAGGGAATGATTTTGAAAAGACTAACTTTATTATTTATGTTGCTAATTTTGCTTATTGGTTGTTCCAAAATAACTGTTGCCCAGACCATTACAGATGAGGTTACAACTCCCAAATTAGAAATTATAAATAATATTAATTCTGAAATGATCACATTTCATAATATGTCCGATTCTATGGACAGGGGGAATCATGAATTAAGTGACAAAGTCGTTGTTGTTAATACACAAATTGAAAAGTCAAAAATAACTCGAGGAAGTGTCGTTCTATTTAAAAATATCGATGGTGAAAAAGTAATAACAAGAATTTTAGGGGTTCCAAAAGAAGAAATATATGTTCAAGATGGTCAAGTATATATAAACTCAAAGGAACTAGATACTTTTTATGGAAAAGTTCATCGATTAGGCTATTCACAAGAGGAATATTTCGAAAGTATGGATAAAAATAAAATTTCCTATAATAAAGAGGAAATGGAAAAACTATTTAAACAAAACATAAAAAAAATTACTCTTGGTAAAAATGAATTTTTTGTGAGTGGAGATGATTGGTTGCGAAGTGACCAAATGAAAATCAAAACTGGAGATATTATCGGGATCGTGATTGGATACAAAAACAAAAACTAGATTATTTCGTGATGCGGCTGGGGGATAGTGTTTTAGTAGAGCCATCTCGAGTAATCCAAGAATCAATATAATATGGTCTTCTTGCCGATACCTTTGTTGCTAAATATTCTAATTTTGTTACAAGTATTGAATTGCTATAACCTGTATAAGTTAATTTAAAATTATTTATAAATTCTCCCCACCTTCAAATTGATATCCTAATGTAGTGTACGTACAGGTATTCCCACTACCAGAATGTCCCATTTTGTTTTCATCCTTTAATTTGTCTCGTATAGAAAATCGGATAAAACGAAAATTGGCCTTCAAGAATCTAAAAACTGGTTCCACATCGATTTTGTGTTTTCGATAGATGTCACTGTTTTTCTCTTCTCAAGGTTTTATTGTGAAGCATTGCGCATAAAATTCCCAATATTATCTACCCGATTTGGGTGTAGTGACAGCAACGCTGGTATTACCCCGTATAAGTAATTCCTTTTGAACT
Organism: Heyndrickxia oleronia; assembly: GCF_017809215.1. Lineage (GTDB taxonomy): Bacteria > Bacillota > Bacilli > Bacillales > Bacillaceae_C > Heyndrickxia > Heyndrickxia oleronia. The sequence goes on from NZ_CP065424.1 coordinate 3,893,405, forward strand.
AACTGCTTTAACGTATTTATTAGATGATTTCTTTCTCTGTGAAAATCTTTTTACACTTTATTTTCCCGGTCTCCATGTTAGATCTACTGTGTTTATACAAAAAGTATCCTATAGGTAGACTTTTTTCATGTCCACTCTATAGGATACTTTTAATTCAATTACTTTTATCTTAAGAAGCCATCAATTTTTTTGACACTGCAGGTAAGCCATAACTATTTTTTCAACGAAATCTTCACAACATCATCAAAATATTTTGTTGTATTATATCCATTAATCATCAGCTTTTTAGGGATCACAGTCTCTCCGGCGTAGTTACTTTTTAACTGTATCTCTTGAACAGTATAGAAATAACGGGGTTGTTCGATTTCTTCATATGCGAAGGGGGTTTCCTTCTCATCGTATTTAATCCCATTCTTATCAACCAGGACCCATTCAGAATTCATCTCCATTGAACTATATTCTTTTTCAGCCTCACTCACAATATCGTAATTAAGTGACTCAAATGCTCGATTCTCGATGTCATGATTGCTTATAACAATATTAGTAGACTCTCCAACTTCCACCTTGTCAATAGAGATCGTACTGCCAGCATATTCAAAGGTTTCAGGATATTTACTAGAAGGATCGAGTTCTATCGCTTGTTGGTGTTCAAATGTTAAACGAGCAAATCCGAATTGAACTTTTATCTCTTTTGGTTTTTCTCCATAAAGTGAGGGAAATTTTGTTTGAAACATACTTTCATTCATGTTGAAATCTGTAAAAGAGCTGTCATAGATAGTCGCTTTCACTTTTTTATTGTTTATTTCCAAATTATTAGCAGTAAGAAACTCTACCCGCTTCACTGGCTGTTCATTATTAACTGCATATTTTAGAATTGTCGCTGTTGGAGCAATGGTTAGTTTATTAAATCGAACAGGGATTCCTTCTATTTCTGTTGTTTCATCCAATGCATATTCTTTAGATGGCCATTTTGTTACAGGGATCTCGAAGTTCCATTCCCCTGTTTTATATTCCATATTCTCGTAAACTCCAAAACTATTTGGGTCAGAAGGGTCACGAACCAATTTTAGAAGCTGTGTGATTTTTAGTTTAATTGTCCCATTATCCTTTGTCAGTGCCAGGAGACTAAGCTTTCCTTGAAACACGTTCTTTTCCTTATTATTTTGATCCGATTTAAGATCAGGAGGATAATAGTACATGTGACCTGTTTCCCTATTCATGATTTCATATTCATTTTCCACAGAAGCACCTTCATTATAAACGATCGCATATTGATTATTTTCAGCTGTATCCTCTATTTCATAAAAAACAAGCGTCTGGACATCATCAGCGATCGCGCTCCTAATCTTAATCTTCACCCCATTACTTTCCGCTTCCAGATCCAGCCTTTTAACCAGCCCCTGTTGTAAAAGGTCACGTAATTCCGGATCTTCTTCTGCCCATGTATAGTAGAGGCTAGTAAAAGATCCTGTAAAAACTTCTATGCCAATTAATAAAGCGAACACACTTGCAAAAACAATCCCCAATCTTTTCCGTTTCTTACTCTTCAATCTTCTTTGCTTATCCTTTTCTGTCAGCCTAGCTGTGACATTCTCCATGAAATCAGACGGCACATGGAAATCTTTCATACTACTAGTAAAATTTAATAGAGTTAACATGATTTCCTTAAAGTCAGCGAAATCCTCCTGACAGTCTTGACAATGATACATATGTACCTCAAATTCAACCTTTTTCTCCCGCTCCAATGTTCTCTCTATGTAATCAATGTAATTTTGTTGATACTCGTTACAGCTCTTAAAGCGTGACTCATCCCCCATTCCTTTTCTAAGTGACTGGAGACCGGAAAACAAATACTCTTTCACCTGTTTCACTGAAGCTTGGAGAAGTTTTGCTGTATCCTCCTGGGAAATTCCTGTGATATACGTAAGGACTACTGCCTCTTTCTCAACCTTTTTCAACTGATCAAGTGCATTAAATAAATCATGGCGTGGTTCGCCTTTCTCAGAAACTTGTAAACTACGATCATCGGAAATCTCCTGGCAAATATGAATAAAAATAGAAGTTACCCACGTGTCGAATGATAGTTCTCTTTTATATCGCGGCAACTCCTTGTGGACTTTTACAATGGATCGGTAAAAAAGCTCTTCCATTTGCTCCTGACTCTTAAGATAGGACCAACCTAGAATATAGAATGATTGTTTATGTTGATCGAACCAATCGACGATCGATTCGACACTTTTTTCTTTTGACTTAGTCATTGAAATGGGACCCCTTTTTGCTGGAATCATAATTGTATCCCCCTTTATCCTTAATGATATAAGGAGAACCAATTATTTACAATATCAGAAGACAAGAACTTTTCAGTTTTTTCACCTTAATGAGTTATTCTATCGCTGATTGACTGATTCTAAGTAAGGAAGTCCCCCCTTGAAATATATGAAATGCTAAAGAGGAGCGAAAACGCCCCCCTCTTTTGGTCCATTATTTACTAAGCAGTCCTCTCCAATTCCCCTTTTTTCTTCACCTTCCGCTTCTTTTTCAAAGTGAATTTCTTAATAAATCCTGCCAAGCCGGAAGGGAATCCAAGCAGTACCACGATATATAAGAACCCGAGGATAATGGTCCATCTTTCAAAAATAGGGTAGGACATCGCAAGCTCTGAGAGGTAATGCCTTAAAAACTCAATTATTCCTGCCCCGGCAATGGATCCAGCAAGTGTTCCTAGTCCTCCAATCATCGTCATTAATAGCGCATCGAGCGTGACTTCGATGGAAAAGACATTGGTATTGATGAATCTTAATGATACAGCATATAGTGCTCCACTAAAGGATGCGGCCACCCCTGCCGTTACACTGGCGATTAGCTTATAATGCAGCGTTCTAAACCCTAATGCCGCTGCCCGATATTCATTCTGAGAGATGGCTTTTAACACTTTGCCAGTAGATGATTCCGTGAAAAGCTTCAGCAGAATAAACACAACCGCCACACTGAGGAGTGCAATATAATAGAAGGAAGTACGATCCTTGAATACATCAGGCACACTGAATGTAAATCCATCTCCCCCATGTGTGAATCCACGCCACTTCTCCGCTAAAACGAGAAAAAGCTGGGAAACCGCCAATGTCAGCATCGCATAAAAATGGCTTTTGAGCCTTAACGATAATAAGCCGATGATATAGCTCACCAAGGCTGACAGGACAATTCCTATAACCAAACCGATGATAAACGTAAGCAGATTGGCTTCCAAATGATTAAAAATAATCGCCGTACTGTAGGCACCAATTCCAAAGAACATACAATGACCAAAGGATACGATACCGGTATACCCTAAAAGGATATCAAAGCTCATCGCAAAAATAGCAAAGATAAAGATTTGTGTGAATAAAATCAGTATGCTTCGGGAGTCGTTGACAAATGGGAACAGCAGCATAATCAAGACAATGGCAAGCCCCCCATACATTGGAACCTTATGAAATAGCCCTCTCATACTGCACTCCCCTTTTCTCCCAGCAGTCCAGTTGGTTTCACTAATAAAACAATAACCAAAAGGAGCATATTCAATGCGAGTGACAAATCAGGCATAAAATAGGCCATAAAGGCTCCCGCTACACCTACAATCAGGGAAGCAAGTGCAGATCCTTGCAGGCTGCCCATTCCGCCAATGATCACGACAATGAAAGCTAATATAGCGTACTGCATGCCCATTTCCGCAAAAACGACTCCTGAATATGGCGCCAAAAGCGCCCCTCCTAAAGCAGCCAATGCCGCTCCCAGCAGGAAGACAAAGGTAAACAGTCCCTTTACATTGATTCCGAGCGCCTGGACCATTTCCTTATCCATGACACCAGCCCTGATCATCAGGCCGATCTGCGTACGGCTGAGCAGAAGCCATAATGCCAAATATAGAAGCAAGCCGATCACAATCACAAACACACGATATTTAATAATAATAATTCCGTCAAATTGATAGCTTCCTTCCAGCCATCCCGGCAAATTTACCCGAATGGGATTGGGTCCCCAAAAGATTTTGATGCTTTCTGATAAAATCAGCATGCCACCTAATGTGATCAGCAGCTGCCGGACATGATTCCCGTAAACTGGCCGAATGAGAAATCTCTCCATGACCCAGCCTAATCCGATTCCGATCACAATGGCACCAGCAATCGCTAATAAAAAGCTGTTTGTTTCCTTAAAAATCCATGCGCCTGAAAAAGCCCCCCAGACGAATAATCCGCCATGGGCAAAATTCAACACATTCATTAATCCAAAAATTAAAGTAAGTCCAGCAGCCAGAAGGAAAATAAGCAGCCCTGTTGAAACCCCATTGACCAATAAATTAATAAAAACTTCCATTTCCAGCCCCCCTTCGTTTCCTACGTATTGTCAAAACTTTATATCATTCTATTTTCGGTAATTATTTAGATCGAATAGTTCCGTATTTCCGATAGATTAGTTACCTTATTTCCTCTTTCTTTCGGGTTTCGGGAACCTTTCCGATAGATTCGTTACCTTTCTTCCTCTTTCTTTCATGTTTCGGGAACCTTTCCGGGCGGTTTGTTCCCTTTCTTCCTCTTTCTTTCGGGTTTCGGGAACCTTTCCGGGCGATTGGTTCCCTTTCTTCCTCTTTCTTTCGAGTTTCGGTCATCATTCCTATCGATTGGTTACCCTATTTCCTCTTTCTTTCATGTTTCGGTCATCATTTCGAGCGATTGGTTACCCTACTTCCTCTTTCTTTCCAGTTTCGGTAACCTTTCCAAGCGGTTGGTTACCTTTCTTCCTCTTTCTTTCATGTTTCGGTCATCATTCCGGGCGGTTTGTTACCTTTCTTCCTCTTTCTTTCCAATTTCAGTCATCATTCCGAGCGATTGGTTACCTTACTCCCTCTTTCTTTCAGGTTTTGGTAACCTTTCCGGGCGGTTGGTTACCCTATTTCCTCTTTCTTTCCAGTTTCGGGAACCTTTCCAATCGATTGGTTACCTTTCTTCCTCTTTCTTTCGAGTTTCGGTCATCATTCCGAGCGATTGGTTACCTTTCTTCCTCCTTCTTTCAAGTTTCGGGAACCTTTCCGAACATTTGGTTACCTTTCTTCCTCTTTCTTTCAGGTTTCGGTCACCTTTCCGATCGATTGGTTACCCTACTTCCTCTTTCTTTCCAGTTTCGGTAACTATTCCGATTGATTTGTTACCTTTCTTCCTCTTTCGTTCGAGTTTCGGTCACCTTTCCGGCCGATTGGTTACCCTACTGCTTCTTTCTTTCCAGTTTCGGGAACCTTTCCGGCCGATTGGTTACCCTACTTCCTCTTTCTTTCCAGTTTTGGGAACCATTCTGGTCGATTAGTTACCTTACCTCCTCTTTCTTTCAGGTTTCGGTCACCTTTCCGAGCGATTGGTTACCTTACTCCCTCTTTCTTTCGAAGTTCGGTCATCATTCCGGTCGATTATTTTGACACGATCGTTTCCTACGCTATCCCTAAGTATTTCTGGCAGGTTTCTTTATCTTCCTTTAGGTCCTGCATCACGCCTTCATGGACAATTTTTCCGTCGTCCATAATATAAAAGTAATCGCCTATCTCGCTGGCCATCAGAAAATTTTGTTCAACAAGAAGAATTGTTGTTTTTTCCTTCATTTTAAGAAGTGATTCCATCAGCTTTTCAACCATAATAGGGGACAAGCCTTTGCTAGGCTCATCAATCAGCAGCAAACCATCCCCATTAATATACGCCCTGGCAATCGCCAGCATCTGCTTCTGTCCGCCGGAAAGCAAGCCGCTTTTTTTGCGCCAAAATTTCTTTAAATCCGGGAATAGCTCCAGCATCCATTCCATTTTTGCTTCCGTCTCTCCCGCACTCTTTGCCTTAGCTAAATTCAGTGTTTCCTCTACGGTCAGGCCACTGAATATCCCCTGATTTTCAGGTACATATCCGATTCCTTTTCTGGATATCAGATGGGTAGAGATTCCACTGATTATCTGGTTTTGAAAATGCACCGTTCCAGTAGTTGAGGGATTGAAGCCCATAATCGAGCGGAGTGTTGTCGTTTTGCCTGCTCCATTTCTGCCGAACAGGACCGTGATGCTTCCCTCTTCAACAGACAGGGACACGCCCTGTAGAATGTGATATTGCTCCAAATAGGTTTCCAAATTATCCAGTTTTAATAGACTCACGATGCAAGCCTCCTAAATATGCCGTTTGAACCCTTTGATCCTTTATGATTTCCTGCGGATTCCCGCTGGCCAAGAGCTCGCCATTAAATAGAACCACAAGTGTATCCGATAAATGCATAACCATTTCCATTTTGTGTTCGATCAATATAATCGTGTACAAGCCTTCCTTTTTAATGTTCTCGATTACTTCCAGAATGGCAGGAACCTCTTCAATCGATATTCCTGCTGTAGGTTCATCAAGAAGCAGTAATTCTGTTTTTAGAGCGAGCAGCATCGCCAGCTCCAGCTTTCTTTTTTCCCCATGAGCCAAATCCTGTGCTAGTACCTCTTCCTTGCCACTCAGCATACATTTCTTCATAAAAGCCTTTGCTTCCTCCTGCTGGCGGCTCCTGGAAGATAGCCGCGGCAGGATGGAGTAGTAATCATTGCTTGAGGATTGGATGGCCAGCCTGATATTCTCAAGAACGGTCAGCTCCGGAAAAATATTTGTGAGCTGGAAGGAGCGGCCAATGCCCCTTCTCGCCCGTAATGGGACAGAAAGCTTGGTTATATTCTCGTTTTTAAAATATATGTCTCCCTTTGTCGGTGAAATTTGGCCGCTCAGCAAGTTAAAAAGCGTGGTCTTGCCCGCCCCGTTTGGACCGATAATAGAGATGAGCCTTCCGCGCTCTATTTTCAAGGTCACATTTCTGATGACATCATGCTCACCAAAGGAAACAGATAGGTTTTTCGTTTCCAGAATAGGGTCCATGTCGACAATCCTCCTTTCTTATATATATATCTAATTATTCCGAAATTTTTATTTGCTATTTCTGACTGGTGGCTCTGTTTCATCCATATTTAATTCCCTGATGAGAACTGGAACCGGATGATCCACACCTTCCTGTTCTTCAAGGGTTACAGCATACAACGATTGTAAAGCCTGATGGTCCTCTGCCCGGAATTTCATCGTTCCCTTCGGAGTCTCAAATTCCATATTTTCCATTGCGCTAATTAAGCCGTCAACATCTTTGTCGCCTTCTGTTTTCTTAAGCGCCTCGACAATAGAGATCGCAGCCGTCATCCCGCCAGCAGTAAAGAGATCAGGGATTTCCCCATCGAATTTTTTCTTATGCTGCTCCACTAGCCAGTCATTGACTTCATTATCTGGCAGCGTATGATAGTAAATGGAAAAACCACTCATGCCAATTAAGGAATCCATTGTTTTTAAAGAAGCGATATCCTGTGCGGCAGTAGATATTTTAATCCCCTGCTCTTCAAGCTGCATATCCTTTAACTGCTTCCACGGTGCATTGGAACCTGCCCAGACGATATAGAGATAATCAGGCTTTTCTTTTATAATGCTTTGAATATTCGCTGTGAAGTCAGTTGAATTTGGATCGGCATATTGTTCATTCACAATCGTCGCACCGAGCTTTTCTGCTCCCTCTTTAAAAGCTGCGATTCCCTCTCTGCCATAGGCATTATCCTGTGCGAAGGTTGCAATTTTCACACCTTTCTCAGCGATTGCAGCTGCACCAGCTACAGCATCCTGTGAGGAGTTTCGTCCTGTCCGGAAAATATACTTATTCCAATTTTGACCAGTGATGCTGTCGGCAACCGCAGGCTCCACCACCATAATTTTTTCGTATTCCTCAGCAAGCGGCAGGACGGCCAGCGTATCTCCAGAGCTTGATGAACCTACTAAGAAATCGACCTCATCCTCTTCCAGCAGCTTCGTTGCTTTTCTTACCGCGACATCCGGCTTAGTTTCCGTATCTTCGACGATAAACTTCACCTTCTTGCCTGCGACTTCATTCGATCCTTCGGTTGCATATTCTAGCCCAAGTTCAAATCCCGCTACTGTCTGCTTTCCATACGTCTCAAGCGGACCGGTTAAGGAAGCAAGAACACCGATTTTGATGGTGTCCTCCTTCGAGCTTGCCTTTTCCCCGGAACAACCTGTTACTACGAAAAGAGTGAGTACGATGATGATCGATAAAACAGACTTCATGCCAGACATCTTACACCTCATCTCCCATTCCCCCTATAATTAATTTTCTTTTTTAAAGAACTGTATTTTTTGAAGCAGTCCATCTGCGATAATGATGTTCCCATTATGATCAATATCTAGCCCCTGAGGTGAGAAAAACTGCCCGTCTTCGCCACTAAAGGAACCAAATTGTTCGATGAATCTTCCATTTTCATCATAGACATTCATGCGATTATTTGACGTATCAGTTACATAGACACGGTCCTGGTCATCAATGGCAATTCCTGTCGGCAAGAACAAATCACCCGGTTCTTCGCCCCAATTTTCCAATGGATCGAGGTTCCCGCTTCCGTTATTCGTTCCCCACTTCGCGAGAAACTTGCCATTGTTATCGAATTTTTGAACACGATTGTTGATTCGATCCACTACATACACATTGTCTTTAGAATCGATGGCAAGCTGCATCGGCTGAGAGAATTCACCATTGCCAGTCCCTTTTCTACCCCATTCCTTCATGTAGACGAAAAAGGAATTAAACTTTTGAATTCGATTGTTTTCCGAGTCGGACACAAAGATATTGCCTTTGCTGTCAACTGCCACCCCGCTCGGGAATTGGAAAAAGCCGCTTAATGTTCCTAATGAGCCGTACGCCGCAAGGAACGTCCCTGAATTGGAGAACTTTTGAATTCGGTGATTCACTGAGTCTGCTACATAGACATTGTCATAACGGTCAACCGCTAGTTGCCGCGGTACAAAAAATTGACCATAATAACTGCCATAGCCAAACGGCCCGCCAGTTCCGAACATGCTTCCCCATTTGCTTACTAGACTTCCGTTTGCATTATATTTCAAAATCCGGTGATTAAACGAATCGGATACAAAGACATTTCCTTTTGAATCGCTTTGCACATCATAAGGTCCTGCATATTGTTTGTCTCCGTATCTGGCTAAGCCGATGGTCATTTTATAGGTAATACTCAGGCCAATTTCCTTGTACACCTCAATGCGATTATTCCCTGTGTCCGTAATGAATAAATCGCCATTCTCGGATGGTAAAATCTGATTCGGATACACTAGATTAGGAAAAATCCCTGTCGTATAAACAAACCTATCCTTATCATCAAATTTCATGATTCGGTTATTATAAGTGTCGGCTACATAGAGAGCTCCAGACTTTGGCTCAAAGTTAATTCCTCTTGGATGGTAAAATTGATATGCGCCTATTCCAGGCTCCAGCCCGCCAATTTTCCTTATGAAGCTGCCGTTTTGATCAAACACTTGAATTCGATTATTGTACGTATCAGCTACATAGACCTCCCCCTTATTGTTTATCGCAAGGCCTTGCGGGAGAGCCATCTGGCCATCACCTTTTCCATAGGAACCAATCGTAAGGAGAAACTGGCCGTCAGAAGTAAATTTTTGAATTCGGTGATTAAATTCATCGGTAATGTAATAATTGTTTTCCTGATCGATCGCAATTTCTCTTGGGAAACCGAATTGATTATTTCCTTCCCCTTTCGTCCCCCAGCTATTTAAAAATCTGAATTCAGAATCGAACTTTTGAATGCGAAAGTTCCCTGTATCAGCAACGAGAATATTCCCTTCCTGATCAACAGCGATGCCAAATGGCATATTAAATTGACCAGGGGAATGACCGAGCGTGCCATATGTCTTTAGAATTTTACCGGAGGAATCCATTTTTACAATACGATGATTCCCCATATCAGCCATGTATATATTCCCTGAGTGATCCTTCGCCATTGCTACCGGCGTTCGGAACTCGTTAGAAGGATCGGTCTCATTTCCCCACGCATGCTGGAAACGATAGGACTCCTCTGCAAACACGCTCGAGCCAGACATAAGGGAAAATAAAAGAAGGAAAAGGACGAGACTCCTTACCTTTTTCATATTTTCTCTCCTTTCCACTTCACAACAGTCGCAGCCCATGTATAGCCCGTTCCGGCACTAACTGCTACAGCAAGATCGCCAGGATTCAGAAGTCCTTTTTCCTGGGCAAAGTGAAGGCCAACACATGGATCAAGGGCTGACATATGGCCATGATGATTTAAGTAGACCGCCTTTTCTTCAGGAAGTTCCAGTGATTGTAAGAGCTCTTTAAACATTGATCGTTTTGTATGCAGTGGCAATAGGAGTTTAATATCTTGAGGAGTATAACCGCTTCTATGAAGTGCCTTGCGAATCACAGTATCAAAATTGGCGATCGACACAGGATCCAGTCTTTCTTTCATGGATTGTGGATCCTTCACATCAATATAATGAAGATTCTTTTCGACCGTTTCATGGCTGGCAAAATGCTTCGATCCTCCAGCAGGTGTTCTAACATCATCATGAAAGGATCCGTCTGTCAGGATGGCGTTTCCGAGAATTTCGCTCTCGGTGGAATCTCTTGTTACGAGTGCTGCACTGCCTCCATCCGCAAAGTTAAACATAAAGCGCGAACGCGGGTTGGCATAATCCACGACTTGCGATTCCTTGCAGCCCCCAACAAGGAGGATGTTTTGAATCGATTGATCTGCAGCAATCATATCCTTTGCTACCTTTAAGGCAATCGGAAAACAGGAGCTGACATTCATGATTTCAAACGCATAGGCATTTTTCGCACCTAATTCATACTGTATTTTTGGCGCACTCGACCAGACATAATAATCCTTATGAGGGCTGCCAAAATAGATCACCACATCAATAGATAGCGGGTCAATCCCTTCGAGCGCCTGCCTACCTGCAGCAACAGCAAGATCTGATGCATGCAGGCTATCATCTGCCACATGCTTTTGGACTAAACCAAACTTCTCGATAATCACCTGTTCCGGTATGCCCGTTTTTACAGCTAAGTCTGCTGCCGTTTCTATGCCAGGCGGAAAATAGACGCCTGTTTTTTTTATCCCAATTCCCATTAAATTACCCCTCCATCCTCAGGAACCATCATCTTGGCGGTACCTGTCAAAACGAGTGTCCCCTCTTGATTAAAGCACTGTGTTAGCAATGTCAGTATTCGTCTCTTTTCATCAATTTCTTGTACGGTTCCTTGTGCTGTAATGGTGTCGCCTATAAAAACAGGGGCTTTAAACTGGATGGTTTGCTCGACATAAACGGCCCCTTTGCCGGGTAGATGAACACCTAAGAGCTGTGATAATAAGCTTGAAGTTAAAAGCCCATGTGCAATACGCTGTTTAAACCTCGTTTGTTTGGCATATTCCGCATCAATATGGATGGGATTGAAGTCACCGCTTACTCCTGCAAACAGGATAAAGTCGGTTTCAGTAATCGTTTTGCTGCAAGAGGCCTGTTGACCGATATGATAACTATTCACCATGTCACCTGCTTCCTATAAGTTTTGTTTTTTGAATTTTTCCAGTCGCATTCTTCGGCATTTCTTTTAAAAATGTAACCTTCTTTGGAATTTTATATTTTGCTAGATTTCCTTGACAGTGTTGAATCACTGCCTCCTCGGTTAAAGCGCTTCCATTTTCCTTGACAATAAACGCGGCAGGCACTTCCCCCCAAAGCGGATCGGCATTTCCAACGACGGCTACTTCAGCGATACCTTCCATTTGGCTAATGACCTGCTCGACTTCGAGCGGATAAATATTTTCCCCGCCAGAAATGATCATTTCTTTTTTCCTACCTACAATAAACAGGAAGCCTTCATCATCTGTTTTCGCTAAATCTCCTGTCAAGAGCCAGTCATCCTTTAGTGCATCCTTTGTGGCATCGGCCCGGTTCCAATATTCCTTCATAATATTTGGGCCTCTAACAGCTAGCTCGCCAACGGCCCCTTTTTCAACCTCTTTCCCCTCAGAATCCAGCAGCTTATATTCGGAAAATAACACAGGCTTGCCAATAGAGCCTCTCTTTCTTGGTGCATCTTCCTTCGAAAGCATAAATAGAGTAGGAGATGTTTCAGTCATCCCAAATCCTTGGCCGAATAGGAAGCCTCTATCAAAATAGGCATCTATTAATTCACGCGGGCATGGTGCGCCCCCATTATAGAACCAGCGGACGGAACTCAAATCAGTGGTACCGAATGATGGACTCGTGAGCAACGCCTGATGGATGGTCGGAACGCCCATCACCACGGTCACCTGATATTTTTCAATCATTGCCAGTGTTTTTTCAGGATCAAACTTTCCAGGGATAACGATCGTTCCACCTGAAAATAAGGATGGAAACGCAAACAGCCCGATTCCGCCAATATGAAATAACGGAAGAAGCACAATGCAGCGATCCTCTGACGTCAAATCGATGGCAAGCTTATTATTGACGGCATTCCAGAATATATTGCTCTGTGTCAGCACCGCCCCCTTTGGCTTTCCGGTTGTCCCCGACGTGTAGCAGATTATGTATGGTGCCTCCTCATCAATCGATCGCTCAAAAGCGAAGTTTGTTTGAGACTCCTCACATACATCCTCCATGAACGCCAAGCTTTCAAGCTCACTTTGCTCAACAAGGGATGCGGCAAACTCCGCATTATCCTTTTCGGCATAAAGGATTCTTGAACCACTGTCATTTAGCTGAAAAATAAGCTCCTTCGCGCTCAACCGAATATTCAATGGAACCGCCACACATTCTGCCTTAGCAATGGCAAATAAAAGGACGATGTACTCCAACCGATTATGCGACAATATCGCAATGCGCTCCCCTTTTCTTCCTTGCAGCTTTTCCTGGATCCCTTGGGCAGCTAAAGCTATCATTCTATCTAACTGTTTATAGGACACCTTTTCGTTATCTGTAATAACTGCTGTTCGATCTGGATGTGTGTATGCCCATTTCTCAATCCAATAGGCAATCCCTTTCATCGAACTCCCCCTCTTTACTTTTTTAATCCTTGGAAGATAAGCGTCATCGCAGCATCAAATGCCTCTTCAGGAACCTCTTTCTTTTCCCAATACACCCATCTCATTCCGAGAAACTGCCCAATAGACATTAAACAGTAGGCAACAGTCTCCTGATCCAGGTCCTTAAATTCTCCCGCTTCGATCCCTTGCGACAAGCTCTTTAAAAATCCAGTGGCAAGCTTGCCATAATACCAGCGGAATAACTCCTGATCCACTACAACCGCCTGTTGGACAATACTGTACAAATTGGGATGATTTTTTACCCAGCTGAAAAAAGCAAAAAAGCCATTTCGCTGTGCTTCCTCAAAAGACGAGCTTCCTGCCATTCCTTCTTTAATCGCAATACGCAAATCCCGGCTATAGCTCCGAATTAACTCATCATAAATATCCTTCTTTGAAGGAAAATAATTATAAAACGTTCCCTGCGCAACCTTGGCTTCTTGTGAAATATTAACAATGGAAGCCTCAAAATATCCCTTCTGCCCAAAAACCTCCTCAGCTGCTCGTAAAAGCTTCTCACGTGTTTCAATTCCTCTCGGAGTTAATGCTTTTTCCTCAGATACATTCTTAGTTGACACCTGAATCACCTCTCAACTTTTATTATAAATAATATTTTTAAAATTACAATAATAATTTTTCTGTTTTGAGAATTACTAGATTTGATTGGAAGCATAGGGACGGTTCTCCTGTTTTTCAATCTCTAGGAATAATGAAAAAAACACTGAAATTTCTACCATTTTAAGTAGAAGAATTTCAAAGGTAGAAACTAATGACCATTGACCTTTTGAAAAACCAGCAAAATAGTGTTAATTAGACTGCTGCCTATTTGAATAAAGGCTTTTTTAAATATCCAGTATCATTCTATCGGGAATTCAGCTGTGATGAATTATTAATTACTAAAATTGAACAGAAAAAGTCTCTACAAATATTTGTAGAGACTTTTAAAACATTGATATTACTTAATTCTTTTTATAATTGAGGATAATAAAAAATGATATTGGTAGTTGGTATATAAAACGCACTAGAAGCCCTTGTCTTATAAGGGTTTCTAAGATGCCAGTGTAAAATTTGTGTAAAAAGATTTGTTGATTAAAACTCTTCAGGTAAGAACATTTTCCTCCAGCATATTTTATTCTTATTAACAATATTCCAAAGAAGGTAGCTTAAATACACTCTATTATAAAAATATTGTTTCTCAAAGGTCTCGAACCGTTCATCAGGTGTATATACCAACATATTATATATTTTAATATGTCAAACCTAACTAAGACCATCTTTTAATGTATTCTGAAGTGTTTAAACACCTAGTTCTTGTAATAATTCTTGCCTTTTGTCTTCTAACTTCTCATACGTGTCATATTCATAAAACCCAAAACACCATGGAATACTTAATTATTATTCCAGGCATTCTAAATAATTCAGCTTTAATTTGATTATAATTTTCATATAATTCAAATATACTTTTACCATTATGTACAATTGCTTCTCTTTTATGTTTAAATAGAGTAAATATAATTGGCTAAGTCCTGATATTCTTCTTTTGATTTTGCCAAAAAAGGCAATATTCTCGGCTTAACAATCTTGAAATATATACACTTATCTTTATCTGCTAACATTTTGGTAGAAGTCATTAAATAAATAAAAGAAATATTAAAATTTTGTATATACATTGCAACATTTACTCTCGTTAGTGCATCCCTACAATTTAAGTATTGGATTTAAACCATTTTCCAACTAAAGATGTTTTTTCGAGAGATGCCTTTGGTAATTCTGAAAATAAAGTTTTTTCCGTTTTTAAAATATAATTCTTTTACTCAATTTGTAATTAGACTCCGGTCGTAAAAGTACATACTTCATGAGAAAATTAAATTTGTTTCTCAAAAGTCTTTTCAATGATTCTTGATCACGTAATTCTAATCCATAGTACTGAGAATTTCTTTGTAAATCTCTGAATCTAGTACAAGTTTTCTTTATACATTGTTATCATCCTCTATAACTAATTCAATCTTCCTTTATTTTAAATCGCCTAACACTTAAATTCGAGGAACCTAAAAATATTTTAAAAACCGTTCTAATCTTTTAATAACGAAATTAACTACGTCAGAATGCTATTAGCATGAAATTCAAAAACAAAAAAATGAGGTTAAAACCCTTATATATCAAGGGGTTTGACCTTCAGTGATTTCCGATGTAATGGTATGTATGGAGACGGCGGGAGTCGAACAACAGTCTCATAAAACGCTATAATACGAGTGTTTCCAAAGGTTTATAGCTATTATTGAAAATGTTTGACTACGTTTTTGACTACGTTTATTAAAAATAACAGTTGTGGGGGCTAAAATGTTCGTTTGATTGTACTCTTCTTTAACTTAGTTAATTAACTTCAAACTAGGGTAATGTTTGAATTATTTTATATTTTTCTAGTGATAAGGTTACTAATTTCTTGATTAGCTCTACTATATAATTAGCTTCTTCACTATACTCATTTGGAACATTTAAAGTTCCAGATTTTGTTTCAGCCTTAACCTGATATTGGTTTACATCCCATTTGAAAGGGTTTTATGGCGAAAACCCATAATTTTTTAGCAAGTTATCTCTAATTAAACTTCCACCGTTGATTTTATTTCTTCAATTCTCCATTTCTTTTCTAACACTTTTTTAATTTCGGATGTACAATCACTTTCTTGCATTGCAAAAACAAATAAATGTGTAACCCTACTCATAGCAACATAAAACAAATTTTGATGTGTATACTCATAGTTTTCTTCTTGACTAGTACCGTATTTATGAAGTAAGACATTTGTCAAATGCTTTTCTTCAAAATCTACTAATAGGACAGAACGAAGAGTTTCACCTTTAACCGAATGTATAGTAAAAATATCGTCCTCATCTTCTTTATGTTCATCTACCTGGATTTCAAAAGTTATATCTTTAAGTTTTTTAAATAAATTATTATTAATATTTATTTTCGATGATCCTCTTTCTTCTAAAAATACATTAATCAGATTTTTTAATTCAATTTCCGTTCCATCTATACCACCTTTTTTAATAATCTTAATAAGCAATTTGTTAAGTAAATGCACTTGTGAATGATTTTTAAGCCATTCTTTAACTTCTGAAAGTGTCCCCCCATCATAAACTATTCTTTTAATAATAAAGTCAAATATAATAGTTTTCAGTGCTTCATTCTTTGATATTAACCTTTTTTGTCTTTTCTCCTTATATAAAACCCCAGCTTTAACATCTGAAGCCCATTTTCGTTCTAATACTAGAACCTTATCTCTTTTATTACTTCCTCTAAAATTAGCATCGTGTTCCTCGTGTTCTTGAATAATTTTCTTAAATGTAGGATAAATATCATTCTTATCTTTATATAACAAGATAATTGGTGTGAAGGACTTTTTTACTTCAAGAATTGATCGAATATTTGAATCAGGTATAATTACATTTAAGTGTTCTGCAATTTCATTTCCAAAACGATTTGTTATATTTATTCTAAAAATATTTTCTTCTCTTACTAGAGGCATTGGTTGGTTAAATGTGATTGTCTGATATGGGTCACCAATTTTCTGAAAAACATTATTAGGTGTAATAAATAAATCTTCTAATAAATTCATACCTTGGGGGTGAGTATCTTGAAATTCATCTAAGAAGATATATTTAAACCTCTTACGTAACACTTCTTTGAATCGATTTTCAAATAAGAAAATCTTTGAAAATAAAAAGGTATCGTCATAAGTGAGAAATCCCTTTGATTTTCTAGACATTTTAGCATTAAGCATTAATTCTCTATAACTTTCGAATTTATCCCAATTTGTAGTGTTATATAAATTCAATTCGTTATCTTCATTTAAAAATAATTCACTTTTACTAATTCTTTCAGGAAAGCTATCTTTAAATTTTTTAAACTTGTCCTGATTAATCCAAGGTATTTTAATTCCAACGAATGTTTTATAATACCCCAAATCGCTTGTATCCTCATTATCAAACAACAAATTATTATGATGATATTTATATTTAAAGTAAGGGATTACACAATAGCGATTAAAAAATTCATGAATAGTTCCAATAAAGTGTGGATGGCTAATTGTCCCAACTCCCGCTTTAAGTAATGCACTATTTATTTCATTAACCGCTACATTTGTATGTGTAATAATACATAAACCATCTTTACTTTTTGTCATATTCAAATATTTAAGTAAAATTACAATTTTTGCGGCTAAAGCAGTGGTCTTACCTGCACCTGGACCTGCAATAATTGTTTTAGTTTCTAATAGTTCAATAAATTCTCTTTGTAAACTATTAAATTCAGCTTTATTATCTAGTAATATGCTTTCTACTAATTTATAGTCTTCTTCTTTAACTTGCACCGTCCTCTCCTCCTGTAACATGATATATAGCTTCAACAAGATGTTTTATTGAAGGATCTTCTAATAAAATTTCTTTTATACTTGTTTTATTATCTACCAAATATTTAGCAAATTTTTGAGCTACTATAGCTTTGGATATTTCTTTTTCTAACAAAAACCTATATACAGCTGTTGCCCTGGAATTACTGTCTGGACAGTTAATCCATAGTTGTTTTTGCTTATCTCTATTAGGTTGTTGAATATATTTAATTTCTAATAATATATCTTCAAAGGCTACTCCTAATTTACTCATTGCAATTGAATGCTCCAAAGTCCAAGGTTTAGAAATAAAGACTTTCGTTTTTTCAATACTATTGAAGTAATTTGTCTTAATGGCTCCTTGAACTTCTTCAATATACTTATCAAATTCAGGTGTTAATTCTTTTAATAGTCCCTCAATTTGATTTTCTATTTCTTTAAATTTTTGTTTTTGTTCGTCTTCTTCAGTAAATTTTTCTTTAATTTTATGACCATATAAAGTCTTTGATTTATTAAACACATCCTTTGTAGTTACATAAATTCTTTCGAGTTCATTTTTAATTTCATCAGTACCGTAGAATCTAGCAATTGTGTGATTTAAGCTCTCGTTTATATTGAGATAACAAGGTCCATTGTAGTATTCAACTGGCTTCAAATCTAGGTCTGTGATAATTGAGACTGGAAACTCCATTAATTTACTTTCATCTGATCTTAAGAGGATTGATGTATATCTTTTAAATGCTAAATTACCAACATTTATTAAGGAAATACCATATCTATGTAGAGGTCTTTCAATAACTTCTGCAATAGCTGGTAGAAGTAAATTTTCTGCATCTCCTTCTACGAAGATAACTCCTTGTGCAAAAAACATATTTGCTTTGGTTGCATCTAGAAATCTCTCTAAAAACTCATAATCATCACTTTTTAATTTTGTATGCCCTTTTTTCATAGGAAAAGCTTGTTTATTATAAATGAAGATTATACTTTCTAGGGAAATTGAGGATGCTAGAATTGGACTGTGGGATGTAAATATATATTGAATACCAGTATCTTTAGAATTTTCCTCAAAATGTTTTATTATACGTAATTGTGCTTGTGGGTGTATATGAGCTTCTACTTCTTCAATCATTGCTATTTTGGGACCAATTGCTTCCTCACTTAAAAGTAGCAACTCAACAGCCATAAACAATAAATTTGAGCTTCCCAAACCTGTACCAACTTCACCTAAGTTCAATTCTAATTTTCTTAAAATCTCTACGAAACTCATTTCTTTGTTTAGTATTTCGGGAACCTTTTTATTATTATCCTCAAAAAATTGATCAACTGTTAATTCAATCTTTTTTAGTACGGGTACTTCTAAAACTTTCTTTAATTTATCAAAGGCTGTTTTAAAACTCTCGATAATTTGTTTTTGTTCACTACTATCTTCAGTAAAATCACTCAAATTTTTTACAACCTGCGCAATTCTAGATCGTTTGCCAGGACTCAATTCTGTTGAAGCATCTCTTAAAGGTTTTAAATATGTAACTGATAATAATTGTCTAACAGTATCTTCAAGACTTTTCTCTAAGTTCTCTGGACCAGCTTTTATAGTCTTTTTAATTTTCTTTTGTTTATTTATATCTTCGTAAATTTCAGCTTCCATTATTACTCGAAGATCAGTTCTATCAGGGTATATAGTTAACCATTCATAAAAATAGGCTTCTTCTTCATCACTTAAACTTCTGAATATACACTCTATTTTAAGCTTTGTACTTTCCTGATGGAAATCTTGTTCTGTAACCCAATTAGTATCTTGGTTATTAGTAGAAAGTACAGTTTTAATTGCATCGATGATAGCAGTTTTGCCAGCATCATTTTCACCAACTATTATGTTCAACCCATTATTAAATTCAATCTCAAATCCGTATTTCCCATCTAATTCCACCCCAAACTTTCTCCAATTCCATAATCTTAAACTATGTAAATACATTGCTAGACCTCCTTTCATTAATAATAGGCTTTAAGATACAATTTGTAAAATTATGCATAATATTCTGTTTAAAAGATATTTAGTAGTTTGGAAGGATTTAATATAAAAAACAACCGCTCATAATCGGTGTTATGAGCGGTTATACTTATTTATGATATAAATATATTTTTTAAATATAAATCAATAATATACGTAAAGGGGGAGACATATAACCGTTCTAAATTGCTGAAATAGTTGTGTAGGGATGCTATTCTTGTTTAGGGTATGAAATTGCTTGGATCGTTAAAGAAATCTTCAGCTCTCTTTTTTGTCATTCGAAGTTTGCTATCCCCAAACAAAATCTCTTTCAAAATGGGAATTAGCAAAGCGTATCCCAGTTTGTCATATTGTTTGGCAAATCGAATTAGAGCCATATCTATCCTGTCTAAACGCTGGGTTTGGCTCGATCCTACATGTTTTGGTCTGTCAGATGTAACCAACTTCATGTCTGCAAAAACACCTCGGATACCGTCAAATACAAACTCTGCATGATGATCTTTCTGAGGTATCTTTATATTACGGGATTTCTCGTAAATTTCCTGTACTTCACTTTGTGGAATTCTCCCTATCAGTACCCCCTCTTCGTAAGCCCAATAAAACCAATCTGGGTCATTAAATAAAATTTGAGGCAGGGTTTTGCCTTTGTGTTTTTTTCCAAAACCTAGTACTGTCCAACTCATCTGTACCACTCCTTTCCTCATTAATTGTTTCAAATATTTTCCATTATAATTATAGCATGTTCCATGTAGACGGATTGTTATAAAGGGGTTTTTTTCAGCTTTGTCTGATTTGTTCATCCGAGGCACAATAATCAATTTTGTTTCATTTCCGGGAATTTGTAGCTTCTTTATTATTTAGTTCATGCTTGCATTTCACTAAGGATGATTATAGACTTCGAGTGTTATTGTAGTTGCTAGAGTAATAGACAGTGGAAATTCACATGGAAATCATAATACCCTAAAACCTTCCATACTTTCTCCAAGAATATAGTGTGAAAACCACATCAAATTCTGCTTCATAATAGCCTCATTAATTCCTGGCTGGTCAGAACTATATGCCATTCCTTTAAATATAATTAATTCTGTATCAACTTCCATATCCCTTAATCCTTGATATAGCTCATACGCATTTGTAGTTGGAACTCTTGCATCCTTTTCGCCATGTTGGATTAAAGTGGGAGTACAGGCTGATTTAATATATGTCATTGGTGATGTTTTATTATATATCTCTGGATCATTCCATGGATTATTTCCTAAATACATCCTAATAAAGTAAGGGATATCTGTATTTACATAATGGGTACTCCAATTAGTAATTCCACCTCCAACTGAAATAGCTTTGAATCTACTACTAAACGTAGAGCAGAAAGCGGATATATATCCCCCGTTGCTCCATCCCATAACCCCTACTCTATCTTTATCGGCAATCCCTTTGTCAACTAGTTTATCCACTCCAGATATAACATCATCGTAGTTAGCAATTCCCAGTTTTCTATAGTTTGCTTTTAAGAATTCATTACCATAACCAGAACTTCCCCTGTAGTTTGGTTCTAAAACGATAAAGCCTTTTTCGATAAACTGTTCAATCGGATATTTCTCATTAAAACAGTCTGAAAATATTGGAAATGATGCCCAAGCCGGACCACCATGGATTACCACTAATAAGGGATATTTTTTATTTGCGTCAAACTCTACTGGGGTTGATAAAACTCCCTCTATTTCAAGACCATCACTACTTTTCCATAAGATTATTTCCCTGTTACTTTTAAGCTTTCCTTCGAAATAGCTATTTTCATTCGTTATTTTTTTATCGTCTAAATAAATTTCAAAGGTTTCATTTGTTATCGCCTTATTATAGGAGATATGATTTCCATCCCTTGTTATAGAAGCATCCGCTATAAAGCTATTTTCTCTTTCGCTTAACATTTCCACAGTGCCATTCTCAGATAACAACCCAATAAGATAATTAGTTTTATCCTGCCATCTAATTAAAATTCCTTTATCTGTCCACCGTAATGGAATAACCGTACTATCAAAATCTGTTAAAGGGTGAATTAGCTCTCCATTGTAAATATCATATATCTCTAGTGTACTGTCTTGTATGTGGGCCTTATAGTAATCCTTCTCCCTTATACTTGCAGCGTAACATATTTTTCTGCCATCAGGAGAGATACAAACACTCCCTCCCAACAACTTATCTATATTCAGCTTTTGTAGCTCTCCATCATTAATATCTAGTATGTATAGATCTCCATTGATATTATCTCCCATATTTGGACTTGGTGTAGCCATAAATACAACCTTTTTCCCATCATTTGAAACATCAAATTCGTGGATATGAAAATCCTTACCATCAGTTAGTTGATAAACAACGCTGTTTTCGTGATCATCTTTATCATTTTGTATTACTTTTTCTATTTCAATGTAATATAAACTATTATTCTGGTATTCCTTACCTACATGATGGAAATCACCATATCGTTCCTTACGTTTCTTTATCTCCTCAGATTCTTTTGACTGTGCAACATAATAAATACCCTTGCCAGTAGGCTCCCATTTGAAATTACTGACCCCTTCTTTCTCATCAGTAATTTGAACCCCACTATAACCATCTATTGACTTAATAAAGATCTGATTTTTCTTATTTTCCCCGTCACCAACTGGACTAAGGTATGCGATATCTCTAGAATCTGGAGACCATAATGGGTATGTACTATCAATATCATCAGTTGTTAATGGGTAACACTGCCCCTTATCTTTTTCATATATCCATACATGATTCCTATATTTATTGTCTTTCCAGTTAGCAGTCTTCTTGACAAATGCAACGTTTTTGCCATTTTCACTTATGTTTGTACCTGATAAAGTTGGTAATGAAATAATTTCTTCTATACTCAGATATGTTTTTTCATTCATTTGCATTCATGTCCCCCTCGTAACTATAAACAAATAGGCATCTTGAGTACCTACTACATTATCAAAGTTAAAAACATTAAATATTTCCTTTTCTGTATGACCTAAATTCTCCCCAAAAATTATCCTAGCCTTATAGTCACATTATATCAAATTTTGCATTAATTCTTTTTATTTTGCTACCCTTTTAAGACTTTCATCAGGAGAAAGTTTGCGGTGCATATTCTGTAAATCAGTTCCCCATATTACTCCACCAATTCAAATAAATCTTTTGTACTCCTAGCAAGTAGTGAAAAATGATTAATGATAATGTTATCTCCCTCACGCATATAATATTTCTCTATGTTGGCTCTCTCTTCAATAGCTTTTACCTGTCTTGTTCGTTCTGTTCAACTATAGAAACGCTAACATAGGATAAAATTTTCCTTTACTCATATTGAATCCGCTCTTTTTTATAATTCATCGATTTGTTTATTTAGGTTATGCTCTACTTTTACAATCTTTAACTGATATATTATTTACAAATATGAAAAAGACCTTCAGGGTTGAAGGTCTAAAAAGGAACTATTTAAGAAAAATTATTTTTTGTAAACTCTTAAAAAATAATACAATCCAAGTAAAAGAATACCAACATTTGTATAGATAACAAACACAAAAGCATACATTATATTTTTGTGAGCAATCGGGTCGAAGATATAATGCAAGATATGATAGATTGCTACATAGATTACACAAATATTCCAGAAAAATTGCTCTTTATTTGAATTAAACTTTTTAACAAGTCGGAGTACAATAATCCAAAGAACTAGTATTAATCCTGTGCAAATTAAATTAATTGGCTTAGTTATAAAATAAAACACATATGAACTACTGTAAAAAGCAATTAAAGATAACAAGAGCATTAAGAGTGATTTTCGAGAATCCCTTTTTGTAATAAAAAGATATATACCGATTATTACACCCACGAAAGTATAAATATAATGTACCAAGTTCTCCATGTATTAACCTCTAATCAAAACTACTTTTATTATTCTTACAACATTTAATTATAGCTAAAACGATTATAATCGCTACATCCTTTTATATAAATTGTTAAAGGTGAAAAAGTTCTATGTTTTTCTATCACATCATCACTAAAGAAATTTACATTTACTCTTACCATTTCCATATTAATAATCCCAATACTTAATTTACACTTGCCTCTTCCCATTCCTCGATAAAAGCTTGCATGGATTTATTAACTTCTTCTTCACTTGGTATACTACTTAAAATTTCCTCTTGATTGTATACTTTTCCACCTTTAACGATCAAATCAATATCCTGTGTATGTTTAATATTTTCTAATGGATTCTTGTTTAAGATGACTAGGTCTGCAATTTTTCCTTCTTGGAGTGTTCCAATGTCATCTAGATGAATAGACTTAGCCGCATTCACTGTTGCTGCTTGTAGAGCCTCTATTTCGGTAAAACCAATTTCCACAAATATTTCTAGTTCGCGGTGTAAAGCCATACCTGGGTACGTAAACATTAAGGCTGGAGTATCAGTTCCAGCAACCACCGTTCCACCCATATCATAGTAGGTTTTAGCAATAGCTTTCGTTAAGTTGTTTATAATTGCAGTTCTGGATTTTATAGACTCTACATATTCCGCATTATCTTTCCAGTATTGCATAAGGTAATTTATATTTAATGTGGATTCTAAAACATGATTTTTAGGTGACCAGATGTCAGGGTATTTCATAGATTGATCAAAAACTACCATTGTTGGGCATAGTTTTACATTGTATCCCAGAATTTTCTCACAAATCCCCTTTATTTTTTCTTGATCTGGGTTATCCCAATCGATATGACTCCATTCCTCTTGGTCTACTAATGGATTCCAACCTTTGTACATCTCTTGTGCAAAACCAGATATATGTTCAATCCAATTTACCCCTAACTCAGCTGCATCTAAAATAGTTAACTCCTTTGAATTCATTAAATCACAGGCTACTTCTAAGTTATATTTCTTCGCCTCATCGACTGCCGCTTCCATAACGTCTCTTTTTATCCAACCATACAGCTTTATAAATTTCGCTCCCACTTCAACTTGTCTACGAACTTCTTTCCTTGCCTCTTCTGGGTCATCTGTTACAAAATTACCATAACTTGTTGGACCCCATTGTCCAGGTGTACCGTCAATCATTCTATCTGACGCGTACACTCTTGGTGTCGGCGCATGATCAGGTTTATCAATTAAGTTTTGAAGTAAGTTGACATTACCTGCTGCATTTCGTACTGTCGTTACCCCTGAAGCTACAAAATGGGGTGCGAATCTCTCATTAATGTGACAATGCATATCGATTAGACCCGGAATAATATATTTTCCTTTAGCATCAATTGTCTCTATGCCCTCAGGTAACACTTCATCCTGCTTCATGATTCTTTTTATCTTATTTCCTTCTACTTCCATTGCTCCTATAAAAGATCCTCCATTTTCCACATCGATGATCGTTCCATTTTTGATTAATAATTTTTCCATTTTTGTTTCCTCCTTAAATATATATCCATTATTCTGACTTTATTGTATATTGATTTAAACAATGGCATTTTAAAATTGTCATATAGTGGAATTCTTATCTTTTCAGGGGGAGTATAAGTGGCGGTGGAATACGGTAAAACACTAAGAATGATACGAAAACAAAAAGGAATAACCTTAAAAAAGTTAGCAGATAACATCTGTTCTGTCTCTTTTTTATCAAAGTTTGAACGTGGAGATTCTGATATAACTCTTGGTCTCATGGCAAGATTATTGGATAAGTTAATGATGAACTTTGATGAGTTCTTATACATACATAACGATTTTCGGCCTGATAAATTGGAACAATTTTTTAAAACAGCGCGAATTGCTTATTTAAATAGGGACGTGAAACAACTTAAGCAGCTAAAAAACAAGGCGTTAAAGAAGTGGAAGCAATATGGGGTAGAAACTTATCATTTTAATGCTCTATTAATAGAGGTATATGAAAGTATAGTAGATACACAATATACCGTCGATCGAATACAAGAGTATGATTTAAGCCTTCTTTCCGATTATTTATTTCGGGTAGAGGTTTGGGGTTATTATGAATTATCACTGTATAATGGAACGTTACTATTACTCCAGCCAGATATGGTCATTATGCTATCCAGAACCGCTTATGAGAAAAGTGCTCGATTTAGAGACTATAAAAAGGTGAATGATGCGATTACAGCTGTGCTTTTTAATACCATTATCTATTTGCTTGGTCCTGTGAATCGATTTCACGAAGAATTTACATTTCAAAAGGAATTTAGTGAGTTTATATCGTATCTTGAGACGATTACCATTCCCGAAAGCAACTTAATGGAAAGAGTACATTTATTAGAGTTAAAGGGTGCCTACGACATCAGAACTGGCAACAAAGAAGAAGGGATTGCAAAAATAAAACAAGCTATTCAATTATTAAATGATCTGAATTCTACTAAGATGGCGTATGGTATCGAGCAATACCTGCTGCAAATTGTATAATCACAATAAAATCCTAACCAATGAATGATTGGGTTTTATTAATATTTTATGTTGCTTTACGGATCTGTTTCGTAAGTAGACTAATTAAAAGACTAAAAATAATAATAATGACACCAGCATGTATTTCTATTCTAAATACCGGAACGGAACAAAAAGCCCATTAAACATTAGATGGAGAGACCCAAATAAATGAGACAAGGAAAAAACACCCCCTGAATCGTATTAATACAATATGATTCTTAGGAGGGTGTTTTTCTATGGGCACAAGAGTACATTACGCAGAAGAAGTAAAATGGGAAGTAATTAAAATGAAACAAGCTGGAATGACAAACAAAGAAATAATGGAACAACTGGGGATAAAAAATAAGACTCAAATTAAAACATGGATGCGATGGTACAAAACAGGCCAAACCTATCGATTTTCGCAACAAGTTGGAAAACAATATTCCTACGGTAAAGAATCGGAGGAAATGAGTGAGCTAGAAGAATTAAAACTAAAGAATAAACAGCTAGAGGCTCAATTGGCAATTATAAAAAAGTACCAGGAGATCGAAAGGAGTTGGAGCCACGAGTCATTGTCCAAGTTGTAGAAGAACTCTCAGCCACTTTTAAAATAATTGATATTCTTGGAGTATTAGGCATACCTAAGTCAACATATTACCGTTGGAAAAAGAAGTATAAAAAAGTTGAGCTAACTTCATTAGAAGAGCTAGTAATCAAGCTGTGTAAGAAAAACTTCTATCACTATGGTCATCGTAAAATTAAATCCATCTTAAACAGAAAGTATGGGATAAATGTAAACCGCAAAACTGTACAAAAAATTATGCAAAAGTTTGAGATTCAGTGTCAAGTTAAGAAGAAGCGACAAAAGTACATTTGTGGTGAGAGTAATATTATTGTGCCGAACACTCTCAATCGTAATTTTAAAGCAAGCCGATTAAATGAAAAATGGGTAACCGACATTACCTACTTACCTTATGGCTCGACTATGTTATATTTATCAACGATTATGGACTTATATAACAACGAAATAGTGGCTTACAAAATAGGTACGAGCCAAGATATTAACCTAGTATTAGACACATTGAGGGAAGCTGTAGAATTACGTAAACCAGTAGGGTTACTTCTTCATAGCGACCAGGGATCTGTCTATACTTCACATGCATATCAGAATTTGGCCAAAGAAAAAGGCATTACCACAAGCATGTCCCGAAAAGGAAACTGCCATGATAATGCCGTCATTGAATCCTTTCACTCCTCGCTAAAGTCGGAAGGATTCAACGCTCAAAGTAGAGCATCTATATCCAATTCTAAAGTAGTACAAATTGTAAATCAATACATGTACCGATATAATCATGTACGAATTCAGGCAAAATTAAACTACCTGTCCCCACTGGAATACAGGGGACAGGCAGCATAGGTGTTTTTTCTAAGTCTCATTTTAACGGGTCAGTTCAAGAAAAGATTAATGGGCTTTTATTTTATATCGGTGGTCGGGGTCGAAATAGGTCAATAAGTATTGATAATCCAAGGTTTTATTCGGTTAAAGTGCGAAACTTGTGTAAAAAGATTTTTGATAGTAAATATTTAGAGCAAAGGATTATTTTCCTAAGGCCAATAAACAATATAATAAATTTTATTATACAAAAACATTCTAAATGTATGTTCCCACCATTAAGTTTAGCAGGTGGTCTGCTAAAAAGTAATATTAATGTTCCCGCAATCCAAGTGTGTAGAGTGCTGACCGTAGATGATATTATTAAAAAATGAGATGTAGTGGTGATTACAACAAATCATTTTTTAAGTTAATTTTGTTTCACAGTGCGGTATATATTGCACAAACCTAAATGACTTAACGGAAATGTCTTATTTCCATTGAGGTACGAAGAACAAAAGGGTGTTCCCCTTACCTTTTTAGACCAAATTTAAAAAGGCATGTTAAGGAAACAACAAATATCACTAAAAAGAAAATAACCACTAATGTACTATATTGAAAGATTAAAAATATTAAAGAGATAATAATTAAAATGATAGAAATAATACTGTTTTTCTTTAGCTTCTCCTTTTGATAGAAATCAATAAAACCAACAGGTAATATTATAATAAGGAAAACAGCAGTTAATCTTATAAAATTAAGTATAATATTATCACTTATAGAAATTATGATAAAAATACATAATGTTGCAAAAAGAGTAAGGAATGCTTGTCCAATAGGATAAATAATGTCTTTAACTTTATTTAAACCATAGTCTAATATTTCTATTCCAGACTTAGCACCATTTAATTCCTTATTTCTTTCACTCAAATAAATAAGTTGTTGATATAACTTTTTGGAAATCTCCTCTATTTTTTCTTTTTCTTTTATAGAGTTATCATTTATGATTTTTTTAATGTCTTTAATATCATATGAATCAAATGATGAAAAACAATCAAATACGGTAACAAAGAACTCCAGTCCTTTAGAATTGTCAGATTTGTATTGATAGGCAGCGGACAAAGACTTGCTTATATTAGCTATAGACTTTTCCGTTTTGGCAGCGTGTAAATCTTTATTCTTTTGATATTGGGTTTTAAATTCCCTATATAGCCAAACAAATAAAGCCACAATTATCAACCACATGGTAACTTCTAAGGGACCCATGTTTGTAACTTCTGCAATCTTTTGAAAAATCGTTAGTGCATCCAAATTATTTCCTCCAAAATCGTTTATAATGAATTACATCAATTATCTTCTAAATAGTGCGATGAATCATACCTTCCTCATGAAGTCTTGTCGATACAATTTCAATCCACTTTTCATAAATCTCAACTTGAATTTTTGGATTCAGACTACGGAAATATTGTTCTAACCCATATCTCCCATAAAAGTCTGCTATTATTTCTTTGACTATGGTAGCTGAAATATCTTTATCCATAACCTTCACAACCTTTATATCAGATAAAGTTAAATTTCCATTAACACTTAACAATTTTTGTTATTTCTTTTATTAGTTTTCTTTTGTTCATATTCCCTATATACATATTTAGCCCAATATTCTTCATCATAGTGATGAACATAATTCGGATCCTCTGAAAGTCTTTTTAATAGACTTGATTTAGCTAGTACGGAGGGAGCTTCATCTTTATAATATCTTTCAAGTATTATTTGAACATATTCTAAAAACTGAATATCCAGTTCGTCAAATTGATACTTAGATTTATTCAATTTCCACTACCTCCATTTCATAAATCTTTGCTGCAGTATAGTGGCTAGGAAAGTCTAAACAATTGGGAGTCACTAATGTAGGAAATGCTTTTTCTCATTTGATCCAAATTATTATTATTTCTAATCCTATGTAAAATAAAATTATTGCACTGGGATAATACAGTCCTTGATAATTCACCAGATCTCTGACTAGCCACCATGGGTGACAGGTATGAATCTAAAAAAATAGCAGCTAAGTTAATGATGCTAACTATCGAGGTATTCACTAATGTAATCTGTAACTGTACTTGTAATACCTATTATTAGTTTAGCTTCTCTTTTCCCAATGATATTTGTATTAGGGTGTGCAAGTGAATGTCTGTTTCTTGCTTTGTTCAGAGAATTGATCATTCCATTTGATGACCATATCGTTGTCTTTACCATATCAGCAAGTTCAACAGGTTGAATTTATGTTTCAATTAATGCTTGTATTCTATTATATAACTTGGATAGATTTTCGTCCCTAGGAGCTGTAATTCCATATCTTTTTAGTATTTCAATTAAGTATCCATAAAAAGCAGTGTGAACTCTATCAAATGCACGTTGATATTCACCATTACTCATGAAAGACTCAGCATCTTCAATGGCTTGTGGGACCACATCATTTATTTTAAGCTGACTAAAATCGATTACTTCATAATCCTCTGGCAGTGGTAACAAAACCGTATCTACCAATACATTATCACCTTGTTTGTCATATATGAGACTTGCTGTCTGGGTAAGCAATTCTTTATGACCTTCAAAAAAATCCAAATCGTCAAAAGAAACTTTCACTTTAAGATAGGTACAAAGTGTATTCCATCCCATTTTGTGATACTACGTCAAGAAAATAGACACAGATTTTTCTACCGCTCTTTCGCTTGGTGGCCTTCATAAAAAAGTTTAAATAAAGAGCGATTTAAACTTTTTTATGAAGGCAAAATCAGGCTACAGAATTTCCATACATTCGCTCAAATTCATTTGGTGTATAGTACCCCAACGTCGAATGGATCCGCTTGGAATTGTGGAAGAACTCGATGTATTCAAACAGTGATTTCCTCGCTTCTTCTCTAGTTTTATACTTGGCCTGATATACTAGCTCACGTTTAAGAATGCCATGAAAAGACTCAATACAAGCGTTGTCATAACAGTTCCCTTTTCGGCTCATACTGCCTATCATATTGTACTTTTTTAATAGTTTCTGATACTCGGAAGAAGCATATTGGACACCTCGGTCCGAATGTTGGATAACTCCATTCCCTGGCTTTTGTCGCTTGTACGCCATCTTTAATGCAGCGATAACTAATTCCTTGGTCATGGTTTTGTCCATGGCCCAACCTACTATTTTACGAGAATACAAGTCCATTACGATCCCCAAATACAACCAGCCCTCATTGGTTGGAATATACGTGATATCCGTTACCCAAAACTGGTTTGATTTCCTTGCTTTAAACTGTCGATCTAAAACGTTTTCACTCACTGGATGATGATGCTTCGAATTGGTCGTAGCCTTGTATTTCTTGACTGTTCAAGATTTCCATTGGTTCTTCGTCATAATGCGAGAAACGGTGCGGTCACTTTTCGGCCGGATAAGCCATTTAAAGTAATCACTTTTGGAAACTCCCAGGACTTTGCACATCTTCTCCACTCGGAATTGGGAGTGGTGTTTATGAATGAATTCATATTTTACCGAGGAATTTTCGCAAAGTAGTGCATCGCCTTTTTTAAGATTTCATTTTCTTCCTCAAGATCACGTAATTGTTTTTTTAATGCTCTCAATTCAGCATCAGGGCTAGAAAATGTTTGCACTTCTTTTATTTAAGGCTGTTGACCATATTTTTTGATCCAGCCATGTAAAGTATTGGTATTCACACCTGTTCCCCTCGAAACCAGTGCAATAGACTTATTATTCTCCGCAATGTACTTTACAGTTTCTTTTTTATATGTTTCGCCATAACGTTTTCCATTTCCTCTACCCAATTAGACACACCTCTTTATAATTTATATTTTTATTATAACAATCTGTGTCTACTTTTTAGTCTAGCATCAGAATGTACAATTATGTTTGTGAATGCAAACGTAAAGTGTTTATTTAATCGGTCCCCTACCTTTCGGAAGGGGACCGATTAAAATGGTAGTATTCCTAACTGTTCTTCTAGCTTATATTTTATTTCTTTTAAATTATCATTTTCATTTTTTAGCTTTTTTATCTCATCCATTAATCTTGCGATTTTCGTTTGATCATCAATACCTGGCTCATATGCCGTTCCTTTGCATCGCCACCAATTACTACATACATATCCCATTCAGTAACTTGGTCATTTCTGTTAATCTTGATTGTGCTTTTCATCCATTCTTCTAGATCACTTTGGCTGCATTTCACTTTGTGTGAATGGAAAAATTCAGTTGCCCCCTAAGGCTATATAAGTACTCATTCCATTAATCTCCTTTCTCAGTCATTCGTTCATTTTCTTTATCAAAATGATTTTTAAGACGATATGAGTCTCCTATTATATTGACTACAGTTGCGTGATGGAGGACTCAATCTAAAATGGCATTGGCTATTTTGGGATCCTGAAAAATTTCTCCCCATATTTTAAAAATGGCATTTGTAGTTAAGATTGTGCTTTTCTTTTCGTATCTCATGTCAATTAGCTGAAAAAACAGTTTTGCATCTTCCGCGTCAATTGGAAGATATCCAATTTCATCGATAATAAGCAGCTTATATTTGGCATAATGCTTTAATCTATTTTCTAACCGATTGTCTAGTTTTGCCCTTTTCAAGTTCATGATCAAATCATTACATTTAATAAAATACGTACTGGTTCCTTTCTTAGCAGCAGCTATACCATTTGAGGTAGCTAAATGGGTTTTCCCGACCCCACTTGGGCCAAGAAAAACGATGTTTTCTTTTAACTCAATAAATCGCAAGGTCGTAAAATCTAATATCTGTTGCTTATTTATGGAAGGTTGAAAATTGAAATCAAAGTCCTTTACTTCTTTCATGTGAGGAAATGCCCCAACCTTTACCATAGATCTCACCATGTTTATTTCCTTCATATCAATTTCGTAATCAGTAAGTTTGACTAATGTATCTACAAATGGAAGTTGATTTATGGTCATGAAATCAATTGTTTCATCAAAATGATTGATCATCTGCTTTAACTTTAAGTATTCAAGATTTTGTACAAGTTTTGCATAACTACTATTCATTTTTATACACCTCATTAATTGCCTCTAGATTTTTCTTTGCCAGTTCTTCAATATTCGTCGAAGAAGGCAGTCCCCTAGCCAATGTTTCTATGTAGTGTTCTTGTTTGTAATTGATTTTCAACGGGCTAATGGTATGTTCGACAATTAAATCCGTGTTATAATAAACAAAGATATGGTTATCATATACTTGTAAACCTACGGTTTTTCCTATGTATCCAGTTGGAACTGAATACTGATTGGATTTGTAGGTTATCATATTGGAAGTATTTACTTTCACGAGTGTATGATCGATTTTATAGTGGTCTCTTATTCTTTCATTTGGTAGTGGGGATAAGAGATCTTTTTCTTTTTTTAATGCCAATACAGGTATTTTCCCTGTTCCCTGATGGTAGCTATGATTGATTCGATCGCACAGTTTTTGAACAAATTGATGAAGCTCTTCGTAGTCAAACTTTCCTTGATAAGCATGTATCTCGTCTAGTATCTTCATTTGAGCTTCTATCTTGGCTTTTGTATTGGGTCTTCCGGCAATACAGGGTTTGACTTTAAATCCCATATCCTGTGCGAATTGATCAAAACGTACATTTACTTTTCCTTTCGTGTATTTGGTTCGAGGCTCGTCCATGACAGTTTTCATATTATCAGTCACAATCGTTTTAGGAACTCCCCTCAAGCGCTTCAAAACTTTCCGTGAGGAAAGATAATAAGACGCTTTGGGATTTTGAAAGGGATAAATAATATGTTCTAAATCTTGAATATGCAAGTAACAACACGGCAATATTCACATAGATGATTTCCCCATCTTTTGTAATATATCGGATATTTTCTTTCTAATCTAATTGTGCTTGTTCAGCAGGCGGTGTTTCGAAGCGAATAAATTCGCTGTGTGTTCCCTTTGGCTTCCCAGAATCAAAATACTTTTGAAATTCTGGTTTAGATGATATATAAGCTCTAAAGGTAGATGCAGCGCACTTTAACCCATGATTCTCTTTTAAGTACTGCCATAGTACTCTTTTGTAATAAAATACTTGTTTAGAATCCTCTGATAATAGCAGCGAAATGGTCCCGTAATATTCATCAATTTTTGATGTGCATTTCCGGGAAGTTTTGGGTATATAGCCCGAAAGATATTTATCAATCGTACGCCGATCAACCCCCATATCCCGAGCCAGTCTACTCTTATTAATTTTCATTTTTAAATTCTCCATCAACATTTTTAATTTCGGCAAATCTAAAAAACTACTAATTTCAATATCTGTTTTAATACTTAATTGTAAATGCACAATATTCACCTCAAGAATATTATGCAAGTTTATTGACGAAATTGTACACTCTTAGACAATCGTTTCTGTACATGATTAGGGTATCATTTATAAAAGGGATTAGAACCCATTGGTATCTTTCATTATTCTAGGCAAATTAAGGCCATTCAGCTTACTATATAATACGATGATGGCACAAGATTAAGCTGCCACGTCACCAAACGTTATCTAGTTGTAATATCTTTAAATATCCAAGCATACCCATTAATAAAAAATTATGGGAGCTTGATTCAATTGCGTTATAAAACCCACATAGTTAGTTCACTAACATTAGGGGCAGGAATCTCCATAACGCTTCATTATCCCTTTCACGTAGGCTATGTTTTAGGCATCATGTTTGGATCCTTATTACCGGATATTGATGAACCACGGTCTTTTATCGGACGAAGATCTTTTGGATTTGCTTCGTTTGTTAATGAAACATTTGGGCACCGTGGTATAACACATAGCCTATTTGCTTGGGGGATCGTTTCTTTTTTTTGTCTACTATCTCCTACTCCTTTCACTATTGGAATCTCATTAGGATACCTTTTTCATTTATTCGGTGACTTTTTCTCTGTTCGAAGTATTCAGTTGTTCTTACCATTCCATCCTTTTCGTCCTAAACTACCACTCTCTTATAAAACCGGAAGCCTTTCAGAAGATATCCTCTTTTATATCTTTACCATTCTTTTAGTTTACTTTGTGTTTATCCTAGGTCATTTACATCATTATTTTATTCTTTCTTCCACTGAATTATTAGATAAGATGATTCATATTTTAGTAGAGATTATAAAAGGAGTGATGACATGATTCAAAAACCGCTGATTATACATCCGGATAGTCGAGTCATTTATGTGGTAGAGGCTCTTGATAAAACCGGAAAAATAAGTCAACGATTAATCCAATATGCAGATTTAATTCAAGCACCGGAACAAATTCATACTTATGTTTTAAGTCCTTATGCGCTATGGACAGCAAAAGCAAAAGGAATCAGCTCAGAGGAGCTAATTGATTTCTTAGAAGAAAACTCACAGAATTCAATTCCCGAAAAATTGAAGCAAGAGATCAGAAAAGACATGGAACATTTTGGATCTTTAACCTTTTTGATAAAAGAAGATTATCTTATTTTAAGAGCCGAAACGGTCGAGCTCATTCAAAAAATAAAAGGATTAGACAGTATTCGTGGAAAGTTAATTCCAACAGAGGACCCTAATATACTAATGTTCCTTCTTAGGTACCGACGAGAGATTAAAAAGGTATTATTTGAGCACAACTTATTTGTAAAGGATGCCATATATGAATGGGGCGATGAACTGGACATGAGGGTTATTCCACAATCGTTACATAAGTATCAACTTTTAGCAATCAATCATTATTTAAACCATCACCATCAAGCTGGTGGTGGCGGAACAATAATCATGCCTCCAAATTCAGGGAAAATGATTGTTGGGCTTAAAGATAATGGAAGCATTAAAAACATCGACTTTAATTATTGTCGAAGATAAATATAAAGTAGAAAATTGGAAAAGAGGAATTTTGGAGAACACAGACCTTACCGAAAGTAATATCAGTGTTTTTAATCCTAATATGAGAAAATTAAAACCAGTCACCATAGGTACTTACAGCGGTCTCTGTGATTTTGCGGATCAATTACAAGGATTTGGATTTGTGATATACGATGACGCTCATGTATTTCCTACACCAAAACATGAAAAAACTATCGATATTCCATCGGCGAATAAACTAGCGTTGGCGTCCACCCTTGCAAGGTCCGATGGTAATGGGAATCTCGTTTTAGCTTTAATTGGACCTAAATGGTATGAGGTTTTATACCTAACACTAGTTCATCAAAAGGTACATGTTCCGGTAACATGCATCGAAGTCAAAATTCCATTGCCAACAGAAGAGCAGCAACACTACTTAAGCCGTGATCCTCATAAAAAAGTGAATGCAGATAGCTTAAACTCCAATAAAGCCAAAATTGTCCATATCCTTTTGAAAAAAGAAGTAACCAAACGATTATTATTAGTATCTTACTTTCAAGAGGTAATTAACCAATTCCGGGATCGGTTTAAATTCGATATCCTAGACAGTCATTTAAATGAAGAAGAACGTCTGAACATTATTAATGCGTTTAATGAACAAAAAATCGATAAATTGTTAACTGCTTCCAAATTAATTGAACATATGCCTCTTAGTATGGTGGAAGTGATGATCGCCCTTTCACATCAACAAGGTTCGGAACGAGAAGAATATCTTCGTTTAGGAAAACTGTTACCCGCTGAATTCGGGAAAGAAAAAGCAGTATTATATTCCCTCATTTCAGAAAATACAGAAGAGGAAAGATACTATTCAAAAAGAAGGAGAAAATTAATCAATCAAGGTTTTCATTATCAGATCAAAAAATTTCAAGATCTAATGGAAAGAGGGGAGTTTTTTGAATCATAAAGAGGCGTTAATGCAATTAGACATAGAAGAATTAAGAGACATACTAAAAAACTTACGTATAAGCGTGTTCCACGATTCTGTATCTTCGTGGATTGCATCAAAAATTGCGGATTTTTACTTAGATGGGAATAAACTGCCCATATTAATCCCTGAAATCGGCGAAAAAACAATTCAAGATTTACAACTTTATGCGCATACCCAAAAACCGCTTTCGGAAGAGCAAAAACATTTGCTGAATCGATACGGTATAACTGTCAATGGTATACTTCCTGATGATTTATGTGACCAAATTCGCCAATGGACAAGAATACAGTATGTAAAAACTTTCCCTTCAAAAAGTGATGATGTACGACACACTCTTTTTTTGAAATTTATTTTAGTATTGTCCTATTTTGAAAAGGTACAAGAAATCAAATTAATTAATCGAAAAAACGATCGAAATATACGAAGAATTTCTGAAGAATTATGTATCGATTCAACATCCCTTTGGAAGATCATCAATGCCATGGTCCAGTTTGATTTCATACAAAGATCCAAAAACCTGTACACAATGAATGTTTCAAGGTACCATGAGTGGAAAAGAAGACCAATTGACCAAATACTAAAAGAGTTTTACCAAAAAATAAGTAAAGATCGTGTGTTATCCTTTTTGAAAAAAGTGTCTCATTACCAAATGGCTCCGGATGAATGGGTCGATATGACGGTTCTTACAGATACTTCCTTTGAATTTGATCAAGCAAAATCGTTAGGTTTAATTCAAGTATATAAAGAAGGTCAAAAAACATTTGTTAAATTAGTTCCTGAAAGTTGGTACATAACGAAAACAAGTTTCCCTCCTGTTTGGAATACAAAAGCCATATTCGTATCAGCTGCTTTTGAATTATTCTATCCTTTCCACTATGAGCCTTTTATTCTTTTGGATCTACTACCATTTTGCTCGTTAAAAGATTCTCATTATTTTTTAGTGTTTGACATCGAATTAGATAAAATAAAAAAGATTCCAAAAGGAGGGAAGCTTTTTTATTCAACTTTAATGGCTAAATCCATATTAGTCCCCGATGTGGTTCATTATGAAATAGAAAAAGAAATCTCAAACTTGCCCACTTTCTGAATATGCAACCCAATTATTTGAAAAAGCCGCTAACATTAGTTAGCAGCTTTTTATTCCTAAAACAACTGAATTGTATTTATCATTTAATATTTCGTTCATCTTTCCATATTCTAATCCCTATTATTTAATACAAAAAGTTTTTTTATAACTTTTCCTTTAATACTTATTTTTTATAATATCATATTGATTTAGAAAAAGGCGGGAGATTTTCTTACCTACCCACTACTCCTTTAGCACTTTCTAAATTATCAAGAATTTTCTTCATTTTATTGCGAATTTCCTTTTGAGTTTCTTCTTTCTCACTCATCACTTTATCTAACCTCTTATTAATCGTGGTAAATTGTCCTCTAATATCATTAAATTGTTTATTGACATTATCAAAATGTTTATTAAATGTTTGTTTTAATTCTTCGTTCATACTTACACCTCAAAAAGTTTTGTCAGATTTTAGTAATATCAATTCAATTATAGCAAAAAACTCCGGGTGAAATGATCTATAACAGATATATTTATTTAGTTATTAATCTTCATTTCTGCTACTCTACCATATTTAATAGTAACAGGTTT
The DNA here is from genome assembly GCF_017809215.1 of Heyndrickxia oleronia. Lineage (GTDB taxonomy): Bacteria > Bacillota > Bacilli > Bacillales > Bacillaceae_C > Heyndrickxia > Heyndrickxia oleronia. The sequence continues at coordinate 3,931,101 of NZ_CP065424.1, forward strand.
ATCATGCCAACTGATTATAGACTCAAGTTTATTAGATTTTACGTATACAGTTAAATTTGCAAAAACAACTTTCATTCTTTATTTAAAATCCTTTTTTCATCATCAAGACTTAATAAGAATTTTGTTTTAGAATTTAGTTCGTTTCTATAACTTTTAAACTCAACATTCTTTTAGATTTCAAAATTGTTCCCTCTTTTAAGTCTCCCCATTTTGAATCATTTTTTTCATTTTCAAAATCAACTATCCATTGATTTTTGGTGTAATAGGTCCAGTAATTTAATTGATTAGTCTTGGCATTTAACATATTACATGGATCCAATACTAATAATACAAAAAATACAGGGGTAATATTTTTTCCTAACATGGTATTACCTCCAATTTATTTATATATCAATTTTGGATAGTATCACCAATATATTAATAATGTGAAACAAGAATTCAAATCTTTATTTTTGAAAAGGGGCAGAACCAACCAATTCACTGAATACAGCAAATCACACTTCTCTACCTGCGTTTTAATTTGTTGAAGTACCTTCCTTCAACGCATCATCTAATTGCCCAACTAAGTTTGCTACTCTAAAAAAACGGAACTTTTTATTCAATTTCGCATGCCTTAACTCCATGACCGTTCCTAAAATGAGTTTCCCCCTTGCCTAGGCCTCCATAAGCAGTGAATTTTGTTTTCCTTCATAAAGCACTGGTCACAAATTTCTTCTTTCAAGGCTGTGGCTAGTATAAGTATCAGGTCGTTCCATTCATAGTTCTTAATCCATTTAAGCTCTCTGAATATACTTTTTAACCACTCCTTTTTAATAGAATTAAAGAGTTGAACATTCTACACTAATTTTGTTAAGATGAAACAAATAGAACGAATGTTCCTTTTATAAGGAGGTGAAAAATTATGAGTCTAACCTACACCAAGAAGATCCAAATTGAGTTTTCCAAAAAGGATGAACTGATACTTGATGGCCAGAGCAAAATTTGCAATTGGCTATATAATCAACTATTAGATGCTTGCCAAAAGGATTACTATGAAAATAATAATTCTTTAAAACTTTTAGAGGGGAGAAACCTGCGTAACTACGGAGTCTCTTTAAAGAAGAGTCATCCATTCTTAAACTCAGTCTTCTCTTCTGTGTTAAAGGAACCATCTACAAGATTGCTTAAAGCATATAAGAGCTTCTTTAAAGGTGATACTAGATATCCTAAACATAGGAGCTGGAGAAAAAAATGGTTTAGTCTTGTTTTTGATGAGCCAAATAAAGGCTGGGAAATTCTAAAGGAAGGAAAAGCAGTTTCTATTTCATTAGGCAAGGTACCTGGATTACCAAAGCAAAGAGGTAAAAAAAATCCTTCTATTTTTGGGAAGTTGAAAGAAAATGTAGAGTTAGGTGATGGAGAAGAATTAAAAACGTTTAGACTTTGCAAGCAACAAGGCGATAAGTTCTTTGCAATCTTCACCATAGAACGCTGCTCAGAAACAGAAATTGAATTTAAAAAAGCAATGTCAAACTATCGAGTTCAGCGCATTAGGTCTAAAAAGTTAAATGAACCCTTACCTCAAAAACCTTCATTAATTAAACAGGAACTTCACATTCCAGATAATATAAAATGGATTTCCTTAGATCCTAACCATAAAAACTTCTTTGTTGGTGTAGACGATGAAGGTAATTCTATTGAATTTAAGAAGCTTTTAATGATTAATTATTGGGATAAAAAAATTGATCAACTAAAAGCCAAACGAGATATTTGCGTAAAGCAATACAAAACGAAAAAAAGCAAATACGGAAATTCTTATACAATTCACAGTCCACGATGGAATAAATTAAACTCTGCAGTGAATAGAGCATACAACAAACGTCGAGAACAAATTAAGACAGCGTTGTATTCTATTGCCCATGTTTTGTACGATAGATACGATCTAGTTATCATTGGTGACTATACTCCAGCCAATAAACATGCTCCCTTCAAAAATATGAAAAGAAGTATGTTGAATCAAGAACAAATCGGTAAATTCCGTAGCATCTTAAAATGGGTTGCAACTAAACGTGGTAAGTATTTTTTAATATCTGATGAATATAACACTACCAAAGAATGCTGTGTTTGCGGATATATGAGAAAAAGAGATCCACATATACGTAGCTTTACATGTGAAAACTGTGGGACCCCATTAATGAGAGATATTAATTCAAGTGTCAATATTGGAAAAAAGGTAGGATATAAGTTAAATATTCCTCTTTATAAACACAAGCTTCAAAGCTTCACTTTTATAGGAAAAGCACCATATGGAGCGGAGATTGCTTGGGTGAAAAAATAATCTACATTGCCTTGCTTAGGCTAGTTGAGGTTGGCTAAACATCAATAGCCTCAACTATACTTGTGACAACATATGTTGTTCTGCCAACAAGACCATCACACTATTCATGGTCTTGACTTGGGGAAAAGATTTATACTCGGGTGTGACATTTTAATTCCGATTTAGATAGGATTAAAATGATGATGAAAATCAAAGCAGTCGAACCGACACTTGTTCACTCACAAATACCTTTAATATAAATACAGTATTATAGAAAAGCAATACAAACAAAAAAGACCCTTAAACACATTATATTTAATGTATTTCAGGGTCTTTCACTATTTTGATACCGGTGACCAGGGTCGAACTGGTACTCCCGAAGGAACACGATTTTGAGTCGTGCGCGTCTGCCAATTCCGCCACACCGGCATAGTATGGAGGCGGCAACCGGATTCGAACCGGTGGTAAAGGTTTTGCAGACCTCTGCCTTACCACTTGGCTATGCCGCCATACTTGGAGCGGAAGACGGGATTCGAACCCGCGACCCCCACCTTGGCAAGGTGGTGTTCTACCACTGAACTACTTCCGCGTACTGGGCTAGCTGGATTCGAACCAACGAGTGACGGAGTCAAAGTCCGTTGCCTTACCACTTGGCTATAGCCCATTAATACTATTTAAAATTTTAATTATTTATAAAGTAATGGGGCGGATGATGGGAATCGAACCCACGAATGTCGGAACCACAATCCGATGCGTTAACCACTTCGCCACATCCGCCATGGCAGGGGCAGTAGGAATCGAACCCACACTGAAGGTTTTGGAGACCTTAGTTCTACCTTTAAACTATGCCCCTGTTTTTTAAATGGTGGAGGGGGACGGATTCGAACCGCCGAACCCGGAGGGAGCGGATTTACAGTCCGCCGCGTTTAGCCACTTCGCTACCCCTCCACAAAATAAAAAATGGTGCCGGCCAGAGGACTTGAACCCCCAACCTACTGATTACAAGTCAGTTGCTCTACCAATTGAGCTAGGCCGGCGAAAGAATGGTGGCTCGGGACGGAATCGAACCGCCGACACATGGATTTTCAGTCCATTGCTCTACCGACTGAGCTACCGAGCCTTTACATATTCTTATGTATAATGGCGGTCCGGACGGGACTCGAACCCGCGACCTCCTGCGTGACAGGCAGGCATTCTAACCAACTGAACTACCGGACCAAAATAGTTTCAAGAGAACTTGAAAGTATTTTCATTAATTGCGGAGGCAGGATTTGAACCTGCGACCTTCGGGTTATGAGCCCGACGAGCTACCAGACTGCTCCACCCCGCGATAATAATATGGTGGAGGATGACGGGATCGAACCGCCGACCCCCTGCTTGTAAGGCAGGTGCTCTCCCAGCTGAGCTAATCCTCCAGTTTTTATAATATAATTAAATGGTGACCCGTACGGGATTCGAACCCGTGTTACCGCCGTGAAAGGGCGGTGTCTTAACCGCTTGACCAACGGGCCAAAGTTAATTATGGCGGAGAGCAAGGGATTTGAACCCTTGAGACAGCTCTTAACCGTCTACACGATTTCCAATCGTGCTCCTTCGGCCACTCG